>CAZISB010000002.1:213176-233779 GCA_964541925.1 uncultured Acidobacteriaceae bacterium | reverse complement strand
AGTGTGCCCTAAAATTCGCATTTCTGAGTGAGAGAACAACATGGCAGATGAACAAAACCCACAGCTCCCATTGAACCCGCCTCCGGGCGGAGACGGCGGCGGTCCGGGCGCAGCCAACGTGCAGCCGATCAACATTGAAGAGGAGATGCGGCGTTCGTATCTCGACTATTCCATGTCGGTGATCATCGGGCGCGCGCTGCCTGACGTGCGCGACGGATTGAAGCCGGTGCACCGGCGCGTGCTGTACACGATGCAGGAGATGGGGCTGCAGTACAACAAGAAGTACACCAAATGCGCCAAGGTGGTGGGACAGGCCATGGGTCTCTATCATCCGCATGGCGACTCTGCGATTTACGACACGCTGGTACGCATGGCGCAGGATTTCTCGCTGCGTTATCCGTTGATTGATGGGCAGGGAAATTTTGGATCGGTGGACAATGATCCGCCGGCGGCAATGCGTTACACCGAGTGCCGGCTGCAGAGGATCGCCGGCGCGCTGATGGAGGACATCGACAAAGAAACGGTTGACTTCACGCCGAACTATGACGAGTCCACGGTTGAGCCTACCGTGTTGCCGACACGGATTCCCAATCTGCTGGTGAATGGATCAAACGGAATCGCCGTGGGCATGGCGACGAACATCCCACCACACAATCTTACGGAAATTGTGGAAGCAGCGATCATGCTGGTGAATAATCCTGCGACGACGCTGAAAGAAGTTTTGAAGATTGTAAAAGGCCCAGACTTCCCCACAGGAGCCACGATCTACGGGCGTGGCGGGATTGAGGCAGCTTATACCAACGGCCGCGGACGCTTTGTGATGCGCGCCAAAGCCGGTTTGGAAGATCTGGCGCAGAGCCGGAAAGCCATTGTGATTACGGAAATTCCTTACCAGGTGAACAAGGCGTCACTGGTGAAGCGCATTGCCGAGCTGGTGAACGAGAAGGTGATTGACGATATTTCCGACGTGCGCGATGAGTCAGGACGCGACGGCATGCGGATTGTGGTGGAGCTGAAGCGCGGCGCGGAAGAGCAGATCATCCTCAACCAGCTTTACAAGCACACAGACATGCAGACGAGCTTCAGCATGATCTTTCTGGCTGTGGTGAACGGCCAGCCAAAAGAGATGGGGCTGGTGCAGGCGATCCAGCACTTCATTGATCACCGCGTGGACGTGGTGCGGCGGCGCACGGTCTATCTGCTGGAGAAGGCCCGCGAGCGCGAGCATATCTTGGAAGGCTACAAGATCGCGCTGGACAATCTGGATGCGGTGATCAAGATCATTCGCGCATCGAGTTCACGAGCAGAAGCCAAAGAAAACCTGCTGGCAGCAAAGTTCAAGATTGTTGATAAGCAAATTCAGGCCAAAGTGGGCGGAGCGGAAGGGCGGCTTTCGCCGCGGCAGGCTGACGCGATCCTGGAGCTGCAGCTCTACCGGCTGACGCGCCTCTCGACGGAAGAAATTCTCAAAGAGCTGGAGGAAATTCGCGAGAAGATCGCCGAGTACGAGTCGATTCTGGGCTCAGACAAGAAGCTGCGCGGCGTGATTGTAAAAGAGCTGCAGGAAGTAAAGGAACAGTTCGGCGACGAGCGGCGCACGCAGATTACCGACGAATCAACCGAGATCACGCTGGAAGACCTGATCGCCGATGAGCAGGTGATTGTAACGGTTTCGCACAGCGGCTACCTGAAGCGGACTCCGCTCTCCACTTATCGCCAGCAGCGGCGCGGCGGCACAGGCCGCACCGGAATGAAGACGCGCGATGAGGACTTTGTCGAGTACCTGTTCGCGGCTTCAACGCACTCCTATCTGCTGATCTTTACCAACACAGGACGCGTGTACTGGCTCAAGGTGTATGAAGTGCCGGACGTGGGCGCGGCGGGCAAGGGCAAGCACATCGGCAACCTGGTGGCGCTGCAGCCGGGTGAAACGGTGAAGACTCTGCTAGAGGTCCGCAACCTGGAAGAAGAGAACCGCTACGTCTTTTTCGCAACGCGCAACGGCACAGTGAAAAAGACGCCGGTCAAGGACTTCTCCAACGTGATGTCACGCGGGATCATCGCGATTGGAATTGAAAAAGACGACGAACTGGTGGCGGCGCGGCTGACCGACGGCAACCAGATCGTTTTCCTGGCTTCGCATGAAGGCCAAGCGATCCGCTTTGACGAAGAGGGTGTGCGCTCCATGGGACGGCCGGCGTACGGCGTGCGCGGCATGGACCTGGATGAGGGCGACCACATCGTCGGCATGGCAGTAACGCCGAAAGAAGCCAAGAAGAAGACGAACGGCAAAGGCGAGCAGGAAGAAAGTCCAAGCCTGATCCTGAGCGTGACCGAGCAGGGCTACGGCAAGCGCACTCCGATTGAGGAGTACCGGTTGCAGTCGCGCGGCGGCAAGGGCGTTATCAACGTAAAGACCACAGCGCGCAACGGCAAGGTTGTTGCCATCATGCTGGTGGATGAAACTTCTGAAGCTATGCTGATCAGCCAGTTCGGCAAGATTATCCGGATTGACACCACGACGATCCGCGAAGCTGGGCGTTCAACCCAGGGCGTACGGTTGTTGAACCTTGAGCCCGGAGACAGAGTGGCATCAGCAGCGGTGATCCAGGAGAAGGAAGAGGAAGAGCCGAAGCTGTTGCAATAAGCACTCTGGATCATGGAATTTGGACATGTACCAGGCTTCAGCAGAGGGTCGCAAAAGACATGTCCGGTGCTGGTGAACTAGTTCGCGCGTGACTAGCAGATGAAATAGAGCTACGATGGTTTTCGAAGCAGACGCAACGGAGAGATTCCGTTGCGTTTTGTGCTTTCAGGCATTTTGTGACCCTCTGCCGATCGGAAAAAGCTGCACAGCCGAGGGCGGCTGTGCCACATGAGCTTCCCGACCCTCGCCAATTTGGGGGTACTTCGCTCAACCCTACGCCAATCTGGGATGGATTGGGATGAACCCTCTCAAGTGCACGCCAAATTGGGATGGGTATGGAGGGGGAGGGGATCAGGAAAGGCAGGTTTGTGGTCCATGGATTCAGGCATCAAGGAGGGCGACTGTGCTGATTAGGATTCGCAGGTCGCAGCAGGAGTGGCGAGCCACACGGCGGGTTTTGCTTCCTTTAAGCTGGTCAGGTAATCTTATAAATCTCTCGCGGGACGCCTAAATTCGTACACACGAAAGGTGGAGAGATGAACATATATAAGGATATTACGCAGACCATCGGGCGGACTCCGCTGGTCCAACTCAACAAGATCACCCAGGGCGCCAAGGCAACGGTGCTGGCAAAGCTGGAAGGCTTCAATCCGTGCCACAGCGTGAAAGACCGCATTGGCGTGAGCATGATCAATGAGGCGGAAAAGGCCGGCCGCATCACGCCGGGCAAGACCGTGTTGATTGAGCCCACAAGCGGCAACACCGGCATTGGACTGGCATTTGCCGCGGCTGCCAAAGGCTACAAGCTGATCCTGATCATGCCGGACACCATGAGCCAGGAGCGTCGCGTGGTGCTGCTGGCGCTGGGCTCGGAGATCATTCTTACGCCTGGACCCAAGGGCATGAAGGGTGCGATCGCGAAAGCAAACGAGCTGCTGAAGACCACGCCGAACGGCGTCATCCTGCAGCAGTTCTCAAATCCGGCAAACCCGAAGATCCATCGCGAAACCACCGGACCGGAGATTTGGAACGATACTGACGGCAAGGTGGACATCTTTGTCTCCGGCGTGGGCACAGGCGGAACGCTGACCGGCGTGAGCGAGTACATCAAGCCAAAGAAGCCCAGCTTTAAGGTTGTGGCCGTTGAGCCGGTAGATTCAGCGATACTCTCCGGCGGCAAGCCGGGGCCGCACAAGATTCAGGGAATCGGCGGCGGTTTTGTGCCGGACGTGCTGCGCACTGACCTGATCAATGAAGTCATGACGGCCACGCTCGATGAGTCACTGGAGACGGCGCGGCGCATGGCCAGGGAAGAAGGCATCTTCATTGGGATTTCCGGCGGCGCGGCTGTGGCGCAGGCGGTGAAGCTGGCGCAGCGGGACGAAAACGCTGGCAAGCTGATTGTGGTGGTGGTGCCGGACTTCGGCGAGCGTTACCTGAGCACGATCTTGTTTGAGCAATTGAAGAATGAAGCCGCGAACCTGCCAACCGTGGACGCAGACGTGGAGACGTTCTTCATGATGAAGTCGGCATAGCCGCTGAGGCTTATTGGGTGACGAAGAGTTAACCGGGGTCATACCGTATAGCGATGTTACGCGGCTTTGCGTTGTGGCTTTGCTGCTGAAGATCGCACTCTTACGTGATTGCGGCTGAACTGAATCATGGGCGACTCGCAGATGAGCGCGTGGGTCGCCTTTTTCATGTTGACCAGCGCGATGGTGGTTTCACGTTTGCAATTCGATGCCACGCAGTCAGAAGGCACAATGATTTTGTAGTCGAGCAGATGGGCATCATGCGCGGTGAAGAGAATGCAGATGTCTGCGGCTACTCCGGTGAGAATCAGCGTTTTTACGCCAAGATGGTCAAGCAACGAGTGCAATGTGGTGCCGAAGAAGGCTGACGACTTAGGCTTCAGGACGAAGTAGTCCTCGTTTTCAGGCGCAAGCAGGCGCGTGATGGGCTCGCCGCGAACGCCATCATTCAGGCAGTGTTGCACTTGCCGCTGAAAGTCAGAGCGCCAGCGGCCAAAGTTGTCATTGACGTAGATAACGGGAATTCCTGCCGCCACGGCGCGCTTTTTCAGTTCGGCGATTTTGCGCGCCGCAGGCAGCGTCTGGCGGAAAAGCTTGTCGCCTTCAGGAAACTCCATGTCATTGATCACATCAATGAGAAGCAGCGCGGTTGGGCATTCGCCGCGATGCATGCCCTGAAAATTGTAGCGATCTGCCAAGCTGCCTCCAAAGCTGCTAGCGTGTTGGATGCAAGCAAATACCGGAGAAGCGGAAGTTAATCAGAGAACTGGGCCATGAACTTCACTGTACTGCTTGGCTTTGCCGCCGGCACATTGACCACAATCGCGTTTGTCCCGCAGGTGCACAAAGCCTGGCGCAGCAAGCGCTGCGACGATCTCTCCTGGGGCATGCTGATCACCTTTTCTGCGGGCGTGGTGCTCTGGCTGTTGTATGGAGTGTTTCTTCACGCCGCGCCGATCATCGTGGCCAACGCGGTCACACTGGCGCTGCTGATTGTGATCGGCGCGCTCAAGGCGCGGTACAGAAACCGAACGGAGGACACGCAGGCGCACTCAACCAGAGTTCCGATAAACTAATACGTGAGCATCTCTGAAGTCATCCTTCTTTTTTGTGCGGCGCTACTGGGTGGCGCAATCAATTCGGTTGCCGGTGGCGGAGGCTTTATCGCCTTTCCAGCATTGCTGTTCACAGGCGTGCCCTCGATCAACGCCAACGCGACCAACACAGTCGCACTGTGGCCGGGAACGCTCGCTTCAACGGGCGCGTATCGCAAGGCGCTGAACGGCGATCTGCTGAAGCGCATTCTGCCGCTGATCGTGATTACGTTTGTCGGAAGCATTCTGGGCTCAGCTCTGCTGCTGAAGACGCGGCAATCCACGTTCGACAAGATGGTTCCCTGGCTGCTTCTTGGCGCGACTTTATTGTTCAGCTTCAGCGGAAAAATTACGGCGTGGATCAATCGTCACCATTCTGAAGGCGGCCCATCGTTGGCGCGAGTTATTGGCATCACGCTGTTGCAGCTCTGCGTTGCCGTTTATATCGGATACTTCGGCGCAGGCGTTGGCATAGTAATGCTGGCGCTGCTCGCCATGATGGGCATGGAGAACATACACAGCATGAACGGCCTCAAGACGCTGCTGGCTACCTGCGGTAACGCCATGGCGGTCATCGTCTTCATCTTTGCCCGCGCTGTGTTCTGGAAGCAGGCGCTGCTGATGGTTGTGGGCGCAGCGCTGGGAGGTTACGCGGGAGCGTGGTTCGCGCAAAAAATGGACCCCAAAAGCGTGCGTAACGTGGTGATCACCATTGGCTATAGCATGACCGTGTATTTTTTCTGGAGGGTATATTTGCAATGAATCCTGGTGATCTGGATGTCATTATCGAACGCGAAGAGCGTGCGCCTGCCGCGCAACGTGGTAGGCGTCTGGAATACTTCACCATAGGGTGGAACGCGCTGGAAGGAATAGTCGCCGTGGTATCAGGGGCCATTGCCGGCAGCATCTCGCTCCTGGGATTCGGCTTTGACAGCTTCATCGAAGTAACATCGGCAACGGCCCTGCTATGGCGGATGTCAGTGGATGCGGACCCTCGGCGGCGAGAAAGGAGCGAAAAGATTACTCTGCGCATAGTTGGTTTATGTTTTCTGGCACTGGCTGTTTACCTCGTCTATGAAGCAGGTGGAGACTTGCTCAACAAGCGGCCGCCTAAGCACAGCATTCCCGGCATCGTTCTGGCATGTGTGTCGCTGGCGGTGATGCCTTTGCTTTCGCGAGCAAAACGACGGATTGGGGCTCACCTGAAGAGCGCGGCCATGTGCGCTGACGCGAAACAAACAGAGTTCTGCGCTTACCTCTCCGCGATCCTGCTGGTGGGGCTGGCGCTCAACGCGACGCTCGGGCTTTGGTGGGCCGATCCGCTGGCTGGCCTGATTATGGTTCCGATTATCGCAAAAGAAGGTATTGACGGCTTGCGTGGCCGTATCTGCTGCGACTAGCGCCGGAAACTGTTCTCACCAGAGGTTTGACCACAGCCTGCCTATCACGTTAAAATTACAAGGTTTGCCACTGGTGGAAATTCCTGCCTTTTGCGCAAGGGTTCAAGAAGAGAGCAATCTTACAAGTCATATAAGTCCTTTCCGGCCAAGCGGCTGGAACGGGAATGGAGAGAGTTATGTACGCGGTAATTCGCGCCGGAGGAAAGCAATATCGGGTTTCTCCCGGAGACGTGGTCAATATTGAGAAGCTGCCCGCCGGCAACGGTGACACCATTGAGTTCAATGACGTTCTGGCGGTTTCCAGCCAGGAGGGCACCATCGGCCCTGGCTCAGGCGCCGTGGTCAGCGGACAGGTAATGGAGTCCGGCCGCGCTGACAAGATCCTGGTCTTCCATTTCAAGCGCAAGAAGCAGTACAAGAAGATCTATGGCCACCGGCAGCCGTTTACCTCGGTGCGGATCACCGAGATCGCTTTTGATGGTGAGCGCTTCACCGCGCCTGACCTGCCGGCTCGCAAGCCGAAAAAGGCCAAGACGGAAGCCGCAGCCGAAGGTGAGGCCGCAGCTCCCAAGGCGGCAAAGAGCCAGTCCAAGGGCAAGCCCAAGACCGCCAAGAAGAGCGTTGCCAAGAAGTCCGGCGGAGCCAAGGGCAAGAAGAAATAAACTTCGGCCACAGGCCACACAGATTTTGGGGCCTAGCCCCTAAGTAAAGGAATTAGTTATGGCACATAAAAAAGGTTTAGGCAGTTCAAGAAACGGGCGCGACTCCAACGCGCAGCGGCTCGGAGTCAAAGCTTTCGGCGGACAGCTTGTTCCCGGCGGCTCCATCATCGTGCGCCAGCGTGGCACGCGCATCAAGCCGGGCGCAAACGTCGGCCGCGGCAAGGATGACACGCTTTTCGCCAAGGTTACCGGCACCATCAAGTTCGTGGACAAAGGCTCCAGCGGCCGCTTTGTAATCATCGAGCCCGCTGAGGCGGCAAAAGCCTAGAAACTGTAATTTTTCGAACTAAAGTCCCGTCGCAATGACGGGGCTTTTCGTTTTTAGCGCTCGTTCTCTCGCTATCAGAGCCCCTGGCACATAATTCGGGCAGGCGCCTGAACCACATTTTTATTCTCGACTAGGTCAAATTTTTACAATACAGAAGGCCTCCCGTCATAGAGAATTGTTCTGTCACATGAAGCTGTACTGAGAGAGTTATGGCCAATCAAACGGAACAATCGCTTCGCAATATCTCTGACACCGCGCTGTGGGTTGCCATATTTCGTGCGCGGGAAACGGAGCGTCCTGACGCGCTCTTCCGCGATCCTTTTGCGCGCAAGCTTGCAGGCGCGCGTGGAGAGCAAATCGCGCAGGAGATGGAGAAAGGCCTGAGCTATGAGTGGCCATATGTTGCGCGCACCCTTCGCTTCGACCAAATCATCACGGAGCAGGTAAAGCAGGGCGCCGATCTGGTCATCAACCTTGCCGCCGGTCTCGATACGCGTCCTTACCGCATGGATCTTCCGGCGTCTCTGCGGTGGGTTGAGGTTGATCTGCCTGAGATTCTCCACTACAAGGAAGAGATTCTCGCCGCTGAGAAGCCGCGCTGCACGCTGGAGCGTGTACGCCTTGATCTTTCCAATGTTTCTGCACGCCAGGAACTCTTCCAGCGCCTGGGCAGCAGCTCGAAAAAAGCTCTGATCTTAACGGAAGGCCTGCTGGTATATCTCACGCGCGATGAAAACACCGCGTTGGCCCGCGACCTCGCCGCGCAGCTCAGTTTTCGTGATTGGGCCATTGATCTGTGCTCGCCCGGTCTGCTCAAAATGCTGCAACAAAATCTGGGCGCGCTGGAAAAAGCAGGATCGCCGCTAAAGTTCGGGCCGGAAGAAGGGCCGGAGTTCTTCACCCCGTCAGGCTGGAAGCCCGTTGAAGTCTATTCCATGCTGAAGACCGCGGCCGGAATCAAGCGGCTGCCTTTCGGCCTGCGTTTGCTGGCATTTCTGCCAGCATCAAACGGCCGCCAGGGCTCCCGTCCCTGGGGCGGTGTTGTTCGGCTGACCAGAATTTAGCCTGGACGGCCCTTTGAATTTTGTGGCACAGGCACTCTTGCCTGTGCTGAATTGTGAAAGATGCAGGCACAGACAAGAGTGTCTGTGCCACATTTTGTCAGAGCGACTATAAAACTAGGCTAGTCCCGCAACATAAAGGAGCCTTTTATGACAAAAGTAAAGCCAGTTCCTGAGGGCTATCACAACGTCACGCCCTATCTTGTGATCAAAGGTGCCGCGGCTGCCATTGATTTTTACAAACGCGTATTCGGCGCCGCAGAGATGTTCCGCATGCCGATGCCGGACGGCCGCATTGGCCATGCCGAACTCAAAATCGGAGACTCAGTCGTGATGCTCGCCGACGAGTCTCCGGAGGCTGAAGCCATCAGTCCAAAAACATTGGGCGGCACAACCGTTGGGCTGATGATCTATGTGGACAACGCTGACTCGGTGTTTAATAAAGCCGTCTCCATGGGAGCCAAAGTCAAGAAGCCGATGGCCGACCAGTTCTATGGCGATCGCAACGGCACTCTGGAAGATCCGTGGGGACACAAATGGACCATATCCACTCACGTTGAAGATGTCACTCCGGAAGAGATGAACAAGCGCATGGCTGCGCTCACTAAGAAATAGGAGTTGAATGATGAGCCAGATTGATTACAAGCCGGAAGGATTTCACAGCGTCACGCCCTACCTTACCGTGCAGGACGCGGCGAAGTTATTGGACTTTTTGAAACAAGCTTTTGGAGCGGAAGAAATCGGCCGCTATCCGGAGCCAGGCGGGCGCATCGCCCACGCTTGCGTAAAGATTGGCGATTCGATGGTCGAAATGTCAGACTGCTCGGACGAGTGGCCGGCCACACCATGCTCTCTGCACTTTTATGTTCCTGACGTGGACGCGGTGTATCAACGCGCCGTCAAAGCAGGCGGCGTCTCACTGCGAGAACCCGAGGACCAGTTTTATGGCGAGCGCTCGGCGGGCATCCGGGACGTATGCGGCAACAATTGGTTTATCGGCACCAGGATTGAAGTTCTCACCAAAGAAGAGATCGAGAAACGCATAGCGGCTGCGTCAGACAAGAGCTGATCCATTTTCACTTTTCTATCCCGCGACCGGGTAGAGCAGGCATTTTATGCCTGCGTTCAGAGCCAACGATATTCGGCTTCAGCCGCTGTAAGCCCCCGCAAAAATGTGGGGGCTTTTCACCTTCAGGGACGAATCCCCGCAGCCAGCGATACAATCAAATACAGACATGTTCATTGATGAGGCACTTATTCGCGTAAAGGCCGGCGACGGCGGTAATGGTTGCATGGCCTTTCGCCGGGAGAAGTTTGTCCCTCGTGGCGGCCCTTCCGGGGGCGATGGCGGCCGCGGCGGCGACATAATCATGGAATCCAGTGAGCGCCACAACACGCTCGTCCACTTTCGCTTCAACCCGGAATACAAAGGAGAGCGCGGACGCCACGGCGAAGGTTCCAACTGCACCGGTCGTGACGGCGAGAGCGTGGTGCTCAAAGTCCCGGTAGGCACCATTCTTTATGACAAAGATACCGGCGAGCGTCTTCATGATTTTTCCCAGCCTGATGAGCGCATCATCGTGGCACACGGCGGGCGCGGCGGACGCGGCAACCAGCACTTTGCCACCAGCACACACCAGGCGCCGCGAGAGCACGAGCAGGGGTTCCCTGGTGAAGAAAAAGTCCTGCGGCTCGAGCTGAAGCTCCTGGCCGATGTCGGCCTTGTGGGCTATCCCAACGTCGGCAAGTCCACATTGGTTTCTCGCATCTCCGCCGCCAAGCCCAAAATTGCCGATTATCCTTTCACCACGCTGCAGCCTAATCTTGGTGTGGTAACGATCGGCGAGATGCCAAATGAGGAAAGCTATGTAGTCGCCGATATTCCCGGTCTCATTGAAGGCGCGCACAATGGCACTGGTCTGGGCACGCAGTTCCTGCGTCACATTGAGCGCACGCGTGTGCTGGCGCACGTAATTGACATCTCTGACGCGAGTGGCCGTCCTGACCCCATCGCTGACTACAACGTCATCATGGACGAGCTCAAAAGCTTTGGCGCCACCCTGGAAAAGAAGCCAATGATTCTGGTGGCGTCAAAGATGGACGTTGCCAATCCGGAGAAGCTTGCGAAACTGCGCAAACATGCCAAAAAGCTGAAGCTTGATCTCTACGAAATTTCCGCTGTCACTGGCAAAGGCATTCCTGAGCTGAAATACGCACTAGGCAAGCGCGTCGCTGAGATTCGTGCCGGCACTTACAAGCCATCTCAGCCAAAAAAGGCCGCGTCACCGCGTAAGACAAAGAAGAAAGCTGTGGGCGTAAAGCGCATTCCCAAGCGCGCTGCCTTCAAGAAGAGGCAGAGCAGATAGCCGCCATGAGGATAGCCTTATTCGGCGGAACGTTTGACCCTGTGCATCTCGGCCATCTCGCCGTGGCGCGGGCCGCCGCAGACAAATTCGGACTGGGCCGCGTTTACTTTGTTCCCGCTGACCTGCCGCCGCATAAGCAGAAGCGGCCACTCACAAATTTTCAGCATCGCTTTGCCATGCTGGCTCTGGCCACTGCCGACGATCCGCGTTTTGTTCCTTCGCTGCTGGACGCGCACACCGGCCAGCCGAATTATTCCATTGATACGGTTCGCCGCCTCAAAGGTACGCTCAAGAAAAGTGACAAGCTGTATTTCCTTATCGGCATGGATGCCTTCAAAGACATCAGTACCTGGTACAAGCCAGTGGAGCTGCTCTCGGAAGTTGAATTTATTGTCGTAAGCAGGCCTGGGTTCTCACTCGCCGATGTTGCCAGCGCCTTGCCGGAGCCTCTTCGTCCCGATGACCAGATGCTGCGGGCCGTGCGCCACCAGCGCGCGGAGGGCACAATCGCGCTTGAGGGCGCCACCATTCACCTGCTCGGCGAGGTGCGTGAAAAAGTTTCTTCTACCCAGATTCGCGCAGCAGCACACAAACCAGTCAAGCAGCTCAGCCGCTACGTGCCGCTGCCGGTCGCCGAGTACATCAAGAAAGAGCATCTATACATTGGAAGCACCGCGGAAAGAGAGAAAGTGCTATCTTTTGAAGAGTCCCGCCAACGCCATGCGGGCAGGAGCCACAAGAACGGATGAGTCAGGAAATCAGGCAGCAGGTTGCCACAGCCATCAAGGCCATTGAGGGCAAAAAAGGTGAAGATGTTGTCATTCTGGAGATGGACCGCAACAGCGGAGCGTTCACTGACTATTTCATTGTCTGCTCCGGCACCAACCCGCGCCAGATCCAGGCCATTGCCGATGACGTTCAGAAGCAGCTCTCTGAAGCCGGCCAGCGCCCCAACAGCGTAGAAGGCTACAACCAGGCCGAGTGGGTCCTGCTGGATTATGTGCATTTCGTGCTTCACGTTTTTTCTGAGCGCGCCCGCAAGTTTTACGATCTGGAGCGCCTCTGGAAGTCGGCCCGGCGCCTGAGCGCGTCTGATCTGGCGAAAAAGCCCGCAGCAAAAAAGAAGACTACGAAAGCGGCTGCCAGGAAGAAAGCCTCAGCGCCACGAAGCGCCTCGCGCACGAAGCCGCGCGCCACAACCAGGAAAAAACCTCGGAAGTCGGCGTGAAGCTCCAGATCGCCTGGATCGGCAAGACAAAGGAAGTCGCTATTCGTGCGCTGACCGAGGAATACCTGAAGCGCATCTCTCGCTATGTAGGCGCCGAGTCACACGAGATGCAAAGCGAGCAGTCGCTGCTGGACCTTGCTTCCGGGACCACCGGCCGCACCGCTCCTGTATTGATTCTTCTTGACGCCCGCGGACGGCAGTTCACCTCAGAGGAATTTGCCGAGCTTCTTCGCGACCAGCAGGACCGCGGCACGCAGAACCTGTTTTTCGCCATTGGCCCGGCAGACGGCTTCAGTGACAAGGCGCGCCACTCCGCCGACTTGATCCTATCCTTTGGCAAAATGACGCTGGCGCACGAGCTCGCGCGCGTGGTGCTGCTGGAACAGATCTACCGTGCATTTACAATCTTAAGAGGCCATCCGTACCACACCGGCCACTGAGCATGAACGACGTCCATCGCGGTCTCATCATCGTGAATACCGGCCCCGGCAAGGGCAAGACCACCGCCGCCATGGGCACTGCCTTGCGCGCCGTGGGCAATGGCATGAAGGTGCTGATGCTTCAATTCCTGAAAGGTTCCTGGCATTATGGCGAACTCGATGCCGTAAAGGCCTTCGGCGACAACTTTGTGATGAAGCAGATGGGCCGCGGCTTTGTAAAGGTAGGCGGCGCGGAAACTGATCCTGAAGATGTTCGGCTGGTGGAAGAAGCCTGGAAAGAAGCTGAAGCGGCAATCATGTCCGGCCAGTGGGACCTGGTGGTTCTTGACGAGATCAACTATGCGATCACCTATGGCATGCTCGATCCGGCAAAAGTCGTGGAAACACTAAAGCGCAAGCCCGAGCGGGTACACGTGATCTTGACGGGGAGAAACGCACATCCGACAATCATTGAGGTGGCAGATACGGTCACCGAGATGAAGCAGGTCAAACACGCCTATGAAAAAGGCGTAATGGCCCAGCGCGGAATTGAATATTGACATTCCAAAAGCACAGGTTATCTATACGCTTGTAAAAAACGATACGTAACAGGGTACGACTTAAGTCATACCGTCACAGCACCATAAGTTTGCGGCTTTAGCCGCTGAAAGTTGAGTTGAGTCAAAGTGGCGTGGTTTAAACGGGAATCCAGTGAGATCCAGACAACTGACGAGAAGCGTGTGCGTACGGAAGGCCTTTGGGTCAAGTGTGAGGGCTGCCGCCAGATCATCTGGAAAAAAGAGCTGGAAGATAACCTCAACGTCTGCCCCAAATGCGATTACCATTTCCGCATCGATTCCGCTCAACGGGTGATGCTGCTTCTGGATGAAGACAGCATCGATACTCAGGACGGGAACCTGCAATCCACTGATCCGTTGAATTTCTCTGATACCCGTCCGTATAAAACGCGCCTGGATCAGAGCAAGAAGAACACCGGCCTCAAAGACGCCATCATCAATGCCTCCGGTACCATGAATGGCAAACCCGTGATTGTTAGCTCGATGGAATATTCCTTCATCGGCGGCAGCATGGGCGCGGTCGTTGGTGAGGCGATTACCCGCGCAATTGAGCGCGCCTGCAAAGAACGCAAGCCCATCATCGTGGTCTCAGCCTCGGGCGGCGCCCGCATGATGGAAGGCGTTGTAAGCCTCATGCAGATGGCCAAGATCTCCGCTGCGCTGGCCCGGCTGGATGACGCTCGCATTCCTTACATCTCCGTTCTGACCGATCCGACCACAGGCGGCGTAACCGCCTCTTACGCCATGCTGGGCGATCTGAACATTGCCGAGCCCGGCGCGCTGATCGGCTTTGCCGGCCCGCGTGTCATTGAGCAGACCATCCGCCAGAAGCTTCCTGAAGGTTTCCAGACCAGCGAGTTTCTCCTGCAGCACGGAATGCTCGATGCAGTTGTGCATCGCAAGGAGATGAAGGCTTACATCTCTCGTGCGCTCGATTTCATGGCGCCAAAGGCCGCCTGAGCTGTGCCCATCACCTACGAATCTGCCGTAAATAACCTGCTCGCACTCGGCCACGAGCTCACATCGAACCGCAAATTTGATCTGGCGCACATGCGCCGCCTTGCTGAGGCGCTGGGCAATCCGCAACGCCGGCTGCAGAGCGTGCTCATTGCCGGAACAAACGGCAAGGGCTCCACGGCAGCCACGCTGGCTTCCATTGCACAGGCTGCCGCCTACCGTACCGGACTTTATACCTCGCCGCATCTGCTGCGTGTGAATGAGCGCATACAGATCAATCAGGAACCGATTAGTGACGCTGAGTTCACTGTGATTTATGAGCGCGTAGAAACCGCAGCGCGGGAACTTGTTGCCATAGGCGAGCTGCCCTGGCATCCAAGTTTCTTTGAGATGCTCACCGCAATGATGTTCGAGTACTTTGCCAGCGCCGGTGTGGAGCTTGCCATTTTAGAAGTCGGCATGGGCGGCCGGCTTGATGCCACCAACATCGTGGATCCCTGCATCTCCGTCATCACCGATATTGACTTCGACCATCAGAAGTTCCTGGGCAACACGCTGCCTGAGATCGCTCGCGAGAAGGCCGGAATCGTTCGCCCTAAAGGAACGGTGGTTTTGCTTCCGCAGCATCCGCAGGTCAATGACACACTGGGTAAAGAAATCATGGATCGCGACGCACGCGCCGTGAGCGCAGTAAAGCATATGCCGTCAATTTCGCCCGGCGCAGAGAATTTCAAAGTTGGCGAGCGGAATCACTTTCCTCTCACCGTAATGGATGAAGAAATCACCGTGGATTTTCCGCTCGCAGGCCGACATCAACTGCGCAATCTAGCGCTCGCCATCACTGCGGCAGAAGAGCTGAACCATTGCGGCTTCCGCATCACGCCACGCAATATCGAGCAAGGCATTCGCAATACACGCTGGCCGGCCCGCTTCCAGATTTTTCCTTCTGAAGAAGGCTTGCCGGAGATCGTGCTTGACGTGGCTCACAATCCTGCCGGCGCCTGGGCGCTGCGCTCCGCGCTTTCCACTTTTTACGAAGACCGCCCAATCACATTCATTTTTGGCGCCATGCGTGACAAAGCGATTCATGAGATCGCGGGAATTCTCTTTCCCATGGCGGAGCGAGTCATCGCCACGCATGCAGAGAACCCTCGCGCTGCTTCCGCGCAGGAAATCGCAGAGCTGGCTGCGCACACACAGGCGGAAATTCTGCAGGAAGGCTCCGTTCGATCAGCGCTGGATCGCGCTGTGCAGCTCACTGATCGCAATAGCGTGATCGTGATCACCGGCTCCATCTACCTTGTAGGCGAGGCGCTGCGCCTTCTCGCGCAGCGGCCGGTGCGGCAGAGCGCGTGATCATGCCGGAGATAACCCAAGTTCAAGTTGAATCTGCCCAGGAGCTGCGTGGCCTGCGCCTGTGGGCCTCGCGTTTGCGGTCTTTTCTCATATGGGACCCGCTGGTCTGGCTTTACACCATCGTGCTTGGCTCTTTGTCTCTGCTGAGCTCGTTTTTTGATAAATCCGGCCGCATCCAGCATGGGTTCGCACATGTGTGGGCAAAGACAATCCTGGCCACCTTGGGCTCCAACCCTAATGTGGAAGGACTGGAAAAGATTGATCTCTCAAAGCCGCAGGTTTACGTGGTCAATCATCTTTCTGCGCTCGATATCCCGGTGCTGTACGCCAGCCTTCCCTTTCAATTTCGCATACTGGCAAAGAAAGAGCTTTTTTTCTATCCCTTCATGGGATGGCACCTGAAGCGCTCCGGCCAAATTCCTGTTGTGCTGGAAAATCCCAAAGCGTCAGTTCGCAGCATCAATCTCGCAGTGGCGTCGCTGAAGCAAGGGAACTCGCTGGTGATCTTTCCTGAGGGCGGCCGCTCGCCGGATGGCCAGCTGCATCCCTTTATGGGCGGCGCATTTTATGCAGCCATCAAAGCCCAGGCTAACGTGATACCCATGGCTCTGGTTGGCACCTATGAAATGTTGAAGATGAACACCTGGCACATCAAACCCACGCAGCTTCATTTGCTCGTGGGCGATCCAATTCCCACCACCGGCATGACTTCGCGTGATTTGGGCCGGCTGACACAGCGGGCACAAGATGTAATTGCCAGGCTCTATTATTCGCACTCCGCAGTACCAGATTTGCGTGAGCAGAAACAGATGAGTAACGAACCTAACCAGTAAACGTGGAACAAAAAGCTTCTCTGGGAGCGTAATTTGCCCGACCTGACGACAAAACGCGATGCGAAGGGCGTTAAGCCGCGGATCGCCGTGCCTGAACCTTGTGGCTATGATCCGGAATACAGCAATCGCGCCCTGCCGGTTTACCTGCGTGCCGTTGAGGCAGTCGGCGGCGAGCCGGTTGTCGTGCCGCTGGCAAGCTCTCCTGAAGAAATTGCCCGCATCGCGGCCAAGTGCTCCGCCATCCTGCTTCCGGGAAGCAAGGCGGATGTTGATCCGCAAAAATACAGCGCACAGCGCGATCCTCATACCGCCTCAGCTGATCCGCGTCGCGATGCCGCCGACGAGCTTCTTCTCCAGGATGCTTACAATCTTCGCAAGCCGGTTTTGGGCATTTGTTATGGATTGCAGTCACTCAACGTCTGGCGCACCGGCACGCTGGTCCAGCACATTCATTCAGAAGTAAACCATGAAGCCGGCTCAAAGATTGAAGTCGCGCACCAGGTCTTGCTTGAGCCTGATTCGTTGCTCGCAAATGAAATTGTTCACGGCCGCCGGTCCATTCCGGTGAACTCCAGCCATCATCAATCTGCTGACGTAGTCGGTGATGGACTAAAAGTTGTAGCTCGCTGTCCTGAAGATCAAATCATTGAAGCCGTTGAAGGCACTCAGCCCGGACATTACGTTTTGGGCGTGCAGTGGCATCCTGAGCGCGGCTTTGAGCGTGATGCCGTGTCTCAGAGCCTGTTTCGCTCGTTCATTCAAGCAGCTCAGGAATGGCTTGTAACTCATAAATAATTCATATAGCCGTGATTCTACTGCGCGATCCATCAGGTGATCTGCGCCTGTCCTGCTCAGATATCCAGCAGAATTGAACGTGCTCTGATCTCTCTCTAAAATAAGTTCATGTTCCCCCCGGAATGTTGATTATGCCGAATGGGTGGTTCATACCAGGTGATCGAGTACCAACTACGGGTATTTACACAGCGAATCACGAGGGACACCGGAGCGCACATGAGGTATTTGCAACGGAAGGAGAAACATTTCCGAGTTGCAGGGTTTGCGGTGATCGCGTGAATTTTGCCTTATCACAGGCGGCAAGCCACATCAACAAAGACGAAGGATTTGGCAACGCCGCAAAAAACAAGACGCCTAAGAAGCGAAAAAAGAGCTCTGCCGGCGACGGCTGAGGGACCGGCTTGCACACAGCCACAATTGTTCCGTATCGTACTTGAGCATGCCGGGAAACGGAATTGTTTTGTCTCTGGAGGGGCGGGTAGCAGTCGTAACAGGCGGTTCGCGAGGGATCGGCGCCGCCATAGTGCGGCTGTTCACCCAAGCCGGGGCGCGCGTTGTTTTTAGCTACCAGAGAGCATCTACTGAAGCAGAGAATCTGGCTGCAGAATGTGGCGGTGAGCAGCATTGCATAGCTCTAAAAGTGGAGCTTTCGTCCAGTGAAGCGGCCAAGCCGTTGATTGAGGCTGCGGTAAAACACTTCGGCAGAGTGGATATCCTTGTAGGCAATCACGGTGTCTGGCCGCCGCATGATGCGCCCATCGATCAGATGTCTGACCAGCAATGGCGCTCCACGCAGGCCATTAACGTCGATAGCCTCTTCGGGCTGGTAAAGTACGGCGTCGTTCAGATGAAGAAGCAGGGCTCCGGCGGACACGTCGTCTTGATCAGTTCCACCGCCGGACAGCGAGGCGAGGCCTTCCACTGCGACTATGCCGCCAGCAAGGGTGCCATCATCAGCATGGTGAAAGGCCTTTCTACCGAGCTTGCCAGCCACAAAATTTACGTGAACTGCGTCGCTCCTGGCTGGGTGGAGACCGATATGGCCGCTCCAGCGCTGCATGATCCAGAGATCAGCAAGCGTGTTTTTGCTACCATTCCTCTGGGACGCGCCGGAAAGCCTGAGGAAATTGCCGCTACTGTGTTGTTTTTGTGTACGCCGCATGCTGGTTTTATTACAGGCGAAATTGTGAATGTGAACGGAGGCGCTGTACTGGTGGGTTAAACCCCAGCCAGAATTTCCGTGCCGATGCAGCTTCAATGTCCCCAGGCAGCTGCTCTGGTTTTTCTGGCATCAAAGGAACATATACATCCATGAGAATTCTTGCTCTCTTGTGCTTGTGCCTGGCTGGGGTTGTAGGCGGCCAGGAAAGCTCTGCTCCCACTAAGCTGCCTAACAATCAGGAAAAAGCCCGCGCTGTTATTGATCAAATGATTAAGGCGCTTGGAGGACAAGCCTATCTGAATGTGCAGGATTACTACGCTGAAGGCCGTACGGGAAGCTTTAAGAATGAATCACTCGAGGGCTGGAGCCTGTTTTATCGTTATTGGAAATGGCCGAACAAGGAACGTACCGAGCTGACCAAACAGCGTGACATTGTTCGCCTCTACCTGGACGATAAAGCATATGAGCTTACCTACAAGGGAATTCAGCCTCTCAATCCCGAAAAAGAGGATCGGATCAAGCAGGCGCTGATCCGCCGGCATTATTCACTGGAAAATGTCTTGCGCACCTGGCTGGCCGAGCCAAGTGTCCTGCTGCTGGATGAAGGTCCCAGCATCTCTGAAGGGCAGATGGCTGAAAAAATCACCATCATCAATTCCAAAAACGAATCTGTCACTCTTCTCATCTCGCCTGATACACATCTGCCGATGGAAAAGCGGTTCAGCACGCGTGATCCTCGTTACCGTGATCGCGACGAAGAAGCCACGATTTACGGCAATTGGAAAGTCATCCAGGGAATCAATACGCCCCGAATCATACTTACTCGGCGAAACGGTGAAACGCTGTTGCAGGAAATCCTTTTAAATATCACTTACAACACGCACCCGGCAGAATCGCTGTTTGATCCGACTGTAGCCAAGATCAATCCCGTAAAAGCAAATTAGGAAAGAGAAGTCGAAGGAACTCTCAGAACCAATGGCGGGAAGTAGCGAACGATTTCAGAATTCTTGCTGCTAAGTCCTTCAAATCCGACCGAGGGTATTTTGGGAAGGATATGAACCTGCCCCCTGATCCGACCAAGAATCGTAGGCCTCTGGTTTAAGAATCATAGAACTCTGCTGCGCCCAGAACTTCCGCGTGGCCCGTCAACCCGCTTCAGAAGCTTGTCGGGAACTTTGGGCAGCGCTCAAGTCTTTCCCGGTCTGTTTGGCGGCTTTTTGCATCCTTATTTTTTCTTATTGATGATCGCTTGGGACTCGGTTATCGTCCGCTTGGTCGTTTCGATACGCGTTCTTAGCTGTTTCCCAAGCGTTGGAGCTTCAGCAGCCGTCGTACTGTCAAGGCGAAATGCGACTTCTGCCCCGCAATGAAGACATGGGTCCTTGCGCACCACCCCAAATTCGATATTACGGGTCGAAACTGAAAACGAGCGCAGACAGAACGGACAAGTTACAACGACGTATGCCGTGGCGGAGCGCGGGAGCCAGGCCGGTGCGGTGTCCGGTTTTGCTTGTTGCGCCCGGAGTGGCAGCTCTTCCAGAAGCTCCCGAACCTCCTCTAGCAGTTCAAAGGCGGAGTTAACGCCCTTCCGCAAGAACCGGTCAGCAAGTACACCCTCTGGTCCGAGCGGGTAAAACTCGCCGCTGTAGGCGATGACGCCGATTCCCGGAAATCGCTTGCGGATGACCGCGAGCAATTCGAATCCTGACATGTTCGGCAAATTCAGATCAGAGATCAAAATCTCCGGTTGGCCGCCTCGAAGGGTTGCCAGGGCCTCAAAGCCATCGCGCACCGTCTGAACGAAATACCCTTCGTGTGTGAGCACTTCCGCAGTGGTTCGAAGCAGTTCCTCATCGTCATCCGCGAGGAGAATCCGAAAATTGAATCTTCCTGGCATCATTCATCATTGTGGTCCGTGACTTGCGCCCAGTACTTCTTCTCTCGCCACGGCGAAATCAGCTACGGTCACAATTGTCCCACTTTTCTTTGCTGTTTTCGAGCGCGGTTGTACCCGGGGCCCGAGCGGATTGTCGGCCATCCGGAAATGATGCGCCTGCTGCTTTCGGAAAATGGGTTTTCGAACTTTTCCTGACAGAAGAAAACAAGCAACTTACGATCTGATCTTCTAAAAAACCAGTAAAAGTGTGTGCTCACAAATCTGTGATTCAAAAGAGAAGGATTCTGG
>CAZISB010000002.1:0-213076 GCA_964541925.1 uncultured Acidobacteriaceae bacterium | reverse complement strand
CGGAGAGGGAGGGATTCGAACCCCCGGTACCCTTTCGGGTACAGCGGTTTTCAAGTTGAGGCGCTTGCGGGCGTGAGTGAGGCGAAGCCGAATGGGAGCCCACAGCCGAAATCCCGAGCGAAGTCGAGGGAACCCTTATAACAACCAGTGGCGGAGAGGGAGGGATTCGAACCCCCGGTACCCTTTCGGGTACAGCGGTTTTCAAGACCGCCTGTTTCAACCGCTCACACACCTCTCCGCGTGAGCATTACTTGGCTGTCACCATTGTACGATGCTTTCCCGCAAAGCGGTTGACTGCGGCAAGCAGCATGTATGCCCAAAGAGATCGAAGAAGAACTACTCACCAACTTTCTGTAGTTGCGCTTCCGCCGCAAGTTTCAACACTACAGGTTCCGTGCGGTCAAATGCCTCTTGCAGGATACGATGCGAGGTTGCAAAGCAGATGCGCACATGTCCGCTGGCGCCGGGGCCGAACCATCGCGGCGCTCCGGGAACAAGAGCAACACGGGCATGCTCGCGCAGATGTTGGCAGAAAAGCTCCGCATTTTCGCTGAGCCGCTGGATGTCAGGAAAAACAACGTATGTTCCCTGGGGCGGCTGCACGGTAACAGCGGGCCACTGCTTCAGGCGATGAATGACGTAATCGCGCTGCGCCTGCAGGTGCTTGACGAAACCTTCCAGCCACTCCTGACCTTCCTGAAGTGCTGCAGTGACGGCTACTTGTGACAACACTGAAACACCATAGACCGTGCTGTCAGCGTCTGAAGCAGCGACAATTTCCTTCTTCCACTCAGGATCGTCGCAGATCAAACAGCCCACTCTCATGCCTGCTAAAGCAAAATTCTTGGAAAACCCATAAACAGTAACTGTGTTGCGGGCAATCTCCGGCGAGAGCGATGCCAGTGCAACGTGACGCTGCGGCGTATAGACGATATCCGACCATATTTCATCGGAGACAATGCGGAGCCCGCGAGTGATCGCCCATTCCGCTACCTTCTGCAGCCACTCGCGCGAATAAACCACCCCGAGCGGATTATGGGGGTTGCAGAGCCATAGCATTCGCGTTCGTGCGTTGAGGGCAGCTTCCAGCCCGGCAATGAATTCTTCCGCCGTGGTAAACGGACCTACTCTTACTCGCACCGGAACCGCCCTTGCTCGCTGCACGGTGTGGTGCAGCAAAAAGTCCACTGGATCTGGGATGAGAACCTCATCTCCCGGATTCAGGCTGGCACGCGCAAGCACGGCCATGCCTGAAGCCGCGCTGTCTGTGGCAAACACTTGTTCGGCAGTGCAGTCCATCTGCCGCGTGGAGCGCATCCATTCAGCAACCGCTTCACGGAACTGCGGAAGCCCTTCCGGCGGGCCATAACTCAGCACACCATCGCGAATGTAGCGGACCAATTGCTCCTGAATTTCAGGCGCGATGGGAAAATCGGGATCCGCCGCTGTGAGCGGAATCACGTCTTCAGGCTGTTGTGCCCAGCGCATGTTGAATGCGCGCTCACGGAGCAAGTCAAGCCGCACAGCATTGTCAGAAAATAATCCGGGCTCCAGATGCTCAGACTGCGCCAGCGGCAGCAGGATGGTGCTGCCAATCTGCGGCGCGACAAAATGGCGGGTCAGCTCACGCCCTTTGGCAACGTAAGGCGCGCACTGTTCGCGCCGCTCAGCAGAGTAGCGGGCAAGCGCCGTCTCAAGATTCGGCTCTGATTTAAGCGCCTCAGACAAAGCCACTGCATCCGAAATCGCCGAAGACACACCCTGGCTGGTAAACGGTGAGAGTGGATGCGCCGCGTCCCCGATCAAAACCAGATTGTTCTGGTAGAAGCGAGGCACAAGATCAGTATCAAGCGGACGCCAAAAATGCGTTCGGGAAAAATCTGTAATGTTCAGCAGATGCGGAATGGGCTCCGCCCAATCGCCCACAAGGCCTTTAACAAATTCTTTCCGGGCTTGTGCAGCGTTTTCTATTGTCTCCGATGGCGCCGGAAATCTTTGGGAGTCAAACTGTAAGTACCAGATAACGTGCTCGGCATCTACTGCAAGGGTCCCGAAAGCAATGCCGCCGCTAGCCGCATGAAATTTATTGAAGTTATGGCTGGCCCACCGCACCGTGCTTTGGCAGCGCACAAGTCCTACAATTTCCAAAACCTGCGCTTGCGGTGAAGGCCATTCAGGGAACAGTGCCCGCCGCGCTCGGGAATTAATGCCTTCGGCACTGATGTAAAGATCTGCCTTTACTGTTTCTCCTGTATTCAGTTGAACTGAAGTTACATTCCCTGCCGCATCAAAGTTCAAGCTGGCGAGTTCTGCATCAAACGCAGGAGCGCCGTCACTGTTCAATGCATTCACTAAAGCAGCGAGCAGATCGCGGCGACGCATGCTGAGTGCTCCTGCCGGGAGCGGCTGTTCGTAAAGAATCTGTCCAGCAGAATTTCGGCAGCAATAACGATGCAGAGGCGCACCACTGTACTCGCCTGTGAGCTTCACGCCAAAGCTCTGCAGGCACTCAATCCCTTCCGGCATCAGGATGAAACCCATCCCGGTTTCATGGTCTTTGCGCATGCGCTCGTAAATGCGACATGTATGTCCTTGAGACCGCAGCGTAATTCCTGCCATCAAGCCGGCGATTCCAGCGCCAAAAATCGCGATTTTCATCGATGCTCCAGAGCCCTTGCTTTTATTCTTGAATTTCCAGCGCCATTCGCAGCCGAATCATGAGATTGTGGCATGATTGCCCATTATTTTTTGGATGTTCTCCGGCGAGAAGAATTCCGGTACCGGGACAGTGTGGGCCAGCACACCGAAGAAGCGGCTGCGCTGCTCTTCATTGTATTGCAAAGCTTCCAGCAGCCGCGCGATCTCCGGAGGCGGAGGCGCAAGCGCAGCTAGCTGCGTTGTAAGTTCGTAATATGGTAGTTCGGCCTCGTTGCGGGTCTGTTCGTATTTGGCCAGCGCATCTTCCAGAGGCTGGCGCCCGCTCAAGCCCGCATCAATCGCTTCAGCCAGCCATTCCGCGCTGCCAAAAGCATCAGTGATCCCAGATGCAGTGCAGGGATCTTTCTGATATCCGGCATCGCCCACCAGCGCCCAGCCGGGCCCATATGGTTTGCGCACGTGATAAGGAATGGCTCCGCCAATATAGCGGGACTCACGCGTGCCTTTCTGCATACGCTCCCAAAGCTCCGGAGCATGCTCCTGAATAGTTGCGCCGTGATGCTTTTCGATATTCGCGCGGGCCATGGCAAGGTCCTTAGCGGCAAAAGCCACGCCGATCAGCGAAAGGTTGTCATTCGTGTTGTAAGCAAAGATCACGCGGTCAGGACGAAGCCAAAGGTGCCAGCCGATCATCGGCACGCCGCTGTAGTAGGCGTACCAGGACCCCTCAAGCGCCGGGCCGGACTTGTATTCAGGCGCTTTCACGGCTTGCGCCACTTTGCTGAACATGCCATCAGCGCCGATGGTGATGCGCGCATGTTCCGTAACAGTGCCGCCATTTTTCTGGTGCCCGCGAACCCCTGCAACGCGTCCGTTGTCCCAAAGAATCTCCTGGACAGAGAAGCCTTCTCGCAGCTCTGCACCTGCCTTTACTGCTGCATCCGCGAGCACAGGATCGAGTCTCAGCCGTCGCGGCGCAAACGCCTCTTTCACTCCACCTTCGGCGGGGACCGGGCTTCCTGTCAGCGTAAACGCGCCGTAGTCCCAATGATTCGTAAGGATCGGCGGGCAATTGGTGGCGGCAAGAGCATCCAGCAAACCCCAGCGCTTCAGCCGGGCCGAGCCGGTCTGATGCACATAATGGTTGGAAAATGGCATGTCACTGGGAAAGGTGCCGCGATCAAGCAGCAAGACCTTGTATCCTTTGCGGGCTAACAGCAGAGCAGTGGGTGCGCCGGCGCAGCGAGCGCCCACAACAATGGCATCGTACATGGTGGCTCCTTCCTAAGACACCGCCGAAACCTGGCCAATTTTGTATGAAAAGATGTGAAGCGTTCCGTTGTTTCGTTTCGTGCGTTTAGCAGAAATTTTAGCAGCGGCCCGCAACAAACAAGGGAAAAAGTGTAACGATTTCCGTTTTGACGCACTATTTAATAGGTAAATTGCCCCAGTGCAGGGAGAAGCCCGTGAGCGCAAATGTCAAAACCGTTAAGGAAATTTACAATGGCGATCCGGAACAGATGACTCGCTGTCTGCAGTCTGCATTGGCTCCTGAATTTGAGTGGACTGAAGCTGCAGGCTTCCCTTACGCAGGCACCTATCGGTCAATGTATGAAGTAGCCAAAAACGTCTTCATCCGGCTGGCAACGGAATGGGAGAACTATCGTGCAGTGCCTGAGAACTTTTATGACGCTGGAGACACCATCATCGTGACTGGCCGTTATTTGGGCACTTACAAAAAATCCAAAGGAGTCATGAACGCGGTATTCGCCCATATCTGGACGTTCAAAGATGGAAAGATTGTGAAGTACGTGCAAAATGTAGATACAAAAAAGGTGTGGGACGCGATTGAAGGCAAGGAGTCTTAGCCAGGCTCTTACACGGCACGCTTTTCCAGGACTGCCATCAAGCCATTTTTTGCCTGTTGGTTTAAGCGCCCGTTTCGCAGGACTTCTTTTATCAGATTAACCGGAAGCTCGCCCGCCAGCTGAATGAGCCGCGCGGGCGGCGTGTGCTTATTTCCCAGCAACGCTGCTTTGACCTCATTGCGATAAGACCACTTCTGATGTCGTGAAACTGCTGGAGCCAGCAACTCTGTGCCGGTCTCAGCTTTGAGGGCCTTCACGATCCAGACTTCAGTCATATGCGGATTCCCAAGCGCTGCTTGCATGACGCGCTCTTCTTTGTCCACCAGGAGCGCGGCCGCAATTCGTCCTGAACCCTGCTTCGCCAGCGTGAGCCGCTCTCCTGAAGCAATGGCGCTCAGCCTGCCGATCAATACTTCTTCCGCGGCGCGCTTCACATCCGGCGGCACCGCAGGCTGTAATGCAACCTGCATCAGCTCAAAGGTATGAATATTACGTATGGTTGGAACAGAGACATGGCGCGGCGTGCGCGGATGCGCTACAAGTGCCAACCGAACCTTACGCTGCTTTGCCAGCCGGCCGTTTTTGTTCAGCGCTTCCAGAGCTTCGCGAGGGAGATCGCGCCGGTTTAACAGAGCCAGTGCAAGATCTTCTGTGAGTCGCGCATCGGCAGCAACAGCAGTGACAATTTCAGGCGAAGAGTCGTGGATCAGCCGCTCAAAATCAGCATCGGCAGGTAGAGTAACTTTGCGCTGCGCAGGCGCTTCGCGCACACGCGGAGGCTCCGGCTGTTCGGGAGCTTCTCCGGAAATATCTTTGTCTTCTAAATCATTCATCGCCGCACTCCGCGCTGTGCTGCAATCTCAAGGGCGCCAAGTACAGGCCGCACATAAGCAAAGCTCACCGCTGCCTGCGGCTGCTGGATGCGCATCTCTTCCTTGAATGCCTGCCGCACCAGCGCTGAGCCTTGCAAAACACCGCCGGAGAGTGCAACAGGAACAATTCCGCCTTGCGGCCAGAGCCGCTGGATGGCTGCGCTTGCCAATCCAGCCAGCGCTTTCCCCGCGCGCTCTGCAATATCGCGGGCCTGGGCATTCCCATGCTCAGCAGCATTCACCACTGGTCCTGCCAACTCGGGAAAGCGCGGTTCAGATGCATTTGCCAGCCGAATCACCTCTTCCGGCGCAACCTGCCAGTGACTTGCAATGGTTGAAAGAAGACCGTTCCTGTTCCCCCGATCGAAGGACCTGAGCGCCTCAGCCACGGCTTCCCGTCCCACCCAGAAAGCGGAACCTTCGTCGGAGATGCTGGGTCCCCATCCGCCCGCGCGCGCTGTTTCCCCTGCCTGATTGCGCCCAAAAGCAATCGAACCAGTGCCAGAGATCACCAGCACGCCCGGCGAGGTGCCAAACGCAGCGCGATGCGCGATCACGTGATCGCCCGCAACGTAGATTGTAGAATCGGGGATCAGCTCGCGAATGGTCTGCTGCGCCCACTGCACGGCCTCCGCCAGGGAAGCGCCTGACATCCCGATACAAACATGCTGGATCTCATTAGGACCAACGTGCGCGCTCTCGCAGACCTGGCGGATCACCGCCTGCAGGTTCTCACGGCCTTTTTCTTTGCCGACATACGCCAGCTTGCAGGTGGCGCCTGTGGCCTGGCCCAGCAGCTCCGCGCCGTTGCTGATGGCGCAGTCTGTCTTGGTGCCTCCCGCGTCAATTCCCAGGTACAGTGGCATGATTGGACTTAAATCATCTTCCCACAATTTTTACTTTTGCTTTGTATGAATTTTCCCCGAATAATGACTGTCACTGTCATTTCGTACCAATTCATGCGACTGCAAATTGTAGATGCAATTATCATCGTTGCCTATCTGATCGGCATTACGCTGTTTGGGCTTAGGTTTCGCAAGTCACAAAGGTCACTGCGCGATTATTTCCTGGCCGACCGCAACATCCCGTGGTGGGCCATTGCGCTCTCAATTGTCGCGGCGGAGACCAGCACGCTTACCGTCATTGGCACTCCGGGCATGGCTTATGGCGGCAATTTCGGCTTCCTTCAGGTGGCATTCGGATTCCTCATTGGACGGGTATTCCTGAGCTTGGTTTTTGTGCCTCAGTATTTTCGCGGCGAGATGTTCACCGCCTATCAACTCATCGACCGGCGATTCGGAAAAACTTTGCACAGGATTACCGCCGGAATTTTTCTGGTCACCCGCGCGGCTGCCGAAGGCGTGCGTGTCTGGGCAATCGCGATTGTCATCGGCGTGGTCCTTGGAACGGGTGAAGTGGCGTCAGTGGCCATCGTGCTGGCACTCACGCTGATCTACACCTTTGAAGGCGGATTGGCTGCGGTGATCTGGACCGATGTGGTCCAGCTATTTATCTACGTCAGCGGGACAATCGTAGGTTTCTTCGTGCTTTTGCATCTCGTCCCGGGCGGCTGGCCTGCCATTCACTCTGCTGCCGCAGCAGCGGGAAAGATGCAGGTCCTGGATTTCACATTCAGCCTCTCAAAGACCTTTACCTTCTGGGCAGGGCTGATCGGCGGCATGTTCCTGACTACCGCCACGCATGGCACTGACCAGCTTCTGGTTCAGCGCCTGCTCGCAGCGCGCAACCAGCGCGACTCGCAAACCGCGCTCATCACCAGCGGCGTGATTGTGCTTGTACAATTCACGCTTTTTCTGCTGATGGGAGCGGCGTTATGGGCTTTTTACCGGACCTATCCGCCCACCGCGCCGTTTGCCAAGACTGACTACATTTTTCCAACCTTTATTGTCGATCACATGCCTCGTGGGATTTCCGGCTTGCTGATTGCTGCGATCCTGGCAGCTGCAATGTCAAACCTGAGCGCCGCATTGAATTCGCTGTCATCCACCAGCATGGTTGACTTCTACTTGCGCAGGCATCCTGATACGTCAGAGCAAAAACGCCTGCGACTCTCGCGTGTCGCAACCATTGTTTGGGGATTGGTGTTGTTTGCATTAGCGTTAGCCTCTCGGTACGGCGGCAGCGTGCTGGAAAAGGGTCTCAGCATCGCCTCTGTCGCATACGGCGGATTGCTGGGCGTGTTTCTTCTTGGGCTAATCACCCGGCGTGCAACTGAAAGCGGCGCGATCATCGGCATGTTGTGCGGGCTGGCCCTTAATGTTTATATCTGGGGCTGGACACACATCGCGTGGACTTGGTACGTAACGCTCGGAGCGAGCACAACCTTCATTGTGGGATATCTTGCCAGCATGGCCACAGAATCCAAGCGTGGATCTGCCGAGAGCCAGGCCGTTAAGGTGGAGACATGATTGGTAAGAGGCTGCCGATATGCGAAACTGTCTCTCATAATAATCATTCATTTGCTATGAAATTGTCCGCATCTTTACTCGCGATTTTGCTTTGCCTGGGCCTGACTCTGCACTCACATCCCAAAAAGCGCAGCCCCATGGACTCCTCAACCGAGCTGGTTGTGGTTACAACCTCTGACTGGAATGCGTCGCAAGGCACGTTGCGCCGATACGCGCGTGGCAACAGCCGCATGCCTTGGAGACCGATTGGAGAGCCGGTCACAGTTGTGGTCGGTAAGAACGGGCTGGGTTGGGGCAGTGGAGCTATACGCGTTGATGCTCAGGCCACCGCGGCAGAAGATCCGGTGAAAAAAGAAGGTGACGGCAGAGCGCCTGCAGGAGTCTTCTATCTCAGCAAAGCGTTCGGCTACGCCGCTCAGGAGCAACCTGGTTGGAAGATGCCTTACGTAAACCTGACCTCTTCGGTCGAGTGCGTGGACGATACTTCGTCAAAGTTTTATAACCAGATCGTTGATAGAAGCACAGTCTCGCCGGATTGGAACAGCTCAGAGCAGATGCTGCGTTCGGACGATCTTTATCGCTGGGGAGTCCTAGTGAACCACAATGCCGCTGCAACTCCAGGTGCAGGATCGTGTATCTTCATGCATATCTGGCGTGGCCTGGGCAAACCGACTGTGGGTTGCACTGCGATGGCGCAAGAAAATCTGGAATCGCTGATCGGCTGGCTTGATCCACAGCGCACGCCGCTGCTGGTACAGTTGCCAATGCCAGAATACAAAAAACTGCGCGAAGGCTGGCGCTGGCCTGCGATCAGCGAGAACGTAACTGGCTCGACAAATCAAAGTGGATCCAAACCCATTGGCCAACACTAGAGAGATACGCATGGCATCAGCACCCGCGACCAATCAACGTCAACCGGAGCTCGTCCGCGACCTGAACGTCTGGCATGCCACGGCAATTGTTGCCGGAACAATTATCGGCAGCGGCATCTTTCTTGTTCCAAAAGAAATGATGCAGGCAGTGGGAACGGCCAAGCTGGGTTACCTGGTTTGGATCGTCGGTGGAGTGCTCTCTTTTGCCGGCGCTTTGACCTATGCTGAGTTGGGCGCGATCAAACCGTGGGCGGGCGGTGAATACGTTTACATCCGCGATGCCTATGGTCCACTACCGGGCTTTCTCTACTGCTGGACGTGGTTTTTAATTGCCAAGCCTGCGTCTATCGCATCGATCACCAGCGGGCTGGTGCGCATCCTGGGGAATTTTGCCGCATTCAGCTTTCTGGCAAATCCAATTTTGCACGTAGGCGGCGCTTACGTTGTAACGTGGGGCCAGATTCTGGCAATCGCCGCTACCGTTCTGATCTCCGCACTCAACTACCTGGGTGTTCGCAAGGCAGGAAACTTTCAGCTTGCGTTCACAGCGCTTAAGGTGCTGATGATCGCTGTAATCATTGGCGCAGGATTTAGCGCGTCTAACGGAAGCTGGAGCAACTTTGCCACCACCTTTACTGGAGCAAAGGGCGGGATGGCCGGTTTCATGGTTGCGCTGGTAGCAGCATTGTGGGCATACGACGGCTGGAATGATCTCAACATGGTCAGCGGCGAGATCAAAAATCCTGAGCGGTCTATTCCCATTGCACTCATTGCCGGAGTGGCGCTGGTGGCGGTGCTTTACATCGGGGTGAATGGAGCCGTCCAGTATGTAATGCCCGCATCTGCTGTGGCCGGTTCGCCTGTTCCTGCTTCAACGGCAATACAAATCGCGCTTGGCCATGGCGGGGCGCTTCTGGTATCTGCCGGCATGGCGCTCTCCCTGCTGGTGACGCTCAATGGCACCATCATGAGCGGCGGGCGCATCCCATTCGCGCTGGCACGTGACGGGTATTTCTTCAAGGCACTGGCTGAAGTTCATCCGCGTTTTCATACGCCCTCGCTGGCAATTGTGGTTCAGGCAATCCTCGCGGTCTTATTGCTGCTGGGCGGCGGCGGTTTCAAAGACTTTATTGAGTTGGCTATTTTTGCCGAATGGCTCTTTTACATGATCGCCGCCAGCACCATCTTTGTCTTCCGCGTGCGCGAACCTGAAACCCCTCGGGCCTATCGCACCTGGGGATATCCCTTTGTTCCGGCGCTTTTCATTGTCAGCGCGGCTGTGCTGCTCTACTTCACCTTTATGGACAAGCTGCACACGTCAGTGGTGGGAACGCTTGTGATGACGGGCGTAATCTTGGCGGGTGTGCCGGTGTACTGGTGGTTCGCGAAAAGGAACAAGGCCGCTTAACCACAGAGGATCACTGAGAATACTTTGGAATAAAACGCCTCCGGCTCCTCTGTGCCCTCTGTGGTAAAAATCACGCTCTGCTCAGCTCCAGCACCTTCTCCTGCGGGCCGCTCACCTTCGGAGGAACAAGCCGCTCGTAAACCTTCACATACTCGCGCGCAGAAGCGGTCCAGGAAAAATCCTTGCTCATGCCGTTGAGCGCCAGCTTTTGCCAGCCAGCCTGATCTTTAAACGCACGCAACGCCTCGTGTATGCAGTTCAGAAGGGCCACGCCGGAATACGCGCTGAACTTAAAGCCTGTGCCTTTTCCTGTAGCGGAATCCCATGGCTCAATGGTGTCATCGAGACCGCCAGTCGCGCGCACAATCGGCACAGTGCCGTATTTCAGGCTATACATCTGATTCAAGCCGCTGGGTTCGTAGCGAGACGGCATAAGAAACATATCCGCGCCTGCCTCAATTTTGTGCGCTAGCGCGTTGTCATAGGCGACCTTGGCTGCGATCTTGCCGGGAAATTGCTTCTGCAGCTGCAGAAACAGATCCTGATACTCCTTGTCGCCGCTTCCGAGCGCGGTCACCACCAGAGGAAGACGTGCCAGGTCATGCGCGATCTCCGCAATCAAATCAAATCCCTTCTGTGCCGCAAAGCGCGAGACAATTCCGATCACTGGCAGATCAATCGAAACGCTCTCCATGTCAAACTGGCGCAGCAGATCATATTTGCATTCCTTCTTGCCCTCGAGATTCTCGGGCGCATATTGCCGGACGATATGTTTATCTTTTTCCGGGCTCCACTCGTTGTAATCCACACCGTTCAAAATGCCCGTGAGTGAACCGGACCGTGCGCGCAGCACGCCTTCCAACCCAAAGCCATATTCGCTGCTCTGGATCTCCTGCGCGTATTTCCGGCTGACCGTGGTAATGTGGTCGGAAAATACCAGTGCTGCCTTCAGCAAGTTGACCTTGCCCCAGAACTCCATTTTGTCAATGGTGAAGAGGTCCCAGGGAAGCATGAGCAAGGGCAGCGTGTCCGGCGGGAAAACGCCCTGGTATCCGATGTTGTGAATGGTAAAAACTGTGCGCGAGCTGCGAAAGACCGGGTCTTTACGATAGCTGCTGCGCAACAGCACGGGAATCAGCGCCGTCTGCCAGTCATGGCAGTGAAAGATCTCCGGCACACCGAGTACCTTGGAAGCTTCAAGCACTGCGCGGCAGTAGAGAGCAAACCGCTCCGCATTGTCAGGATAGTCGCCGGCCGGGGTGCCATAGAGGGCATCGCGATCGAAGAACGGCGGATAGTCAATGAAATAGAATTGCACTCCGGAGCGCTTGCCGCCGTCGAGCACCGAGCAGAAGCGGTATTGGTCATCGAAAGGAACGGTAATGCTGGGGAGAAGCACCTTGGCATCCGTGAGCTTGGTCTGTTTATATTTGGGGAGATAGACGGAAACGGAGTGACCCAGTTCAGCAAGGGCCTGTGGCAGCGCGCCGACCACGTCGGCCAATCCACCGGTTTTGGCAAAGGGAACGCATTCAGACGCAGCGAAAACAATATTCATTGGGCCTCCGGAAAAACGCAGCAGGTACGGCAAAACCGAATGAGAAATTTTAAATGGCGACAACAAAAAGGGCCACCTTACACGCCGGCAAAAAGCCCAAACTGGGACAAAACTTTCTGGCCAACCCCAGCGCTGCAGAAAAAATAGTGGATGCGCTGGGCGACGTTTCACAGACAGTCGCGGTTGAGATCGGCCCGGGAAAGGGCGCGATGACTGAGGTGCTGGCACGGCGCGCTGGACGGCTGATCGCCATTGAAGTGGATCGCATGCTGGCCACTCAGCTGCGTTATGACTACGCGCGCCAGCCGAACGTCGAGATCATTGAGGCCGACGTGCTCAAAGTGGACTTTCGCACAATCTTGAACCGCACGATCGGCCCGCTGAATGATTTGCGTCCACTCAAGCCGGCACGGGCGCGCGTGGTGGGCAATCTGCCGTATTACATTACGTCAGACATTCTGCTGCGCCTCTTTGAATTTCACGATCAATTCGATGTAATTGTGATCATGGTGCAGCGCGAGGTGGCTGATCGCATCGCGGCCAAGCCCGGTTCGCGCGATTATGGACTGCTCTCTGCTACAGCACAGCTTTATACGCAGGTGGAGAAGCTCTTCACCCTGCCGCCGGGAGCCTTTTCTCCGCCGCCAAAAGTGCATTCTTCAGTATTGCGGTTGACTGTGGCGCCAAAGTTCGAAGAGCTGCAAGTGAATCCCACTGAGTTTATCGAATTCCTGAAGCTGGCGTTTGGCATGAAGCGCAAAACGCTATTGAACAATTTGCGCGGAAGATATGCAGAAGAGCTGGTGCGCGCGGCACTGAAAGAGGCAGGAATTCGGGCAGATATCCGAGCAGAAGCGCTCGGGCTGGAAAAAAGCGCCCAAGTTTTTCGGAGTTTGAACTAAAACCTTTTGAAACACAGAGGAACAGAGGAATCAGAGGAAACAGAAAAAGAGTTCTTCAATAATTTGGTGAATACCAAGGTACGCTACTCACGTAATTTCCTCTGCTTCCTCCTTTCCTCTGTGTTTCAAGGTTCTGAATTTCTATCTCGGCTTGCCGCCGCGCGAGCCACCCTCATCTCCAGACGAATGGCTCGTAGATGCCGCTGGTGACGGCGAGAACGACCGCGCCGGAGGCGCTGACGCCGGGGCCTGGTGAACAGCAGGCGGCGGTGCTGATGCTGGTGGTGGAGTGTACTGGCGCACCGGCTGCGATGGTGGTGCAACCTGCTGCGGTGCTGCCGGAATAGCCCTTTCTCCGCGTGGAACCTCCGCCGGACGCGTCGTGCCCACTATAGGAGCGTCATCTTCTGGTATGCGCACCGTCTGGCGATCAGGCCACGAGCCGCCCGGCCAGGATTGCCGACTCCCGCCTTTAGCCGCAGGCTGCTGCCCGGCAGCGCCCAGTTTACGATCGGCGCTAACGGCGCCTGAAGAAGAGGGCTGCGTTACGGGAACATCGGTCCTCGGCACTCTGCCTTGAATATCGTCATTGGTAAAGACCCGCACGTTCGCGCGCGATCCGGCATTATTGCTGTCACGATCAGCAGCCCTACCACCCAAGTGTGGGCCGCCTCTGTCCCACGCATTCCCCGGACGGATTACGCGCCCCGGCGATCCACCAACTACAACCGTTCCATTTGCTGGGGGAACAGACGGACGGAATCCGGGAGGCGCATTGACCCAGCGCGGACCGGTGTTCCATCTGCTCCAGCCACCTGGCGCCCAGCACCACCCACGATTATTGATGTAAACCCAATTGCCGAAGCGGAAGGGCAGCCATCCCCATGGATAAGAAGATACCCACGTGTATCCGAAGCCGGGAGAAAAGACCCAGTAGCCGTTCATGAACGGACTCCAGCCCAGATTCACGCCATAGGGCTGCCAGACCGTTCCATAACCGGGTGCATCAAAGTAGTCACCGTAATAATTGAGATCGCCAGTGCCGTACTGATAAGGCGACTGAAACGCGCCGCGGCTGGCGGACGCATATGTGCTGAGAGCTTCGTCGCGCTGCTTGCTCCAGTCATCGAGCTGATCGGCTTCAGTGCCTTTATCCAGCGCATACTGCACCGGGTTCGTGGGATCCAACGCGAAGGTCTCATTCTTCTTGACGGCAACTTCTCCGCCACTCTCTGAGTCGCGCACCGCAACTTCACCCTTCCACACCATAACTTCCAGCGGATCAGCATTCGTGCTGGTCACTCGAAACCAACTAGAGTGGTTTAGAACGATAGATTTATTTTTTACAGTGACCTGGAAGTCATTTTCATCGTGCCTGGCGATCTTGAACTCGGCTTCTCCTTGATCAAGATCAATGGTGGTAACGGTTCCGCCGGAAGAAAGGCGCCTCAGCTCCGTAAATGCGATGACTGTATCGGGTGCAAGGCGAATCAGGCTGCCGTCTTCAAGCTGCACTTCAGCCCAGCCGTCAGAGCGGGTCTGAAGCCAGTTGCGCTCGGTGACGGGAACATTCATGGTGGCGCTTTCATATCCGTCTCCATGATCAATTCTGACCTCGCCGTCAATGTAACTGATGCGGACAATGCGCACCTGTGAGCCCGGCGCATTGTTGAAGGAGCTTGCTCCCAAAACCTCATCCTGGCTGATTCTGTCTTCATCCTGAATTTGATCTGTGGCCTGCTGGGCTTGATTAGAAGCCTGAATTTGCTCAGGGGACTGATATGGCTGAGCGTGAACGCGCAAGGGAGGCGCCAGCAATAGTGCTGCAATCACCATAGATAACCAGTACGTATCGCGCGAAACAGAACGCCACATAAGCCCTTCCTTTTAGCTCAACTTACCTATTCTAATTAGATGGGTTTGTCGGTACTTAGTTTCTAAATGTTAAGTGTTATTGACCGAACTTAACTATTCTCTTCAGCCGGATCGGCTTCATTCTACAGGCTTTTTGGCCAAGAGCTTCTTGGCGCGTTGCCGGGCGATATTCAGAACCGAGGAATCATTGGCAATGCTTTCCAGGGTAGGCGCAATGATTTGAAGCTCCTTAAGGTCATGGTTCTGAGCGAGGTTTTCTATCCCCTGCAACTCAGCTTCTAAGCCGAGTTTGTCATATCGCCGCAGGAACTGCAGCTTGCGGCCATGCTCAATTGTGTTTGAAATACCCTGGAAAAGATTGGTGATCTCGTCGATCGCCTTATTTTCTGAGTAATCGTAAGTGGTCTCAAAGTGGCGGGAAGGGTCGGCGTAGGTCAGCGTTTTCTTGCCCGTGCTTGAGACAGCGTGCTTCTTATAGGAAAAGTCGCCATGGAAGTAGTTGGCTGCCTGCGCGTCATGAAAAAGCCGGGTGCGGTTCGGCTCTGACATGGTGAATTCCAGCAGATAGTCAGGATCGGGGCCTGCCTGGTCCGGCGGCTTGAGGGGATTTCGCGAGATATATTTCGCAGGGCCGGTTGCCTGCACGGTAATAGTGATGTTCTGTGGCGTGTAGGCCTCCCACAGGCGATCATAGGTAATGGTGGGAACCGTGGGATTGTGGTTAGAGTTCTGCTCAGCAGTTTGCGCGATCAGAAGCGCCCCGACAATCAGCGCAGAGATAGCCGCCCACCGCTTCATGATGTGGCGGCCTCATAACGCTTGTTCGTTCCCGCGGTATGAATGTGGCAGATGGCGATTGCCAGCGCATCAGATGCGTCTGTTGGCTCGGGCGGCGCTGCGAGCTTCAATAAGCGCGTGACCATCTGCTGCACCTGCAGCTTGTCCGCTTTTCCGTAGCCCACCACGGCAGACTTGATAGATAAAGGCGAGTATTCAGCCACCTCAAGTCCGCAGGAAGATGCAGCCAGCATGGCTACGCCGCGCACCTGGCCCAGCTTGAGCGCAGTCTTCACGTTTACCGCATAAAAAATATCTTCAATGGCAACGGTTTCAGGCTGGTGCTCAGCGATGACCGCCGTAAGCTCAGAAAAGATTTTTTGCAGCTTGGCTGCCATGGGCAAGCCTGTTTTCAACTTGATTGCGCCAACGGCATGGCAAAGAAGGCGGCCATCACTTGATTCTTCAACCACGCCGTAACCGGTGTACTCGCTGCCGCAGTCAATACCCAGGACCCGCATGGAGGAAGTGTAACTCAGATCGGGAGATCTGGTGATCTGGTAATGCGCTCAGCAGCAACGTGGCTTTTGTGCCATGGCGGATTCCCGTTCACGCAAAAATGCGCGATAACTTTCAATTGATCGTGAAAGCTTTTTTCTCAGCAAAAACCGTTCGTAAGCAGACTCGTCAAAAACCTCGCTAAGGACGTCACAAAAACGGTTCCAGGCATTCTGAATCCAATTGCCCCTTTTACCTCCGTGCCTCCGTGTCTCCGTAGTGAGATTTTTCACAGCGCCTCCTCCGCGTACGCCGTCGCCACGAACGGCGCTTCCTGCGTGGCCGCCTGCTTGCGTCCGGAGATCACGCTGATCCACTGCATGGCAGACTCGATCACAATCATGCCTACCAAAAGCATGAGCAACCCGCAGAACGCGGCGCAGAGCTGATCATTAAAAATGCGGCGCTCAAGCCCTGCCATGGCTGGACCGGAGGCGAGCTGGCGCGCATGAGCCAGCAAGCCGATAAGCGGATTCGAGTCAAAGATTTTGTGCCACGCAGCGGAGAAGGTCACGGCCACCAGCCATGCCAGCGGAGCCAGCGTGACCCACATATAGCGGGCGCGCCCCATCTTGACGATGATGGTGGTCGCAACGCAGAGCGCCACCGCAGCAAGCAGTTGATTGCAGATGCCGAAGATCGGCCAGAGTGAATTTATGCCGCCCAATGGATCGCGCACTCCTTGCCACAGGAAATATCCCCAGGCCGCGACAACCAGCGCGCTTGTGAAAATAATACTGGGATACCAACTGGTTCGGCCAAGAGGCTTCCAGATATGCCCGAGCGCGTCCTGCAGCATAAAGCGAGCCACGCGTGTCCCGGCATCGAGCACCGTCAATATAAAGAGCGCCTCAAACATGATGGCAAAGTGGTACCAAATGGCCATCACGGCTGTGCCGCCCAGGCTGTCAGAAAAAATCTTGGCCATACCCAGCGCAAATGCAGGCGCGCCTCCTGTACGGAAAAAAAGCGTCTTCTCGCCGACGTTATGCGCGAGCGTGGCCATCTGATCTGCCGTGACAGGAAAGCCCCAATTGCTGATGGTGGCAACAGCGGCCGCCGGCGTTCCACCAACCATGCCTGCGCCGCTGTTTACGGCGAAGTACGTCCCCGGCTGCAGCGTGCAGGCAGCAATCATCGCCATGATTCCGACAAATGACTCGGCCATCATAGCGCCATAGCCAACCATACGCGTCTGCGGCTCGCGAGCGATCATCTTGGGCGTGGTGCCGCTGGAAATGAGCGAATGAAACCCGCTAATGGCGCCGCAGGCAATCGTGATAAAGGCAAATGGGAAGAGATTGCCGGCAAACACCGGACCGCTGCCGTCAATAAAGCGCGTAAGCCCGGGCATCTGCAGCGTGGGGCGCACAAGAATAATTCCCACGGTTAGGATAGCGATGGTGCCGAGCTTGACGAAGGTGCTGAGATAGTCGCGCGGCGCGAGCAGCAACCAGACCGGGAGCGCGGAAGCGGCAAATCCATAGGCGATAATCAAAGCCGCCAGCGCAGCTCCGCTTAATGTGAATGCTGCCGCATGAGAGGACTGCGAGATCCATTGCCCGCCGAAGATCGCCAGCATCACGCACAAAAAACCCAAGGCTGAAGCTTCCAGCACTCTGCCTGGACGCAGATAGCGCAGGTAAACACCCATCAGCAGGGCAATCGGGATGGTCATGCCAATCGTGAATGCTCCCCACGGGCTATCTTTCAAGGCATTCACAATAATCAGGGCGACGACAGCCAGCAAAATGACCAGAATGCTGAGGACCGAGATGAACGCCACGGTCCCGGCAGTTTTGCTCACTTCGTCGCGGGCCATCTGGCCGAGTGATTTTCCATCACGCCGGACAGAAAAGAGCAGGATCACAAAGTCCTGCACGCAGCCGCCAAAGACTGCGCCGACGAGAATCCAGAGCGTTCCGGGAAGGTAGCCGAACTGCGCGGCCAATACCGGCCCAACCAGCGGCCCAGGGCCGGCGATGGCAGCGAAGTGATGACCGAAGACCACCCACTTGTTCGTGCGCACAAAATCACGGCCATTTTCCAGACGCTCTGCTGGAGTAGCCCGCATGGCATCCAGCGCGAGCACTTTGGCGGCAACAAACCTGGAATAAAAACGATAGCCCAGCGCATAACTGCAAAGTGCGGCAGCCACCAGCCACATGGCGCTGATCGCCTCACCGCGGTGCAGCGCCAGAGTTGCCAACGCCAACGCTCCCAGAGCGGCTACAGCAACCCAGATAAGAGCTCTGCCGATTTTCATGAGATCTCCGCTATTGATTGTGCTGGCTATTCTGCCTAAACGCAGCGCATTTGCGCAATTCGGCAGTTATGCTCTCGTATGGAAGCCAATTTGGAGTGCTATCTTAATTTCAGAGGCAGGCCCTTCCAGTGAAGTATCTTCTTGAAGCAATGCGGCTGTTCCACTACATGGTGGGGATCACCGCGCCAAAGCCGGAAGACGAAAAGAAAATCTTGTTTTTGTGGATCGGAGTCATTCTAAGCCTGGCTCTGCTTGGCGTAAGTGTGGCTTTCTTTCTGATTCCCCGCGTGTTGCGATAAAAAAGTCCTTTCCGGATCCGCGAAAGCAGCAACTCAGCTTTTCCTGATTCGTAAATCCGGCCAAACAGCCCTTTTTTACTACTCGCCATCTAACCCAGCAACAAAGGGAGACGCCTAATGAACACCCTGGTGGCGGCGGTTATCGCAATTGCGCTTAGTAGTGGATTAATGAAAGTCGCAGAGCAGGAGGCTTCGCCGGCTGCAGCCCAGGCCAGCGCTCCGGGGCAATCTGTCCAGCAATTGCCGGCGCCCGCGCCGATCTCTCCCATTGGCACCGCCAACAATGCCGTGCAGATCACCCATGGACCTGTCGTGGAAAACGTAACTGATACGGCGGCTGAAATCGCATGGTCCACGAACGTGAACGCAGGAACAACTCTGCACTACGGAACTGATCCAGGCCATCTGGACCAAACTGCAGGAATGCCCTGGGGAGGACTGACGCACCGAGTCACGCTGAAAAACCTCAATCCCAACACTACCTACTATTTCAGGGCTGAATCTGCGCAAGGACAGGGAACCGGTACGCAGGCGCAAACTGAGCAGGTATCATTTCAGACCAAGCCAGCGGGGATTTCCAGCCAGCTAAAGCAATAGCATCTTCGGCTCACGCCCGCACAGTTCCAGCGTTATTCATATCTGCGGATTCAGATCAATCGCGATATGACTGCTCTGCCACGGCCGAATCGGAAGCGATTCGCTGCTTGAGCCTGCCTGTCAGCATCAGCCCAAGCATTCTAAAGTCACTGATAAAGGACCAAAACGGATGACCGAAAGTTGCGGGCTTATTGCCTTCAATCAGAAAATGGCCTGTCCAGGCAAAGCCATAGGCGACCACCGGCCACAACAGCGCATACCAGGGATGCCCCACAGCAAACGGCACGATCAGAGTGCACAAGCCCAGCAGCGTGCCAGCGGCATGCATCGCGCGGTTACGTGGATCACTGTGCTCTCCCAGATAAAATGTGAAGAACTGCTCGTAAGTGGCGAAAGACTGCTGCTCTTCACTGCCGTTCTTTGTTGTAACGTCCTGCAGTTTTGCTTCCATTCACTTGTCCTCAGTCGGAGGGGGCGGCAACAAATTGATGCGATCCGGCGCACCTTCAATCTCAACTTCTAACCTCTCATAGCTCCAGATTCCGGCTGCCTTTTTTGCGACGACATACACAGTACCACGTCCCTGCGGGCCTTTGAGCGGGATAGACAAGTCCGCATTGCCCGCATCAGTGGAAACATTGATATTTCCGCTGGCGTACCACCCAGATGTGATTGGCTCTCCGAGTCGCGCGATAACACGGGAATCATGGCTGGCCATGGAAACGGCGTGCTGGTAAGGCTTACTGGATTTCATCATGCCGGAAACCAAGCTGAATATTCCGACGATAAACAGCGCAAAGAGAAGAATGGGAACGCCAATGACTGTGGGCAAAAACCATTTCCAATTTCGCGAAAACCAGCTTTTTTGCTCTATAGGCAGAGGAGGCGGCGCCGGGACGTATCCGTAACTCATGCGGCGGATTCTACTACGGCACCCGGACCAATTGGCTTGGCCCATAATGTGGCGAATAAATTTTCTATGGACTTTTTATCGCATTGCGATACTATTAACCCAGCTCGAAAATGAGCGTTGACATCCCCTTCGCAAAAAGCCCCCTGGCGTTTACTCCTTCGGCCAGGGGGCTCGTGTTTTGTATTTCCATTAAGCTGCTTTGGGCCGGGTATGCCGCAACTGCTCCATGGTGCACTGCTCGGGCTTTTTGTCAGGACGCCAGCGCAGAAATTTTGTCCCGTGGCGAAAGCGGCCGCCGGAAAAATGGTCATACTGGAATTCGCCAACCAGGCTGGGCTTCAGCGGGACCCACTCGGTGTCGCGATCATCTTTGGTCCAGCGGCTGGGGCCGCCGGGAGCTTTGCCGGTAAAACCGCCCGATCCTGCGGGAACTTCGTCGCCGGAGTTTCTGGCTGGACCAGCGATCAGCGGCTTCAAAATCGATTTCAGCTTTTTGCGGTCTTCGCGGCTGAAGCTGGCGCTGAAGCCAACATGATCGAGTTCGCCGCGATCGTTATATAAACCCAGCAGAAGGGAACCAACCTCTTCTCCGGACTTCCCTGGGCTGCTGGCAGACTGTGCGGCTGCTTTGCCCTGGTGTATTTCTGCATCTGCGCTTTTGCCGCGCAGCCAGCGGAAGCCGCCAATCACGCAATCGGCTGAGCGAATGCGCTTGATCTTGACCATGCCCGTACGGTCACCGGATGTATATTCGCAATCCAGGCGCTTGGCAACAATGCCATCCCAGCCGTGGGCTGCGCCTTCGCGCATCCACTTTTCAGCCATAGCAAAGTCGGCAGTGGCAGGAGAGAGCTGCAGGCGGTCTTCATTTGTCCTGGACAAGAAGCGCTCGGCAAAGTCTTCCAACTCTTTGCGACGTTCGGAAAGGGGCCGATCAACCAGCAGCTCGCCTTTATCGTTTATCAATAGATCGAAGAGCAAATAGGTGGCCGGTGTTTCGCGGGAGAGGCGTTGAATGCGCGTAGCCGCGGGATGTATGCGCTGCAACAGGGCATCAAAATCAAGCGCTGCGTCCGGCCCCGCGCCCTGGCTGGGAACAACGATTTCACCATCGAGGATAAACTTGCTCACCGGCAACGAGCGCAGTGCGTCAACAATCTCCGGAAAATAGCGGGTGAGCGGCTGCCCAGCCTTGGACTGCAGGATGATTTCGTCGCCGCCGTGGAAGGCGAGGCAGCGGAAGCCGTCCCACTTGGGCTCGTATAGCCATTCGCCGCCGCGAGGGACATCTTTCACCGATTTGGCTTCTGCCGGCGGGTAGGGCGGCTGTAACGGAAGATCAATCCTGGGGAAAGGCTGCTCCAGCACTTCAGCCGGAAGAGCCGCGGAGCGAACATCGGCTTCTTTGGTTTGCCCGGGTTTTGGCCGGCGTTTCGAGGGCATTCTTCCAGATTCGATGCGAATGGTGCAATACATGACCGGACTTCCGGGAATTTTCAGAAAGGATATTGGTTACCAGTATGCCGATGTAAGTCCCGCGGAGGCATCGCGTATGATTGTTGCGCTATGGCCGTGATGAGTGGGGCGTGCAATCGGGTGTAACGCCATTGCAGGATTATTACTCATTACATGCTGCGTAAAAACGATTCTTCAAGAGGAGCAGGCATGAAGAAATTCATATTGGGCCTGATTGTTGGTTTGCTTTTGCCGGTTTTAGGGGGGTATTTGTATATCAGGATGGGAATGATGCCAGTTGCGACGTCCTCTCCTACGCTGCCGGGTGAAGAGACAATCGCGCACATGGCGTTAAATGCCCGCGTGAAGAAAGAAATGCCAAAAGCTTCTCCTATACCTGCTGATGAGACCAACATGACGGAGGGCGCGCGCGTTTACGCGGAAAATTGCGCCTTCTGCCATGGGCTTCCGAACCAGCCTGCCACAACGGCGGCCAAAGGCATGTTTCCCCTGCCGCCTCAGCTCTTCAACAAAGATGAAATGGTTACAGACGACCCTGTGGGCGCAACTTACTGGAAGGTCTCTAACGGAATTCGCCTGACCGGCATGCCGGGCTTCGGTGAGATGCTGGGCACAACCAAGGTCTGGCAGGTTAGCCAAATGCTCAAGAACGCGGACAAGCTGCCAACTTCCGCGGCAGCTGCGCTGGCGAAGCCACCAGCGGCACCGGCGGGAAGTCCCACGCTACAAGGTCAGCCTAAGAAGTGAAGTGTTTCAGGAACTAAAATTCCCGAAATTATTGAGAGTTATGTCCCCGGCCCTCAGGGCCGGGGATCCACAGAGAGGTTTTACAGCTTCTCAAAAAACTCGCAGGCGGAGCAGGAAATAAAGATCCCGCCGGGGACGTTGCGTTCGCGGTCTTTCACGCGCTTTACGATACGAGTAGGCTTCCCGCACTTGGGACAATCAGTGCTCTTGGAAGTGTCCATTACTTTTTTGCGGTCAGCCGTCTTGGCGATCTTGGCCATGGTAGAAGTACTCTCCTGATTTTTGGGTTTTCTGCGGCGTAAATCGCCGCTGGGCTGCGGTGGGTGAAAAGTCAGGGACGAGCACGCCAAACCGCTGTTTCCATTTTACACTGAGAGTCCGCACTGCGTCTTGATCCCTGGTCCTAACCGCTTACAGCGCGTCGGGCCAGCCTTTACCGGCAGCAGAATCTGAGGATCAGGAGATTTTTCAGGGCTTTGAGCAAAAAATAGTTGGACATGTAACTATTTCATCGGTTATCAATCAATATATTGTTCAATTCAAAGGAGAAGGGGAAACTCATGCGGAAATTGATCCTGGTGATGTTCGCGGCAGTGGCGATGAGCGCGTTTGCCGCCGATACTACGGTAAAGGGCTATCTGGTGGACCTGAGTTGCGCGGCAGAAGAGGGCAGCAAGCCTGGCTTTGGCGCCAAGCACACGAAAGACTGCCTGCAGATGGATGATTGCGCCAAGAGTGGCTACGGCGTTCTCACTGATGACAAGAAGATCATTAAGTTCGATAGTGCCAGCAATCAGCAGGCCAAGAAATTCATCAACGACCTGAAGAAGACCAAAGACATAAAAGTGAGCGTGACCGGCAACCTGAACGGAGACACCATTGCAGTAAATAAGATTGAATTACAGTAACGGATTTTTTCGCGCAGTTTTTCAGTTCAGAAGTACAAAAGCGCCGCTTCCAAAGCGGCGCTTTTGTTTCCAGTAAAGCTAGATAAGATTGCGCTCTTTTACTTCGAGATACTGATTTACCAGCGCGGTCGTAAGGCGGCTGGGAACGATCTCCAACGCCAGCGCACCCTGATTGCGGACTTTTCCAATCAGCATTTCACGCCGATGGACCATTTCCTGGGCCGCCGCAATTTCATACAACTCTTCAGTATCCGTGGGAGTGCGCGCAGCAAGCTCATTCAAATCAGTCTGAGCAATCACGGTAAATAGAAGCAGATGTTTGGAAAGAATACGCGAGGCGCCCTCAATCACCTCCGGCGTCATGGAGGTATCGGCAAGATCGGTCACCCAGATGATCAGCGCACGCTGCCGCTGCATTTGCAACAGCGCTGAGGCTGCGCGGAGATGATCGGCTTCTGCAACTTCTTCGCGCGCAGAGGCCAGGCTTTCGATAATCGCGCGCATATGGCCAAGGCCGCGGCCAAGCCCGACTCGCTGCTGTATGTTGCGTCCATAGACCAGCAGGCCAACGCGATCGCCGGAGTAAAGCGCGATCTGCGCCAGCGAGAGCGCGGCATTGACTGAGAGATCGAGCTTGCTGAGCTCGCCGACGCGGGCGCGCAGGAGCCGGCCTGCATCCATCACAATCCAGATTGCCTGGCTCCGCTCCACCTGAAAAAGCCTGGTTACATGCTTGCCACGCCGGGCGGTCGCGCTCCAGCAGATGTTCCGAAATTCATCGCCCGGTTGATATTCACGCAGGCTTTCAAATTCGCGGCCTACACCGCGCTGGCGAACCAGGCGCTTTTCCAGCTCGATCTGTCGCGCTCGAGACAAATAAATGTTGTGGCGCTTTGCATCCTCAAGGTCAGGAAAGACGCGGATGGTTTGCTGCAGGCCAGCGCGCGCCCAGCGCTCTGCAAACTGCGAGCCGCTGCGGTAGCGAAGATAAGCAGCTCCAAGGGGGATGTCACCGCGCTCCAGAGGCCGAACAGTGTAATGAGTTGCGGCGGAATCCCGCGCCGGAGATTTGATGGTCAACGTGGGCGGCTGCGGGACCAGCGATCGCGGAACATCATCGAGCACGCTGCATTCAACGGCTACTCCGCCTTCATTGCGGAGCTCAAGCGTAACTTCTAGCGGATTGCTGAGCGAAGGCGGCCCTGCCCAGGAGCGCTCGAGTATCAGCTGACCGGCGCGAGGGAGGCGCGCAAGATCGATTACCCAGGCAATCACCGCGCAAAGGTCCCACGCGGCCATGACCAGCAGAAAACGCAAATCCCAGAATGCAGGAATTGCCCAGAGAAGTCCCAGCAATGTGACAAGAAAAAAACGCCGTCCAAAGCCAAAGCTAAGCCGCTTCGTCCGCTGAGCGCGTGCGCTCAACGGTACCGGCGCCAGCAGCCGCTGCTCCATTACCTGGGGACCTCAACCGAGTTGATGATCTCGGTCAGCACTCGGTCGCTATCCAAGCCTTCCAGTTCGGCTTCAGGCTTCATCATCACGCGGTGGCGGAGCACGGGCAGCGCGGCGAATTTTACGTCGTCAGGAATCATGAAGTCGCGGCCCTCAAGGCCTGCCGTAGCTTTGGCTACCATCATCAGGCTGATTGCCGCGCGCGGACTTGCGCCGAGCGCGAGCGAAGGCCATCCACGGCTGCGACGGATAATCTCAACCATGTAGCGGAAGAGCGCAGGCTCGACTTTGACATTGCGAATTTCAGACCGCGCCTGGGCAAGCACCTCAGTTGAAAGCGGAGCAATGCTGATCGAATCCAGATTATGCGCGTCAAACCCGCGATGATGCTGCTCCAGAATATTGATCTCCTGCTCCGCGTCAGGATAGGTGACTTTGATCTTGAGCAGGAAGCGATCGAGCTGCGCTTCCGGCAGCGGATATGTGCCTTCAAATTCAATCGGATTTTGCGTGGCAAAAACTGTAAAAAATTGTGAGAGCCGGTGGGGTGATCCATCAATTGTGATCTGGCGCTCTTCCATGGCTTCCAGCACAGCGGCCTGGGTGCGCGGAGGCATTCGGTTGACTTCATCTGCCAGCAGCAGATCAGTAAAGAGCGGCCCGTGACGCAACGTGAAGGTACTGGTGGCAAGGTTCAGCACGTTGCTGCCAATGATGTCTGCGGGCATCAGGTCAGAGGTGCATTGCACACGGCGGAATTCAAGATCGAACAGCCGGGCAAAGCTTTTGATGACCAGTGTTTTGGCGATTCCGGGAACGCCTTCCAGCAGCGCGTGACCTCCACACAGAATAGTCAGCAGGCACTGGTTGATCAGCTCATCCTGGCCGACGATGACCTTGGCCAGCTCAGTTCGTCCGTGCGTAAGCACGCGGGAGACTGTCTGCATGCGCAATGTTCTCCTGTTTCAGATTCTGTGTGTAGTGGGCGAGCTGCTGCGCCAAAGCCAGCGCAGCGCGCTCAGACAACTCAGAATTATGCAGGGCGGCTTCAATCCGCTGCAACAATTCGAGAAGCTCATCGTCTTTATAGTGAAAACGCGCTTTGAGAGCGCGCGCCAGCTCCATTGCAGAGACGTCAGCATTGATACCAAGCTGCCGCGTAGCCAAAGCTCGAAATCGCGTATAGGGAACAGCCAGTGCGGAGTGCACCGCATGCGCACGATGATAAAGCCTGCCGAGCGTATGCACGAACTCGAGTGGGGAAAGCCGCGAGGGCTCCGGCAGCGGATGAATTGGCCCATTGCGGCGTGAAAAAGTAAAAAGCAGCGCCGCGAAAACCAGCAGGCATTGCAAAATGCCGAATAAAATCGGCTTTTCACCCAGATAACCACTAAAGGAATTTTGGTAGCCGTGAAAGTATTCGTCCCAGAAGATGTGAACGTCGCCGGGTTGGCCAAGTGAGTTCAACAACAATGCAAGATTGCCGGATTTAGAGATCGCTGCATTGGTAAGCGGGGTGCTCGCGCCCCACCAGATCACCTCACCGTTGCCGAACTTATATGAGACAACGATCGGCCTGTCTTCGTCAGCATAATGAACAAGATAAGCCGTGGAAGAATCTTTCCAGTACGCCACGGGAGACATCTGGATGGCGCCGCCACGAGTGAGCGGCGTAAGCAATTGCGGCTGATACTCCCGCCACTTTGGCTCAGGCAAAGACTCAGCATTGACTTCAGCCTGTGGCAGATACATCCAGGGACTTGCGCCTGTAATCAGAACTCGACCGCCGCGACTCAGATACAGCTGTAATGCATTTTTCTCTTCCGGCAATGGCGGCCGGTAAGGTCCTGCCAGCACCAGCACTGTGCGCGATGGATCAGCAGGAAGGTCTGAAGGAGGCTGCTGCCAGCGCTCCACTTTGTATCCCAAGTCTTCAAGCAGCAAGTAAGCAGCTTTGGCGCCATACGTCTGAGCGGAATAAGTGCTCGGAATGCTGGACTCTTCTTCATCCTGCGAAAGGAATGCCAGAGCGACGATCAGCGGCAGCAGAAACAATGCAACCCAGGTGAGCAACCGGCGATCGCTCTTTTCAATCTTCATCGACACCCCAGCTTTTCCAGTTGCCCGAGCGCTTCCTGAAAATCAGATTCCTGCGCCATGCCATATCCGTACCAAACCAGTTCCAGTTTGCGCGTCAGGGCGGAAAGTACGGGATACTGTGAAGCCCGCGCTCCAACCAGGCGCAGATACTCGCGGGGTGTTCGCGCGCGATTCGGCTTCCAGGCTCCATTCTCTTCCAGGTAAGAAATGCCGGCCCAGTAAGCCATGTGGATTGCGTTGCGCCAGTCCTGCTGCTGTGCGAAAGAGCGGGCATCAGCCAGCCAGGCACGCCAGCTTCGCGCCGAAGGAGAAAAAGGGATGATCTCACGCTGCGGCAGATCGTCATTAGGACGGCGCAGCCGCCGGATGGTCCAGACAGCAAGCAGCAAAACAGCGGCGCCTACCAACAGATAGATAAACAGCCTCATTACATCAAAGGTGGCGCCTCCTCCAAACGCAAGTTTTCTCAGCACGCGCGAGAGCCAGCGATAAATTTTTGCAAGGAGCGCATCCTTTGCTGAAGGTTCACGCACCTTCTTGAATTCATGCTGGGAAAGGATCTGGTCAAGCTGGCGATGAGCGGAAGAGACATCTGAACCGGTTTTGTCATAGGCCGCAGCCGCAGTGGTGAGGGACTGGACATAATTCCTGATTTTGCCGAGGAGTGCGCCGCGTTTGTCTCCAGTGGCATGGGAGAAAGCGGCCAGATCATCTTTAAAGTTCTTGTAATTGACAGTGACTTCGCCGGAGCCGGTAGCAACTGTTACATGGTCAGGAATTTCAGACAGCAATGGACCGGCCTGCTTTGGATCAGACTGAAGCGCCTCAACTTTCTCCGCAATATCACGCAGTTGCTGCTGATAATCACCGACTGTAATGCTTTTTGCGCAGGCGAGCGGAACAAACCACCATAACAGCACCGTCGCCAGAAAAGCCGTGAGGTTTCGCTTGCCTATTTTCATCCGATCGAAGGAGGAGCGGCAACGGCTATGGGCTGCGGCGGCTGTTGGCCGACGGCATCCATCATCAATTGCAGATCAAAGGCTTCTTTGCGAATACGCTGATCGTAATAAACCAGCACCAGCGCAACGGTGGCGATTGGGCCAGCCAGGGTGCCTCCCAGAAACTGAGCCAGATAAATCCAAATAGTGGCAGCGATGGTTAAATTCGTCTTGGCTGTGACAACCACGGAGTTGCTGGCCAGAAGCGCGGGAAATTGCAACACATACGTGAAGATGACGGCCATTAAACCGGTAAGAAGGATGATCCCAAGAATGCCGCCTTTTGCGCCGTTGGTAAGGAAGCGGCTACGCCGGATCGCCTGCCTTACCGGCAGGTTTTCAAGTGTGCAAGCCGGTACGGCAAGAGCATAACGGCAGATGGCAAAGAACATCCAGACGAACGAGCCTACTAAAAGGGCAAGCACCAGCAACATGCCCAAACCGGCGATCAGCGCCAAACTGCCTGGATTACCGCCCCCTTTGATCCATCCGAACACAACAAACAGTAAAGCGAAGAGCACTGCATAGCAAAGAAGCAGAGGGCCGAAAGTGATTGCGAGTATGGTGCTGAGAAGCCCCAGGAGTCTCCCGAAGATTTCCTTGACCTTGCGATAACTCTCCGCGATGGTGGTCGGCTTGCCAAGATGCACCATGGAAACCGCAAAGGCCGTGGCGCTGGAAGCTACAGCACTACCGATAAGACTAAGTATGGAAATTACTACCAGATTGATGACCGCGCGGACCATCAACTCTTGCAGAAATTGCGGGGTCATGGCCTCAGGAGTCTGCGGCATGACCATGGGCCAAAAATTTTTAATTCAACAAGCTGCGCAATCAGCTTGAGCGCCGGTGTGAGAATGGCGATTCCAGCAAACAAAACGAAATTATTTCGATACAGGTGGAAGGTCCGATCGAGCAACTGTGAGGTGCTCATGGGCCGCAGAGCTAAATCCATAAAACAACTGTCTCCATCTGGGGGGCGAGGGCTGAATAGTAGCATAGAACACGCGGCAATGAACCGCTAGATTGGTTGCCATTTTTTCAATCTATGCCTTGCCGCGACACTACTTGCTCCTGCTTTTCTGTCTGCCTTCTGTTAGGATTACCAGCTTCTTTCGAGGTGGACTGATGAAAACTTTTTCTATTGTTGCTATTGCGCTGGCCTTGATTTCTCCTGCTGCAGCCCAGCAGCCGAAGGCTCCGGCTCCTGTTCATTACGTTCGCTGCGGCGCGCTGGTGCAGCCGGAAAGTGGCAAAATTCAACGTAATGTGTTGATCGCAATTCAGGGTGAACGTATCACTGAAGTTCGGGAAGGCTCTGCAAATCCTTCTGGGAACGTAACGGATCTTTCCGATCACACTTGTCTTCCCGGCTTGATTGATACGCACACGCACGTGCTGCTGCAGGGGGACATCACGGCCGCGGATTATGACGAGCAGTTGTTAAAGCAGTCCACTGCATACCGTGCGATTGTGGCTACGCGCTCTGCGCGGCGCGCGCTGGAATACGGTTTTACGACCATTCGCGACCTTGAGACGGAAGGCGCAGGTTACGCTGATGTCGATTTAAAGAAGGCAATCAACAACGGGATCATTCCCGGTCCGCGCATGAGGGTCGCAACGCGCGCCATGGATGTTACGGGTGCTTATCCGCTGCTGGGCTACTCGCCAGAGATCCAGGTGCCGCATGGTGTACAGGTAGTTGACGGCCCAGAGGATGGACGAAAGGCAGTGCGTGAACAGATCAGCTTTGGCGCAGACTGGATCAAGGTCTATTCAGACCGCAGCTATTTCGTGCGGCCTGACGGCGTGCTGGATGATATTCCGACCTTCACGCTGGATGAGCTGCGCGCCATTGTGGATGAAGCCCATCGCCAGCATCACAAAGTGGCTTCCCACGCCATGGCATTGAATGGAGTACACAACTCTGTGGAAGCCGGAGTGGACTCCGTTGAGCATGGCAATACATTGCTGACGCTGACCTGAAAACAATGGCACAGAAGGGGATTTTCTACGTCCCCACAATCTACGTTGGCGAATATGTTGCTCAAGGGCGCGCAGCCGCTGGGGCAAAAGTCTGGCTGGACATGATCAAGATCCATGAAGATACCTTCCACCGCGCGCTCAATGCGGGAGTAAAGATTGCCTTTGGGACTGACGTGGGTGGCTTCGACTGGGGAATCGATCCGGCGGTCGAATTTCGCTACATGGTCAAGTACGGGATGACTTCAGCACAGGCCATTCGTTCAGCTACCAGCAGCGCCGCTGAGCTTTTGGGCATGCAAAACGACGTGGGCAGCATTGCGCCGGGCAAATATGCGGACATAGTTGCTGTAAAGGGAGACCCGCTGGCAGATGTTGGCGTACTTGAGCATGTAGATTTCGTGATGAAAGGCGGCGAAATCTATAAGTCAGCCGGACACTAGTACCAACCCGGGAGCGCTGGAGTGAATCTATGTAATCACAATGCTACTTTGGATCATCCTCGGGGTAAGCTGGGGCATTATTCTTTGCGCGGCAATCTGCTTGTTTCGTGTTGCCGGCTATGCGGATAAACACGTACGCCGCTTTGCCCAGCGTCCACGCCACCGGGGAAACCAGGCTGCCTGATTCGTACGTGCACTTCCTCAGGCGCGTTGAACGCCTCTAATGAACTCCTACTGTGTAATGATCATCCACTGCGGCCCGACTACTTCTACAAATGGGCTGGTAGCAAGCGGTGTCAGCGAGCCATCTGGATGGATTGTATAACCTGAAATATTTCTGGTGCCCTGGTTCGCAACATAGACAAAGGTATTCGTTACATCCAGTGCCACGAAGGTCGGTGTAGGCGTGCCGGAGGAAACAAGCGGTACGGGCGAACCTACCTGTGTTAATGCTCCAGAAGCTATTTTGAAGACGGTGAGGCTGGCCCCGGCCTGATTTGCGCAAAAGAGAAATGCACCGGTGGAATCTTCAGCGAGTGCAACCGGTCCCAGATCGGTAGCAAATGGCGAACCGGCTACCGGCGTTAGCACGCCGCTGGCTGCGATACTGAAAGCTGCAATCTTGTTGTTCCCAAAATCAGCTGCGTAGAGAAACTGGCCTTTAGGATCGATTGTAAGCTTGGCTATATTCGCGCCGGCCGTAAATGGAGAGCCTGCTACCTCAGTCAAATTGCCGCCCGAGCCGATTGTGAAGGCTGAGATGGTTCCTGAAGCGCCATTGGAGACGTAAAGCAAGCCGGCATTCGGCGATATCGCCAGGAATTGCGGATTAGGCGCGACCAGCGATGCAAACGAAAAAGGAGAGCCGGCAATCGGCGTCAGTATGCCTCTGGTGGTATCAATGCTGAAAATTGAAATGGTAGCTGGAACTGCTGGATTGGGCGGGGCTGCCGCTGCACCCTGATTCAACACAAACAAAAAGGTGCCCGTGGAATTCGTCGCCAAGCTTACGGGATTCGAGCAAGCAGGCGGAGTCGCGCTGGGGCAAACGGGTGTGGGCGGCAGAGCTGTCCCAACCGGGGCAAGAATTCCTGTTGCGTGATCCAGGGTAAAACCAGAGACAGTATTGGAGGTCTGGTTCGCCACATAAAGGAAATTTTTTGAGGGATGCAGCACCATTGCAACGGGCCTGGGTTGGGTCGAGAACGTGGGCAGAGAGGATGCGGCCAATTCACCAGTGGATTTTTCGTTCAGCGCGTGGATGGAGTTATCGCCGGTGCCAACTATATAGGCGAATGCCAGAGTGGGCGCAGTGCTGCTCTTGCTTGATCCCAGACAGCCACAGAGAACAACAGTGAATAATAGCGTTATCGAAATCAGAACCTTCATTCGGTAATTCCATCCTCAATGATTCACGCGATCCGATTAGAGACAGCGAAGACAGGCTTGCGTGAGTTTCCCATCAGTCTAGCTGGTTTGCCCACTTTCTATCCAGTAGGAACGTCGCAGTGTATCAGCCTTTGCAGAATAAAGAGAATGACGCTTGCTGGAGTGTAAACTTTTCCGGACCACCAATTGATCGTGATCGCCAAAGCTGAAGATGGCTCAGTCTTATGAATTTTCCGATGTCTCCGCCGAGCCGGCCGTTCGCGGATTTCTGCACCAGCCAGCGTCGCCCAATGGCGATGCGCTTGTGCTTACGCATGGCGCTGGAGCAAATTGCCAGTCGCGGCTATTGACACTGCTGGGCAGCGCGTTTGCCGATGCAGGCTTCATGGTCTTGCGCTGTGATCTTCCATTCCGCCAGTCGCGCCCGTTTGGTCCGCCCTTTCCGGCGATGGCCGCACGAGATCGCGAGGGGCTTCGCCGTGCGGTTGAGATCGTTCGCCCAAAAGTTTCCGGGCAAATCTTCCTCGGCGGACATTCCTATGGAGGCCGCCAGGCTACGATGCTTGCTGCTGAAAAACCTGAGCTTGTCTCTGGACTGTTGCTCCTCTCTTATCCGCTGCATCCGCCGCGAAAACCGCAGGAGTTGCGCACCGCACATTTTCTGCAGCTCAAAACACCGGCGCTTTTTGTGCATGGCAGCCGCGACCCGTTTGGATCACATCAGGAGATGCAGGCCGCGCTGAAGCTCTTGCCTGAGAGAAATCTGCTGCTGGAGATCGAAGGCGCGGGGCGTGAATTGCTGGGAAAGAAGACTAATGAGGGTCTGCCGGAGAGGATCGTGGAAGAGTTTCGAGAGTTCTTCGGCTTGGTAAACAGCAAGTAAACTTTTTTCTGAAGTTCCGAACCCACGAAGTCGTGGGGGAGAGATGCCTAGAGATGCAAGTCAATAGAGGTTTGACCCAGCAGCCTTTAGGCTTATGGATACTAAAGGGATCCCTCGCTTCGCTTCGGGATTTCAGAAAAAGCCAGTTGCTAGCAAGAGTGCGCTGCAGATCTACCGGACTCCAGCTCCAATTTGGCGACAGCTTCAGTATGAACTTCGTCCGGGCCATCGGCCAGGCGCAGAGTGCGAACGCTGGCCCAGGCGCCAGCGAGAAAAGTGTCCTGCGAGACACCTGCACCCCCATGCGCCTGAATGGCCCGATCAAGAACGCGCAACGTCATCTTCGGCGCAACAACTTTAATCATGGCGATCTCGGCGCGGGCTTCTTTGTTGCCGACCGTGTCCATCATGTAAGCAGCTTTGAGCGTCAGCAGTCTTGCCTGCTCGATCTCCATGCGCGAAAGCGCGATATCAGCGCGGATCGTGCCCTGTTCGGAAATCGGCTTTCCGAAAGCCACACGCGACTTGACCCGCTCGCACATGGTCGCCAGCGCTCTTTCCGCAACGCCGATGCAGCGCATACAGTGATGAATACGGCCTGGCCCGAGCCGGCCCTGGGCAATCTCAAATCCGCGGCCTTCGCCCAGCAGCATGTTGGAAGCCGGGATGCGCACGTTTTCAAAGCTGATCTCGGCATGACCGTGCGGCGCGTGATCATAGCCGAAGACAGTGAGCAGGCGTTCAATTTTCACTCCCGGAGTATTCATGGGCACCAGCACCATGGACTGCTGCAGGTGCCGCTTGGCTGTGGGATCAGTCTTTCCCATGAAGATGGCGATTTTGCAGCGTGGATCTCCCGCGCCTGACGACCACCATTTGCGCCCGTTGATCAGATACTCATTGCCTTCGCGACGAATGCTGGATTGAATGTTGGTTGCGTCAGACGAAGCGACAGCAGGCTCCGTCATGGCGAAGCAGGAGCGGATCTCACCTGCGAGCAGTGGCTTCAGCCACCGCTCTTTTTGCTCTGCTGTTCCGTAGCGCGCCAGCACCTCCATGTTGCCGGTATCAGGGGCGGAGCAGTTGAAGACCTCCGGCGCCATGACGCTGCGGCCCATGATTTCGCACAATGGAGCATATTCAAGATTGGTGAGCCCTGCGCCATGTTCGTTGTCAGGAAGAAAAAGGTTCCAAAGTCCCGCAGCGCGCGCTTTAGGCTTGAGCTCTTCAATCACGCTGGCAGGAGCCCAGCGGTCCTGCTCGATTTTTTTATAGAAGCGCGCTTCATTGGGATAAATGTGCTCGTCCATGAAGGCGCAGAGACGCTTCTGCAGATCTTTGACTTTGGCGCTGTATTCAAAATTCATTTTCAGTTCCGGTTAGCTCTATTAGCGTAGTCAATTATGATGGATTCCTCAAATGAATCAACCGAATAGTATAAGATTTGTGCCGTGCATCTGAGCCAGGTTGATCTCAACCTTTTTGTGGTGCTTGAGGCCATTTATCGCGAAGGCAATCTGACACGCGCCGGCCGCCGGCTCAAGCTCACCCAGCCGGCGATGAGCCATGCGCTCAAACGCCTGCGCGAGCTCCTGAAAGATCCGCTGTTTATCCGTGAAGGCGCAAATATGGTGCCGACGCCGTTCAGCCGCAATATGATCAACGACGTGCGGCAGGCACTGCAGATACTTGAGGTCAATCTTTACGAGAACCGCAATTTTGACCCTGCACACACTCGCCGGAATTTCATGGTTGGATTCTGGGAGCTGATGGAATCAATAATATTGCCTGCGCTCGCGCGTACCCTTACGCAGGCGGCTCCGGAGATTTCAATCACCAGCCTGCGCGTGAAGCGGCGGGAGATTGAAGCCGAGCTCGCCAGCGGAGCTCTGGATCTGGCGCTGGACGTTCCCATCAGCATGAGCGAGAGCATCCGGCACAAGCCGCTGTTTTCTGACCGCGTAGTTGTTGTGGCGCGGCCGGGACATCCAGCGATTGGGCGCGAGCTTGATCTGGATACATACCTTTTGCAAGACCATATTCTGGTTTCATCGCGGCGTTACGGGCCGAGCCTGGTGGATGCTGAGTTGAATCGCAAAGGCAGGAAGCGGCGGATCGTAATGCGCTGCCAGAATTATTTTGCGGCATGCCAGATGGCTGCCCGAACAGATATGCTGCTTACTATGCCTGAACATTACGCGGAGATACTGAACGCGCGTTTTGAAAACCGGCTCTATCCGTTTCCGCTGAAGAGCCTGCAGTCTCTCGACATACATATGTATTGGCATGAGAGCACGGATAATGATCCTGCGAATCGATGGTTGCGGGATGAGATTAAGAGGATTGTGGAAGAATCAATGAAGGCAGACGAACCGGGTGTGAAGAGACCACCAAAGCGTGTAAGCGCAAGAAAAGGGTGAGCAGGTTGTAAGACCCAATTAATCAACGTTAGTTTTAAATGTAGAGACGTAGCATGCTACGTCTCTACGGCGATATTCCTCGAGCATGCGTAAAGATTAACGTGCTCTTCCACAAAGAATAATGGAGTAACACAAGAACAAGGTGGACGTGATGAAAGCCGCAGTCCTGCATGAGCTGAAAAAGCCGTTAACGATTGAAGAAGTTGCCCGGCCTGCATTAGGCGAAAACGATGTGTTGATCAAGGTGGAGGCCTGCGGCGTGTGCCACTCTGATCTGCACATCATCGAAGGCGACTGGAAGCAGTTTGGTGGGATTACCAAGATTCCTTTGATTCCAGGGCATGAGATCGCCGGGAAGGTCGCGGAGGTTGGGAGTGCGGGACAGGAGCTGAAACCGGGCGATCGCGTTGGCGTGCCGTGGATTTATTGGACTTGCGGGCAATGTGAGTTTTGCCGCGAAGGCTATGAAAATTTGTGTTCTAAGCAGAAGATCACTGGCTGCACGGTTGATGGCGGCTATGCTGAGTACATCAAGGCGCCTGCGAGTCACGCAACCAGAATTCCTGAAGCAATTTCAGCTGCTGAAGCCGCGCCTCTTTTCTGCGCAGGCGTAACGGTTTATCGGGCGCTCAAGCAGGCGCAGCTTGCGCCGGGGCAAAGGCTAGCTGTATTTGGCGTGGGAGGCCTGGGCCACCTTGCAGTACAGATCGGGAAGCACATGGGAGCAGAGGTGACGGCGATTGACGTGGCTGACGACAAGCTCGCTTTGGCTGCAACGCTGGGAGCGGCACGCACTCTTAATGCTGGCACGACGAATGTTGCCAAAGAGATAAGGCGTGCCGGTGGCATGCACGTTGTACTTGTGACTTCCGGCAGTAAAGCCGCTTACGATATGGCGTTTCCGTGCGTCCGCCCGACGGGACGGCTGATGGTGGTTGGCCTGCCCGCAGAGATTTGCTTTCCGCCGATCATGATGGCTGCCGGAGAGGTTCGCGTCCAGGCCTCCGCGGTTGGCACGCGTAAAGATCTGGAAGAAGTTCTGGCGATGGCGGCGGCAGGCAAGCTGCGCTGCCAGATATCCACGCGGCCGCTGGCTGAGATCAATACCATCATGGATGAGATGCGTGCCGGCAAAATCTCCGGGCGCGTGGTGCTGACAATGTGATCGCGTTCGATACTGCGATAGAGCTATAGGAGCACTGGGTAGAGACGTAGCATGCTACGTCTCTACGTGGGAATTTCCGCGAAGGCTCAGGTTGTCGTTGACCATTATCACGACAACCGTGAATATGCCATTAGAATGGTTTGGGTAGCCCAAGAAATCAGAGGAGTTCGATGAGAGAAGCAGTAGTTGTTACAAGCTCGCGCACAGCGCTGGCAAAATCATTTCGCGGATCGTTCAACTTGACGCGGCCGGACGATCTTGCGGCGCACTGCATCCAAGACGTGCTGTGCAAGACGCCCAAGCTTGATCCCAATGAGATTGAAGATGTCATTCTCGGCTGCGGACAGCCGCATGGAGCCCAGGGGCACAATGTGGCGCGCGTTGCGGCCATGCTGGCTGGGCTTTCGCCTTCAGTCGCCGGGCTCACGGTGAATCGCTTCTGCTCTTCCGGATTGCAGGCAATCGCTATAGCTGCGCACCAGATCATCCATGAGGGCGCAGATGCCGCGATTGGCGGCGGTGTTGAGAGCATCACCATGTCCGTGCGCGACAACAGCCCCAATCCCAGGCTGCAAGAGAGCTTGCCGGGAATTTATATGGTGATGGGCGATACGGCTGAAGTTGTGGCCAAGCGTTACAAAGTGAGCCGTCAAGTGCAGGACGAATATTCGCTTCTGAGCCAGCAACGCACGGCGCGCGCGCAGCAGGAAGGCTTCTTTGAAAAAGAAATTGCTCCCATTAAGGTAACGCGCGGAATTCTGGACAAGAAGACGAATGAGGTTGTGAGCAAAGAAGAGGTTTGCGTCGCGAAGGACGAATGCAATCGTCCGGACACGACGCTTGAAGGTCTGCTTGCGCTAAAGCCGCATTTTGATCCGCACAGTGGACAAGGGTCAGTAACAGCGGGGAATTCATCGCAGCTTTCTGATGGCGCCTCTGCAACGCTGCTGATGTCGCGCGAGCGGGCGGACCAGCTTGGCATTCCTTATCAGCTTGTGTTTCGCGGCTTTCAGGTGGCTGGCTGCAATCCTGATGAGATGGGCATTGGCCCAATCTATGCCGTGCCAAAGCTGCTCAAGCGCACTGGACTGAAAATGGCTGATATCGACATTTGGGAGTTGAACGAAGCTTTTGCTGTGCAGGTGATTTACTGTCGCGATCAGCTTGGGATTGATCCGGAAAAGCTTAATGTGAACGGCGGTTCAATTGCGATTGGACATCCGTTTGGCATGACTGGCTCGCGAATGGTTGGCACCATAGCCAATGAGATGGAGCGCCGCAAAGCGCGCTACGGAGTAGTGACTATGTGCGTTGGCGGTGGGCAGGGCGCAGCGGGATTGTTTGAACGCGCAAGCTGATTGGATTTTCGCAATCAGAAATGAATCACCGGTCCGGTGACCACATGATGTGATTGCAGTACGTCGTCCGCAGTGCCGGAATTTACGTCCACGTGCTCATGCGTTCGCGTGAACTTGTATTCACCACTCCAGTACAGCCGATGCCAGACACGCACCTCAATGCTTCCACCGAGTTGAAACGCTGGGCTTCCAACCTGATAGTGCTCATCTGCGAGCCCCTGAATGGTTGATTCAGGATGCGGAATAGTTGCGCCTGCACCTGCGCGTAAAACGAAATAGGCTGGCGCGACTTTCTCATCCGTAATTCTGCCAAACTCGTGACGAAAGACTGCATTCGCCAGCAGCAGATTCACTCCATGCGAAATGCTGAAGCGCTGAACAATTGTGTTCATCGGAACCTGCGCGTTGATTGGCGCGCCATTCAAAGTGCCGGTCACTAATGAAGGCTGGTCCACCTTGGCGAAGACCTTCAGGTGAGTGAATTCAGCTTCAACTCCCCAATATCGCGCAAAGTTGTAGCCGGTTCGCAGACCGTAATAGAGCGGTGGCTGAAAAGATTCGCCGCGATAACTGATGTTGCTGAATTGAACATCAGTTCCAAGCGCAGACTGGCGGATAGCCAATGAGCTATCTTGCGTGTGCGCTTCACCGATGTAACCGGCGAGAGTCCATTGCGCTGCGGAGCGCACACTGACGCAGCAAACCATCACGAGCACAATGCCGAAACGTGATAGCACCAGACTCTGTGCCTCAGTTACTTAGGTGCTCATTTCTCCCGCTGCGACGCCTTCTTAAATACGCATCAGGCTAACAACATCTGCCACAATCTGTAGCTTTGCCCAATAAATTGCGTTTCGACCTTATTTGTTGGGCAGCATCTGTATTTATTGGGCACCTAGCCATTTATCACCTCTTTCTTTCCGACGCTGAAAATCCTTAATCGAAAATCGCAGGTCTGAGATTCGCTTTTTCGCCTCATCTATGGCGATGTCCCACGGATTGGTGGAGCGGATATTTTTTTACGTTTGTTGTTGCTTTTTGTCTTAGACAAACTTAAACTATTATTCATGGATTTATCTAACCTCGATGCCTTTAGAAATCAGATTGCGGAAGCACAATCGTCGATCAATTCCCTTTATGCAATCCGGCGCGTTTTGGACGAGAAAATCGCCGATCTGCAAGATCTGATTCGAGCAAATGCCAACTTCCTCCCCGAAGATGAGCGCCGCGCAGAACTCATGTGTCTTGAAATGCTGAAAGTTCCAGAAACTATCAGTGAAGCCGTCAAGGCCTCGCTCTTTCTTGCCTTCAATAAAAGGCAGCGTCTTAGTCCTACGGAGATCAGAGATAGCGCACAGAAACGTGGCTTCAACTTTGGCGATTACAGCAACGCGATGGCCTCTATACACGCAGTTCTTAAGCGGATGCGAGAAGCAAATCCACCAGAAGTTGACTATGACGAGGCGAGCGGCACGTACACGCTTGCAATGCCTTGGCCGGGTGATGAAGCAGTAGCGGACTCCTATTACGGCAGGCTTAACAAGCTGGCATGGATGCGCTTTACCAAGGAGGATGCAGATAAGGCGTCCAGAATTGCAGTGGATGTTGTTACGGAGATCATGAAAGAAATCACGGAGAAACCAACACGACTCAAGAAAGGTTGAGGCATTCAGGAACGCGAATTCTTGAATGCCCCATTTGTATGGGGAGGATAGTTCAATTGGCAGAACAGCGGGTTTTGGCCCCGCCTGTTGTCGGTTCGAGACCGACTCCTCCCCCCACACTCTAGCGCCCTGCTTCCAGCGCGAACTGGAATACAGGGCCGAACCAAACATCGCGGGTGTAGCCGCAATGTCAGGCACGCTTTCATTATCGGCCACATCCTGCCCCAACTGCAATGCCCGACTGGAGGGGCTAGGGATATGAACCTCAGAGAAGAACGTGGAAAGCAGATTGCAGAAGCCGGGAAGATCACGAAAAACGGACAAACCAGATGGCTGGTTCCTTCTCAGTCCAGCAACGCCCGTTATTTTGTTGATCTCGACAATGTTGATGAGCCGGTTTGCTCGTGCGCTGACTACCAAGAACGGCAGATGCCCTGCAAGCACATCTATGCCGTTGCTTACTTCGTAGTGCATCAAGAGAATCCAGATGGCAGCACAACGGTCACTGAGACTGTGACCGTCACAAAACGCAAGACGTATCCGCAGAACTGGCGAGCCTACAATGCTGCCCAGACGAGCGAGCAAGACAGGTTCCAAGAACTGCTGCATGATCTCTGCTCTGGAATCCAGCAGCCACAAGAGCAGCGCCGTGGTCGGCCATCTCTTCCCCTTTGCGATGCTGTTTTCTCTGCTGCCTTCAAGGTTTACTCCACAATGTCTGCTCGCCGCTTCATGAGTGATCTGCGGGAAGCGCATGCACGCGGCATGATCTCTCGCGTTCCTCACTACAATTCCATTTTCAATTACCTTGAAGATGAAGAGTTGACGCCTATCCTGCTTGAACTGATTAGGCAGAGCAGTTTGCCTCTTGCCAGCGTGGAAGTAGATTTTGCCGTGGATTCTTCCGGCTTTGGTACTTCCCGATATACGCGCTGGTATGACCACAAATACGGCAAACTCATGCAGCGAGCGCAATGGGTGAAAGCGTATATCATCTGCGGAGTCAAAACAAACGTGATTACCAGTGTCGAAATCGGGGATGAGCACTCTGGCGATAGCAAAGTGCTCCCGCGTCTGGTGAACGCAACTGCTAAGGGCTTTATTATTTCTGAGGTTTCGGCTGATGCTGCTTACGGGAGCAGCGCCAATGTTGCCAGCATCACAGCGCACAAAGGAACGCCATTCATTGCTTTTAGAAGCAACGCCACCGGCAAAGCATCTGCCCTCTTTCAGCAAATGTTCCATTACTTCCAATTCAAGCGGGAAGAATTTTTGCAGCACTACCACAAGCGCAGCAATGTGGAGAGCACCTTCAGCATGTTGAAGCGCAAATTCGGTGATTCGCTGCGGAGCAAGACGACTCAGGCAATGATTAACGAAGCGCTTTGTAAAATCATTTGCCACAATCTTGTTGTCCTGATTCATGAGATTCATGAGTTAAAAATCACCCCTGTTTTTTGGGCAGAATCGGGAATAATTGGGCAGGCTTGAGTTGTTGGGCAAAGCCACAATCTGTGGCAAAAAAACAACATTGCCGCATAAGGGCTCCGGTGTAATCTGTTGTTTAGGAATCACTTGCCATTTGAACAGACAGTTCGGAGCGCTGTGGAGTGCTGCGGAGTTGGGCTGCACAGCGGGGCTCCGGTTACCCTCAGAATCCTGCCTGCTCCAGCCGGAACCGGCATTGTTTTTCGCCGAGTTGATCTTGACGACTTTGAAATTGAGGCCATAGGCCGCAATGTTGCGCGCGTAAGCTACGCAACCAGCCTGCAGAAAAAAGGCGTCCTGATCTCCACCACAGAGCACCTGCTTTCAGCCTTCATCGGCATTGGCCTGGACAACGCGATTGTCGAGTTAAACAATCTGGAACTGCCAATCCTGGACGGTAGCGCCAAGCCATTCGTGGATATGGTCCTTGGCGTTGGCCTTAAAAAGCAGCGCAAGAAACGGACCTACCTGCGGATCATGCGCGAAATCGAGGTCCGTGAAGGGAACAAGTTTATCGCCGCATATCCTGCTGCGGGATATACAGTCGCTTACAAGATTAACTTTGCGCCGCCCATTGGCCAGCAGGCATTTGAAGTTGATCTCTCTCGCGATCTTTATCGCAAAGAGCTTGCAGCAGCGCGCACATTCGGTTTCCTGCGAGAAGAAACAGCCCTGAAGAATATGGGCTTGATTCGCGGCGCATCAGAAGAAAACGTCATCGTGCTCACTGACACAGGCGTGAAGAATGGCCCACTGCGCTTTTCTGATGAGTTCGTGCGCCACAAGGTGCTCGATCTCATCGGCGACCTGGCACTGCTGGGCAAGCAGGTGATCGGGCATATTGTTGCCGATCGCGCAGGTCATGCTATGCACACCGCGCTGGTTTCGCGTCTGCTGAAAGACCGCTCGTTATGGGAAGAAACCACGGATGCCGGAGAGTCTGAAGAAGAGCTCGAACCTGTTTCTGTAACCGCGGAGCACACCATTCGCGAAGCCTGATTTAGACGGTTGCGTTGATGAACATTGCTCCGCCGCCCAGAGGCAGAGAGCGCTTCTCCAGCCAGGCATCCAGATCTTTTTTGGTCTCAGCAGAGAGAATCTGAAAGCGGATTCCTGCACGGCCTTCCGGAGTGGACCAGACTATTTCTCCCTTGATTTCCAGTGCGCGCTTGCTTCCGGGCAATTGCAGCCGAACGCGCGCTGCCCCACCTTGATCCAGCTTGCGTGAGCACTCAACAGAGATCCCGCCGTGGCTGATGTTGGTAACATTCAGCGGAAGCTCGGCGCCCTGATCCACCAGGATGGATCCCGTAGCCTTCACCACATGCCGGTGATAGCGCCGGCGCTCACGCATGATCAAACCTTGCGCGGCGCGAACGCTGCGGGTCGCGCGCTCCAGAGAAATGGGTTTATCCAGGACAAAATTAGCGCCCATCTCAAAGGCCTGCTGAATCGTCGTTTTGCCATTGATCAGCGCAAAGGCAATACAGCTCTTGTTCGATTTTCCCTGGCGCAGCTCACGCAGCACCACCGGGCCATTCACCGTGTCATCACAGTCCACCACCAGGGCATCATATTTCCTGCGAGTCAGGATGTGGCGTGCCTGGTCGGCGTTGTTGGAAAGATCCAGATCAATGTTTGCAGCGTCAAAGACCCGCCGTATCGTACGATGTACCTCAGGGTCTCGGCTGAGGAGGAGCGCTTGCAGAGCCATGCGCTTCAAAGTACCCAAACTGTAACCGTAGGCCAAGTAACCAACGTAACGGCACCTGATGGTTCCGGGTGATAACACCTTCGGTCACGGCAGCCAGACTTCCGCTTTGGAGCACATGAAGAGCACTGCTTATCTGTCCCTGGGCTCGAACCTCGGTGACCGCGCGGCAAACCTGCGGGAAGCGATTCTTCGCCTGGAAAGCCTGGGGTTAGTCCTTGCTGTTTCAAGCTTTTATGAGACTGAGCCGGTTGACGTGCAAGAGCCGCAACCCTGGTTTGTGAACTGCGCCGTGGCGCTTGAGACGGAGCTTTCGCCGCGGGAGCTGCTCGTCAAGACATTGGCTCTGGAAAAGGCCATGGGCCGCGAGCGCAGGGCCAAAAAGGGCCCGCGGATCATAGACATTGATATCGTCTTGTTTGGCAATGCGGTCGTGACCACGCCCGAGCTCACCATTCCGCACCCGGCGATGCACCATCGCAGGTTTGTGCTGGCGCCCCTGGCTGAAATCGCTCCAGACGTTTTGCATCCGGTCTTCAACCACACCGCCAAAGAATTGCTCTCCGCGCTTACGCCGAATACCGGCGCAATGCGCAGCATTTCCTGAGCTTAGCCGCTTAAAAGGCATCTGTTCTGGCTTTGAATGCCATCCGTTCTAAGTCTTGGAGGAACTCCGCCATAGAGACGTAGCGCTGCATAGAGGAACTCCGCCGTAGAGACGTAGCACCGCTACGTCTCAATCCTCAAGGAATTTCATCGCTCTTTAGGTTCACGAAATCCTCAACCTTTGCTGCTCGCAGTGTCAGGAATTCTACCGGTCTAATCTGTCAGGGATGCTCCCGGTCTGTACCCCTGATACCCTACCCCCTCCTATACCCATCCCAGATTGGCGTAGGTTTGAGAGGCATCATCCCAGTCCATCCCAGATTGGCGTGCACTTGAGAGCGTACTCTCAAATTGGCGCAGGGTTCACGGTCTCTGGCCCGGGCAGCTTGTCTTGATTCTATTCAGTTTTCAAAGATCCGCTTTGGGCTGCAACCGCCCGTCCAGACTCTCACGTCGGGAAAGTAAATATACGCTATTTATTCGCTTTTGTCAAGCCTTGAAAATCAATCGCAAGCCTGGCTCATCTTGTCCGGTTCCAGCAAGGGGATCGGTCCCGCTGCTCTCAAGGATCAACTTGTATCCTCGGCACACCTGAACCATTTACGATGGTACCCCGTGGACATCGCCGCCATCTCGCGCCTTCTTGCGCCTTACGCACAACTCGATAAACAGCGGCTCCGCCTTACATCGATATATATCGATCTATTGCTGAAGTGGAACACGCGCATGAACCTCACGGCCGTCCGCGATCCGGAGGAGATCGTCGCCAGGCATTTTGGAGAATCATTTTTCGCCGCAGAGATTCTGCGCTCGCAAGCTCCGGTCCGTTGTGGCATTGACGTTGGCTCGGGCGCCGGCTTCCCTGGAATTCCGCTCGCAATGTCACTGCCGGAGGCCCGTTTCATTCTGATTGAATCGCAACAGAAGAAGGCGACGTTTTTGAAAGAGGTGATCTTCACTCTGGGACTGAAGAATACGACTGTGTTTACCGGGCGAGCTGAAGACTACCCGGACAAAGCCGATCTGGTCACCATGCGTGCCGTGGAACGGTTTGAGAGAACGCTGCCAACGGCCTTGCGCCTGGTTGAGCACGGCGGCCGCCTTGCATTGATGATAGGTGCCGCGCAGGCTGATCAAGCTCTGGAGCTTGCGAAAGATATGAACTGGAGCCATCCGAGTCAGGTCCCAGGCGGACACTCTCGCATCTTGCTGGTAGGAACCAAAGAGATAAAAGTGGGATAAGCAGAGCAGATTTGAGGCTAAATCGGAGCTGAAAAAGCGTCTTTCCTCTCCAGAATTGGTCCACTTTGTTGATTTCAGCCTGAGAACCAACATAGTAAATAGTCTGCCAAGCCATAAGCGCCAAATTCTGTCTAAGAGTGATTTGCTGAGAATCAGACTAGTAAAAGTGGGCTGAGACAAAGAATAAGCCCCGTTTCTTTCTCCCTTTCATCCCAAAATCGCCTCTGTGACACGTCAAAGTGGGAATCTTAATAGCTACGCATCCAAACAATAACATCCATGTTCCACGTGGAACATTTAACCTTCTCCGAAATTCTCTGTTCCACGTGGAACACTTGCACCAATTTGCGGCATTGCGGTTTGCTTCCCGCTCCGCTACATTTCAATTGGCGATTCTCAAAGCTCCATTTCACGGCCCGCTCGTTCGGGCCTAAACGGGACTGAAAAGCCTTACACTCCCCATGGGACGAGTCATAGCTGTAGCCAATCAGAAAGGCGGGGTCGGCAAGACCACCACCGCCATCAATCTGGCAGCCTCCTTTGCTGCCGCTGAAGTCAAATCACTGCTGGTGGATTGTGATCCTCAGGCCAACTCAACCGGCGGCTTGGGATTCTCTCGAGATCCGCAGCGCCTCAGCACCTACCATCTGCTTTTGGGTGAAGCATCAGAGCAGGCAATCGTGCCCACAGAGCTGGAAGGGCTGAGCCTCATTCCTTCTCACAAAAACCTGATTGGGGCCAATATTGAGCTGGTCTCAGCTGATCAGCGGGAATTCCGGCTGCGCAATGCCTTGGCCTCGCTCCGAGATCGGTTCGACTATATCGTGCTTGACTGTCCGCCAGCACTCGATCTGCTGACCTTGAACGCGCTGGTTGCTGCTGATTCCGTCCTGATTCCCATGCAGGCTGAATATTTCGCCCTGGAAGGCGTTAGCGAGCTGCTGGACACCATTGAGCGCCTGCGGCAGAGCTTCAATCCTGGGCTCCAGATTGAAGGCGTCGTCCTCACCATGTATGACGATCGCACCATCCTGGCGCAGCAGGTCACCCAGGAGCTGAAGAAGTATTTCGGCGACAAGCTGCTGGAAACGGTCATCCCGCGCAATATCCGGCTGGCTGAGGCGCCGAGTTATGGCAAGCCGGTCCTTGTCTATGACGTACGCTCACGCGGCGCAGAAAGCTATATTCGCTTGGCCAAGGAGCTGATGGATCGCTCACAAGCGCTTGCGGCGGGTGCTCAGCCCAGTGAAGAAACAAAAGCAGAATTTGCAGTTGCTGCCGAACTGAAAAAGGTTAACGAATCATGATGAATGACAAGCGCAAAGGACTCGGCCGCGGCTTGGAGTCTCTGCTGCCAACAAAGCCTGCTCCAGCTCCCATTCCCATGCCTGCCCCCGCTGCTGCTTCCGGGCCGCAGGAGATTGCCATCGAGCTGATTGATCCCAACCCTTATCAGACGCGCCGGCAGATCAATGAAACCGCATTGGCGGAACTCACAGAGTCAATTCGCGCCAGCGGTGTGGTTCAGCCCGTGGTGCTTCGCCCTGCGGCCGATGGCCGCTTTCAGCTCGTCGCCGGCGAGCGGCGCTGGCTGGCCTCCCGGCGCGCCGGCAAGGCGGCCATTCCAGCCGTGATAAGGCAGATCTCCAATGAGCAAGCCATGGAGATCACGATCATTGAAAACCTGCAGCGTGAGGATTTGAACCCAATAGAACAGGCGCGGGCTTTTGAACGCCTGAGCCGCGAGTTCAATCTCACCCAGGAGCAGATTGCTTCGCGCACCGGCAAAGATCGCGCCAGCATTGCCAACTTCATCCGCCTGCTCAAGCTGCCGGAAACACTGCAAAATGCTTTGGAAGCCGGAGTCATCAGCTTTGGGCACGGAAAGGTTCTGCTGGGTCTTGTCAGTTTTCCGGAGCACCTGGAGCGGGCAGCGCGTGAGGTGATTGAAAAGCAACTGTCCGTACGGCAAACGGAAGAGTTGGCAGCACGTCTGTTGAATCCCGCACAAGAAGAAGCCAAGCCGCAAAAGACAGCGCAACCTCTCGATCCCAATGTCCGCGAGGCACAGCGCAGCCTGGAGCACGCGCTGGGCATCAAGGTGGAAATTCAGGACCGCAAAGGGAAGGGCAAAATCATCCTGAAATACGGCTCGTTGGAAGACTTTGATCGCATCATGGAAGCGCTGGGCACGAATTAAAACTATATTGATGGATATCGATATAGCAACTCCCGGGCGTAGCGAGGGACCCCCTTCGGAACCAGCTGCAGACGTACGATGTTAATCTCCTTGATAACAGGCCGTTGAAAGGCCTGAAGCGCAGGAAACACTGAATGGGCCTCTGGCAGGGAGACAAATCGGCCAACAACAGGGAATACCAAAAAATGATTCGCGCAGTTCGCGTTCATTCGCGGCTTATTTTTTTATCTGCGTTTATCTGCGCAAATCTGCGGCTAAAAAGAATTATCGATCGCGCCTTCGTGCTGATCCAGCCATCGCCATAAAAAACAGTACGCTGCCCAAACAATCTTCAGCCCCGAAAGGGGCGAATGGAAATAGCCCGGCACGGCACGAAGCGATCCCGCACAGCGGGAGAGCGAGGGTAAGTGCCGGGAAACAGCAGTCGCTATTAGAGTCCCGCTTCAGCGGGACGGCTGAATAAGAGTGTTGCAGCGGGTAAACTTGCTTGAGAAGCGTGCCTTGAAAATTTCGCGCTGATAGGGCTCCCTCGCTGCGCTCGGGATGTAACCCACTAGTGCCGCAATCCTGACCAGTTCTCAGCAATCACAATTGAGTTGCCCGGATTGCTGGGATCGTACTTGATGGAGGTCATCAAGCCGGCCCGGCAGGAGTGCAGGTCCACCATGTGGCGAAGGCTGCTCACGTCCTGTGAAGCTTCATAGCTGACACCCGCAACGTCATATTGGTAGATGAGAAGTTGCAGCTCGCCGGAGCCGTTCATCTGCATTTCATTCACATCGATGACTGTGCCATCAGTAATGCGGCCGCTCTCGCTCAGTTGAGTGCGCCGCTCCTGCTCCAGCTCGTCAGGAGTTTTGCGATGCTTGCGGGCCCACGCCACGCCGGCCAAAACAAGGCCGGCGCCGGCAATTGCGAAGATAGAATATAGACGAAGTTCAGCGTTCATAAACCATGACGTCTCCAACCCCAAGACGTTCGACCATTTCAGTAGATGAGTTTAACCCAAGTTGGTTACAGTGAATATCCGCAGGAAGCCCTATCTGCCCTAAGCGTTTAGCTTGTCATCAGAAGCATGGATGGAATGCCGCAAAAGCGCAACGTGACCATAGTTTTCAGTCACCACTGAATGCGCTAAATGCCTGATTGCTTTGCAGATTTAGGCGCCGTCAATCACCGGATTTTTCAGCGAGCCGATCCCCTCAATGGAAACAGTCACCTCATCCCCCGCGACCAGTGGGCCAATTCCGGCCGGAGTGCCGGTAAGAATAAGATCGCCGGGCAGCAGCGTCATCACCTGCGAAATAAAACGCATGACCACATCCACGGGGAAGAGAAAAGCCGTGGTGCTTTCTGATTGCTTTACCTGGCCATTCACGCGTGTCTCTACGCGCACGCCTTTCCAGGGATCAATCTCATCCGTAACGATGGGCCCAAGCGGGCAGAACGTATCAAAGCTCTTGGCGCGCGTCCATTGGCCGTCTTTCTTTTGCAGATCGCGTGCAGTAACGTCATTGGCGCAGGTGTATCCCAGAATGTACGGCCTCACATCATCATTCGGCCCAAGTCCGCGGCAAGGCTTGCCGATCACGATCACAAGCTCGCCTTCATAATCCACGCGCTGGGAAAGATGCCGTGGCCGCGCAATCTTTTCTTCAGGGCCGATCACGCTCGTAGGCGGCTTCATAAAGATTACCGGCTCGGTGGGTACATCGTTGCCGAGCTCTTTCGCGTGCTCGCTGTAGTTCCTGCCCACGCAGAGAATCTTTGAGGGCGTCGCAGGCTCCAGCAATTTCACTGAAGCAAATGGAAGATGCGGAAGATGATCTGTACTGGAAAATTCGGGAACCGGGCCGTCCGGAGCTGTGCGGGTGATGTATTGTGTGCCACCAACGGTTTCAATCTGCCCAAACTGCGGCCCTTCAGCAGAGACAAAGCGGCAATATTTCATTGAGTATGACTCCAACAAACCAACAGGGACTTGCCGGACGAATAGTCGAGACAAATCCCTGTTCGCATCAGAATAAATTAACTGAAGCGGGAAGAGCTATTGCAGATTCGCGACCTGCTGCGCAGCGATGTTACCGATAATTGGAGCTTTAAACTCCTGGTTATTGTAAGCCTTCACAACCAGTATTACCCAGAACGCAAACATGCCGAGCCAAAGCAACATTGCCACTGGCCCAAGGATCAGCCATGCAATGCCTGACGTTACAGCACCCGCAATCACACCAACAATATGCAATCCAATCCATAGGACCACAGCCGCAGCGGCATAGAGAACAGATTGAAATGCATGAAATCGAACAAAACGCTTTTTGTTGTACGGCTCAATGAACAGAAAAACCAAACCAACGATCCATATATAGCTCAGCGCAGCAGCAATATTATCCGTCATCCCTGCAGTGGCAGCCCCGCTCTGCGCAGGAGCCGCCGCAGCTCCCGTCGATGTAGTAACGTTCTGTCCTGCAACCGCGGTACCGCACGCAGCGCAAAATCCTGCGCCCTCGGCCATCTGCGCCCCACACTTTGCACAAAACGCCATAATGTTCGCTCCTTCCCGGAAACGGTAGAAATTTGATCTGTACAGCTTAGCCCCACTTGCTGCAGAAGCAAAGAAAACTTATTGCTTAATCACCCTATTTGTGGCGAACAGGTCACAAGCGTTACAGAAGTGGCCATTTCTGATCAGGCGACTCCCCGGGACTCACCCAACACCACCTTCAAATCCATCTTCTTCTTGCCTCGATACACAGTCACCGTAACCGTGTCTCCCGAGTGATGGTTCTGCATAAAGTGGGAAAGGTCTTGCTGGTCTTCAATCGGCTGGCCGTCAAGGGCGACAATGAGGTCGCCGCCCAGGGTGATGGGCATGTTTCCAAGATAGGCCCGCTCCGTGCCGCCGTGAAGCCCAGCACGCTCAGCTGCGCTTCCGCGCACTACCTCAGTGATCAACAAGCCCGAATCCGCTGCCAATCCCATTTGGTCGGCCAACTCCGGGCCAATCGGAATGGTGCGAACGCCCATTTCAGGCCGGCGCACCCGGCCCAGATGCACCAGATCATCCAGCACCGCCTTGGCTGTATTGATGGGAATGGCAAAGCCAATGCCGGCGCTCTGCTCCACGCCGCCGGTCAGAATCATGGTATTGATGCCAATCACCTGCCCGTGCGCGTTCAACAGCGGGCCGCCGGAATTTCCGGGATTGATGGCTGCATCAGTCTGAATGGCCTCATCAATGAAGCCGCGCTGGCCTTTGAGCGATCGAATAGAGCTGATGATGCCGCGCGTCATGGTTCCGCTGAGACCAAACGGATTGCCAATGGCATAAACCTTCTGGCCGACAATCAGGCTCTTTGAATCGCCAATCTCCGCCTGCGGCACCGCCTTGGTTGGAATCTGAATCACTGCCAGGTCATGGACCGGATCAGTGCCAATGATCTGTGCTTTATATTTCTTTTTGTCGCTGGTGGTGACCTCTACCTGCCGCGCTCCTTCCACAACGTGGAAGTTCGTAAGAATGTGTCCTTCACCATCAATTACAAAACCTGAGCCCATGCCCTGCTGCGGAACCGCGCCATAAAAAAAGTCGTAAGCCACGGCGGTTGCGGTGATGTTCACTACCGACGGCAACGCCTTCTTGTACACCGAAATATTGTTCTGCTCCTCTGAGTCATAGCCGCTCGGGCCTGCCGCCTGCGTCAGCTCTACATGCGTGGGACGCGTGACCCATGAGGGCGCCAATGGACCGCTCAGATGGTTCGTCACATAATAAAAAGCAGCAACAAGCACAAGTGCGAGAAAAATTGGACGCAAAGACTTCATACTCCACCTTTTGAGAGTTGCTTCAGCTCGGCAAAAACACGCTGCACCTGGCCACGCATCGCTTCGATTGGGCCGCAGTTGTCAATCACGTAGTCGGCGCGCCGCGCTTTTTCTTCATCAGAAAGCTGTGCCTTGGTGCGGCGCTCCACCTCAGCGCGCGCTTCCATGTGATTCAAGCCGGTGCGGCTGGCCAGGCGCTCAACTTTCTGCTCCGGCTTGCAGGTCACAACCACGATCTTGTCAAAGCGCTTGCCTGCACCGGCTTCAAGAAGCAGCGCTGCTTCCACAATGACCACCGCGTTGGGATCTCTCGCGACGATGTCGCGCATCCACTCTTCCTGCCGGCGGATCACAGCCGGATGCACAATCTTGTTTAGCTCTTCTACGCGGCCGCCGTCAAACGCTGCCGCAGCCAGCTTTGCGCGATCAATTTCGCCATCTGCTTTTACAATCTCCCGGCCAAAGCGCCTGACTAACTCCTGATAGACCTCTTCACCCGGGCGATAAAGCTCGTGCACCAGCACATCAGCGTCAACAACCTGCGCGCCTAATTCAGAAAACATCCTTGCAACAGTGGATTTGCCGCAGGCGATCCCGCCGGTAAGGCCTACACGCAGCATTTGTCAGCTCCGTGCCATCTGCGCTGCTGCAACTCTGCGCATGCGGCACGCTTTTACGGTATTTGCCAGCAGCATAGCAATGGTTAACGGACCGACTCCTCCAGGAACAGGAGTAATGGCGCCGGCAATCTCGGCCACATGAGGATCAACGTCGCCGACCAGCGTTGAGCCCTTCTCTGCGAATGATTTTTCGCGCACGGCATCGCCAGAAAAGAATTTTTCAAACTCGTTGCGTCCAGTAATCTTGTTAATTCCCACATCAATCACCGTAGCGCCGGGCTTCACAAATTCCCGCGTTACGTATCCTGCTTTCCCGATCGCAGCAACCAGAATGTCCGCCTGGCGGGCAGTTTGCTGCAAGTCGCGCGTCTTGGAGTGGCAGACCGTCACAGTAGCGTTGTTGTTGAGCAAAAGCATGGCCACAGGCTTGCCCACAATATCGCTGCGCCCGATCACCACTGCCTGCTGGCCCTCAATCGGAATATTGCTGCGGCGCAAGATCTCAATCACTCCCGCCGGAGTGCAGGGCACCAGCCCCGGACGCTGCGTGGAGAGATTGCCGACGTTCACGGGATGAAAGCCATCCACATCTTTTTCCGGCGCAACCGCCAGCAGCACTTTTTTGGAATCCACCTGTGGCGGCAAAGGAAGCTGCACCAGGATGCCATCGATTTCGTCACGCTGATTGAGTTGATCAATGATGTGCAACAGCTCTTCCGTGCTCACGGAATCAGGTGGAGTAATGGTCTCGCCGTGTACGCCAACCTGCTCGCATGCCTTCACTTTATTGCGAACGTAAATCTCTGAAGCCGGATTGTGTCCCACCAGAATCACGGCCAATCCGGGTCGCAAGCCGGCTTGGGCCAGCTTTCCGGCCTCTTCTGCAACTTCAGACCTGATTTGCGCGGCAATCTTGTTGCCGTCAAGCACTGTGGCAGGCATAAGTCTCTGAGAACACCGATTCATCTTAGCAAAGCGCAGGCAGCAGAGCCGTACAGAAGCTTTACTTCTGCACTAAGAGTTCCCCCCAAAAGCCGTTACAATATGAGCGATGATGCTGAAACAACTGCTAGATGTGCTGGTTTGTCCCGTTCCGGAATGTCGCAAGCCCCTCAATCTCGCCACGGATGGCAGCTTTCTGCAATGCACCGGCTGCCGGCGGATCTATCCTGTCCGCGATGGCATCCCGGTACTGCTCATAGACCAAGCCAAAATGCCGGATTCTGCTTCTTAAGCCACATTCCGGCTTTGTAAATAATTAGTGCTTACTTAATTAAAACGTAACGGATTTACCCCTGCTTTAGTAAACTGTGCTGATTAAAAAAGCAGGGAAGGCATGCAAGGCGCATCCAAGGCGGAGCAGTCGTTCAAGTCGGGCGACGAAGTACCGGAATCCGGGGTGTACACGGTGATTCATGACGGTCACCGGCCAAACCACGCCGCTACTATTTTTAAAGGCGAGCGCTTCCCCATGTGCGTCCATTGCGGCTCTCTGGTTCGATTTGTGCTGACGCGGCCGGCAGCGCTTATTTCAGAAGATTCTGATTTTCAGCAAGGACCGGGAAATTCCAGAATGTAACTGTTAAGTTCGTATAGCCTTACGCAAAAAAATAGTTGCCAGCGCGCCAGTTCATGGGTATATAAATTTTCTGGCTTCAACCTATGGAAACCAAGAAAAGCGTCGTTTCGTCTTATACATTTCGTCCTAGATATCATCATCCACGCGCAAAGGGTGGAGGCAAGTCGCGCCCGCACTCGGGCCATCCTGACCGCCCGTCAAATCTCTTCAGCGCCGGGGAGACTGTGCGTGAGACTGGAATTTATGAGGTAATTCACGACCATAGCCATCGCGTGGCGCATGAAGTAGTCATGCTGAACGGGGATTCCTTCCCAGCTTGCGATACCTGCGAAGAACGGGTCCGCTTCCGGTTGATCCGGACAGCGCCATACATTTTCCAGGACGAAGATTTCGGCGAGAGCTAACATTTGGTAGTGTCTCAGTTTGACCCGGCCTTTCAGACTTGTCATGCTGAGTGCCGCGCGAATCACGGCGAAGCCGGGACAAGCGCAAGTGGAAGCATCCCGAGAATGCGTCCCCTGCCATGCCGATTGAGGGAGTTCCCTTCCATGCTTTCTTCCTTTAGCTCTCCTGGCTGCTCATAGCGCAGGAGAATTCCCAGAAAAAGAGCTTTTGGTTGAAATTCCCTGATGCAGTATGAGACAGGACATTCTCGGGATGTTTCAACTCGCTCAACAAGACAAGATGGGAACAGTTTTCGTCAAATTGAGACGCGGGTAAGCTGCTCGGCAGTGCGGCCTCCTGGCTCGGTCGGAGCCTCAGGCCGCTTCCACTTTTCTGGCGCTTTCTTCAATGTTGAGCGATTTCAAATAATCAGCAAAGGCCGGGCCCAGATCCGAGCGCTTGAGTGAAAACTCAACCGTAGCCTTGAGAAAGCCCAGCTTGTCACCGGTATCGTGGCGCTTGCCTTCAAACGTGTAACCATAAATATTTTCGCCGGCACTCAGCAGGCCGCGGAGTCCATCCGTAAGCTGGAGCTCGCCGCCGGTGCCCAGTGGTGTGCGCTCAAGAGTTTCAAAAATCGTGGGCGTGAGGATGTAGCGGCCAATGATCGCCAGATTGGAAGGCGCGTCTTCAGGCTTGGGCTTTTCCACCAGGTTGCGCACGTTGTAAGCGCGGCCATTGAACTTGCCTTCAATGCGCTGAGCGTCAAGCACGCCGTAAGAAGAAATAGCTGGGCCATTGACCTCCTGCGTAGCCAGGATCGAGCACTGTGACTCCTCAAAGACCTCCATCATCTGCTTGAGACAGGGCTTCTGCCCATCAATCACGTCGTCTGCCAGGAGCACGGCAAAGGGCTCATTACCGACAAGCTCGCGCGCCATCAGTACGGCATGGCCAAGACCCATCGCCTCCTTTTGGCGAACATAAGCCACGTGAATCATGTCAGAGATCTGCCGGACAATCGCCAGCAGGTCGGTCTTGCCGCGCTCTTCCAGCATTTTTTCCAGCTCGTAGCTGACATCAAAGTGGTCTTCAATGGACGACTTGCCGCGCCCCGTGACAATGATGATCTGATCGCAACCCGCGGCCAGGGCTTCCTCCACGCCGTACTGGATGATCGGCTTGTCCACCAGCGGCAGCATCTCTTTTGGCTGGGCCTTGGTGGCGGGCAGAAAGCGAGTGCCTAGCCCGGCAGCGGGAAAAACAGCCTTACGAACCTTCATCTTCATGCAGTGATCCTTAACAGTAACCTTTAATAGGATGTGAGATGCACGATTTTGGCAATTAGCTTTTTTCTGAAATCCCGAATCCCGCGTATTTTGCCGTAGAAATCTCTCGCTTCACTCGAGATTTTCTACAACACTGGGCTCTCATCGCCAATCATCAGCCGTCTTATCAGCTTGATCGGCGGGAAGCCCTGCTTGAGAAACTCATTATGAAATTCCTCTAGCGAAAATTTATCGCCGACCTTCTTTTTGTAGTCATCACGCAGCTTCAGGATCTCCAGCTTGCCCAGCGTGTAATAAAGGTACGTGGGATCGGAGGTGCCGCGCTTGGTCTCACGCGTTCCATTGACCTTGGTCTGGTAGCCTTCTTTGACGAAGAAATTCACGCCCTCATCGAAGGTCATTTTGCCGGTGTGCATCTGTATGCCGACAATGAAACGCGCATTGCGCAGCAGCGCGTCCTGAAGTTGCCCGAGGCGGAGCTTGAGAAATGCCGTGTCGTGGTCCAGATCAGTCCCCGGCGTGCGGCCGTAACCTTCATCGAGCATCATCTTCTCGCTATAGTGCGCCCAGCCTTCTGCATTGGAGCTGCAGCCAAGGAGCTTGCGCGTCTTGGAAGGCGCAGAAGGAACCCAGAGAACCTGCGTGTAGTGGCCCGGATAAACCTCGTGCACGGCTGTCGAGATAACAGTGCCGCGATTGAAGCCGGCCATGTGCTCTTCCACCTGCTGCGGAGTCCAGTTCGGTTCCGGCAGTGTGACGTTGAAAAACGCCTCCTTGGCAACTTTCTCGTAAGGGCCGGGCGTGTCCATGGAAGCAAACGTCAGGGCGCGTGCGAACGGCGGTGTCTCCTGCACAATCGGCAAAACCTGTGACGGCATGCCTACGATGTGGTGCTGCTCCAGATAGTCACGCAAGCCGCCAAGTGTGTCACGGAAGGTTTCGAGCAGCTTGTCCGGCGCAGGATGGTCTTTTTCCAGCTCTTCCAGAATCTGCTGCGGCGTCTTGCTGGGATCAATCTTGGCTGCCACGGCTTTGAATTCCTGCTGGTTCTGGCGCAGGTTCGCCATGCCGATCTCCAGCAGCCGTGAGAGTGGAATATCTACGTCTTCGTCATAGAGTAGCTTCTTGCTGTAGTTGGCAGCGCCGATGCGGAAGTCACCGTGAGCGCGCGGCTTCAGGTCCTTCTCAATCCACTGCTGGTATTGCTTGAGCGAATCCATCACTTTCTGGTTCGCGGCATTGAATTCACTGAGCAGTGCCTGGTCCTTTACTTCTTTAAAGGCTTCAGGGACATCTTTCTGGAAAAAACCGATAATGCCGGGAATCTGCTCCAGCGCCACGTCAACATAGATCGGCGGCGGGTTCTTCAGGTTTTGCCGCGCTGCCTGGAAGACCGCAGGAATCTGCTTTTCGCGGGCGATCACAGACTTTAACCGCTGGTCCGGCGGAGCAAAAGTGCGAGCCATAATCAGGAAGATAGAGTTAGTTATACCGCTGGAATATATATCCGGATTCTTCTCCCATGGGCGAATCTGCTCAAGCGTGAGAAGGGTGGAGTTGATGTTGCCGAGAATCAGGTTGCGGTCAATCCACGTTGCAATATCGGCATCACTGTTGAGAGGACCTTGCGGAAGAGCGCTGAACTGGGCCTTGAACTTTTTGAGGACGGCGATCTGCTGGTCAATCGTAGCGCGTGAGTAATTTTCCAACTGATTGTCATACTGGTGAAAGCCGGCAGCCGTGCCCTGTGACGGATTGAACTTGAAGTAGTATTCGTCAAAATAGCGGTCGGCCAGAGCGGAAAAATCCGCCGTCTTTGCCTGAGCGGGTTTGTTTTGGCTGTGAGCCAGCGTAGAAATCAGCAACAACAATGTTGAGAGATAAAAGAGCTTCACACGATTCCCCTAAAGAAAAACAGATCATTATAGATTCGCTTTGCGATATCGCGCGACAATCCCAACGTAGAGACGCAGCATGCTACGTCTCCACAGCAATTGAACTCGTCAGTTGGGGATTCCAGAAGACTCTACTTCTGCTTGTAAACCACGCCGCCCTTCATCACAAACGTGGGATTCTGCAGGAGGGTTACGTCTTTTGTGGGATCGCCGTTCACGGCAACCATATCTGCATATTTGCCCGGCTCCAGCGTCCCGATGCGGTCTGACCAGCCCAGCAGATCAGCGGCATTCACCGTGGCGGTCTGGATCGCCTGGATGGGAGTCATCCCCTGCTGAACGTAAACGGCAAACTCATGCGCATTGAGGCCGTGAGGATAGACAGCGGCATCAGTCCCAAAAGCGACTTTCACTCCGGACTCAAATGCGTGCTTCAGGTTCTGGCGGCTCGCCGCGGTTACAGACTTCATCTTGTCGGCATACATTGCCGGCAGGCCGATCTTTACCGCATTCTCGCGCATCCAGTCCGCAAGGTACATCGTGGGCACAAGATAGGTGCCGTGCTCTTTCATGACCTTGATGCCGGCATCGTCAATGTATGAGCCGTGCTCAATCGAGTCCACGCCTGCCTCGCTGGCCCACGCGATTCCCTGCGCTCCATGCGCATGTGCGGCGACTTTGCGGCCCAGGCGATGCGCATCGGCAACAATGGCCTTCATCTCCTCCAGCGTGTACTGTGACGCCCGTGGATCGTCGCCCTTGGAAAGCACGCCGCCGGTCGCGCAAACCTTGATCACGTCCGCGCCATATTTGATGACTTCGCGCACCTTTTGCTGTACATGCTCAATGCCATCGGCAGTGCCGTCAGCCTTGGCGTGCCATTCATAAGGCAGAAGGTTCTCATCGCAATGGCCGCCCGTGATAGAAAGCGCAGGCCCGCTGACCACCATGTGCGGGCCGGGCACCATGCCTTCATTGATGGCGTCGCGCAAAGCCACGTCCGCATAGCCGCTGGCGCCAACGTTGCGCACCGTGGTGAACCCGGCTTCCAGCGTGATGCGTGCGTTCTTGGCGCCTATCAGCGCTTCCTTGGGAATCGAGATGCCCAGTTGCTGGTAGCCAAAGTTGGGTTCATAGGTGAGGTGCGTGTGCGCGTCGATCAGGCCGGGGAGAACTGTGGCATTAGGCAGATCAATCACCTTGGCTCCCGCAGGCGCTGCTCCGGAACCAACTGAGCTGATTTTGTCGCCTTCAATCGTGATCAGGACGTTATCCAGCAGCTTGCCGCTTTTTACGTCAAGCAGATGGCCGGCGTGAACGTACGTTTTCTGCGGTGCGGCGTTTTGAGCAAAGCTAAAAGCACAGAGAGCGATCAGGGCGAAGAGAAGTTTTTGGATTTTCATAGGAACGGCGGATTATAGCAGCAGAAAAGCCGCGGATCATACAAATGCGTACGACAACCAGGCAAATTCAATTAGCGGACTTCACTTTTGATGTGGCGGGACTGATTACGCTTCGGTGGTTGTGCTCACGGCTGGAGCAGCCGCCGCTGCGGCATCCTCGCCGCTGACCGTCGCCGCGCGATGGATGCGCAGCTTGCCGCTCTCAAATACCTTGGTCATTGCCGCTACCACGTGTGGATCGAACTTGGTGGCCGCCAGCGAGTTGATGATGCGGATGACGTACTCGGGATCCATTGCAGCCTGATATGGGCGGTTGGTGGTCATGGCATCAAAGGTATCGGCCACCATGATGATGCGAGGCATCAGCGGAATCTGATCTGCCTTCAACCCATAAGGATAGCCGCGACCATCGAGCGACTCATGATGCAGCTCGATGCCGGGCAGCATGTCACGCAGCGCCTCAACCGGACGCAGAATAGCAGCGCCCTTGGTGGTATGCGTTTTCATGATCTCAAACTCTTCCGGCGTGAGTGCTCCGGGCTTTTTGAGGATGCGGTCTTCAATGCCGATTTTGCCTACGTCATGGAGCTGCGCTGAGATGCGTATCTTATCTATATCTTCTTCCTTCAGCCCCATCTCCGTGGCGATGAGGACTGAATACCGCGTAACGCGGTCAGAGTGACCGCGCGTATATGGGTCCTTTTCGTCAACCGCGCCGGCGAGCATCTGAATGGAGCTCAGGAACAGAGTGCGATTTTCCTGTGCCGCCTTCTTGAGGTCATCAACGAACTGCTCCAGGTCGTCGGTCATGGTGTTGAAGGTCTGCGCCAGCTCGCCAAACTCTGTGCGGCTCTTGAGGCGCACGCGATGCGAGAAGTCGCCACCGGCAATGGTGCGGCTGGATTCGGTCAGGACGTGTAGCGGCGTGGTGAGGCGTCGTGCGGACCAGATGCCGATGAAAATGCTGAAGGCGATTGCAATCAACGCCGCGCGGACCGCATCGCGCTGCATGTCCGTGATGTCCATGTAGGCGTCTTCCTGGGTTTTTTGAGCCACCACGGCCCAGCCCAGGCCTGCCACAGGGTAGTAGGTCCCCAGCATTGGAACCTTGCTCTTGCTCTCCTGCACCGTGTAATCCATGGTGACCGCAAGCGGCGCAACAGCCTTCTGCTCAACAAAATTCTTTACCAGCTCATTCGAATTCATGTCCTGGCCGGTGGCATAGCGCGGGCTGGCCGAAGCCACGAGCCGCCCTGAGCGGTCCACAACAAATGTCTCCAGATTCTGCTGATCTTTGGCTTCACGGAGCTGCTTCACCAGGTATTCAAGATCAATCACCAGTTCCAATGAGCCGATATAGGAATGCTGCTCATTCACCACTGGTTTGGCAACCACCATTACCGTGCGAGACTGCTTGCCGGAACCAATCGCAAGCGGTTCTCCACTGTATTCGCGGCTGTCGTGCGCAGCGTTCAGGCCACGCTCCAGCTCCTTTTCAAGGAAAGTGTCGGGATCAATAGTGCCCACGCCCATAAACTGATTGTCGTTATTAATCAGGCGCGCGAACGGAACAATGGATTCCGGACTGATCACATAATTCTGCAGCAACGCCCTTACATCGGGCGCCTCAACGTTCTTTCCGGCGAGATTGCCGCCACTGGTGACCTGGATGGAATAAGCCAGGCTGGCAAGCGTGGAGCTGATTTCCTTCTCTCGCAGCGCAATGGACTGCGCCAGCGTGGTGGTCACCATGTTCTGCAGCAGTTTTTCGTTGCGTCCCAGGGTTTCACGATTGTGTGCCACCATTTTTTGCGCGTAGAAATAGAGCGGCACTACACCCACCGCGATCAACACGATGAGAATGAGGTACAGAATCGGAATTCGCGATGGCAACGGCAGTTTCATGTGGCCAGAAACGTATCCACAGATTGTAGTCTGAAACCGGAGTAAAACCTGCCAAAAAAACGACTTATCACAGCATTACGGAAGTACTGAGCCGCCTCAAGATTCAAAACATTGCGGTTATTTCCTGGCTTGATCACTTACTGAGAATGGCGAATCCGCTTAAAATCTGTCTTCCACCTTGCCCGGGCGGGTCATCAGCTCGCGGATCGCCTCTCGTGGCGATTTGCCGTCATGCAGGATGGCGTACATCTGCTCCGTGATCGGCATTTCAACATTTTGCTTCCGCGCCAGTCCCAGCGCGGCATTCGTAGTAAGCACTCCTTCAGCCACCATGCCGTGCATGCCTGCAATGATCTCCTGCAGCGCCTGCCCTTTGCCCAGCGCCTCGCCAACGCTGCGGTTGCGTGAGAGGCCTCCGGTGCAGGTAAGCACAAGGTCGCCCATGCCGGCCAGGCCGAACATTGTCTGCGGTTTGGCGCCACAGGCCACCGAGAGCCGGGTAATTTCCGCCAGCCCGCGCGTAATGAGCGCTGCAACGGAGTTGTGCCCCAGCCCCATGCCGCTGCAGACGCCGGCAGCAATGGCAATTACATTCTTGAGCGCGCCGCCCAGTTCCACGCCAATCAGATCATCATTCATATAGACGCGGAAGCTGGGATCGCTGAAATCCTTTTGTATGCGCGTGGCGAGTGCGTTATTTGTTGAAGCAACGGTTAACGCCGTGGGATGACGATCAGCTACTTCGCGAGCAAATGATGGCCCGCTCAGCGCGCCAATCTGCGGCTTGAACCCGCAAAAACGCCCCACAACTTCTTCAATTACCTCGCTCATGCGCAGCAGCGTGTCATTTTCCACGCCTTTGGTGGCGCTGACAAAGAGCATATGCGGCTGCAGCCACTGCGCCATGTGCTCAAAGGTGCGGCGGCAGTGGTGTGAGGGCATTACGCTAAGAATGATCTCTGCGCCGGAAATCGCCTCTTTGAAGTCATGCGTGGCTTGAATGCAGGCAGGCAGCGTGGTGCCAGGCAGAAACAGATCATTCGTGTGCGAACGGTTGACGCTTTCGACGACTTCTTTTTCGAGCGCCCACAAACGGACTTCATGATCGCCGCGGCGTCCGGCGACGATCGCGAGCGCCGTGCCCCACGCGCCTCCACCAATGACAGCAATGCGGCTCAAAGCGGCTTCTCCGCGGGCTTCGATTTTGACGCACCGAAGCGATTTTCAGTCCCTGAAAGCAGGCGGCTGATGTTCTGATGATGTTTCAGTACCACGATCAACGAAATCATCGAAGTAAGCGTCAGGGATATGGCATCCGGGCTTTGTATGAAATAAGCAGCCACAGGAAACGCAATTGCTCCAAGAATGGAGCCCAGCGAAACATAGCGGGTAAGCGCTACAACAAGAATAAAGAGCGCCAGTGAGACCAGAACCGCTTTGGGAAAGAGTACGCAGAAAACGCCCAGAGCGGTGGCAACACCCTTTCCGCCTATGAAGCGCAGCCAGACGGGAAAGACGTGGCCCAGAACGGCAAAGAGCGCAGCCAGTGACATGAGGATGAGTGGGCGAGCGCAGGGATGCTGATAAAAATCACCGCAGAGGTTGTAATGTGACTTGGCCAGCAGTGCGGCGATCTCCACCGCCAGCGCTCCCTTCACTGCATCAAAAAACAGCGTGGCAATGCCTAATCCCTTCGCACCCGATCGCGCAACATTCGTCGCGCCGATGTTGCCGCTGCCGGTTAGGCGGATGTCTTCGCCGCGAAAAATACGCACCAATAGATAGCCGAATGGAATCGAGCCGAGTAGATAGGCGGTAACGGCGATGATGAGGTAAAGAGAAAACATTCGGTTATTGATTAGCAGATAAGTTATCCCAGCTCAAACCGCTCCAGCTTGGTGTATTTTGGGCCCGCCTCGCTGCGGCCGGCGCTGTCATTGTACCGAACTGTGGCTCTTCAGTCAGATCTTTGGAGCGGGACGCACTGCCATAACTGAGAGTTGCAAGACGTAACTTAATTAGCTAATGTATATTAGCTAATATGAAAACCTTTACCATTCATGAGGCAAAGACCAACCTTTCAAGATTGATTGAAGAAGCTTGCCAGGGTGAGGAAGTAGTAATCGCACGCGGCCCGCAACCAGTCGTGCGCTTGGTTCCCATAGCCGATGTTAAGGGCCGCCGCCAGCCGGGTGCTCTGCGCGGCAAATTGCGCGTGGCTCGTGAATTCTTTGAGCCTCTTACCGACGAAGAAATCGCTGGGTGGGAATAAAATTGAGGCTTCTGATTGACACGCACGCGCTGCTCTGGTGGCTATCGGATGATCCTGCTTTGCCGGCATCAGCCAGAAAGCATCTTGCCCGTGCGGCTAACACGATTCTGGTAAGCGCCGCTTCTGCCTGGGAAATCGCAACCAAGTTTCGCATTGGGAAACTGCCGGACGCAGCGGATCTGCTGGCCGATTTCTCAGGCTATCTCACACGTGAGCGCTTTGAACCCTTGCCAATCTCCACGGACCATGCAGTACGCGCCGGTCTGCTGCCCGGTCCGCATAGGGATCCATTTGATCGGATGCTGATTGCCCAGGCCCAGGGAGAAGACCTTGCCATCCTTAGTAACGACTCCGCATTTGATGCTTATGGCGTTCGGCGGCTGTGGTAGGGTGAACGGCCGGGTTACTCGAATCTAAATCGTTCCAGCTTGGTGTATTTTGATCCGCCTCGCTGTGGCTGGCTCTGGTACATGAAGAACTCGCGCGCCGTCATTGTACCGAACTGTGGCTGCTGATCGAGCAAAGGCCGCAGCTCACGCAAGGGATGCGAGCTGGCTCGCGCCAGCGTGAGATGCGGATGATAAGCCTTCTCTTCCTGCTTGATTCCAAGCTTCTCAAGCGCTGCATCTACGCTCCCAGCCAGACTTGGAAGCGCTTCGCCTCCATCAACGCCGACCCAAAACACTCGCGCACCTTTTTCATTTGGGAAAAAGCCTACGCCCTGGAACTTGATTTCGAGTGGCATCGCTTTGACGGTTGAGAGCGCGTTCTTCATCTGCTGCACTACTTCATCGCTCACTTCGCCGATGAACTTTAACGTTACGTGCAGCCCTTCCACGCGGGCCCAGCGCGCATCCGGGGCAAACTTGCGCGCGCGCTCCAGGTATTCGGTAATGCGAGCACGAATTTCCTGCGGGATATCGAGTGCAATAAAGATGCGCATTATTTCATTAGCTTGCGGCGCACCATGTCCAGCGCCTGCTGCGTGGCCCATTGGCGAATGCGGTCGCGGTCACCTAAGAATTTTCTTTCAATCACTTCTGTGTTCTTGCCGTCAGCCAGAGCATGAAAGACAAGGCCGACAGGCTTTTCGTCCGTCCCACCGCCCGGGCCGGCTACTCCTGTAATGCCGACGCCCAGCGTGGATTTGCACTTGGCACGAATACCCTCCGCCAGCGCTGTGGCCACCTGGCTGCTGACGGCGCCATGCTCTTTGATGAGCAGCGGCGGCACATCTGCCAGCTCAGTCTTCAAAGAATTCTCATAGACCACAGCGCCACCCAGGAAGTAGCGTGAGCTGCCAGGAACGGAGGTAATGCGTTGCGCCAGCAGACCGCCGGTGCAGGACTCAGCTACGGCCAGCGTCTCCCCACGCATGCCGAGATAGTAGCCGACGATCTGCTCCATGCTCTCACCGGCAGAGGAAAAGATTGCGTCATCAAACTCCTGCTCCAGCGCAGTGGCCAGCGCTTCCACTCTCTTCTGCGCCTCTTCGTCAGAGTCAGCACGTGCCCGCAAATGGAACTGCACCTCGCCTGGCGTACCGGCAAGGATGGTGGTCTCGATTGCTTTGTGCGCAGTGTAGATCGGCGCAGCGCGTTTGTCCGCCATTGACTCGCCGATCATCGCGACCTTTAGCTCGCGCGTGGCAATGTGCTGCTTCGGCACAAGCTCCTTGAGCCGGGGAAGGCACTGCTCGTCAAACATGGCTGTAAGTTCGTGCGGAGGACCGGGCAGCAGCATGATGATGGCAGTGCCGTTTTCGTCATCAATATGCAGAAACTGGCCTGGAGCGGAGCCGCGTTTGTTATCGAGTGCCGTTGCGCCATCTATTACGTCCCCCTGGCGCGCATTATTCTCCGGCATCTTCCAGCCGCGTGCGGCAAAGCGCTCACGCAGCTCTTCCACAATGCGCGCATGCCGCTGCAGTTGGCGGCCCAGCGCTTCAGCAACGCATTCACGCGTGAGATCGTCTTCGGTGGGACCAAGTCCGCCCATGAAAATAACGACGTCGGCGCGAGCGAGCGCGATGCGCGCCGCTGACACGAGATCGGAGCGGCGATCGCCTACCACAGTTTTGAAGCTGACTTCCACGCCAAGCTGGTTGAGTTTGCCGGTGAGAAAAAGCGAATTTGTGTCCTGCCGGTAAGGAGTCAGCAGCTCTGAGCCGATGGCAATGATCTCAGCGTTCACCTGAGCAGTTTAAATGAGAATTCAGCCGCAAAGTACGCGAAGGTCGCAAAGGGATTCACCGCAGAGTACGCGGAGGACGCAGAGGAAGAAAATCTACTGATGAAGTCAAAGCTGAACGATTTTTGTTTCTCCGCGATCCCTGCGCTCTCGCGGTAATCGCTTTTTTGTCTTTGCGCCCTTGGCGGTGAAAAGATTTTGCTAATTGCCAATTGCTAAGTGCTCAAATCAGCGGTAGGCCTTGCACGCCCCAGGTGAGATGGAAAACCGAGTTGGTGGTGACCAGGACCGCGCCGCCGGTATGGGTAAATGCCAGACCAACAAGATTGTGCCCTGCGATTGCGAGGCTGGCCTGCTTGTCTTTGTTGATCTTGACGATCCCTCGCTTGCCGGCAAGCGAGGCTGCCACATAAAGATTGCCCTGGATATCAAAGGCCATGCCCTGCGGACGGCCCAAACCGCGATAATAGACCTCAACCGAACCGTGCGGATCGACGCTGTACACGGCGTCATAGCTCGAAGTGGTGGGCCCGGTGACGTAGAGAACGCCTTCCGGCGAAAATGCCAGGTGATAGGCGGCAACGCTTGGCTCCAGAGTGGCAAAGACAAACATCTGGCGGTCTGGCGCGATGCGCCAGATGGTGCCGGTGCGGTCGCCCACGTAGAGATTGCCTTCGCGATCAAAAGCAATTCCCGTAGCCACGCCCATGCCTTCAGCATAGGTGCTCATGGAGCCGCTCGGCGTAACGCGATAGACGGTCCCGTCATAGCGCGACGAAACATAGAGCTGGCCTTGCGGATCAAAGGCCATTCCGGTGGCGTTCATTAGCTCAGAGAGAAAGGGCTTGACGCTGTAATTGGTATCAATTTTGTAAATCGCCACAGGGACTTTCTGCCCGCGGCCGCCGGAGTAGGTGACGTAAATGTTGCCGTCATGATCAATGGCAGGATTGGCGACGGGATGAAGGCTCTCCGCAATGGGCTGGGCGATCTTGAGCTCGCGTCCGTTGCTGCGACTGCTGTTGTTCTGGATGGTAACTTCGCCTGAAGATGCGCCATACGGCACGCGCGCGATAACAAAATCTTCAGAGCTTACGACAATTGAGCCGCGCACACCGCTGAAGTTGACTTCAGGCCGGGCAAGTTGCGGGGGCTTGAGGGAGTGGCCAACGATTTTGACCTCGCCTCCCGGCAGTGACGCTGGCGGATCAATGGCTTCAATGTAAGGATTGCCATCCACGTTTTTCTTGCCGAGCAGGCTATCGCTGATTCCCATGGCACCGGTGACTATCGCGCTATGAAATGGAGCCAAAGCTGAAGCAGAACCAGCGCGTACAGCCCCGCTCCCACGTCGTCCAACATGATGCCTGTTCCCCCCGGCAGCGCTTCCAGTCGTCGCAGAGGAAACGGCTTCACTATGTCAAAGCTACGAAAGAGTATAAAACCCGCAAGAAGGTATTTCCAATCGAGCGGCACGCCGATCAGCGCGATGAGCTGGCCCGCGACTTCATCAATCACTACAAATCCAGGGTCTTTTACGCCGCTTTCACGCGCAACCACGGTCGAAGTGGGTATGCCGATCAGAGTGACTGCCGCGGAGGCGATCAGGCAAAGGATGAGCAGGGAAGAAAATTGCAGCCCGCGCGCAGCCGCCCACCAGAGCAAGACCGTAACTGCGGCAGCCCATGTGCCAGAGCCAGGCTGAAGATGGCCAATGCCGAAGAAGGTGGCGATCAACCAGGGAAAGCGTGAACGCGGACTGGTGTAGCTGTTGGGCAACTCGAATTTCCTGAAAAATGTTAGATAAACGGATTTTTGATCTGAAGATCTCCGAAATGCTGGCCGTGTTGGAGATCTTCTGTGTATAGAATTTCGCACTCGTTTTCCAGTGCCGCAGCCACAATCATGGAGTCATACCAAGACAGCCGATAGCGTCCATGAAGACGAAACGCTTGCTCAAATGTTTGAATTGATTGGACAACCAGCAAAGGCTGGAAAAACGTGGTGAGGTATTCTTCGGCTTCCTGTACTGTCATGACAGGCTGAAACTTTCGCAAAGCCAGGCTAAAGAATTCCTGTACCACCTGATAACTGACGATGCCCTTACGGGTGGAAATTGCCTGCTTGATCAAACGGCGCGCTCGCTCGGCCTTTTGAACGGCACGAGCATCAAACATATACGCGAAGATGTTGGTGTCCAGAAAAAATCTATCGCTCATGCATTTCGTCGCGAGTATATGGCCCACGTGACTTTATGTGCCGCAAACGCTTCATCAACGCCTCAGCTTTTCTGGCATCCCGAGACATACCTGCGAATTGTGCCAGCCACTCCCTGAATGCTTCATTGAGCGTTCTGCGCTGGGAGCGCGCCACGAGCCTTGCCTGCTCAATCATGTTTTCATCTGCGCTGAAGGTGATATTTTTCATAACAAAAAGCCAGTGTACACGAAAATCGTGCGCACTAAAACTTTTTAAAAATGGAATCATTTAATATCGTGATACGAGAAGTATGGGAATAGAACAAAGCAGACGGCGGTGGGGCAAGCCCTGGAACACGATGATTGAGCAGCGTGAGGACCAGGTCTTTCTGGTGCTGGCCCTGCTGATCGGCGCTTTGGCTGGCCTGGCGGTGGTGGCCTTCATTGTACTCACTGAACGCACCGGCCTGCGGCTTTATCCTCCGCACGGCGAGCCCTGGCGCCGGTTCTTTTTGCCAGTTTCCTGCTCACTGGGAATGGGCTACTTGCTTTACCGCTACTTCCCCGACGCGCGCGGCAGTGGCGTACCCCAGACAAAAGCCGCTCTGTTCGCCCGCGATGGCCGCATCACCCTCAGTACGGTTCTGGGAAAATTTTTCTGTACTTCAGCTACCCTTGCTTGCGGCATTCCGCTGGGGCGCGAAGGTCCTTCAGTCCAGGTTGGCGCCGGCATCGCCTCCGTTCTGGGCCGGCGGCTGGGGCTACGGCCGGAAAAAGTTAAAGGCCTGATCCCTGTCGGCGCGGCAGCCGCTGTCGCGGCAGCTTTCAATACGCCCATGGCCGCGGTATTGTTCGCGCTGGAAGAAGTGGTGGGTGATCTGCATGCGCCGGTGCTGGGCTCAGTTGTTCTTGCCTCGGCGACTTCATGGGCTGTATTGCGGCTCTTGCTCGGCAACAACCCGCTCTTTCATGTGCCGCAGTATGAGCTTGTTCACCCCGTTGAATTTGCCATCTACGCCGTCCTGGGCGTGCTGGGCGGATTTCTCTCTGTCGCCTTCACCAAACTTCTGCTGGGAATGCGCCGGCGCTTTCTGCTGCTGCCGCTCAAGACCCGTTGGTGGCACCCGGTGGCTGGCGGCGTCATGGTGGGCATCATGGGGTTTTTTGTGCCCCAGGTGCTGGGCGTCGGCTACAGCTACGTTGGACAGGCGCTGAACGGCGGCATGGCGCTCAAGCTCATGCTGATTCTGGTGGTGCTGAAGCTTTTTGCCATCACAACCTGCTACGCCTCTGGCAATGCCGGCGGCATCTTTGGCCCCAGTCTTTTTCTCGGCGCGATGCTCGGCGGTGCCCTCGGTCACGTCGCCCACCAACTCTTTCCCGCTCATACGGCGACTCCTGGCGCCTATGCGCTAGTCGGCATGGGTGCGCTCTTTGCCGGGATTGTCCGTGCGCCCATGACTTCAGTGCTGATGATCTTTGAAATGACGCGCGACTACACCGTCATCGTCCCGCTGATGATTGCGAACCTTGCCAGCCTCTTCATCTCATCGCGCCTGCAAAAGCAGCCCATCTACGAGGCGCTTGCCCATCAGGACGGCATACACCTGCCGCTCTCCGGTCGTCGTGGCGAGTTGAGCCAGCATCGCGTTTTTGAGATCATGCGCCCGTCCGCCGATATGCTTCCTGCTGACATGGAGGCAGCCAAAGCCCTGCAACACGCTTGCGCCAGCAACCTTCGCGGATTCCTGGTCGCCGACCAGGACAATCTAATAGGCGTTCTCAGCCGCTCGAATCTTGAATCTGCCCTCGCCGGCAACGGCACAGAAAAAAAGCTTCGCGACCTCATTAGCTCGCTGGAGTTTCCTCACGTCCACACGGACCATGCCCTGCACGTGGCCCTGGAGCGCATGAGCGAAGCCCGGCTCGACCTGTTGCCGGTGGTCAGCCGCGCCAACATTCATAAACTGGAAGGCATTGTCACCCTGCGGGATGTGTTGGATTCTTATGGAGTGAATCCCACAGGATCGGCCTAGTTGCCGACTGGATTTTTATCTGCGCTCATCAGCGCAAATCTGCGGCAAAAAACTACTGCTTTCGTGATGGAGTCTCACCGCCGTCGGCTGGCCTGCGCGATTGCTCCTCAGCGATGTTCTCCAGTTGCTCAGGATCGGTGATCGGCGTGGAGATCACATATCCGCCGCTGGCCCATTTACCCAGATCAATCAGCCGGCAGCGGTCGCTGCAGAAGGGAAAGTTCTCGCTGCCACGCGTCACCAGAGTTCGGCATGTAGGACAACGCAGCGAACTGGTCTTCTTTTTCGGCATACAAAATTAGATGGCAGAAAGTTAGCTGATGATCTTTGCCACCAGATCGTAATCATGCGCTTCGGTGATCTCGCAGCGATAGAAAGTTCCCGGCACAAGCTCTTCTTGATCGCCAAAATCGTTAATGAACAGCTTGCCGTCAATCTCCGGCGCGTGCATCGCAGTGCGGCCTTCCCAAAGCAACTCGGTTTCCTCTGATGGTCCCAGAGCCAGAACGTCAAACTCGCCGCCCACAAGCTTGCGCTTGTTCTTTTTGCTGATCTGGCGCTGGATCTGCATCAGCTTGCGGCGGCGACGCTCAATCTCGCGCGGCGGAACTTTGTCAGTCAGATGGTACGCGGCTGAACCTTCTTCATCTGAGTAACTGAAGACGCCCAGCCAATCGAATTGCGCCTCTTTCACAAATTCGCAGAGCTGATTGAAATCTTCCTCAGTCTCGCCGGGAAAGCCGACGATAAATGATGTCCGCAACGTGAGGTTGGGAATTGTGCGGCGCATCTTCTCAATGGACTTTAAAAAGATCTCTGCGCCTGCGCCGCGCTTCATCCGCTTGAGCACCGCGGGAGAAGCATGCTGCAGCGGCACGTCAATGTAAGAACAGATCTTCTCGTTGGCGGCGATGGTCTCCAGCAGCTTGCCCGTAATCTTGTTGGGATATGCATACAGAAAACGCACCCAGCGCAGCGGCTCGATTTGCGCCAGCCGCTCCAGCAGCAGCGCCAGCCCGTCTTTCAGGCCCAGGTCTTCGCCATAACAGGTGGTATCCTGTCCGATCAAAGTGATCTCACGCACGCCTTGCGCCGCGAGGCGCTCGGCTTCGGCAATTACCGATTCAAAATGCCGCGAACGAAACTTGCCGCGGAGCTGCGGAATGATGCAGAAGCCACAGGGATGATCGCAGCCTTCAGCAATCTTGATATAAGCCGAAGCCCTGGGCGTGGCCAGCACGCGAGGGGTGGTCTCGTCATAGAGGTAGTTTGGCAGATCAGCGATAGCGCCGTCCCACTCGCTGCGAGAGAAACGGCCGCTCTGCTCGCGCGCCAGCCCTTCCGCTCGCGCCGGAACACCGGACTTCAACGCCTGGCTGGCAGAAGAAGAATTCAAAATCACAAAAGGCGAGTTGCTCTCTGCCGCCGGCTGGCCGGTCTCGATTCCCGCTGCAGCCAGAATCTGCTCCAGCTCACCCGTACCCACAACGGCATCCACTTCAGGAATGTTTTTCTGGATCTCAGTGCGATAACGCTCCACCAGGCACCCAGCCACCACAAGCTTCTGCGCCTTGCCGCTGATCTTGTGCTGCGCCATCTCCAGGATGGTGTTGACGGACTCCTGCTTGGCCGAATCAATGAACGAGCAGGTGTTCACCACAATGACATCGGCATCTTCAGCCCGGGCAGTGATCTGCGCTCCGCCAGTCTGGAGCATGCCCATCATCACCTCGCTATCAACGAGATTTTTGGGGCAGCCCAGGCTCACAAATCCAATCTTTACTGGGGTTGGTTTTGTGGCGGGGTTCTGCTGGGGAGGCGCTACTGTGGAGTTCTCTACTGACATGCTATGTCTTTATTGTAACATCAGTAAATCCAGTGTTTTAGCGCGTCTGGACTGCGCCGCAGCGGGCACGAGAGTACAATCCTGCTGATCAGGGGAAGGACATCGGGTGACACGGATTGCTTGAGGCGTAATTACAAGTAGCAACTCGCGTTAGGTTCTAAGGAGAGCACATGCAGACGAATCACGATGAGGTTTCGCGCAAGACCTGGAAGAAGCCCGTTATCCTCTTTTCGGTTTTTTTCTTTCTCTGCCTTGTGGCCCTTCTTCTCCTGATTGCGACTCCGTACTTTGCAACCCGGCCACTATCCCGCGATTCACTCACACGTGCAAACCAGCACTGAGCAAATCATCCTCATCCTCGCGCTCTGGTCTTCCTGCTTCCGCTGCCTACTTTCACGTTGAACGTGAATGGCAGCTTCTTGGGCGGATAACAGGCATTATTGTCGCAGGCCTGGTATCTGAGTTCGGCGTGGACGGTGTAGGTGCCGGTAGAGGCAGTCTTGGGCGCCACCACCAGGCCACGGACCACCAAGTCGCCGGAATAGACGCTGAGTTTGGTGCTGGGGTCAAAGGGAAAGCTCACGAGCTTACCGGCCGGGTATTGCATCCTTCCGATGGCAATCTCTCCCGGCAGCGAGAAGTGAAGCTGAGTGGGAATCAGCTCTTCCGCCAGCGGCTTGCTCGAGTTGATGTGGTATGGATCCTGCACGCGGAAGGTGAACTGCACCGGCGTAGAACGTCCGGGCGCAACAGCAGGGTTTGTCGCCGAGACAAAAGTGACAAAGGTCCGGCTTTGCGACGGAATGTTTTCCTGCGCACTAAGAGCGCAGCAGAGAACAAGCAGCAGAGAGGCTAAGCGGTGGTATCTCATTTTGCAGCCGAAGTCGCCGAGCCCTGCGCCGGTCCGAGTGCGAGCTTGATATTGTTTTCAATGATGGACTCGCTCACCAGACCCACGGTTTCATCCACAATTTTGCCGGAACGATCAACATAGTAGGTCAGCGGCAGGCGATCAACGCCGCCATAAAGGTCGCCGACCTTCTCTGAGCCTTTCAATACAACGTAGTTCACGCCCATCTTATGCGCAAAGTCGCCAATCTCTTTGTCGTCGGCGTCGTCCATGGCCACGCCCACAATCTGCAGTCCCTGCGGGCCATATTTCTTCTGCAGGTCAACCAACCACGGCATTTCAATCTTGCACGGTCCGCACCACGTGGCCCAGAAGTTGAGCAGCACGGCCTTGCCGCGGAGCGAAGCCAGTGAAACCTGCTTGCCGTCTGGAATGCTTTTGAGTTCAAAGGCGGGCGCCATTGAGCCCTTGGGGGGATCGCCGGCGTTCTGCAAGGTGGCAGGAGCGGATCGCTGGCCATTCACGTTGGCACTGGCCTGTTGCGGCGGTTTGGAGGTGCGCGTCCCGATCAGCAACAGAACGGTGATGCCAACCACGACACAGAGCACGATAATGACGTTACGGTTCACAAAATTCCTCTCAAATATTTTAGCCGACTTATCTCTCAACCAGTGATCGCTCAATCCACAAGCGTCGTTTATCCGACAATCTTGGTCAGCCACTCTGGAAAGAACTTATTCAACCATCCTGAAAGAATGGTGAAGCGATGGGTGATAAAAAGTGTGCCAATCACCATCAAAAGGACGCCGCTCGCGATCTCCACTTTATGAAGATGGCGGCGGAACCCGCCATAAAACTGCATGAAGCGGTCCAACAGAATTGAGGTGAAGAGAAAAGGCACCGCCAGCCCCATCGAATAGATCCAGAGTAGAAGGATGCCTGTGCGCATCTGTTCGGTGGAGGCGGCCATGGCAAGAATGGTGGCCAGAATCGGGCCGATGCATGGAGTCCAGCCAAAGGCGAAGGCAAAGCCCATCACAAATGCACCTAACGGCGACTTGCTGCCTTGTACCGTGTGCATTCTCTTGTCGGCATACAAGGCCTTGATCTTCAGAATGCCGGTCAGGTGGAGGCCAAAAATGAAGATCAGCGCACCGGCAATCAAGGTAAGCGGCTTCTTATAAATTCTGAGCCATTGCGTTACGCTGCTGGCCGCTGCTCCCAGCATCACAAAGACCAGGGTGAAGCCCAGAATGAACATGAGCGAGTGCAACAGCACTGTATTCAGCAGTTTGCGGTCCTTGGTTGTCAGCTCTTCGACGGTCGCGCCGGAAATAAGCGAGACATAGCCTGGCACCAGCGGCAGTACGCATGGTGACAGGAAGGACAGAACTCCGGCAAAAAACGCGGCTATCGGAAAAGGTAAAGAGGACATAGGCCTTTCTCAACAAACAGTAAACACTGAAGGATGTACTTCATTGTAATCTGGTTACAAATTTTCTTATAGCCCTGAAATCAGGTTTTACGCGCCGATTTTGGGCAATTTTGGAGTAACAAAGACGCGCTTTTTACGCTTGATGAACCGGCGAAATCAGATGGCGGAATCGCAAGCCTGAGGCTGTCAGGGCGTTCTTACACAGAAAGCGATTCTAGACCGGGCGCCCCGCTGCACACGCACTAGCCCGTTACCGTTGCTTCCTTCCGGACCTGGCGGGGTTGGCGGGATTGCGTCGCGCGGGACCCGGCAAATCAATTCTAACATTGCGCCGATGGTTACGTTGGGTCATCAGCGCCCGGATTTGGCTTTTTTCACAGGAGAAATTCGAGGAAAATAAATCAATGAGCGCGCGCGCCACTGCCATTTCCGCAGAAAAGACCGCCTCCTCTGCCCGGAATGTTCCGGGCAATGCGGAGCGCTTCTTTCAGTGGTCGCTCTACCTGATGGTAGTAGTTGGCTTCGCCGCGCTCATGGGCACCAATCACCTCGATCTTCCTTCTCTGGCGCTGGTGCTGCCTGCTCTGCTGCTACGCGGCATTTTTCTGCTGATGCGGAAAACTGTGCTCATTCCTGAGCGCTGGACCAGCATGCTCACGATCCTTTATTTCGCCTTCTACGCGGCCGACTATTTTTATTTTTCTCAGAGCTTCATCAACGCCACGGTCCACATGGTGCTCTTCATCATGGTGGTCAAGATTTTTTCCGTGCGCCGTGACCGCGATCTACTTTACCTGGCTGTGCTCTCTTTCCTGATGATTCTTTCCGCCGCCGTGCTCACGGTGGATACGCTCTTTCTGCTTACGTTCTCTGTCTTCATTCTGGTATCAATTGCCACATTTATTAGCATGGAGATGCGCCGCTCTGAGCGTGAAGCCATCGTAGCCCAGGTTCCGCAGCGCCAAGACACCCAGTTTCACGGCTGGCTCAGCGGCATGGCCGCGGTCCTGGGAATACTTACCCTGGCCGGTGCAGCGCTGATCTTCTTCATCCTCCCGCGCATTAACTCGAACGGGTATCTCCGCAATCTGGGCATGCAGAGCGGAATGATGAGCGGTTTCAGCCAGGAGGTCGATCTCGGCGGCATCGGCCGGATACAGCAATCAAACAATGTAGTGATGCACGTCCAAATCCTGGACGGCAAGATGCCGGAAAATGCCAAGTGGCGTGGGATTGCGCTGGCCAGCTTTGATGGCCGCCGCTGGTATAACCCCGTAGATTTCCCCACAATTCACGGCATGCCACTCGACCTCACGCACGTCAGCAACTTCTCTTATTACTCTGACGATTCCGTGCCGCACCTGTCGAACTTTTCGTATCGCGTGGTAATGGAGCCCACGGGGTTGAACCTGTTCTTTCTGGCGCCGGTGCCGCTGAAGCTCAGCGGCGACTATCGCATGCTGGAGATCCGTTCAGACGGTTCCATCTTCAATATCCGCCCTGCGGAAAGCGGCTACTCTTTGGGTGAGAGTGAGAATTCGCAGGCTGTCGGCGCCTATTCTGCAGAGGCGGACACGCGCGATCCCGAGCCTTACGTTCGCGACTCCAATTCGCGTAACTACCCGCCGCACGTTGCAGTGCTTTATCTGCAGATGCCAAGGCTTGATCCGCGCATACCGCAGCTGGCGCGCCAGATCACTGCAGATGCCGGCTCCAATTACACGCGCGCCAAGGCTTTGGAGCAGTACCTGCACAACAATTTTGGCTACACGCTGGAATTGCCCGGAATGCGCGAAGGCGACCCGCTGGCGCACTTCCTCTTTGAGCGCAAGCGAGGCCACTGCGAGTACTTTGCCTCTTCCATGGTCATCATGCTGCGCACGCTTGGGATTCCTTCTCGCGTAGTCAACGGCTTTCGCGGCGGTGAATACAATGACCTGACCGGCAGCTACGTGGTGCGTGAAAGAGACGCGCATTCGTGGGTGGAAGCTTACTTCCCTGAATACGGCTGGGTAACTTTTGATCCCACACCAGCAGGATCAGGCTCTGCACCGGCCACTGGATGGTCTCGCCTCTCTCTCTACATGGACGCCGCGCAGCAACTCTGGCGCGAATGGATCATCAACTACGACTTCAGCCATCAGATGCACCTTCGCGCTGAGATCAGCAACAAAACCGGCAGCGCGCAATCCAGCTTCCGCGCTTGGCTCTTGCGCAAGTACCGGCAGATCGTCTCGCTTACGGCAGAATGGCAACAGCGGCTGGAGCGCCTCTCTCCCGCTGAGATGGCCCTGTGCTGTGTGTTGATTGGCCTGCTGCTGGCGCTTCCTTTCATGCCGAAGGCATGGCGCAGCTTCCAGCGCCGGCGCATGCTGCGGAACCCGGAGCTTGCTCCGCGCACCTCAGCCAGCTTCTGGTACATGCGCATGTTGAAAATGATGGCTAAGCGCGGCGTGAAAAAAACTTCTGCACAAACCGCGGAAGAATTCACCGCCTCAATTCCTGATCCCCACATGCAGCTTGATGTGGCTCTCTTTACTGAGCACTATGAACGCGCACGCTTTAACGAATCAGTAGAAGACGCCCAACGGCTTCCTGAGCTCTACGAAGAGATGGCCGGGCGCAAATGAGCGGCCGTCACTGAGGCAAAGTCATAACCGGGCTCGCGCAGCCCATGCGCAAATTCAGCCGCACGCACCACATTTTCCATCAACGCAGCCACAGTCACCGGACCAACCCCCTTCGGCACTGGCGTAATCAATGACGCAATTTTCTCTACACCCTCAAACTCTACGTCGCCATGGAGTTTTCCGTCCGCGCCCACGCGCGTCGCCACATCAATCACCACAGCGCCGGGCTTCACCAAATCTGCTGTAATCCGGTAGCGTTCGCTCCCAACCGAGCTGACAATGATGTCTGCGGAGCGCATGAACGCATCGTGATCGGCCTTGCGCGTATAACGATGGGTCCAGATTGCAGTCGCATTGCACATCCGTCCGCCGAGCATGTGATGAATGGGCTTTGCCGTAATGTCATTGCGGCCTACCACCACCGCAACTTTTCCTTCCGTCTCCACGCCATAAAAGGCCAGCATGCGCCGCACCGCCAGCGCCGTTGCCGGAAGATGCAGCATGCAATCTTCCTGCGCGCGATACAGCTCCGGAACTGTTCCGCGCGAGATGCCGTCAACGTCCTTCAGCCCGCTGATGGCGTCAAAGATGTCAAACTTGTTCAGCCCTGCAGCGGGCTCTTCAATATGCCGTGGCAGCGGAAGCTGCACCAGAACGGCATGCACTGCCGGATCGTCATTGACGCGCCGCACCTCATCCCGCAGATCGCGTGCGCTGATGTGATCGTCAAATGTATGCAGCCGCGCCTGCATGCCCAGGCGCTCGCATGACTCCATCTTTTTCCCGACGTAACGCTGCGAGGCCGCGCTCTTGCCCACCAGCACAACATCCAGCCGCGGAACAATGCCGCGCGAGCGCAGTGTCTCTACTTCGCGGCGCACCCGCTGCTCGATCTCATCGGCAACGGGCTTTCCAAACATGATTACTGCCATGCTTCCATTATAGAGGCGGTGAAAGAGGCGCTGTGCGGCCAGGATTCTGGACGTAGAGCAGAATGCAGCGCTTCTACTTCAGAAGCATTTACGGCCTCAGGATGTCGCGCACAACATCTATGATTCGTTGCGTGCGCCGATCAAGAATCAGGATGTCCACTCCCAGCGTGACTCGTGCATATGTTCCAGGCAGAGGCGGAAGGCGGCGTTCCAGTTCCTGCGGGAACGGCTGAACACGCTTCTGCAATCCCGGAGGCAGCGTGCCATCACGCTCCAGATGCTTCTGCAATCCAGGCGGAAGATTGCCATTGCGTTTGGCCAAGCCCGGAGGCAGGCTGGAATTCTGGTTATGATAGTAGTCGCGGATCACATCGCGATCGTGCACCGTGAACACCACGCGCACTCCGCCACCTTCATTCTTGCCATCCTTGCGATCATTATCATCTTCCGCAAATTGCTTGTTGTGGCCCTTCCCATGCCCATTGCCGTTTCCCTGCAAGGCGAACAGATTCGGCAATATGCCTGTAAGAATCAGCCCACAGATTGTCACCGCAAAAAATCGTCTCATCGCATTTGCTCCAAGGAACTCTCGCTGTAATCAGGGTACTTCACATTCAGCCCGCTCTGCTTACACAAGAGGGAATGTCCCTCTGACCGTGCCCTTGATGCGTGGCCGCATGCGCGCGCCATCGCTCGCATCCTACAGATATAATCCGCCGGAACGGCATGGACCGCCTGAAACACATTGCCGAATGGCTCCTGGGCCCGGAAGCTCCGGCAGAAACTCCGCGAACGCACCTGCTGCCGCGCTGGCTCTTTCTGCGCTCGTTGGGCCTGATCTATCTTTCGGCGTTCTATTCCCTCATCTTCCAGATCAAAGGCCTGATCGGCCCTGAAGGCATTCTTCCCGCCGCCGGCTACCTGAGCGAAGCCGCCAAATATTACATTGGGGTGCAGCGCTTCTGGTACGTGCCCACGCTGTTCTGGTTCGGCTCCAGCAATGGCGCGCTCATGTTTGTCTGCTGGCTGGGGCTGCTCGCTTCATTGGCAGTGGTCTTCAATCTGTGGCCGCGTGGATCGCTGGCGGTTTGCTTTATCAGCTTTCTTTCATGCATCGCTGCGCTGCAGGACTTCTCCAGCTACCAGTCTGACGGCATGCTGCTCGAGGCCGGCTTCATCTCGCTCTTCTTCGCGCCTGCGGGACTGCGCCCCGGCCTGGGCGCGAACCACACTCCTTCACGCTTCAGCCTCTTCCTTCTGCAGTGGGAGTGGTTCCGGATTTACTTTGAATCCGGCGTAGTCAAGCTGGCCAGCCATGACTATTCCTGGCGGCACCTCACCGTCATGGACGACTATTACCAGAACGGCCCGCTGCCAACCTGGGTGGGATGGTACGTGCAACAGTTCCCGCACTGGTTTCACAAAGGCACGGCGCTTATGACGCTGGTCGCCGAACTCGGCCTCGTCTGGATGCTCTTCCTGCCGCGCCGCATCCGCATCATCTGCTTCTTCATCGTCACGCCATTTCAGATCGGCATCATCCTCACCGCGAATTACACCTTCCTGAATTATCTGGTGCTGGTGCTCGGCTTCCTGCTGCTGGATGATGGCTTCATCCGAAACCTGCTGCCGGCACGCTGGAAAAACTGGGGGCGCAAAATCCCGGCTCAGACTGAAGCTGTGCCTGCAACATCCCACAGTCCGCAATGGCTGCGGCCGCTCTGGCGTGCTGTAACTGCGTTCTATCTTGGCTGGATCTTATACGCCACCACTGCTCTGCTATTGGCGATGATTCCACACATGCCCCGCCTGCCGCTTGGGCCCGCGCGGGCGCTGGATCAATTTCGCATCGCCAACCAGTACGGCCTTTTCGCGAACATGACACATGAGCGCTACGAGATTGAATTTCAGGGCTCGAATGACGGCCAGAACTGGAAGGCTTATCCGTTCCGCTACAAGCCTCAGGACATCAACAAAGCGCCCGGAATTTATGCGCCCTATCAGCCGCGCTTTGAGTGGAATTTATGGTTTGCCTCCCTCGACAACTGGCGCAACAACCAGTGGGTAATCAGCACGGAAGCGCAACTGCTCCGCAATTCGCCTGATGTGCTGAAGCTTTTTTCTGGAAATCCATTTCCCGCATCGCCACCGCAGAAAGTACGCGCCGTGATCTCGCAGTATTGGTTCACTGATCGCCCCGCCAAACACAATACCGGCGCATGGTGGCGCCGCCAACAACTGGGCATCTACGCGCCTGCGCTGGAGCGAACTGCAGATGGAAAGATCGCAATCAGCCGATGAACAGCAGGGCATTCGACCTAAAGACGCAGCATGCTGCATCTCTACCAATTAAATCCTGATCCCACGCACCTCTTGGATCTCCGGCAAGCGCCGGATCTCCTCCAGCACCTCTTCCGGCGCAGGAGAATCCACTTCCACCACTGCAATCGCCTCTGCGCCGCTCCGCCCCAGCGCGAAATTTCCGATGTTCACATTGTGCTTGCCCAACAACGTGCCAATTTTTCCCACTACGCCCGGCACATCGCGATTACGCGAAAAGATCAGATTGCCGCCCAGCGGAACTTCAATGCCAATGGCATCCACGCCCAGCAACCGCAGCGAGTTTCCATACATCACGCCGCCGCGCACCTGCCTCTCACCTGTTGTCGTCCTGAGCAAAACCGAAATCACATCAGCTCCGCCGGTCTCTGACTTTTCCTGTTTGTTCTCGCGCACCTGGATTCCACGCTCGTGCGCAATGGCCGCTGCATTCACCACGTTGGCCCGCTCGGCCACGCGCTGATTTAGTACACCCTGAATCGCCGCGTTGCGGATCAGCTCCGTCTTCCACTCGGCAATCCGCCCGCTGTAGCGGATGCATATCTCCTGAATCGAGCCCGAGCCCGGCACAACGTTCGCCAGAAACGCTCCCAGCTTCTCCGCCAGCGCGATATAAGGCTGCATCTGCGTGTACTGCTGATGATCAATGGAAGGCATGTTGACCGCGTTCTGGATCACGCCGCGTTTCAGATACTCGCGCACCTGGCTTGCGATCTGCACGCCCACGGCGTCCTGTGCCTCATTGGTTGAGCCGGCAATATGCGGCGTTGCAATCACATTCTCCAGCGATAGCAGAGGCGAGTTCCTGGGCGGCTCTTCCACATAGACGTCAATCGCCAGCCCGCCGACTTGCTTGCTGGCAAGCCACGCAGCCACAGCGGCTTCGTCCAGCAGCTCACCGCGTGCACAGTTGATGATGCGCACGCCTTTTTTCATTCGCGCCAGTGATTTTTCGTTGATCATGCCGGTCGTCTGTGGCGTCAATCCCAGGTGCAGCGAAAGATAGTCTGCTTCAGCAAATATCTGATCCAGCTCGGCCAACTCAATTCCCTGCTCTCGCGCCACAGCTGCCGCAACGAATGGATCATGAGCGGCAATCTTCATCTCAAACGCTTTGGCCCTTCGCGCCACTTCCATTCCTATGCGTCCCAGCCCAACGATCCCCAGCGTCTTGCCTCGCAGCTCCGTCCCTTGCAGTGATTTCTTTTCCCACTTTCCGGCACGCGTGGTGGAATCCGCACGGCACAGATGCCGCGCCAGCGCCAGCATCATTGCAAGCGTGTGCTCGGCCACAGCCACGGCGTTTGCGCCCGGAGTGTTCATCACCGCGATTCCGGCCTTGGTCGCGGCCTCCAGATCAATGTTGTCCACGCCCACGCCGGCTCGCCCGATCACCCGCAGCTTGTTTGCGCCGCGCAGCACATCCGCATTCACATCCACAGCCGAACGGACAATCAACGCTTCTGCATCCGGCAGCGCCGAAGCCAGCCCGTTCGTCAGCTGGTCATGCGTAATGACCTGCCAGCCCGCCTCTTCTTTAAGCAGCTGCACAGCATTTGCGGCGACTTTTTCTGCGATTACAATTTTCATGGTGTACTCAAATGTTATCGGAACGTCATCCCGAGCTCCGTCAATGAGGACGCGCACCCTTCGGCGTCCGAATAGGAGCGAGGGACCTTGTGCTTCTCAAACCGAAGCAATTCACCGCGCCGCCACAGCCGGCTGCCCTGACTCCGCATACACCTGCTGCGCCGCTCGCAATCCCGCGCCCAACTCCACCGGCTGCCCGATCTCCGCCAGCACCTGCTCCAACGCTCCGATCGCCGCAATCGTATCCAGGTAGTCGTAATAACCAAGGTGAGCAATCCGGAACAACTGTCCCTTCATCTCGCCCTGACCATTGGCAATCACCGCGCCGAAGTGGTTGCGAAATGCCTTCACAATGTCGCTGGAATCAACCCCGCTTGGCGAGGCAATCGCCGTAAGCGCCGCGCCCGGTGAGCTGATAGAAAATAATTTCAATCCCAAAGCCTTTGCTGCTGCCCGCGTCATCGCTGCCGCAGTCTCGGCATTGTTCACCAGTACTTTCCGTCCAGCAGCCAAATCGCCGCCACCCTGTTCACGAACGTAATCCAGCGCCGCAGCGAGTGCCGCAACCAGAGCAGTTGAAGGCGTATAAGAAGACTCGCCTTTGGCGCCGTTCTTCCGTTCCTTGCGGAGATCAAAGTAGTAGCGCGGATTTTTCGCTGTCTCCATTCGCTGCCATGCGCGATCGCTCACCGCGCAATATGCGAGACCCGGCGGAATCATCACCGCCTTTTGCGATCCGCCGATGATCACATCAATGCCCCAGCCATCCACGTCAAAGTGCGTGGTGCCCAGCCCGGTAATGGCATCCACCACCAGCAACGTTTCCGTACCTTTCAGCACACGGGCAATTCCTTCCACATCATGCCGCACGCCAGTGGAGCTCTCGGTCGCCTGCATATAAAGGACCTTGTGTTCTGGCGTGAGCTTTTCGCGCACCTGCTGCGGAGTCACGGTTTCGCCGTACGGCGCGCGCAAGCTCTCCACCTGGCAGCCATAGGTCTTGGCCAGCCCTTCCCAGCGCTCGCCAAATTTTCCGGCTGTCACCACCAATACCTTATCTCCGGGCGAGGTAAGGTTCGCCACTGCGGCCTCCATCGCGCCGGTGCCTGAGGCGGTAAACATCACCACATCATTCTTCGTTCCCACAAAAACTTTCAGATCAGCCAGCACTCGCGTGTACAGCGCGCGGAACTCCGCTGTGCGATGGTGCATTGTCGCGGCAGCCATCGCGAGTTGAGCGGCGGGAAGAAGCTGCGTTGGACCTGGAGTAAAAAGGCGGCCTTTGCGAATCATCATTTCAACACCTGAAATTCAATTTGTCTTACTGGGCCAGATCAATCTTGGTGAAATCTGCAGGGTGAGCAGAGTAGGTTTGTGGGCCGTGCTTCAACAGCACCATGCTTGCGGTTGGATCACTAGCGTTTTGGACAACCAGTAGAGCATCGCCGTCCGGAGCAAACGTTGGGGCTTGCGCCATCCATTGTATCTTCGCCACGCTGTTCCTGGAAACACGCGCCAGAAAATCCGTCTGCGGAAAAATTGCGTCATATGCCACCTGCCCGCCGGCCAGCATTGCCACGCGGCGCTGTCCGGCAGCGTTGGTCAATAAGTAAGCTGAATCAGCAGGCGTGCCTCGGCCGCTGAAGTCACCGCGAATCTGGCCGGAGGGCTCAAGATTGTTCTCGTGGAGCATCCTTCTCGCCACAGCAGAAAAATCTTCTGCCTGTGCCACGTGCCAGCCTTCCAGCTGTGGCAGGCGGGCTGCGTCAGCCGGCATCACACCGGAAGCTGCTGTCAGCGAAGCAGCATTAGCATTGGCGCCCGCCGGACGCCCGTATGGCTGCGCGAAGAGCAGTGCAATCAGGCACACCAAGCCTCCCACAAGCGCGATCTTTACCGGCCAGCTGCTGCCGCGTTCCGGTAAAGGCTCCACTTTCACCAGATCCGTTCCCGGCATCTCGCGTATGCTCTTGGCCACTACCAGCATGGACTGCAGATGATCAAAGACGTGATTCGCCGTGAACGGCGGGACCGTCAGCTCGCTCAGCTCCATGGTCCGGTCTTTCAGCAGAAAGCCAGTTTGCGTGGAACAGCAAATCTGCTCCAGTCCAGCGCGAGTTTGATCGCCCGCAACCAGCAGCTGGAGCTCTGTTGGCGTGTCCGTTCTGGCGCTGAATCTCCGGTCCAGCGCTGCGCTGCCGGTCCGCATGAGCACTCGGCCCTCTGCGCCTGCAGAAAACGTCTTTGGGGTGAGTGAAAAGCTGAAGTTCGCCGGGACGCGCATCTGAATGTCGAGCCCTGGCGTGTCCACCTTGTGAGAGAAGCGGACAATCGCAGGAAACCCGCCATAGTGGCCTGCCAACACCACATCGCTTCCCTCGCGATAAGGCTGTGTCCGCAGCAACTCAGCAATCTGCAGAACGTCAGGTTGGATCGCCTTGTAGCCCCGGAATACGGCAAAGCGCCGCACCCAAAATATAACGATCCCAACAATGCCAACGAGGATGGCAATATTCAGGACCACGGCGAGCGGCTGCATGGCTTCAGTATAATTCTCCTTTTCCCAGTGAGGTTGAGCCATGAGCATCAGTGAGCAGGTCCATAAAGATATGGTAGAAGCCATGCGCACCCGCGACGAGCTGCGCCTCTCCACCTTGCGCATGGTCAAGTCCGCGCTCAAGAATAAGGAAGTTGAGAAGCGCGCCCCGCTCGACGACAAAGAGTCCCAACAGGTCCTGAGCACGCTGATCAAACAGCGCCGTGATTCCATTGAGCAGTTCACCAAAGGCGGCCGCCAGGAGCTGGCTGACAAAGAAGCCGCCGAAATCAAGCTGATTGAACACTACCTGCCCAAAGCCATGGGCGAAGAGCAGATTGCAGAAGTAGTGAAAGCCACTATCGCAGAGATGGGCTCACCCACCATGAAAGACATGGGAACTGTAATGAAGAACGCAATGGCCAAGCTTCAGGCCACGGGCGCGCGCGTTGACGGGAAAATTGTGAGTGAGCTGGTTAAGAAGAATCTCGCTGGTTAGTCATTCAAGAATAGCAAGAACCCTTCGTTTGGATTGGGAACCAGCCGTTCATTGTCCATCCAGAGTTTTAGCACTCCTCTAGTCTTGCTGCTAAAGTGCAGGGTTGCCCCACAAATTACTTGATCTCGGGAAACCAAACTTCCCATACTACCGTCAGATAAATCAGCGTTCCCCAATGCTTAAGTTCTACGCCGGAGTGGTGACGGCCGCTTTTTATCTGGTGCAGAACGGCATTCGCGGAAAGGGGTGACTCCGTGATTCCTGAATCGAGTCCGTTGCAGAGGTTTTTCAAGGAAGTAGTTGAACGTAATTATGATGAAGTTGGCTTGCGCAGCTCTGAAGTGCAGGCTTACGTCGCAAATCTTCTCGCTGAGTTCTGCGAAGCAGAAACACTTTACAAGATCAAGAATGCTGATGGCCGGGCGCTCTGCGATGTCGGCGAGATGCTGCTGGAATCCGATCCGGTCTATGGCCCGGCGCCTTCATTTGACCGCGAGCGCCAGGTGCGTAAGCACATCGGCGACTACGCGCTGTTCTTCACAGGGATGTTTCCTGAAGGGCTCAATCACTATCGCCTGCGCCGCACCCGCCTTGAAGGCCTGATTGATTTTGTGAAGGCCGGCAAGGAGAGCTACTACATCGTCTCCAAGTTTGAGCACTTTGAATACGCCAAAGTGGCGCCGCTCTTCCGCAGGATGTCAAACGAATTTGAGCGCCTGGTTTATGGCTTGAATCACGTCAAAAATGATCTGGAAGAGATGCAGCATCCCATCACTCGCCAGACCAGACAATTCCTGATGTAACCAACGATGTTATGAAAAGAGCACGCTCATGGCCGGGGCGTGCTCTTTTGCTTTCTCCCGTGTCTCCGTGGTGAAATCGGTTCTAAATCTCGTATAGAATCAGCATTCAAGATTAATCGTTGAGATCACCATGGGTAATCGTCCTTTACATTTTGTGACTTTGTCGGGAATTCCGATCCACATCACCGAACTGAAGTGGCCTTTTCATCCTTCTACCTCCGGCTCTGACTGGTTTGTGCTGCATGGCCGCGCCGATCTTCTGGGCAGTGAAGGTCTTCATGTTGAAGTCGCCGTCGGCTTGACGCAAACCATCAAAGACGCTCTGGGCTCGCTGGAACCGGAACACGCCGAAGGATTGGTGATCAACTCCATCCGCAAGACCATCGACAACGGACAGCTCGCTTTTGTGAAATCAGGCAAGCTGCAGCCTGTCCACGTCACCAGCCGCTTTTATAGCTTCGTTGCCAAGCGCATTCAGTTCCCTGCGCAGTCTGAGCGGGACGTCCTGGAGCTTATAAAACGCCGTGTCTTCTGGCTGAGCGCCAAAGAGGGCAAAGGCGCTCCGGTGAGCATTGCGCATCCGTATGATTGCCAGTACGTGAACTTCACAAGGGAAAAAATCCTGGAACTGGCGCAAAAACTCGCAGCCCAAGGGCTGATCAATCTGGAAGGCGAATATGCCACCGCGACCGCCGCTCTGCTCAAGGAAGAACCAGCCTTCATTGCCGCCATGAATAAAGGTGTAGAAGCTGGAATCGCAGCAAACAAGGTCAGCGCGTAACTACAGCCTCCCTTTCCAGTAATCAGGGCGGCGCCTAGCATGAGCAACAGCTATGACTTGAATTACTGTGTGTAGCTCTCTGTAAACGATAGAGAAGGGGTAATGGCGAAGCAAAAATCTGCGAGTACCTGGTGTATTTACCAGCCAGCGTCGTGGATTTTCTCTGATCTGTTCGATAGCGTGCGCCAGCTCTTCGTCAAATTGCTGAGCAGCCAATCGGCTGCGGTCAAAGTACCAATTAAATGCTGTTGCATAGTCAGCGCTTGCACCTGGGTGAAACTCAAGTCTCGGATTAGCCATTGCGGAGCTTGGCAGTTACTTGGCGACGAACTTCTTCCCAGGGAATAGTCTTCACCTTTCCAGAATCAAGCTCCTCAATGCGACGAGCAATCTCTTCATTCCAGGCCTCTGTCACGCCCTCATCGGCTTCCTCGAGGCTCTCTATGAGGGATCCTGCCAATTCGGCCCGCTCACCCGCTGACAGCGTTAGCGCCCTTTTCAGTAATTCGTCTGCCTCTTTGGTCATAGACAAATTGTACGGTAGGTTGGTAAGTCAAATCATCCTTTAAAATGCTCTTTCCATGTCCTCGCTCCTCCAAGTCGATCACCTGAACGTCACCTTTGCCACCCAGTCCGGCGATGTTGCAGCCGCCCGCGACGTCAGCTTTAGCATCCCTGAATCCGGGACGCTGGGCCTAGTCGGAGAATCTGGTTCAGGCAAATCGGCAACCTCCCTGGCGATCATGCGCCTGCTGCCGCCACAGGCAAGCACGAACGGCAAAATTCTCTTTGCAGGCGAAGATCTGCTCACCCAACCAGCAGACTCCATGCGACGGATCCGCGGCGCCCGCATCAGCATGATCTTTCAGGAGCCCATGACGGCCCTCAACCCGGTCATGCGCGTCGGCGATCAGGTAGCCGAAGCCGTCCTGGCGCACCATCGCGTCAGCAAAGCCGAAGCCTGGCAGCGCACGATAGACGCTCTACGCGAGGTCGCAATCCCTGACCCGGACAGGCGCGCACGCGATTATCCTCATCAACTCTCCGGAGGCCAGAGGCAGCGCGTGATGATCGCCATGGCTCTGGTTAACCACCCGCAACTTTTGATTGCCGATGAGCCCACCACTGCGCTTGACGTCACCATCCAGGCGCAAATCCTAGATCTGCTGGCCTCGCTGCGCGAAAAACACCGGCTCGCCGTCCTCTTCATCTCGCATGATCTCGGCGTGGTTTCGCGCGTGGCAGATCATGTCGCTGTGATGTACGCCGGAGAGATCGTCGAGATGGGGCCCGTCGCTGGTATTTTTTCTTCCGCTACGCATCCGTACACCCGCGGGTTGATCAGCGCCATCCCAACGCTCAAAACCAACCGCTCCGTACCGCTGGCCAGCGTCGAAAAGCAACAGCGTTCCGCCACAACTGTACCGCTGCGTGAGGTCGCTCCCGGGCACTGGGCGCGAGTCACTCGCTAAGACTTGATACACTCATTTTTCTAACTTAATTGAGGACGCCGATTTGCGCCTGCTTGTTTTGTCTGATATCCACGCAAACCTTGAAGCTCTGGAAGCCTGCCTGGAGGCAGCTCCGGAGTATGACCAGGTTTATAACCTCGGCGATATCGTAGGCTACGGCGCAAATCCCAATGAGGTCACTGCTCGCTCACGCGAACTTGGATCGATTTTTGTGCGAGGTAACCATGACAAGGCGTGTTCGGGCATCAGCAATCTCAATGACTTCAACCCCATCGCGGGCCTGGCGGCGCTCTGGACCCGGCAGCAGCTCACGCCAGACCATCTGCAGTTTCTTCGGGACTTGCCGCAAGGACCAATCACCCCGATAGAAAACGTGCAGCTCGTTCATGGCTCGCCTCGCGATGAAGACGAGTATGTGCTGATGCCGCGGGAAGCATTTCAAATCCTTGCCAAGGCTGAGGCTCCCATCACTTTTTTCGGCCATACTCACGTCCAGGGCAGTTTTTGGATTAACGATGAAGAGCAGCGCGAGGGCAGATTCGATCCAAAGTATTCTTCGTCCACTGGCCTACAGAAAGTCACTGTCGAATTGAATCTCTCTGCACGCTACCTGATTAACCCTGGTTCGGTAGGCCAGCCGCGTGACTTTGATCCACGTGCGGCATTCGTTTTGTATGACACTGAGGCAAATTCGGTCACGTTTTACCGCGTTCCATACCACATTGAGCGCGCCCAAAAGAAAATTATTTCTGCCGGCTTGCCTGAGCGGCTGGCCACCCGTCTTGCGGAGGGACGTTGAAACAGGATTCTCTTTTTGATAATGCACCCAAGCCATCAACCAGCAGCTTTGCCATCAAGGCCAATATTGATGGCGGCGCTCGCGGCAATCCGGGCCCGGCTGCTTATGGCGTAGTCATACGCAACGCAAAAGGCGAGATCATTGACGAGATCGCGGAATATCTCGGCATCCAGACCAACAATTTCGCCGAATACTCCGGACTTCTTGCTGCGCTGGAATATGCGATCCGCGAAAAGCATGCCTCACTCAAGGTGCTCAGCGACTCTGAGCTGCTGGTAAAGCAGATGAAAGGCCAGTACCGCGTGAAGAACCTGGGCCTGCTGGAACTTTACGATCGCGCGCGCGCGATGGTCAGAAAGCTTGAGCGCTTCTCCATTGACCATGTCTTGCGCGAATACAATCGCGAAGCCGACCGGCTGGTAAATAAAGTCCTGGACAGCCGGATTCCCGGAGCGCGCTCATGAAGCGCCATAACTTCCCCAGCGGAACAAAATGGGAGCCAGTCGTCGGCTACTCGCGCGCCGTGCGAGTCGGCAACGTCATTCATGTCTCGGGCACCACGGCCACTGATGCGCACGGAAACATTGTTGGCGTGGGCGACGCTTACGCGCAGGCAGTGCAGACGCTCAAAAATATTCAGACTGTGCTGAAGCGCGCAGGCGCCAGTCTTGAAGACGTGGTGCGCACGCGTATGTACGTCACCAACATTGCCGCTGACTGGGAAAAGGTTGGGCGGGCGCATGGAGAATTCTTCGGCGAGATTCGCCCTGCAACCAGCATGGTGGAAGTATCAAAGCTGATCTCGCCAGAGATGCTGGTGGAGATTGAGGCAGAAGCAATCATCGATGAAATCGATTAACGGCGAACCCGTTGTCTCAGCAGCCAGCCAAAGTGAAAACCAAAATAACTCGCGGCGGATTGGAGCGCAGCCACCAAAATGATAGGCCAGCCGTTTGAGGCTGGCCTTAAGAATTTTCGTAAGCAGGGTTATTTCTTTGGAGCAATAGTGTCTTTTACGGCCTTGGCCACGCGGAATTTCACCACGGTCTTGGCCGCGATCTTGATGGGTTCGCCGGTCTGGGGATTGCGTCCCATGCGGGCTTTCCGGTTTGACTTTACCAAGCGGCCCAGGCCAGGAATAACGAACACGCCGTTCTTCTTTGTTTCTTTGATCGCGGTTTCTGCCAGTGTTTCCAGGAACGCTGCCGCGGTCTTGTTGTTCGTCTCAAGTTTCTCAGCCATGTGGCGCACGAGTTGGGTCTTTGTCATTCCAGCTGCCATCTTTCCTCCTTGAATTATTGAGCACTTTCGTCGGATTTATGAAGCACTTTTCGGTGCACTCATCGCGTATATTACATCAGCAAAGGGCCTTTGCAAGCATTTTGACCGCATTTTATGCGGGTTTTTTTGTGCCAATTGTGGAAAACGGCCATAAACAGCGGCGATTTCCGCCCCAGCAGCCCCTTGAACTATTCCCGGCTGTAAAAACTCAGCACGGCATCGCCCTGCCGCAGCACCCGCTGCCGCCGCAATGAACCAAATTCATTTCCCGGATCAAAGTGCTTGTCGTGCTCCGCAATTACCAGTGTTTCCGGCTTAATCAGCCGCGATTGCGAAAGAAATCCCAGTACCTGCTCATAGTCGCCCATCTTGCGGTATGGCGGATCAAGAAAGCAGAAGTCGTACACCACGGCCTGCGAATCCAGCATGCGCAAAGCCGTAGCGGCCTCGCGCTCAATCACCTCAAATCCTTCTTCAATGCCTAAAGTTTGCAGATTCTTGCGTATCGTCCGTGCCGCAACTGCGGAAGACTCAACAAATGACACACTCCGCGCGCCCCGGCTGAGCGCCTCAATGCCCACAGCGCCACTGCCGGCAAATAAATCCAGCCACGCCGACTCCGGCACACGCGGCGCAACCACGTTAAACAGCGTCTCGCGCAGCCGGTCTGACGTGGGCCGCGTCGCCATTCCCGCCGGCGCAACCAGCCTGCGGCTCCGGTATTTTCCCGCGATCACGCGCATGGATTGCTTTCATTATCTGACAAGCTACTTACCCAGCATATAGAATCAACCAGAGCGTCTCCCGAATCATAAATAAAGGCCGCGAGCCCGGGGTCCCCAGCACGCGCGCTGTTCGCGTGATGGGGTGGGAGCCCTGCGCACGGCGAGCGGCGAGCCGCAGGAGCAGAATGCTCATGGCGCGTGCGGCGATCTGAAGCAGTTTGGAGCGGAGCGACATAAATCCTAATGCGGAGTTGGTCATTATTTATCGGACGTTACACCGGAGTGGACTTCCGCGCCCACGTCACTTTTTTGTTTCTGCTGCTATATCTCTTGCTGGGCGAAATTGGTCATAACGGCGGCATTGGCGTCATTGCCCGTAGCTGCCTTCTGACCTTATTAGTTCTGGTCTCGCTGATTTTGCATGAGCTAGGACACGCCATTGTCTCCGCTCGCCATGGCTTTCTTGTAAAGGGCATCATCCTGCTGCCGGTTACCGGCATTACCATCGGCGATCCCAGCATGCGCGAAGAAAGCGCGCGCAGCCTGCGCCGAGAAGTCCTCATTGCCTTAGCCGGGCCGCTGGTAAATGCATTGCTGGCCGCGATCACTGCCATAGTCATGCTCAGCCTGGGACAAGCTGCGCGCCTGCGCAAGCCGCCGCTGCTCAATGTCAATGACCTGGGCGCCAGCTTCTTCTGGATCAACGCTTTTCTTTTTGCGCTGAACCTGCTACCCGCCTTCCCACTCGATGGCGGCCGCATCTTCCGCGCCTGGCTGGCCCAACGCATTGACTTTCACCAAGCCACCCGCCGCGCCGTGAGCCTGGGAAACCTTTTTGCCATCTTCCTTATGCTCGCCGGCGTATGGGCGCAGCCGCTGGTCCTGATTGGCTTCTTCATTTTCATGGCCACGCAGATGGAGCAGCGCGCCGTCATGTTCCAGTCCGTGGCTGAGGCCGTGCAGATGGAAGACATCATGCTCACCGAGTTCTCCATCCTCTCCCCGGCAGACACGCTGCAGGACGCCCTGGAAAAAGCCGTGCACTCACTGCAGGACGACTTTCCCGTCGTGAGCGGCGGAGACCTGGTTGGCGTAATCACCCGCCAAGCGATCCTTGAGCAGCTCCGCAAAGAAGGCAACGGCTACGTCCAAGGCGCCATGAGCAAAGCCTTTGAGGTCGCCTCCCGCAGCGAATCACTCAGCTCCGCCTTCCGCAAGCTCACCTCCCGCGGCCTGAGCCTGATTCCCGTGGTCGATCAGGAGCACCTCGTCGGCATCGTCACCCTGCAACACCTCATGCACAGCATGGGCCTGCTGGCCGAATCACGCAGGCTGCGACGACAGATGGACGAACAGCTCTAAAACCTCGTTCCCATAGTTGTTGTGTCCCCAAGGACTCTAAAACTTTTGTCATTCCGAGCGGAGCGAGGAATCTGCTTTTTTAACGCGCAGAGATCCAATCCGGCACTTCATCTCGAAAACACTTTCTCCCATCCATCCCCGCCATCCCGAAGGCCGAACAGCGATTCTTCACAGCTCTTCCACGCTGCTCAAGTGAGGCCTGAGGGATTGCCGTTTCCCGCGAGCCTCGCAACTTCAAACCACCCTACCCCACCCCTATCCGCCATCTAGGATTTCAAAGGACTTGCCGCCTTCTATCCCAAGCCATCCCAGATGATCCGATGTCCCGATGAACAGATGACCCGATTACTTCATCCCACCCGGCTATAGCACTTCTGCTGAAAACAAAAGCTTTATTCCATTCGACCGAACGGTCACCGAGCGATCGAACCCTTGGTTTCCCGAATTTTTGAACGCCAATCAGCCCCAATCCTGGAATCCTGTCCTCAATTTTCAAAGAGCGTTGCACTACTGCCTTTTCCCTCTGTAGGGAAATGAGCATATTTACCATTTATTCGCCTCAATGTCAAGCCGAAACTAGGGGTGATCGGCAGAGGGTCACAAAATTCATACAATACGCGATGGATTCTTGCGCTGCCAGACTCTACTAACATAGTAGAACCCATCTCAATGGTTCTGGGCGTACGAAATCGCAGATCTACGATCTATCCAGCAACAAAACAGCTTCCACATCGCAGCCCCGAGCGGGGCGACACAATGATGCGACTACCAATAAAGCTGTTTAGAGATGGCCTCTAAATTACCAAGCACCCTGCATCCCTATCCTGTGGTGAGTCACTCGCGAGGTAATTCGCCAGCACTCATGTCTTTACAACCCTCTGCCTGCTCTGAGTACATGTTCTAGGGCCCCGTCCTGATGCACACAGCATAGGGTTTACCGCAGTCACAAAGACTCTACAGAGCAGAGCTTGCTCACCATCTTGCCGAGCCCAGCGCTGACGGTATTCGCTCGAAAATAGATTTCAGCTGTTGTTTAATTCTTCCGACCGGATCATCGTCTTGCAGTAACTTCTCGGGAACCGGAGCAACAATCCATTTCTTGTCAGTGCCTATGTTGTGATTGATTTCGCCATTTTGAAAACATTGGCAAAATGCCTCACGCGTAGCAACGTCGCATAGCTGCTGAGGAAGTGCATAACACAATCTGGTTTGCCCGTCGATTTCCCAAATCCCGACCCACAGCTGACATTTGCCATTAAGTTCGACATTAAAGCCATAGCTCTCTGCTTCGGTATCCTCCTTATTGCCATGAACAAGAGGGCGTAACCTATCAATAATGATCTGGACTTTTCGGATCGCGCGAAAAACAGCATAAAATTCCTGTGACCGCAGCGCCCCGGTTTCCGAGGGGGACAAAGTAACTGATTGCAGCTGACGCATAAGCACCTTCCTAAACTCTTGTACAAACGGATCCGGATCTTCTCTGACGGCCTCCAGAATGTGCTCCCAGAAACAGATGCCCACCTTGATTCTATGAATTTCTTTCTGGAATGCAGAATGAGTCTGCGAAATCTCTGCGTTTTTCCAGTTTGCTGGGACAAGAAATACAAGCTCCCTATGAGGCACGTTTTGTTTCAGCAAGAAATCGGAATAGCGGGTTCCGTCAAGCTTCTCATTACATCCGGGAAGCTGTTGGTGGCTGGTGAGCCCTCGTCTTGGATCAAGTTTTACTTCTACTACAGCACATGCTGTGTCTGTTCGGATCACAATGTCAGGTCGGCCGCAATCTTTGTCAACCTCCTGAGTTGTAATCGTCGCGTCCATAATGCTGGCGGCGGGTATTTCGTGGCAAAGGAGTGGCAGCACTTGTGCGCGAAAGCGACTGTGCATTAACAAATTGCAGAGCAGTTCTGTAAACGAATTTTCGTCCTTGACTAAGTTGTAAAAAACAGAATCCCGGGACATGCAACTCTACTCGCTATATACAAGCTACGTTTTATGATTACGAACATCATCGAACTGTTGTTCACAGATATTGATAGAGTGAGAGGCTGCGCAAAGAAAGCACCGTTCCTGTTACACTTTCCCGTTTACCTTACCTTTGGAGACCGCCTGTGAAGAGGCTTTTTCTTTTCCTGTTTCTGGCCGCTGTTGTCTGTGCTGCGGCTGCTGCGCAAGAACTCACCATCCAATCCATCTACGCTCCCAACGGCCTCACCGGGCGCGCGCCGGACACCGTCCGCTGGAGCCCTGACAGCAAGAAGGTCTCCTATTTCCTTCATCAGGAGCAGGGTGACAAGACCGACCTCTATTACATTGACGTGACCTCTGGCAAGCCTGCCGTGCTGGTCGGCTCAGAGCAGATTGCCTCCATGAAGCCGCCCGTCACCGGATCCAAAGATGATCGCGAAAAGGACAACCGCGCTCGCTACAACGTTGCCGGCTATCATTGGGCGCCGGACTCCGAGCACATCCTCTTCGACTCCAACGGCCAGCTCTGGTATTACACATTGGCCGGCGGCAAATACGTTGCGCTGTCTGCGCCGGGTGAATCGGCCACTGATCCCAAGTTCTCCCCCAATGGCAAGCTGCTTTCTTACGTGCGCAAGCACAACCTGGTGGTGAAGTCGATTGACGGCAGCGGCGAAAAAGCCCTCACCCATGACACCGGCGAAGATCTGCTCTCGGGTGAAGTGGACTGGGTTTATTCCGAAGAGCTCGACGTCCGCAGCAACTATTTCTGGTCGCCCAACTCCAGCAAAATCGTCTTCATGCAGATGAACGAGGCCAAGGTTCCCACCTACCCCATCACCGACTTCATCCCGCAGCACCCCACGGTTTATCAGGAAAAATATCCCAAGGTCGGCGATCCGAACCCTGAAGTTCAGCTTGGCGTGGTGAGCGCCAATGGCGGCGAAATTAAGTGGCTCCACCTCACCGATGAAAAAGATATTTATATTCCCCGCTTCGGCTGGGTGCGGGATGGAATCATCTGGGCCACGGTGCTCAACCGCGCGCAAAATCAGCTCGACCTATATTTCATTGACGCGTCCAGCGGCAAGTCCCGCCGTGTGCTTCGCGAAACCAGCGATACCTGGATTGAGACCGACGACAATTTCCAAATTCTCAAATCCGCTGACCGCTTCATCTGGCCAAGCTGGCGAGACGGCCACACCCACCTTTATCTTTATTCATTCGATAAAGTTAACCCGCTCTCGGCCGACGCGAAGCTCGTCAACCAGATCACCAAAGGTGACTTTGAGGTCTTTTCCCCGGCCGGAATCAATGAATCAACCGGCACGCTGTTCATTGAAACCAATGCCGGCGATGCCCGCCAGCGGCACCTGTGCAGCGTGAAGCTGGATGGCAGCAACTTCCAGGTGCTGACCAAAGGCGGAACGCACCAGGCGACAGTGGCTCCAAACGCAAAATATTATGTAGATCATTTCTCGGCCATCATGACCCCGCCGCAGCTCTCTTTCTGCCAGGTGGGCGGAAGCTGCCAGACATTCTGGCAGTCAAAGAGCATCGATACTTACAAACTCACTCCACCGCAGTTCGTGGACTTCACCGCAGAAGACGGTACTGTGTTGCATGGCCTGCTCTACCTGCCTCCGGATACTGACGGCAAGAAAATTCCGCTGCTCAACAATCCTTACGGCGGCCCGCACGGACAGAGCGTTCGCGATACCTGGGGCGGGGCCAATCTTCTATTCAACGAGATCCTGATGCGCGATGGCATCGCTGTTCTTGTGGTTGATAATCGCGGCATGGGCGCACGCGGCAAGAAATTCGCTGCTGCGCTGATCCACAACTTCGGCGAAATCGAGATCAAAGACCAGCTTGCCTCCATTGACCAGGCCCTGCAGAAGTTCCCGCAGCTTGATGGCTCGCGTATGGGCTGGTGGGGCTGGAGTTACGGCGGATACATGACGCTGATGGCCATGACGCACTCTGATCGTTTCAAGGCCGGAGTTTCCGTTGCCCCGGTGACCGATTGGCGTGACTATGATTCCATTTACACCGAGCGCTATGCTGGTCTGGTGCCGCAATATGACGCGGCTTACAAAAAAGGTTCTCCAATTACCTATGCAGCGAATCTAAAAGGCCATCTTCTGGAAGTTCATGGGACGAGCGACGACAACGTCCACATGCAAAACACCATGCAGATGATCAATGCCTTCATCAACGCGGGCAAGCAATTTGATCTGCAGCTATACCCGCGCAAGACCCATAGCATTTCTGGGCCGGGAACCCGCGTCCATCTGTTCACGCGAATTCGCTCGCATTTCCGCCGTGAGCTGCTGGGAGCAACGGAGTAGTCAGTGCAGAATCATTCCATCGGGCTCGGCGACTTTGAGCTCACCGCAATCTCTGACGGAACTTACGTGGCTGACGGAGGCGCTTTCTTCGGCATCATCCCCAAGGTTATGTGGGAGAAAAAAGTCGGGGCCGATAAGCTGAACCGCATCGCCGTGAGCTGCAATTCGGTTCTGGTGCGCACAGGCAAGCAGAATATTCTCATCGAAACCGGAATTGGCAACAAGCTTGAAGAGAAGCGTAAAAAGATTTTTGAACCACAAGAGAAGCTTCTGCATAACCTGCAGGCTACGGGAGTTTCGCCAGACGAAATTGATATCGTCATCAACTCCCATCTCCACTTTGACCACTGCGGCTGGAACACCGTGTATAAAAACAGGGAAGCCGTCGCAACGTTTCCCAAAGCCAAATACTATGCGCCCAAGGGTGAATGGGAGCATGGATCATTGCAACTGGAGCGCGATCGCGTAAGCTATCTCAGCCCGAATTACGATCCGCTGATCCAATCCGGTCAGATGCAGCTCATTAGCGGCAAAGCTGAGATCGCGCCTGGGATTTCCGTGGAAGTCTGGCCCGGCCACACGCGTCACATGTGGGGAGTTTTTATCCGCAGCGGTGGAAAGACGGCCTGTTACATCTCTGATCTAATTCCCACCACATGGCATCTGGATCCTGTCTGGGCCATGGCTTATGATCTCTTTCCGCTTGAGGTGCTTGAGAATCGCAAACGATACTACTCTCGCGCCATCCCTGAGCGCTGGTTGACGATCTTTACTCATGATCCTCATATCCCCTGGGCCTACATCGAGAAAGCTGACAACAAGCTATCATTCAAAGCTGCCTAGCATCTCGGCCAGCCATTCTCTCAGTTCTGGCTCGCGTGTAAGATAGGCTGACCATGCGCGGAGCCGGTCTGGTATGTGCGATTTCTGGTTTGATTTTCTATGGAGCGGCTTCAGCCCAGAAGGTGCAATTCACGCCCGTGGACAAATCCGTTGTGCTGGAGCGGATGAAAAATATTCCGCAGAGCAATGAAAAACGCGCTGAACGCCTGAAAGAGCTTTTCTCGCAGGCTGGTTGCGGCTCCGTGAACGAACAGAAAATTGCCGGACAAGAAACCCCGAACATCGTTTGCCGGCTCGGCACTGGTGAAGGCGAGTTGATAGTTGTTGGCGCTCACTATGACCGCTCTTCTTCGCCTCAGAGGCCGCTGGACGACTGGAGCGGCGCGTCATTACTTCCGGCGCTCTATCAGAGTCTGCGGCTCAAGAAACGCAACCACAGCTTTGTCTTTGTGGCATTTGCTGATAATGGCAACAATCCGACTGGAGCTGAGGTCTTTGCTCACGGCATGAGCCAACTGCAGCTCGACCATACTGAAGCCATGATCAACCTTGATGCGCTTGGCCTCTCTCCCACAAAAGTCTGGGCTGCGCGCTCTGACAAGGACCTGGTTCACTCTCTCATTGTGATGGCCTATGCATTGAAGATTACTGCCAGCCAGATCGATATCGCTGCGGTAGGGAATACTGATTCTGATCCCTTTGCCGCACGCCACATCCCGCAGATCACGATTCATTCGCTCACGCAACAGAATGTTCTCAACCGCGCCAGCACACAGTTCCGTCCCAGTAATTATTACGATACCTATCGCCTGCTCTGCGGATATCTGGCATACCTGGACCGCACTCTCAAGCCGAGGCCGCACGCCGAATGAGCGCGCTTGCACGGTTCTTCCAGTTTGGTAAATATGGCACCACCTTCTCGCGCGAGATCATCGCCGGCCTGACCACATTCACCACAATGTCTTACATCGTCGTGGTAAACCCGGCCATCCTCAGCAACGCTGGTATTCCGGCGGGCCCCAGCTTTGTTGCGACCGTTGCCGCTGCAGTCTTCGGCTGCACGCTGATGGGCCTCTATGCAAACCGTCCCTTTGCCATTGCGCCTTATATGGGTGAAAACGCGTTTATCGCGTTCACGGTGTGCCAGCAGCTCGGGTACAAGTGGCAGACAGCGCTGGCCGCCATCTTTATTGCCGGAGCAGTTTTTCTGCTGATGACCGTCCTGCGCCTGCGGCAGTGGGTAGTGGAAGCTGTACCGATATCGCTGCGCTACAGCTTTGCCGTAGGCATTGGACTGTTTCTTACCTTCATCGGCCTGAACCAGACAGGGATCGTAACTCTCGGCTCGCCCGGAGCCCCAGTTCGGCCCGGCCATCTCACAACCGCGCCTGTTCTGGTTGCGATTGCCGCCTTTGTTCTGCTTTCCATTTTGGTAATCCGCAAAGTTCGCGGCGCCATTCTGCTGGGGATCATCGCCACCGCTCTGCTTGCGTTCCTGGTCAAAGTAGCAGTGCCACCGCAGCATCTGGTAAGCCGGCCACCTGGCCTCGGTGCAATCTTCTGGAAGGTCGATTTCCACGGCGCTCTTTCCTGGAGCGCCTTTCCCATTGTGCTAACCATCTTTATCATGGCCTTCGTTGACACTATGGGAACGCTCATTGGCCTCTCAGCGCGGGCCGGATTTCTGGATAAACAAGGCAATCTCCCGCAAATCGAACGTCCCATGCTTGTGGATGCATTAAGCACCTGCTTCTCTGCGGCGGTGGGTACTACAACGTCAGGAGCGTACGTTGAGTCAGCTACGGGAATTGAATCCGGCGGCCGGACCGGCCTCACGGCGCTGGTAACTGCGGCATGCTTCGCACTGACTCTCTTCTTTGCGCCCTTTGTAGCCTCGATCCCTCCGCAGGCCTATGGCCCGGCACTGATCATTGTTGGGTTGTTCATGCTGGAGCCAATTACACGCATAGACTTCACTGATTACTCTGAATCCATCCCGGCCTTTGCCGTGGTTACACTGATGTGCTTTACCTTCAATATTGCAGTAGGAATCAGCGCAGGGTTTGTCTTGTATCCATTTTGCAAGCTTCTATCGGGCAAGGTCAGGCAGATAAAACCGGCCTTGCTGGTCTTAACTGTGCTGTCACTGCTTTTTTTCATTTTTTATCCTTATGGGTGAATTAGGCATGAACAATCACGACTTCATTGAGAAAACTATTCAACTCGCGTTGGAGAACGTGCAGAACGGTGGCGGGCCGTTCGGTGCGTTGGTGGTCAAAGCAGGTAAGGTCATCGCCACGGGCGTGAATCAAGTCACCGTAAACCTGGATCCCACGGCGCACGCTGAGATTGTGGCCATTCGCAACGCCTGCCAGGTGCTCCAGGATTTTCAGCTAACCGATTGCGAGGTTTACTGCAGCTGCGAGCCTTGTCCCATGTGCCTGGGCGCTATCTACTGGTCGCGTCCAACGCATGTATTCTTCGCCGCTCGCGGTGCTGACGCCGCCGATGCCGGCTTTGAAGATACTTTTGTCAAAGACCAAATCTGCCTGCCATATCAGTCCCAGCAAATGCCAATCGCTCAGCTCCATCACGCTAAAACTCTGGCGCCTTTTCAGGCCTGGAAAGCCAAGCAGGACAAGATAGCTTATTAAAAGTTTTTAGGATCTCCACAAGACGTCATGACTGCCACTCTACTGGCCCGCACGCTGCACGAATTCCTCGCGGAAATGCGCAGCGGTGTCGTTATCGAAGATGGCCAGGTCCTCTTCGATCTGGCTACGGCACAGTATTCCATCTCATCAGAAAAAGACCGCTGCCTCCTGCATCTGTGGTCAGAAGAACGCAACATGGTGCGGCAGGTCATTGATGCTGAACAGAAAAATGGACTGCTCACGCTGGCGGTCCGCCGCTTTGCCCAGGCGAAGCCGGTAAAGCTGGAAATCTCTCGTGATCGCGACCGCCGTCCGGCTTCGGCACAACGTGCAGCACGTACCCGCTATGCGCGCCTGCTGGAGCGCGTTTTGCGCCGCACCATGCCTGATTGGCAGCTCGAAAAAGGCCGGCTCTCCACCACCATGGATCTCGAGCAGAGCTTCTCTCCCGTCTATGCCCGTGGTCTGCTGCGTAAAGGGCGAAGCTCACTCGCGGTGTTTGGGGTTAACCAGCAGGAGACGCAGGCTGCGATCGATGCGGCACTTACCTTCGGCCTGCTCTGGCTGCAGGCCTGCCGTGAGCGCGAAGCTGGCCGCTCCGTGGTTGAAGGTCTGCGCCTTTACGTACCTCCCAAAAGCTCGGCCACACTGCAGCTCCGCCTGTCCCATCTGGACCAGAATGCAGCCAAGTTTCAGCTCATTGAACTGGAAGAAAAAGATGAATCTGCGGAGCTTATCGACTACTCCGATCACGGCAACATCAACACCCGGCTGGTGCGCTGCCCTGACTCGTCACAGATGCGTTCGCGTTTCAGCAATGCAATCAACAAAGTGCTGGCTCTGGCGCCGGAAACAGATTTAGCTGTTCTCTCGCCTACAGAAATTGCCTTCCGTCTGCATGGTCTGGAATTTGCGCGCGTTCGAATGGCAAATGCTCCTGGAAGCTTTGGAGTGGAAGAAGAGCTCATTTTCGGCCCGCCGGGATATGAGACTCGCCTGCGGGAAGAAACCGAAGCGGCCTTCGCCGAATTCATCTCTACTGTGATCTCAGCGCGATGCACGCAGGGTGATCATCGTGATCCGCTGTGGCGCATGTATCCGGAGCGCTGGCTGGAATCGCTGGTGTTCAAGAACGTGGCCGCAGTGGACTCCCTCTTTGATTCCGCTCACGTCTATTCGCAAGTTCCGGCCTTCTCAGCTTCCGACCGCGCGATGATTGACGTGCTCACCTGCACACATGAAGGCCGGTTGGCCGTGCTGGAGCTCAAGGCCGATGAGGACATTCACCTTCCGCTTCAAGGCCTTGATTACTGGGCGCGTGTGTTATGGCATCACCGCCGCGGAGAGTTTCAGAAGCACGGCTACTTCACAGGCGTACAGCTCTCGCCGCGACCGCCATTGCTGTTCCTGGTGGCACCGTCATTGCGGGTGCATCCAGCCGTGGATACGCTCCTCCGCTACTTCTCTCCAGAGATCGAGTGGACATTGGTAGGTGTGGATGAAAGGTGGCGAGAAGGAGTTCGGGTGGTCTTCAGAAAGTCAGCGACTAGGAGGACATCAGCATGAGCAGCCCGCAATCTGGAGTAGGTGAAGCCGATCTTCCGAGCGCGCACAAACTCGCATGGTCTTCAGTGATCGCTCGCACGTATAGTTTCTACTCAAGTAATTTCTGGTCTTATTTCCGGATTGCCATTGTTCCTGCGGTCGCCGCTTATTTCTTTCAATACTTTATGCACCTCCTGTCGCTTCGATTGACGCGTAGCGGGATGTTCCTGTTTCCATCGGCAAAATTTTTGGCTGTGGTTGTGGCCCTCGGCTGGCTCACAGGAGCCGGGTTCTGGATAATCAGCGCATTTTTCCTTGCAGCCGTATCTGCCAATTTTGCCGGGGCGCAGGCCGAGGCCGCACCGGCCTTAGCGGATGCTTATACATTGCCGCGAAAGCGAGTAGGCGCAGTGCTGGCCATAGCTATGCTTACCTGGACATTGTTCTGGCTGGGCAGGAGCCTGGCAGGCTTGGCCCTGTTTGGTTTCTTCCGTCACTTAGACCCGCGAAAATATTACTGGACTCTCACGGGACTGTTCGGCGTAATGCTTGTACTAGTGGCTGGACTCATTTCCAAGTTCGGATTGGCCATCCCTGAATTAATGGACGATCTTACTCTCTCTCCAGGCGATGCGATCAAAAGGTCTTGGCGGCGAACAGCAGGATGCGAACTTTTTTTCATGATGTTCCTGATCAAGTCTGCCATCCTCGGCTACTTTGCGTATTGGATAACCGGCTATGCGTTGAGCTGGATTTGGCAGCATTGGACTTACGGTCCGGAATTCTATTCCTGGATAGAGTGGGGCATTTACATCTGTATTGCAGCTGCTCTTGAGTCGCCCTTTTTCATCGCTTTTTCCGTGCTGTCTCGCGAATTGCGAGCACAGTCCGCCAGCATGCCAAACGACGGCTCTCTGGCTGAAATCGAATAGATTAGCATTGGGGAACAGGTACACCCAACCTCTGCTATTCGGTTACAGATCTTTACATCTGCAGACCTAAAGTTGGCTGTTCTACGGGCAGGTCAGACATAGATTCTTTCTCTCCACGATATAGCCTTCCCACAGCGCGCACGATCCTGCGCCACGGCAACTCGCCCTTCTCATTGGCAAAGAAAACCTCGCCCACTTTATGGCTGCGGTAATACCAGCGTTTGAGGATAGCCAGCGCTTCACTAAAGCGCTGCGCTGCGCGGCTGCTAGTCGGTAATGGGGTTTGTTCCAGGGCGGCACGGATGCGATTCTCCATGGATACGCTTTCATCTTCCATCTCCACTGGAAACTGCACCGGACCTACAAGCTCACCCTGCTGAAAACGGAACAACGCCACTGATTTTTCTTCTGCAGAGGGCTGCACAATCACTGCATCCATCTGGTCCAGGCGGCCGCAGATCTCATCGCATGCGGAAAGGATCCCTTTAATCTTGCTGATCTTCGCATGCTGCGCCGCGGCGCCTTCAAAGTCCAACTCAGCGGAGAGGCGTTCGCGCTCGGCTTCCAACTGCTTGAGGAGTGATTCTCCGCCTGAATCAAAGTAAGCCTGCACGCTCGCCACCTCGGCGGAATACGCTTCGTCAGTGCAGCCCTTGAAGCACGGGGCCAGGCACATTTTCATCTCGGAATAAACACAGCCGGGAAAGCTGGGATCAGGGTTCAGATCAAAGGTGCAGCGGCGCATCTTGAAGAGATCCAGCGAGTCATTCAAAAACTTCTCCGCAACCACCCGGGAGCGGAATGGGCCATAGTAGAGCGATTTTCCACTGAGCTTGCCCACTCGCGTGGTGACGTAAGCGCGCGGATATGGGTTTTCCAGATTCAATCGAATAACCGGCGCCGGCCGCAGCCGGAGACGCTTCTGGTAAGTCTCCGGAAACCTGCTTCGCAAAAGGCGGTACAGCAGCAACGTGGCTTCAAAATCAGAACCGGTCAGTGAGTACTCGATTACAGCCACTCGCTCGCGCAAGTTCAAGCGCCTGGATTGAGATTCAGGCGGCGCTAACAGGCGCTGCAGTCGCCGGCGCAGATTTGCTGTCTTGCTGACGTAAGGCTCCGCTGACTCATCGGCACTGTGCAGCAGGAACACAGACGGTTTGGCGGGAAACTGCGCAAAAAAATCCGGCGGATGGTCCTTTGTGAACGGGATGGAATGAGTCAGCAACTCTCACCATTGCAAAGTGGATTGGAAACTTGCTACCAGTCTGGCATAACGCCAGGCCACGATGCACCATGAATCGGCGCTTCTCTAGGCCCGGTTTTCCTCCAGCGTACTCAAGCGCAACAGGATAAAGAAGAGATACTTATCCTGTTGCTCTTGTTTGGCTTGCCGTGACATCAGCCCACATTTCCACGGCATCCTTTAAGACTGTGGGCGCGCTCTGTGGATTTGGTGGAGAACCCGGCTCCGGGTTCGAATCCCCGCCTTGTTTCTCACGCTGCTCAACACATTCTCTGCCCGATTCTCACAGCCTGTGCACGCGGGAATCATCCGTGTTCAGCGATTTCTTCCCTGATTTCCGCAGCGTACACAGGCATCGGTTACTACTACTGTATTTATATAAATAAAATTGTTCTTGTATTAGTACCAGTAACACACCATCAGAATTTAAGACCTAAAAAAGCTGCCCTACAAATTGTGGGCAGCTCTCATGTGAACAAACTGAAAGTGATCTAATCAGCAGCGCTTCCCTGTGGCGCGAGCTTGCGGCTCTCCACGGCCGGGAAGATATCGAACACGTAATCATGTGCAGCTAACGCTGCCTGGCTGAGCGTACCGGCCTGGACGCGCTTGGCTGCCTCTTCTCGCGTGAGATCAAAGATGGCCTCCAGCAACTGTGCAGCTTCCTGCTTGTTGGCCTGTCCCACCACAAAGAGCACACGCGCGCTGTGCTGTATGTATCGGGGAGAGAGCAGCTGTTTGTGCAGGATATCCATGATCAGATCAGCCTTGGTTCGATCAAAGCGCCCGGGATCGTCGCGGCGGTCCTGCTCCGCGAAGAAGGCCTGCGTCCATTCATTGTGATAGTTCCACAGCTTGTCAAACAGCTCGCGAGTAAAGCGCGTTCCGGCTTTGACATGATCTGCATTGGCTGCAGGCTCCACGCCGTCTTCAGTCAGGGCCGGGCGTTTGAGATAGCCATCTTTAGTGATTGCGGCCTGATGCCGGAGCAGCGTCCACAGCCATGAGACATCAATTCGATAGGTGGCCAGATCGTTCATGAAACGCAGTTTGAGTTCGTAATCGTCAATTGCTGCGGCGAAGTTGCCATTGAGAATCTGGAAGCCGTAATTGGCCGCCATGTAAAACGCATGCTGGATGCGTTCGATGGTGACGTCGCCTTTGGGAATTCCATAAATCGCATCCCAGCGTTCCGGCGACAAAAACTTTTCCGGCGTCTCAAGAGATTCTTTGGTGATCACCTGCGGCGTGATCTTTCCCTGGACATTCAGCAAGCCGCGCGACTCAAGCACGCTGCGCTCGGCATCGCTCAAGCCGCTGTTGGGAGTCGGCACGGCCTGTTCTTTTACTTTCACCGTGTCTTTCGGAGCATTAATCAGCGTCTGGAGCTGCTCAACTGAGATCTGCAGCGGCTTGTTTCCCGCAGCCACATAGTCCGGCTCCGGGCTCGCAACCCAACTCTGGCGATAGCAGTCATAAAGCCGGCCCTTCACGCGCTTGGCTAGAATGTCTTCCAGCGTAGGCTGTTGCTGCTCACTGCCAAGAGGCTGATCGGGAACAAAGATCAGCCCAAGCATGCGCTCGCGCAGCTTGTCGATCACCACGGCGCGCAGGGCAAGCGGGTTATATTTCGAGCGGCCATAAACATCGCCGGGCTGGTAGATCATCACCGCGGCCATGCCGCCGATGGGCGCAGCGTTTTCCAGTTCGCCATTTTTCATGCCGCCCATGAGCATCATCAGCGCGTTGTAGCGCTGGTAGGCGATCATGTTGGGTGACGCCATGCCAATAGACTGCGGGTCAGGATAAACGCCCTTCGGATCGTCCTTCCACATCTCGATCAGGCTGCCCAGGTAATCCCAGCGGCCTACGTTGGTGCCCAGCAGGCGCCGGCGCAGCGTCCAGGCGATTGCAGGCAGCGTGCGGCCGGCATTGCCTTCTTCGTACAGCATTTTGATCTTGATTGTGCCGGCTGCAACGCCAATCATTCCTTCCAGGCCGGAAAGAATCTTTTCGACGATCAGTGCTTCATTTGGCGTTTGCAGTTTGGGAATGTAGAAGTAAACGCCGCTTCCGGAGCTCTTCAGCGCGTCAAAGTTGTTGAAGGACCAAAGCGTCGCGATCACGATGGTTGCTGGCGCAGGCCGGCCATCCACCAGAACGTGGTCATAGTTGATGTGCAGCCCCGGCGGACGGCCGAAGCGCGTGGGCCACTGCCCCTGCGGCTTGGTGATCTTGTACTCGCGCGTCTTTCCCTTTTTGACTACTTGGTAAGGCTTGCTATTCCAGCCGCCGGAGAAGACGTCTTTTGCGTTTTTGAGCGCCGCAAAAACGCCAACAGGCTGGTTCGCGGGTGTGCCATCTGGCTGGAAGTGCGGCGGCGAGGCATCTTCAAAGTCCGGCATGTTCATGGGCGCGGGGCTGTTCAGCGCATTGAAAGCCATATCCAGCGGATGCCATGGCCCGGTCAACTCCAGGCCGGGGTTCCTGAGCGGATGCGCGTCTTTTGGAACAGCGACTTCATCATTCAGGCACCAGCGCCACTGGCTCTCGCGGCCCAGAAAGTTGTCAATCAGCCCCTGTACAATCTGCCGGAACGTCCAAGGCTTGCCGCTGACGGGATCTTCATACTGCTCTTCCCACTTTGGCCACGCGTACTTCTCGCGGACCGGCGCAGGCGACTCCAGGATTTCACGGCGCGCGGTGAGGGCGGCAGCAATCGCCGGCCGCAGCTCGCGGGTGAGGGTGGTAATTGCCTCTTCGACGTTCGTCTGGCGGCCGTTTATTGTCTTGCTTCCGAACAGATCGGGGAATTTTTCCAAAATGTCATTGCGAACCATGGGCTGGGCTCCTCAGGCTGGGATGGACAGACAAGTAGAAACAATGATTTTACGCCAGTGCCGGTATTTCGGGTGCTGAATCGTTTCCTTGCGCGAAATCATCCAACTCCAGCGGCCAAGCTAGCCAAAATCAGCTAATCTGAGGTAAAATAAGGCTTTACCGCGAAAGGTTCAGAGGAAATGAAGGCAGCCATTCATCCCAAGTATGAAGAAGTGCGCGTGCACTGTGCATGCGGAAACACATTTACCACCCGCTCCACCCACAAGGGCAACATCAACCTGGAAATCTGCTCCAATTGCCATCCGTTTTTCACGGGCAAGCAGAAGCTGGTGGACACCGCCGGACGCGTCGAGCGCTTCCGCCGGAAGTACGAAAAAGCCGCCGCAAACACCAAGAAACAATAACGGCGCAGGATTTTGGACAGGCCTCCGCCGCGGCGGAGGCTTTGGTTTTGAAGAAGCAATTAGCAACTAGCAATTAGCCTGGTGTGGCTGGTTTGCTGTTTGCTAATTGCCATTTGCTAATTGCTCAATGAAAAAATTTTGGGAAAACCCGGCCAATGCCACCGTTGCACCAGAGGGCGCACGCGTGCCGGAGTCTCTCCAGATCGGCAACGTAAAAATCTCGCCCGCAACAGTGCTGGCTCCCATGGCCGGCGTAACAGACACGGTCTTCCGCCGCTTTATCCGCAATGCCAGCTTTGTGCGATCAGCAGGAGAGATCATGTCAGCGCCAGAAGATCGTCACTGGATTGAGAGCGCGAACGTGCAGCCGGTGCAGAAGTCTGACGGCCTGAAAGAAAACGCTGCGGCGGTTCTCACGAATAATGAAATCTCCGGCTGCGGCCTTCTGATGACCGAATTCACCTCGGCAGACGGCCTCTTTCGTACGCGCGAATCCAAGCGCAAGCGCTATCTCACTTTTTACGAAGATGAGCATCCAATCTCCGCGCAGCTGTTCGGCAGCGATCCCTACACGCTGGCCGAATCGGCGAAGATCGTGGAGGATGCCGGCTTTGACCTGGTCGATCTCAACCTGGGCTGTCCGGCAAAACGCGTGGTCAAGTGTAATGGCGGCTCTGGGCTGCTCAAAGACCTGCCGGTGATCCGCACGATTTTTGAAACGGTGCGCGCTGCGGTGAAGATCCCTTTCACCGTAAAGTTCCGCCTGGGCTGGGATGACGCCAACATTGTCTGCGTTCCACTGGCCAAAATGGCTGAAGAGTGCGGCCTGAACGCCCTGGCGCTGCATGCGCGCACGCGCGAGCAGGGCTATAGCGGGAATGCACGTTGGGAGTGGATCGCCGCAGTAAAAGACGCTGTGAAGATTCCTGTGATCGGCAACGGTGACATTCGCACTCCGGAAGACGCGATTGCCATGGTGGCGCAGACCGGCTGCGATGGAGTGATGATTGGCCGCACCGCCGCGAGCAATCCCTGGATCTTTCGCCAGATTCGCCAGCACGCCGAAACCGGCCGCTATGATCAGCCGACAGAAGCCGACCGCTACCAGATGATCCGCACCTATTTCAAAATGCTGATTGATGAAACCCAGCACGGCTCGCCGGGCAAGATGAAGCAGTTTGTCGCCTGGTTCACCCACGGTGTGCCGAACGGAAGCGCACTGCGTCGCGCCTGCTATGACGTACACACCGGCCCGGCAATCCTTGAAAATGTTGAGCGGTTTTTCGAAGAGTTGCTCAGCAATCCCGTTTCGGAGCCCAGCTTTGTGCCGGCTTTGCCTGCAATGGACCTTCTACCCGCCTGCGGTGACTAAAACGATATCTCTTTGTAAGTAAACCTAGTTAGCAAACTTTCGCAAGACTTACCCGAAAAACCGTTCTACAATGCAGCCAAGCACCCCCGGCTTGCCGAGCTAAAAGATGGAATACGTCATAATATTCTTCTTCGCCTGGTTGGTGGTGTGCTTGCCAGCCATCATCTTCACGGGAATCGCCAACGCGAGACGCCGGAACGAGATCACTGAGCTTAACCAAAGAATTACCGCTTTAACGCGGCAATTGGAGAATCTGGAGCGGCACAGCCAGACCGCTGGCGCTCACCTTGCTCGTTCGGCGATCGCTCCTGTGATGCAAGTCTCGGCGGAGGAGGCGCGCACTGCAGCGACGCATCCTTCATCTGTTCCTACACAGCAGCCTGTGCTGGAAAAACCAACGCCTGCTATCTCCATACCTATCCCACCGCCACCGCCTCGACCTGCAGCTGCGCCTTCGATTGCAGCCCAACCGCAACAGCCGGTGCCGCAAAAGCCGATAGACGTTGGGGGGATCCCGCTCACACCAAAGCCGCAGCCTCAAATTCCGGCGCCTGCTGCGTCTGTTAGTTCAGCACGAGCAGAGCAGCCGTTAATCTCCACGGCTGTTCCGCCTCCGCTGGCTCCGTCGTCCCGCGAGCGCGCTGCCGCAAGTGCGCAGCAGCCAACACCAAGCATGTCTTCATCTGCGCAGGTTCGTGGCGACACCGGCTCGATGCATTTCCACGTGAGTGCTCCAGCAAAGAAACGCGGGGTCTCATGGGAAGAAATGATTGGTACAAATTGGCTGCCCAAGCTGGGCATCGCGATTGTTGTGATTGGGGTGGGTTTCCTGATTGCGGCGAAGTGGGGAATCTTTGCGCCCTGGCTGCGCGTCTTGATTGTTTACGCTGGCGGCGGTGCGCTTCTGGCGGGTGGAATCTACCTGGAGCGGGATGAGCGATACCGCACGCTGGGCCGCTCGTTCATCGGAGGAGGATGGGCAGTCTCGGTAGTGACGACGTATGCCTTGGGCAACGTTTCGTCAATGAAGATATTACCCTCCACTGTGGACTTATTTGTTTTGCTTGCCGTGATCGGCGTGATGGTGTGGCACACGCTCAAATACAACTCTCAACTTGTTACCGGCGCTAGCTTCTTGCTGGGCTTTGCCGCCATTACTCTCAATCCTGATCCTCCTTACAACCTGATCGCCGGCGCGCTGCTGGTGGCGGGGATGACAGTGATTGTCCATCGCTATCGCTGGTGGGAGCTGGAGGTCTTCGGCATTCTGGCCAGTTATCTCAATCATTTCTACTGGCTCTATACGGTCTTCGGGCTCGAGTCCAGGCGTGCGCCTTTTCCACACCATACTGCGAGCGTGCTGCTGGTAATAGCCTACTGGGCTGTTTTCCGCGGCTCGTATGTGTGGCGGAAGACGACGAGCAAGGAAGAGGAATCAGTTTCCACGATTGCCGGCCTGCTCAATCCGCTGCTCTTCCTGGCGGTGATGAAGTATCAATCATTCCATCCGGAGTGGGCCTTCTACGCGCTGCTAGGGCTTGGCGCTGTTGAATTCACTTTGGGACAGCTGCCCCGCTCGCGCGAGCGCGTAGCTCCGTTTCGCGTACTCTCCAGCCTGGGAGCTGCCTTGATGGTGGCTGCTGTACCGTTCAAGTATTCAGGCGATTCTTTGGAAATCCTGTGGCTCGCCGGAGCCGAAGCCTTTCTGCTGGCCGGTGTGTTTGTTCGCGAGAGGCTCTTCCGCGGTTTTGGGCTGATCGTCTCCGCGATCATCGTGCTATATACGCTGACGTATCAGATTCCGCCGCTGGCGCAGGAGCTGATCAACAATCAACGGCACTATCATCCGGCGCTAAGCATCATCCTGGCGGCGATTGCCGTTGTGTTGTACGCCAATGCCCACGTGGTTCGCAGGATCTGGCCACAATTGTTTGAAGAGGACTTGGAGAGCCTGGGATTGAACATCCTTTCCTTCTCCGCCAGTCTATTTGCCGTTTGCGCCGTTTATGCTTTCGTCAATGAAGAATCCACGGGAATTGTGCTGGCGTTGTTTGTTGCTGCCTTGGCGCTGCTAGGCAGACAATTCTCTGAAGACATTTTGGTATATCAGGCGCATTGGATCGCGGCTGTCGCCTTCATACAGACGATCATCAGCGGCTGGGATCTGGAAGCAACGTGGCATGGCGTCCCAGAGAGAGTCCTGGTCTTCATGCCCGTAGCTGGGTTGCTGTATCTGAGCTCCCGGCCTGTGCGCCTTTCAGAGACGAATTTCAAAAACATCTTTGCCGGCGCATACACATGGGCTGGAACGGCGCTATTGGCAATTCTGATCTGGTTGCAGGCTCCAGCGCCATGGATTGCTTTGGCGTGGATCGGTTTGGCCACGCTGCTCGGCGTTGCCGCTCGTTTCTGGAAAGACCGTGCTCTGCTGTGGCAGGCACATGTGCTTTCATTGTTGTCTGTTGCCTTAACGCTCTACGGCAGCTTTGCTCCGGAGTATCGCGGCGGCCGCGTACAGCTGATTAGTGTGGGACTGAGCGCGCTTCTGCTTTATCTGCTGAACTGGATTACCGATATTGCCGGTGTCATCGAAGATGAGCGCATCTCACAGGCTTATTCCTGGGCAGGATCTCTGCTGCTGAGCTGGCTGGTGTGGTATCAAGTTCAGCCGATCAGCGTCTCACTGGCTTGGGGAATCTTTGGCTTGGTGCTGTTTGAGCTGGGCAGCTGGAGATCATGGCCATTCCTGCGCGCACAGGCGTATGTGGCACTGGTCTGCAGCTTTGCCCATATCTTTTATGCCAACTTCAACGTCTTGAGCGCTCCTGGGACATTCGGTCCTGAAATCATCACGGTCATTCTTCTTGTTCCAATCTATTTCTGGATTTTCTGGCAGATGCACGGCAAGAAGACGCAAAGCAGGATTCGCGTTGACTATCTGATTGCGTGTCTTGGTACCGCGACGCTCGCCGCTCTGGCCCGCTTTGAATTACCGCTGGACACAGTAGTGGTCGGCTATGCGGCCATCATGGTTGGAGTACTGCTGATAGCCTGGCTGACTCGTCTGCAAATTTTTCTTTTCCAGGCGCTGGTTATGCTGGGCGTTACGGCATTTCGCATCTCCATGCACAACTTCTACCACCTGCATGAAGCTTTCTCGTCCAACTTGAGCAGTTCCATTTGGGCAATCGGCTTACTCAGCCTGGGTATTCCAGTCTGCCTCATCATCCGTAGCCGCGACGCAGAGAGTGCTGCTGGTCAGGGCTGGATTGGAGCTCTCGGGCATCATCCGGAACAGCCGATGTTCTTTGTTCCGTTCGTGCTCTTGTCCGTGCTGCTATGGTTGAAAGTAGCTTCCGGAATGATCACCCTGGCGTGGGGAGCCGAAGCCGTAATTGTCTTTGTGCTGGCGCTCTGGGCCAAGGAGCGCAGCTTCCGGCTTGCTGGCCTGGGGCTGCTGCTGCTGTGCTTTGCGAAAATTATCTTCTGGGACGTCTGGCAGCTCGGTGATATTACTGCGCGGTATCTAACGTTGATCGGCGTGGGACTGCTGATGTTTGTGGTCTCTTTCCTTATCTCCAGAAATCGTGAGGCGCTGCGGGAGTATTTATGAAGCGTCTGTTCGCACTCGTGATATTGCTGGTCACTGCTGGCGCAGCACTGTATTACTCAGAACGCCACAAGCAGGAAGTCCGCGTTGGTCCTGAAGCCGTGCTCAATGCCGTGGCCGATACTGAGCGCGAGCTCAGCCGCGTGCCTGCCTCGGTGACACGCATCTCTGATGAGGAAGAAATTCGCATCGGCGATGCGCTGGCGCAGCATTATATCTCGCCATCAGCAATCGGCGATACTGCAATGCAGGATTATGTGACCACGGTCGGGCGCAGGGTGGCTGCCCACGCTCGCCGCAAGTTCGATTACAAATTTCACTATGTTCCAGAAGATTACCTGGTGAACGCGTTTGCTCTTCCCGGCGGCCACGTCTTCATCGGCAAAGGGCTAATTCAGCTCATGGAGAGTGAAGACGAGCTAGCGAGCGTGCTTGGGCACGAAGTGGAGCACATTGATAACTATCATTGCGTGGAGAGATACCAGCTCAAAGCCCATGCCGGCGCTCTGGGTGATTTACTCTCACTTCCAATCGAACTCTTCCAGGCCGGTTACAGCAAAGAGCAGGAGTTGGAAGCGGACCGTGACGGCGTCTGGCTCGCAGTGAAGGCGGGCTATTCACCACAAGGCGCAATTCACATGTTTGAAGCCTTTAACCATCTGCATCGCCAATATGTGTTGAAGGCTGAAAGCCCGGACCAGGAGCTTTCCAAGGTAGCGATTGAAGGCATTGTCGGCTATTTCCGTTCGCATCCACTGCCGGAAGAACGTATTCATCAGATCCAGCAGATCATCGCCAGAAACAAGTGGCCGCACCAGGCAGAGAAGGCGCTAAAACAGCACCCGGAAGTGATAAAAGCTGGAGTCCAAGGCGCTTTTTGAAATCGTGTAAAGTATAAGTATCTGATTGCGAGATATTTAGCTCAGAGGCAAAAGAACTTGCAGCCATAGCTATTTTTTGGCAATTTTCAGACCCTAATAGGTTGTCGAAAGAAATAGTGGGACAATATATCAGTGAGCTGCGTGCGCCTTTTGTGCCCGCCAGAACATCCAATAGGTGGAAATGACGCAAAACCAGAGCCTTTTTTTTCAGAAGTTTGGCATTACTCCTAACGATCTTCAGCGATACCTGGGTGAAGCGCTCTCTGCAGGCGGCGACTTCGCGGATCTTTACTTCGAATACCTGACCTCGACTTCAATTGCAGTAGATGAATCAATCGTGAAATCTGCCTCGCAGGGCATTTCTGCGGGCTGTGGCGTGCGTGTGCTTTCCGGTGATCGCACCGGCTATGCCTATACGGATGATCTTGCTCCGGAGAAGATTTTGCGGGCGGCCCGTACTGCTGCGCTGATCGCGCGTGGTCCGGCGAAGAGCCCGATTGAAGGATTCAAAGAGAAGCTGGCGCACCAGCTTTATCCCGTCACTTCAGCTTCAGTCGAAGCCGATATCGCTTCAAAGCTTGAACTCGTAATGCGTGCTGATCGCGCGGCGCGTGCTTACGATCCGAGAATTGTGCAGGTTCGCGGCGGATATTTTGATGAGATCCGCCAGATCCTGGTGATCGGCTCGGATGGAACTTTTGCTACGGATGTTCAGCCGCTGGCACGTTTGAGTCTGACATGTATTGCCAAGTCCGGTGAGAACTCCGCAAGAGGGGCTGCCGGAGGCGGCGGACGCGTAGGAATTGATTTCTTCCTGAATGAGAAGACGCCGGAGCACTTTGCGCATGATGCCGCGCGGCAGGCAATTATCCAGCTGGATGCCCGCGAAGCTCCTGCCGGCGAAATGGAAGTTGTGCTGGGCCCGGGATGGCCGGGCATTCTTCTGCATGAAGCCATTGGCCACGGCCTGGAAGCCGACTTCAACCGCAAAGGCACCTCAGCTTTTAGCGGCATGCTGGGCAGGCGCGTGGCGTCAGACAAGTGCACCGTGGTTGATAACGGAACGCTGCCTTCACGCCGCGGCTCCATCAATGTGGACGACGAAGGTTCGCCAACGCAGAACACTGTCCTGATTGAAAATGGAATTCTTAAGGGCTACCTCAGTGACAAGCTTTCCGCCAAGCTGATGGGCATGCCAGACACGGGCAATGGCCGCCGCGAAAGCTATGAGCATATCCCCATGCCCCGCATGACCAACACATACATGCTTGCCGGCGACGATTCGCCCGAGGACATCATCCGTTCCGTAAAGCGCGGCGTGTATGCCGTGAACTTTGGCGGTGGGCAGGTGGACATCACCAACGGAAAGTTCGTCTTTTCTGCTTCAGAAGCCTACATGATAGAAAACGGGCAGATCACAGCGCCGCTCAAGAATTGCACTTTGATCGGCAACGGACCGGATGCGCTCACGAAAGTCTCCATGGTTGGTAACGATCTCCAGCTCGATGAAGGCGTTGGCACGTGCGGAAAAGATGGTCAGTCAGTTCCGGTTGGCGTTGGCATTCCTACGCTCAAGCTGGACAGCATGACCGTGGGCGGCACGGCGCGGTAACTTCATGGCCAGCCATACCGAAATCCTTAGCGTTGAAACTGAGTTGCGCGAGCTTGCCGCCAGCGTAGTCTCGCGCGCCATGAAGGCCGGAGCCACAGCGGCCGAAGCAGTGATTCGCGAGGGCACCGAATTTTCTACCGTTGTGCGATTGGGCCAGGTGGAGACACTCAAAGAATCCGGCTCGCGCTCCATCGGCATGCGGGTCTTTCTGGGCCAGCGGAGCGCCAGCACATACTCGAGCGACTTCACTGAAGATGGAATCGACCGGCTGATCAAAGGCGCATTTGAGCTGGCGCGGGTGACCTCTGAAGATCCTTACGCCGGAATTCCTGAGCCGTCACAACTAAGATCCATTTCAGGCGATCTCAAGCTCTACTACGATGATGTGTATTCTCTGCCTCCGGAAGAGCGCATTGATTATGCGCGCCGGGCGGAGCGTGCCGCGCTGGATGCCGATCCGCGCATGAAGAACTCTGATGGCGGCAGCTTTGATGCAGCCACCGGACACAAGGTGCTGGCGAATTCACATGGCTTTGTCGGTGAATTCCGCCGTTCGTATTCGTCTGTCTCAGCCGCGCCAATTGCACAGGACGAGAGCGGCGCCATGCAGCGTGACTACTGGTATTCTCTGGCGCGCACGCTCAAGAAGCTGGAGTCACCAGAGTCTGTTGGCCGCGAGGCGGCACGGCGCACCTTGCGCCGGCTGGGCGCGCGTAAAATCGCTTCCACGCAGGTCCCTATCGTTCTTGATCCGCTTGTCGCAGGCTCAATTCTGGATAACATCTTTGACGCCGTGAATGGCGATGCTGTGTACAGGCAATCGTCATTCCTGGCAGGCAAGCTTGGAGAAAAAGTTGCGGCCAGCAACATCACCGTGATTGACGACGGCACAATTCCTGAAGGCTTCGGGACTGAGCCGTTCGACGGCGAAGGCGTGCCGACACAGCGTACTCCTGTGATCGAAAACGGCATCTTGAAGTCGTACCTGCTGAACACCTACACCGCGAAAAAACTGGGACTCAAGACCACTGGCAATGCGGCGCGCGGGCTTGCTGGAAATCCCGGAATTGGCGCCGGCAATTTCTTTTTGCAGAAGGGCGAGCGCACGCCGCAGCAGATTATCGGCAGCATAAAAAGGGGCCTTTACGTGGTGCAGTTCCTCGGCTTCGGCGTGAACATGGTGACCGGAGATTTCTCTCGTGGCGCCAGCGGCCTGTGGATCGAAAATGGCGAACTAACTTACCCAGTCGAGGAGATCACGGTTGCCGGGAATTTGAAAGACATGCTGAACAACATCTCTGAAATCGGCAATGACCTGGAATTCCGCGGCTCCACTGCTTCTCCTACTCTGCGCATTGACGGTATGACGATCGCGGGAGAGTAGGCCATCAGGCGGCAACCAGCGCCGCTCGGCTGCCATCTCTTATCTTTATAGTTCCCCAGAATGTGAGGAGTAAGCGATGGAACACCAACCCTTTCCTCCAAATTCCACCAAGCCTCCACAGAGTAAATTCCCCTGGCCGTTGGTGGCTCTGGCTGTGGCGGCAGCGCTGCTTATCGCCACATTCTGGCTGACGCCTCGTACCAACAAGGCTTCCACTGCTATCAGCAAATCTGTGGACCAACCGGCTGCCCAGGTGCGGGTCTCTAACATAAAAATTTCTCCGCAGACGGGTAATGGCGCTGCCAACGTGGATGTTTATGGCGATGCCACCAATATAGGCGGCAGCCCAGTGGCGCAGGCCATTGTTTCGGCCACCTTCCACGATAAAGACGGCAATTCCATTCTGGTTCAGCAGCAACCAATGGAGCGGGCTGATACCAAGGGTGGCAAAGTTGAAGAGGCCAAAGACCTCTCCCAGGATCCTCTCAAGCCAGGCCAGACCGCCGGCTTTCGCGTGAGCTACTCGCAAGTTCCCGCTACCTGGGACGGCAAGCCCCCTGAACTTGCCGTGCTGCAGGTAACTGTGCCGAAATAAGCCGCTGCACGCTGCGCCAATGCCAATGGCCTGCGAAGCGTGGCTGAGTAGTAAAATCTTTTCCATGAGCGACTCTGAGCAGCAGCCGTTCTCTCCCGTGCAGGAGCAGGAAGAAAAGCGCAACATCTTGCCGATGGCGATCGGCGCTGTAGTGGTGGCAGTTATCATCGCCATTCTTGTCTTTGCAACGCGCGCGGGTAAATCATCCGGCAATGGCCAGCGGGATCCCAATCTCGCCAAACTCCAGGTCTCCGATCTGCACATGGCCACCGCGCAGAATTTTGCCGGAAACTCTGTCACGTATATCGAAGGCAGGATTTCCAACGGAGCTGACCGCAAGGTGACCGGCGCACGCGTGGAGGTTGTTTTTAAGAATTCGATTGGTGAAACTGCGCAGGATGAAAAGAGCCTTCCAGTCACCGTTGTGCTGCCCAATGTGCCTTATCTTGATTACGGGACGATTGATCGCGCGCCGCTGGCGCCGGGGCAGAGCCGCGATTTCCGCCTGACGCTGGAGCACGTCTCCACCGACTGGGACGGCCAGGTTCCGCAGGTGAAGGTAGTTTCCGTCACTTACTAGTCGTTTTTCTGTAATCCCGGAACGAAGAGAGAGAACCCTGCCAATTTCCGAAGATTCTGGTTTTCGCAAAAAGTAACCGATTTAAATCTATATGTTGGTTCGTACTGTAGCGATTCTTTGCTGCGCTGCTGGGATTTCAGAACAAGCTCCGGGTAAAATATTTCTTATGGCTGAATTGAAGACAGTCCGTCTCACGGAGCAGGTCAAAGCCGCGGGTTGAGCAAGCAAGCTGAGTCCGGCGGCGCTGGACGCGGTGCTTGGGAAATTAGCCCGGCAAAATGACCCAAACGTTCTGGTCGGCTTTGATACAGCCGACGACGCAGGCGTGTACAAAATTTCCGCCACGCAGGCGCTGGTGCAGACCGTGGATTTCTTCACGCCCATCGTTGACGATCCGTACACCTTCGGGCAGATCGCCGCCACCAACTCTCTCAGTGACGTATATGCCATGGGCGGCCATCCTTTGAGCGCGCTTGCCGTGGTCTGCTTCCCTGACAAAGGCGATCTGGACATCCTGCAGCAGATCCTTGCCGGCGGTTTGTCAAAGATGATGGAAGCTGGCTGCGTGGTGATTGGCGGCCACAGCGTTCGCGATCCTGAGATCAAGTTTGGTTATGCGGTTACCGGCATCATCAATCCTGAACGCGTCTGGAAAAACAGCACGGCCCAGGCCGGCGACAGGCTCATACTTACCAAAGCGCTGGGAACAGGCGTGATCTCTACGGCCATTAAGCGCGGCGAGGCGAAACAGGCGTGGATTGATGCCGCCGTGAAATCCATGACCACGCTGAATGCCAAGGCTGCGCAGATCGCCGTTGAAGGCCAGTTCGCGGTGCATGCGGCCACTGACATTACTGGCTTCGGCCTGATCGGCCATGCGCGCGAGATGGCTCAGGGAGGCGGCGTTGCATTGAAGATCAAAGCCGCAAGCGTGCCCCTGCTGGAAGGAGCGCTTGAGTGCGTTGGTGCAGGCTTTATTCCCGGCGGTTTAAAGAACAATCGCGAATTTGCGGAATGCAATGTGAGTTACCAGGCAGATGTTCCGGAAGAGGTTCGAACCATTCTTTATGATCCGCAGACTGCCGGCGGATTGCTACTCGCAGTCTCATCGGCGGATTCAGGCAAACTTGTGAATGCGCTCAAAAGCGCCGGTGTTGCTGCAATTGAGATTGGTGAAGTGATTCCTCAGCGCAAGCCGCTGATTGAAGTTTTTTAACATCCCGAGCCGAAGCGAGGGATCCCCTACCCAGACCACATTGTCCAATTTGCGAATGAATATACTCATCCATTCACTTTGATCAAACGAATGGGACGCAATAGCGATTCCTCGCTGCGGCTCGGAATTTCAGAAAAGCTAATCGTATTGCTGTTGTCGGCCATCAATTGCCATCAGCAGCACGATCGCGGCTACCAGTAACCGGCGATCCAGCTTCTTGGTTGGATCGGCAGTAAAATCCACATACATTTTGGGGGCGAACAGGTTCCAGTTCTGCTCGGCTGTTCCCACGTGCTGTCCGGCAATTTCGAAGGTGTACGCCTGAGGAATAAGGTTCGTGATGAATCGGCGCACAAGGGCCAGCGTAAGAGAGTCTTCCCTGATTGCGCCTATCTCCTGATCCAACGCATCCAGCACAATCCATTCCTTGCGCACCAGTGACTTCCAGCCACGCCGCTTGAGCGCACCCACCTTCTGGTGGTTGATGGAATCGGTCACATCGAAAGCTGTTCCCCAATCCATAATGCTGCGGGCTTTGATGTTGAGCAGCTCCAGGCTTTGGCTTTCGTCGGTAAAGACGCGTATTTGGTCTTTCAGGGTGAAAACCTTTTTGCGAAGGAAGGCCAGCGCATTTCCTGCCTGGTCATTGACGAAGAAACATGGGGCCAGGGAAAAGATCTTCCGCCTCGCGATAAAAGCATCCTGCTGAAAGATGGCTGCAGCAATGGCCGGCTTGACTGCGGGCGCACTGGTGCCCGTTGTTGCCATACGCATATCCTCCCCAAAAAGGCTGGAAACAGAGGCAGGGGTTAAGAGGAATTTACGTCAGAAAACACGATTTTCGCAAGGAAAATCGCGCTGCAGCTCACCTCAGGAGTTGTGGGACTTTTGAGCAAAACAAAACAGGGCAGCCGAAGCTGCCCTGAATTCTGCTTTTTTGATTGGTTATGCGGGTGAAGGCTTGCCAGGAGCAATTCCCGGAGTGCGTCCGGGCTCTGGCTTGAGCACCTGCTGCACGCCATCATCGCCACGCTGTGGAACCACGCGCGCCGGAAGCTGCTTGCCCTCAAGGATCATCTTGAGCTCGTTGGCATCCAGCACCTCGCGCTCCAGCAACGCCTGCGCAATGCGAATCAGCGCCTCGCGATGTTCGAGAATGATGTTCTTGGCCTTCTCGTAACCGGTATTGACCAGGCGGCGAACTTCCGAGTCAATCTCTCGCGCCGTCTCTTCACTGAAGTCACGGTGCTGTGAAATTTCACGGCCCAGGAATATCTGCTCTTCCTTCTTGCCGAAGGTCAACGGGCCAAGGCTGCTCATGCCCCACTCGCACACCATCTTGCGGGACATCTCGGTGGCGCGCTCAATGTCATTGCCGGCGCCGGTGGACATCTGGTTGAGGAAGATCTCTTCCGCCAGGCGTCCGCCCATCATCACGGCGATCTGCGTGTTGAGGTAGTCAAGCGTGTAGTTGTGCTTGTCAGTCTCCGGCAGCTGCATGGTCACGCCCAGCGCCATTCCGCGCGGGATAATGGTGACCTTGTGCAGCGGGTCAGCATGCGGCATAAGCGCGGCTACAATTGCGTGGCCGGCTTCATGGTATGCCGTGACTTTTTTCTCCTCTTCAGTGAGCAGCATGCTTCTGCGCTCAGCGCCCATGAGGACCTTGTCTTTGGCCAGCTCAAAGTCATACATCAGCACAGACTTGCGATTGCTGCGGGCTGCATTCAGCGCAGCTTCATTCACCATGTTGGAAAGCTCGGCGCCGGAGAAGCCCGGTGTCCCGCGAGCAAGAATCGACAAATCCACGTCATCAGCTAAAGGAATCTTGCGCGTGTGAACGCGGAGAATCTCTTCACGTCCGCGAACGTCAGGTAGCGGAACCACAACACGGCGATCAAAGCGGCCGGGGCGCAGCAGCGCCGGATCCAGCACGTCAGGCCGGTTGGTGGCTGCGATCAGGATTACGCCTTCGTTCGATTCGAAGCCGTCCATCTCCACCAGCAACTGGTTCAGGGTCTGCTCGCGCTCATCGTGTCCGCCGCCCAGGCCAGCGCCACGGTGACGGCCTACGGCGTCAATTTCGTCAATGAAGATGATGCAGGGAGCATTCTTCTTGCCCTGCTCAAACAGGTCGCGTACGCGGCTTGCGCCCACGCCTACGAACATCTCAACAAAGTCAGAGCCGGAGATGCTGAAGAAGGGAACATTGGCTTCGCCGGCGACGGCGCGTGCCAGCAAAGTCTTGCCGGTGCCGGGATGGCCAACCAGCAGAACGCCTTTGGGAATGCGCCCGCCGAGCTTCTGGAACTTTTGCGCTTCGCGCAGGAACTCAATGATCTCGCGCAGCTCTTCTTTGGCTTCATCCACGCCAGCCACGTCCTTAAATGTGACCTTCTTCTGCTGCATGGAGAGCAGGCGAGCGCGGCTCTTGCCAAAGCTTAAAGCTTTATTGCCGCCGGTCTGCATCTGGCGGATCATCACAAACCAGAGCACTCCCAGCAAAATGAACGGAGAGAACTGGAAGAGGGCCATCGGCCAGCTCCAGCCCGGATTATCTTTGAATGCGGTTTTGACGTCCTTGTGATTGTCCAGCGCCGTATAGAGGGATTGGTTGTTGGGCGGCACCACCACGTGGTACGAATCCCCATTGCGCAATTTTCCCTTTGCCAGGTTGCCCTCGATAGTTACATCGGCAATCTTGTTGTCATTGAGCTGGGACATGAAATCGGTGTAATTGATTTCATGGTCCTTGCCGCTGTTTGGTCCGCCCTGGATGATTCGCCAAAGGACGATACCGACCGCCAGCAGGGTCACCCACAAAATCACCGTTTTGAATGTCGAATTCACTTATTACTCCTAAAATTTGCCGGCCAGCAGGAGTGCCAGTCTGCACACTTGGAACGTCCCTCTCTTGAGTGATAAGACGCTTTGCTATGAAAAAGGTTCCCGAACCCCCCGGGGCCCGTCCATCCGATTAGATGCTGAAATAGCTCCCTCGGTCGAAAACTTTCCCACTGCAAGATTTTATACCCTTTTTCCACACCGCGGACGCGGTAAAAGCGCTTAACCTGCCTCTAAGGAGTATCAGGCTGCGCACGCCCGGCTATGTACGGAAGATTGCGGCCCAAATGGCGTTCTCCCAGCCCATAGCCTACGACAAAACTTTCATTCATAAGAAAACCAAAGTAATCAGGCTGGAGGGAAACCCGCCGGGCTGATTGCTTATCCAGGAGCACGGCCAGTTTCACGCTGGCGGCGCCCCGTCCAACCAGGTTCCGCAGCAGGAATTCACTGGTGATCCCGGATTGCACCAGGGCTTCCACCAGCAGCACGTGCTGGCCTTTTACATCAATTTCAGGGCTGAAGAAAATCTCGGTGGTGCTGGGGTTGGAGTCGTCAAACTCGGCCTTTACGAACTGGCATACCACGGGGCCACTCAGCTCCCGCACCAGATCAGCCATAAAGACAAAGCCATTTTCCATGACGCAGACAACGTGGATTGTCCTCCCATCAAAGTCGCGGGATATCTGCCGCGCCATCTCCTGCACACGCTTCCTGATCTGCTCCGCAGAGAGCAGCACCCGAGGATATTCAGTTTGAACGCCGCTGCTCACAGTGCTGCCTCAGGAATCATCTCTAATTTCCTCAATCAGGACTGCCTCGTTCGCCACTGCTTCACTGCTCTGAAGTGCAAATGCCTGGGGGACCGGAAAGCCCCGAATCCAAACGATCTCTCCTGCGCTTTCAATCACCGGCCACAGCTTGCGTTCCTGAGAGGAGATTTCAGCTCCCAAACGGCTGGGTTGCAACAATTCTTTTACTTTCTTGGGGGAGTGGCTATGTGCAGGAAAAAACCGGTCACCTGCCCGCCAGTTCCTGACCGTAAGCTTCGGCGCCAGCAGGATTCGGCTCAAAAGCGAAGCGGTATTATAACCTGAAACCATTTGTTTTCCAGCACTTATTACCTGAGCGCGAATCGTTTTTCCGATCTCTGGAACGTACACCTCGCCCGGCACGCGCAGCTGATAACCATAGTTTTCAGAAGCTTTTTTTTCTTCAATGCTGAATCGAAGTTCGCGCAGGCTGCATTCGGCGTGGAGCCCGCCGGGAAGAGAGATGTTCCGGACTGATTGCGGCCGCTGGATGAGACGCTTTATATCCTGAATATGCTTGAATTCCAGAGCTACGCCGAACTGCCCGGCAGTCTCGTGCAGAACCAGCGCCAGCATGGCTTCAGGCAGACCTCGCAAGGCAGCTAATTCCAAGGCCAATGTGTCCGACGCGCTGCCGGTCGCGCTCCTGCCGCTCCGGGTAGGCTTCCCATGGCGGATCAGACGGGGCAAGAGCGTGCCAAGCTCCTTGCGCCAGTATTCATCTTCGGCCCGTGCTACCCCGGCCAAATCGGCGAGCGTCTGCCGGATTGCAGGATTGAAATCCCTTTCCAGCAGCGGCAGCAGCGTGTGCCGAATGCGATTGCGAGTGTGGCTCAGATCGAGATTGCTGGAGTCGTTCCGCCAGGGCTGCCCGATCTTGTTGAGGTAAGCCTCAATTTCTTTACGCGTAACCCCGAGCAGCGGCCTGACCAGATGCTTTTCTTTGTGCTCAGGAGCAATACCAGACAGACCACGTACTCCAGTGCCGCGAAGAATGCGCAGCAGTACGGTTTCAGCCTGATCGTCGAGCGTGTGCGCCGTTGCAATCTTGTCCGCGCGGCCGTTCTCTACCAGCTCGGCAAACCAGCGGTGGCGCAGCTCGCGCGCAGCAGCTTCCAGGCTCAGTTTGTGCTCACGGGCATAGAGAGGCGAGTCAGCTGAAGCGGTATGAAATTCAAGCTGAAACTGCTGTGCGAACTCGCGGACAAATTGCTGGTCAGCATCAGCTTCCTGCCCGCGGATCTGATGATGGAAATGCGCCACGGAAAGCACAATGCCCAGCTCCTGCCGCAGCTCCAGCAAAATGCGCAGCAGGGCCACAGAATCCGCGCCTCCGGAGACAGCAATGGCGACGCGGTCCCCTGCGTGCAGCAGGTGCTGCTCGCGAATGTATTCCAGGATTTCTTCCCGCAACTCCGCCATTCTCATCATTGTGGAATAATTGCCGGATGATGTACAGAAAAGTTCGCAGCCCATCTCTGCTGCGCTCTACCGGACTCGGCTTCTTCTGGGGCTTCGCTGTGTTTCTTCTGGGAGTGCTTCTGGATCATGCGCTGACGCGCATCGGCATTAATGGCATGACTGTTGTCGTTGACGATTTGCTAATCGGCATGGTGGCAGGCGCTCTGGTCTTTGCTTATGAGGTGCGCCGGTACAACGCGATGCTGCGGCAGATGCGGATCATTGCAGAGATGAACCACCACATCAGGAACGCGCTGCAGCCGATCCTCTACTCCGCATATTTAAAGGAGCAGGCACAGCAAATCCGGATGATTGAGCAGGGAACAGAGAGAATTCAGTGGGCGCTCAAAGAGATTTTGCCCGGTGAATTTCAGCAGGTCCCGTCATGGAAAGAGCATCGAGATGTCGCATGACCGGCTTATAAGAGCAGTGCTCAAGTCCATCTTCGTGCCTGAACGCTTGCTCTGAAACTTGTTATACTTCTCACCCCATATGAAGGTCATTGTCATCATTCCCGCCGCCGGTCTGGGCACTCGCATGGCGCCGGCCGGAAAAAAAGGCGCTCCATCAAAGCAATTTTTTGAGATCAACGGCGCGCCCATCCTGATCCACACGCTGCGGGTCTTCGCGCGCAACCGGCAGATCAGCCAGATTGTTGTGGCGCTGCGAAAGAATGAGATGGAGCGATTCCGCGCCCAGCTGGAAAAAGAAAAGCTCAGCGCCAAGGTGGAGATGGTTGAGGGTGGAGAGCATCGCCAGGAGTCGGTTGCGAATGCAATCGCAAAGCTCAAAGCCGCGCCGGACGACATTATTCTTGTCCATGACGCGGTGCGGCCCTTTGTGGATGACGAGATTATTGCGAAAGTGATTCACGAAGTGCAGCGGCACGGAGCGGCCATTGCAGGCCTGCCGGCTGTGGATACCATCAAGCAGGTGGAGCGCGCCGCTGAAGGCGCCATCATTACTTCCACCATTCCGCGTGAGCGGGTTGTGCAGGCCCAGACGCCGCAGGGCTTTCGCTATGAACTGATCAAACGCGCCTTTGACAGCGCCGCCGCCGATGGCTTCACCGGCACCGACGAGGCTTCACTGGTGGAGCGGCTGGGAGAGAGCGTCTGGGTGGTGATGGGCTCGGCCAGAAACATAAAGATCACCACGCCCGCAGATATGGAGCTGGCTGAGTTTTTGATAGCGCAGGCGGCGAGAGCAACGAAGGACCTGGCAGGATAGGTTCTTACCACTGATTCACACTGATGACACTGATCAAAAAATGACAATCGATTCCAGCTATAAACATTCAGAATTGACCGATGCAGTCATAGGTGTGTTCTACGAGGTTTATAACGAATTAGGGTTTGGCTTTTTGGAATCGGTGTACCGGAATTCTTTACGACTTGCTCTTGTTCAAAAAGGATTAACAGTTGACCAGGAGGTCGCGGTATCTGTGTTCTTCCGCGGACAGAATGTGGGTGATTTCCGCGCTGACTTGGTTGTGAACAGCACAATCCTGCTTGAGCTTAAGACCGCTGAGCGCATTATTCCCGCTCATGAGTCGCAGGTCTTAAATTACCTTCGATCAACGGAACTGGAAATCGGACTAATCCTGAACTTCGGGCCGAGGCCCCAGGTGCGCCGATTACTTCTAGATAATTCTCGCAAGCACGTCAAGGCCCAACAAGCTGGAGGAACTTTTTGAATTTTTGCAGATCAGTGTCATCAGTGAAAATCAGTGGTAAGAATTTATGAGAATTGGTTACGGGTGGGACTCGCACGAATTCAAATCTGGTGTTCCGCTAAAAATCGGCGGGGTGCACCTTCCCTATGAAAAGGGCTTGGCCGGCCATTCCGATGGCGATGTTCTCCTGCACGCTTTGACCGACGCCCTGCTGGGCGCTGTCGCCGCCGGCGATATAGGCAGCTACTTTCCGCCGAGCGATCCCAAATGGAAGGGCGCAGACTCCGTTATCTTTCTGGAAGAAGCACTCAAGCAGGTGCGGAAGGCGGGCTACGCCGTCGCGAATGTTGATTCCACCCTTATCCTGGCTGAGCCAAAGATTGTCCCTCATGCCCAGAAGATCCAGGCCCGTGTTGCGGAATTGCTGGGTATCAAGCCGAACCAGGTTGGGATCAAAGCAAAAACTCCTGAGGGCATGGGAACAGACAACGCTGCCATCGCGCATGTGGCGGTGTTGCTGGAGCAGGCCGTCCGGAAGAAGCCAGCCGCGCGTGGGAAGCAAGTCGGCAATAAAAGAACACCTTTGAAACGCAGAGGAAAGGAGTAAACAGAGTTGTCGTAACAATTCTCATTATTCAAATTCCTCTGATCCTCTGTGTTTTCAAGAGGAGTTCCCTTGTTCCTCGCCAGAATAGCTGTTAATCTTTCCAATCTCGTCCAATCCCATTAACTTCCGGCGGTGCCTAATGAAGAAAATCCTTGCCACTTTTTCCCTGGTTCTCGGTGTATTGCTCTGCGCGCTCAGCGCGTATGCGAGCGGTCCGCTGCTCATGCAGAAGCCAACGCTCTCCAAAACGCATATCGCCTTTGCTTATGCCGGCGACCTCTGGCTTGTCCCTCGTGAAGGAGGAGAGGCGCATCTGCTGACGAGCGGGGCCGGAACCAAGAGCGATCCCGTGTTTTCACCTGATGGCTCGATGATCGCCTTCACCGGAGATTATGACGGCAATGTTGATGTGTATGTCATGCCGAGCAATGGCGGTGTTCCGCGCCGTCTAACGCACCATCCCGCGGTGGATGAGGTAGTTGGTTGGTCGCCGGATGGCAAGTCCGTGCTCTTCCGCTCTTCCCGCAACAGTTATTCGCGCTTTAACCGGCTGTTTACGGTTTCACTTGATGGTGGATTGCCGCATGAGCTGCCACTGCCCACTGCGGAAGGCGGCGCGTTCTCACCGGATGGAAAGCACATGGCTTATGTACCGGTGGATAACAATCGGCGTCTCTCAGCCATCGGATGGAAGCGCTATCGCGGCGGCAAGGCCTCGCGCATATGGATTGCGGACCTTAATGACTTGGAGGTGGTCCAGGTCCCGCGCGAGACGTCCAATGACGGCAATCCAATGTGGGTCGGAAACAAGGTTTATTTCCTCTCTGATCTGATCGCAACGGGCCGTTCAGCCTGTATTCGTATGACGTGAAGGCAAAAAAAGTTGAGCAGGCGCTGCCCAGCAATGGCGCGGATATTAAGTCGGCTTCTGCAGGTCCGGGAGCAATTGTTTATGAGCAGTTCGGATCGCTGAATCTTTTTGATCCCGCTTCTGGAAAATCGAGCAAAGTTGCAATCACCGTGCCTGCGGACTTGCCCAATGTGCGTCCGCATTTCAAGAAGGTTGAAAATGAGATTGCCTCGGCAACGCTTTCACCGAGCGGCGCGCGCGTCCTCTTTGAGACGCACGGTGAAGTGCTGACTGCTCCCGCGGAAAAAGGCGACATTCGCAATCTGACGAACACGCCGGGAACCATGGAGCGTGATCCCGCGTGGTCGCCCGATGGAAAGTGGGTGGCTTACTTTTCTGACGAGTCGGGCGAATACCAGCTTTTCCTGAAGAGCCCTGACGGCCTGGGCGAGCCGAAGAAGATCTCTCTTGGCAATCCGCCTTCGTTTTATTACAACCCAATCTGGTCGCCTGACAGCAAGAAGATTGCGTACACAGACAAGCGCCTCAGCCTCTGGTATGTGGATTTGGCGAAGGGCCCGCCCGTGAAGATCGATTCCACTACGTACGATTCTCCGTTCCACAGCATTGATCCGGTGTGGTCTCCGGACAGCCGCTGGGTTGCATACAGCAAGGAGCTGCCCAGCCACATGCACGCGATCTTTGCGTATTCAATCGAGACTGGCAAACCGATTCAGTTAACTGACGGCCTGAGCGATGCACGCTTCCCGGCTTTTGACCAGAAGGGGCAGTACCTCTACTTTGCCGCCAGCACTGACGTGGGCCCTACCACCGGCTGGCTTGATCTCTCCAGCGCGGGGCGGGCGGTGACGCGCAGCGCTTATCTCATGGTTCTACGCAAGGACCAGCCTTCCCCGCTTGCGCCTGAGAGCGATGAAGAAAAAACCGGCGATGATTCCAAGCCTGATACAAACAAAGCAGCAAAGGCGGCCGATGACAAAGGCGAGCAAGAGCCTGGCTCACCCGAGGAAAAGGCCAAGGCCGCGGATGCCAGACCGGCAAAGGCTGCGAAGGCCGAAGCCGTCAATGTGCGCATTGATGCGGAGAACATCAGCCAGCGCATTCTGGCTCTCCCGCTGCCCACTCGCGACTACTCAGCCCTAAAGTCCGGGAAAGCCGGCACTATCTTTTTAGTAGAGGGCAATTCGCTTCTGCCGCGCTTTGAGCCCACTGGAACGTTGTGGCGCTTTGATCTCACTTCGCGCAAACCGGAAAAGCTGGCGGAAGGCATCAACGACTTCACCGTCTCTTTTGACGGCAAAAAGATGCTCTATAGCAAAGGCCGTCGCGAGAAGAAATGGTTTGTGAGCTCGGCAACAGCGCCGGCGCGCGGCGAAGGGCCTGCTGCTGCAGGCAAGCCGGAGGCGCCGCTCAATCTGGCCCACATGGAAGTGCTGGTGGATCCTCGCGCGGAGTGGAAGCAGGAGTACGCCGAGGTATGGCGCATTGAGCGCGATTTCTTCTACGATCCCAACTTGCATGGCCTAAACTTGCCCGCCACCAAAAAGCTGTATGAGCCGTATCTGGAGAACGTGGGCAGCCGCATTGATTTCAGCTATCTGCTTTCGGAGATGCTGGGAGAGATCAGCGTGGGCCACATGTATATCCGCACGCCAAGCGATCCGCCTTCAGAGCAGGGCAAAGTCGGACTGCTGGGAGCTGATTACAAGATTGAAAACGGGCGCTACCGCTTCTCCAGGATTTATGAGGGAGAAAACTGGAACCCGCAGCTGCGGGCGCCTCTGACGCAGCCGGGCGTAAACGTGCAGGAAGGCGACTACCTGCTGGCTGTCAACGGCCGCGAGCTGCGCGGGACAGATGAAATCTTTGAGCTGTTCGAAGGCACGGCTGACAAATCCACTGTGCTGAAGGTTGGCTCCACGCCGGACGGCAAAGGCGCTCACAACGTAACGGTTGTCCCGATCGAAAATGAAGCTACGCTGCGCAATCGCGAGTGGATTGAGAGCAATCTGCGCAAGGTGGACAAGCTCAGCGGCGGCCGCCTGGCTTATGTCTATCTGCCTGACACCGGTTTTGGCGGCTACACCTCATTCAACCGCTACTTCTTTGCCCAGGTGGGGCGCGAGGGCGCGGTGATTGACGAGCGCTTCAATGGCGGCGGCTCGGCGGCAGATTACGTGATTGACTACCTGCGCCGACCTCTGCAGAACTACTGGTTGACCCGCGAAGGCCAGGATTTCACCACGCCCGTCGGCGCGATCTTTGGTCCCAAGGCGCTCATCATCAACATGTATGCCGGCTCCGGCGGCGACGCGCTGCCGTGGTACTTCCGCGATGCCAAGCTCGGACCACTGGTGGGTACGCGCACCTGGGGCGGCCTGGTGGGAATTTACGACTATCCGCAGCTGATGGACGGAGGCTCCGTCACGGCGCCGCGCGTTGCTTTCTACAATCGCAATGGCGACTGGGACGTGGAGAACCATGGCGTAGCTCCCGATGTAGAAGTGGAGATCACGCCGAAGGATTGGGCCAGCGGCCGTGATCCGCAGCTGGAAAAGGCGGTGGCTCTGGTGATGGATTCACTCAAGAAGAATCCGCTGCCGGTGGCGAAGCGTCCTGCATTCCCGAATTACCACACGCAGCCTGTGGATGGCGTGCCGGCTGCAGCCGGAAGCGGCAGCACAGGGCACAAGAAGTAACCAATAAGAAAAGAGAGAGGGCGCTTGCGGGCGCCCTCTTTTGATTGCGTGAGAATTTGCGGCTCAGGCCTAGAGGATATACCGCGACAGGTCCTGGTCCTTCACAATATCCACCAGCATCTTCTTTACGTAGTCAGCATCCACCTTGACTGTTTTTTCTTCCAGGTCAGGCGCGTTGAAACTGATCTCATCCAGCACGCGCTCCATGATGGTGTGCAGGCGGCGCGCCCCAATGTTCTCCGTGGCCTCATTCACCTGGAAGGCAAAGCGCGCAACTTCGTCCAGTGCCTCGCGCGTAAACTCCAGCTTTAGCCCTTCAGTCTCAAGCAGAGCCGTGTACTGCTTGACCAGCGATGATTTTGGCTCGGTCAAAATCGCAATGAAGTCTGCCATGGTCAGCGACTTCAATTCGACGCGGATTGGGAAACGGCCTTGCAACTCAGGAATCAGGTCGCTCGGCTTGGAGACGTGGAACGCGCCCGCGGCGATGAACAAGATGTGGTCAGTGCGCACCATGCCATAGCGCGTATTGACCGTAGTTCCTTCCACGATGGGCAGAATGTCGCGCTGCACGCCTTCACGCGAGACGTCAGGCCCGTGGCCGCTCTCGCGCCCGGCAATCTTGTCAATTTCATCGAGGAAGATAATGCCGGACTGCTCTACGCGTTCCACGGCAGTGCGCGTCACTTGGTCCATATCAATCAGCCGCGACTCTTCTTCCTGCACCAGGTATTCAAAAGCCTCGCTTACCTTCATCTTCCGTTTCTTTGTGCGCTGGCCGAAGATGTTGGGCAGCATGTCTTTTACGTTGATGTCCATCTCCTCCACACCCTGGTTGGAGATGATTTCAAAGGCCGGCGTAGAGCGCTCACGAACTTCCAATTCCACCATGCGTTCGTCCAGCTTGCCTTCACGAAGCTGCTGCCGCAGCTTTTCACGCGTGCGCGATGATGAATCGCCTTCTTCAGTCGCCAACGCAAAACCGGCGGTCGAACTCGCTGGCGCCGGCGCTCCGGGAAGCAGCAGGTCTAGCAATCTTTCTTCCGCCTGAAGCTCGGCCTTTTCCGTGACCTCTTCCAGCTTCTCTTCCCGCACCATGTCAATGGCGATCTCCACCAGGTCGCGGATCATTGATTCCACGTCGCGGCCCACGTAGCCGACCTCAGTGAACTTGGAGGCCTCAACTTTCAGGAAAGGTGAATTCGCCAGCCGCGCCAGCCGGCGCGCGATCTCCGTTTTGCCTACGCCGGTGGGCCCGATCATGATGATATTTTTCGGCATGATCTCTTCCGCAATATCCGGCGGAAGCTTCTGCCGCCGCATGCGGTTGCGCAGCGCAATGGCCACGGCGCGCTTGGCATCGTGCTGTCCGACTACGTACTTGTCCAGTTCTCCAACTATTTCTTTCGGGGTCAAATCATCCAGCATCACGTCAGCTTCTTCTGCAATGCTGGGCAGGTAAATTGCCATGACTCGTTACTGCTCCTAATCTTTACGTTTCTGTTTCTGAAATCCCGAGCGAAGGCGAGGGCTCCCTATGATCACAACTGCGTTTCAGCTCTACAGATGCCCCCAAGCGAGTTTATGGTCGTAGGGATCTCTCGCTTCGCTCGAGATTTCAGAAATAACCGCTCACTTCCGGTCTTTCACCCTCACCACAAACTTCAGCCCTGACCACGTCTCATCAATTGCGCAGACCTTCACGTCCACCAACCCGCGCTCCAGCCCAACTTCGCGCACAATATTTTCATTGAGGTCAGTAGGCTTGCCGCTGGCTTTCTTGGGCCAGCCAATCCAGAGCATGCCGTCAGGCACAAGCGCAGAAGACAAACCGAAAAAATCTTTTTCCAGCGCGGCGCGCTTGTCAGTGAAATAAACAATTACATTCGCTTTGCCGGAGAGCCGCTCAAAAGTTTCCGCGCCGTCTGGCAGCTTGCCCAAGTCTTTGACGAAGCTGGCTGGATGATTACGCAGAACCACGCGATATCCAGGCTTAATGCCAATCTTCTGGACCAGTGGCGTTCCTGAATAACCAGCCATGTCTCACCGCACGGGCGCCGGTGCGCCGGCTTTTTCCGGAGCGGCGGCCAGCTCTTCCACAACGAAGTTTTCGTTGGTAAAGATACAGATTTTTCCGGCGATCTTCATTGCCTCTTCAGCGATCTTGCGCGCCGGAAGATCTGTGTTTTCCATGAGTGCCCGGGCTGCAGCCAGGGCGTACGATCCGCCGCTGCCGATTGCCGCCACGCCGCCGTCAGGCTCAATAACATCGCCCGCGCCGCTGATCAGGAACATCACATTCGGATCAGCCACCAGAAGCAGAGCCTCGAGATGACGCAGCATTTTGTCTGTGCGCCACTCTTTGGCCAGCTCCACGGCTGCGCGCCCAAGATTTCCGTGATACTGCTCCAGCTTGGCTTCAAATCGAGCGAACAGAGAAAACGCATCGGCTGTGGAGCCGGCAAAACCGGCAAGGATCTTGTCGTTATAAAGCCTGCGGATCTTTCTTGCCGTGTGCTTAATCACGTTTTCGCCCAGCGTGACCTGGCCGTCAGCGGCCATAACAACGCTGTTCCCGCGGCGTACGCAGACCACGGTTGTTGAACGGATTCTGGGATGATTGCCGGAGGAAGTCACTGCTCGCTTCAATGCCATGAGGACAATTCTTAATTATACAGCGCAAACCAGCTCTGAATGCATCTCAACCGTTCTGAGTGGCCTCTCAGGTTTTTGCTACTTTGCCGTTCAGCCGGTGTTACCACCAGACAAGGCTTGGTTTCCCGCATTTTGGCCAGACTCAAAACACAACACGGAGGATTTTAATGCTCATTTCTCGCAAGTTGCTCGGAGCCGTATTTGTCACCGCATTGTTCATTACCGGCGCAGTTACCACACAGGCAAAAGATCGTGATGACAGGAAGTGCGAACGGCGCGTGGAAAAAGCAGAACAGAAGCTGCGCCAGGCAGAACGCAGGCATGGCGAGCACAGCCGCCAGGCGGAGCATCTCCGCCACGAGCTGGAAGAAGCGCGTGAGCGCTGCCATCACCGTGATCGCGACCGCGACCATGATCACGACCACCGCTAATTGCTAAGTTCGCAGCCCATCCTGCTGATTTCAGGCCGCAGCTTTTAAAGCACGGCCTTTTTCATTTTCGTGTACTAACAATTTGGTAAATTCTTTTCATGGCAAAAGACGTTCCTCTTGGGGTTCGCGGCCAGTCAGAGCAAACCGTGGAGCACCAGCACACGCTCAACTATCATGATCCAAAGCTGCCGGAGATCTACTCAACGCCGAATATGATCGGACTCATGGAGTGGGCCGCCGCCAAAGCGCTGCTGCCTTATTGCGGCGAAGGCGAGATCAGCGTAGGCACGGCCATCAATATTGAGCATCGCGCTCCCACGACGATAGGAGCACGAGTCAAGGCTGAGGCCGAACTGGAATCGATGAACGGACGCTTCTATGTCTTTCGTGTTACGGCGCACAATGGCGTGGCTGAGATCGGGCGCGGAACTGTGACGCGGCTGATCGTAAATCCCGTTGAGGTGGGGAAGCGCCATGGCCTGAGAAAACATTAACGCATCCAATATTAAAATAGAGATATGAAGAAGCGAAGACTGGGGAACTCAAGTCTGGAAGTGGCGCCGCTGATGCTGGGCGGCAATGTTTTTGGCTGGACCGCCGATGAACCAACCTCATTTGAAGTTCTTGATGCCTTTGTAGCCTCCGGTCTCAACTTCATTGATACCGCTGACAGCTATTCAACCTGGGTTTCCGGACACAAGGGCGGCGAATCAGAGACGATCATCGGCAACTGGCTCAAGCGCAGCGGCAAGCGCAACAAGGTGATTATCGCTACCAAGGTCGGTTCGGAAATTCCTGGCCTGGGCAAAGGGCTCTCCAAGGCATGGATTCTGCGCGAGGCCGAAGCTTCGCTCAAGCGGCTCCAGACAGACCACATTGATCTTTACCAGTCACACCGCGACGACCCGGATACACCGATCGAAGAGACACTTGAGGCTTACGCGCAACTGATCCAGCAGGGGAAAGTACGGGCGATTGGCTGCTCCAATTTCACGGCAGAGCGTATTCAGGAATCATTGGCTGCAAGCCAGCAACGTGGCTGGCCACGATATGAGAGCCTGCAGCCGCATTACAACCTTTACCATCGCGCGGAATATGAAACCACTGTGGAGCCACTGGTGTTGAAAGAGAAGTTGGGCGTGATTCCTTATTATTCTCTGGCGAGCGGCTTTCTCACCGGTAAATACCGCTCGCAGAATGATCTCTCCAAGAGCCAGCGCGGGCAGGCCGTAAAAAAATATCTGAATGACCGCGGCTTCCGCATTCTGCAGGCCCTTGATCAGGTTGCAGAAAAACATCAGGCTACTCCGGCACAAGTTGCCTTGGCATGGCTGATAGCCCGTCCCAGCATCACTGCGCCGATCGCCAGCGCAACCAGCGTAGAGCAATTCAATGATCTGGTCCGTGCAACAGAGCTTGAACTGGACCGTCCTTCCATCGAGCTGCTCAACAAAGCCAGTGCCTATGAGGAGCCGGAGAAGAGAATCGCATAGAGTGTTATCCCGAACGAAGTGAGGGAACCCTGCTGCCACGAGGCCCACGAGGTTCTGTACTGCAGAACTTTCGCAGGCTGAATATATTCCTCACTACTCATGCGAAAATTTCTCTAGTTGGTAGGGATCCCTCGCTCTGCTCCGGATTACACACAAATGCAATCCTTCTCCACCACTGCTGACGCCGTCGCGGCGACCACCAAAAAGAACGAAAAGGTCCGCCTCGTCGCCGACTACTTTCTCTCGCGGCCGCTCGACGAAGCAGCACAGGCGGCGGTCTTCTTCTCTGGCAAGGCATTTCCTGCGTGGGAAGAACGTACGCTTCAAATTGGCGGAGCCCTGCTCTGGCGCGCCTTGGCTGAGATTTCAGGAAAACCAGAAGTGGCTCTTACAGCCGCTTATCGCCGCCACGGCGATTTGGGATCGGCAGCGCAGGAGCTGCTGGAGAATGCCGCGACCCGCAAGAGCACGCTAACAGTTTTAGACGTGAGTGCTGTTTTTGATGAGCTGGCGCGGACGTCATCGGCGGCGCACAAGCTTCATTTGCTGGAAGAGCTGTTGCGACGCGCCACGGCAGCTGAAGCGAAGTACATCATCAAGATCATCAGCGGTGATCTGCGCATTGGGCTGCGCGAGAGCCTGGTGGAAGAGGCGATTGCCAAGGCCTTTGAGGAAAAGCCTGCTGACGTGCAGCGCGCCAACATGCTGCTGGGTGATATCCGTGAAACTCTGCGGCTGGCTGCCGCCCACCAGCTGGATCGGGCGCACATGCGCCTCTTTCATCCCATCGGCTTCATGTTGGCCAGCCCCGCTCAGGATTCGGCGGAGGCGTTCGCCTATTTCACTGAGGCAGCAATTGAAGACAAATTTGACGGCATTCGCGCGCAGGCGCATGTCGGTGGGAGGAATGATCCGCGTGTGCGGCTTTTCTCGCGCACGCTGGATGAGATCAGCCAGTCATTTCCTGAGCTTCCGCCTGCGCTGCGGGCCTTTCCTGATCCCGTGATTCTCGATGGGGAGATTCTCGCCTGGAATGTCCACGATAACCATGCGCTTCCATTTTCTGAGCTGCAAAAGCGTTTGGGACGCAAAACCGTATCGGAAGAAATGATACGCAATGTCCCTGTCGTTTTTATGGCTTTTGATGTGCTTTATGCTCACGGCACTTTAAGCATCGAGCGGCCGCTGGAAGAAAGGAAAAGACTGCTGGAAGAAATATTCGCCTCGGTTCCCGCGGGAGGCTTTGCCGTTGAATACCCAGTACCCACGGAGAACCCGCAGGGAATGCTGGTGTTTGAGCCCGGCATTCCGAGCAACGACAACGGACCAGCGCGCGTGATTCTTTCACCCATGGTGACTGCGCTTTCGCCAGAGGACTTGGCAGAAATCTTTATAGCGGCGCGCAAGCGCGGCAATGAAGGGCTCATGATTAAAGAACTTACTTCGCCTTATACTCCTGGGCGCCGCGGCAAATCATGGTTGAAACTCAAAAAAGAGCTGGCCACGCTGGATGTGGTGGTCACAGCAGTTGAGTGGGGACACGGCAAGCGCAACAAGGTCCTGAGCGACTACACCTTTGCCGTTCGCGATGGTGAGAAGCTTCTGAATGTGGGCAAAGCGTATTCCGGCCTCACTGATGCGGAGATCGCCGAGATGACGCAGTGGTTCCTTGAGCACACGATTGAAGACCAGGGCTACCGACGCATTGTCGAGCCCAGGATCGTGCTGGAAGTTGCCTTCAACAACATGATGCGCTCCGGCCGGCATGAGAGCGGATATGCGCTGCGCTTCCCGCGCATCCTGCGCTTGCGTAGGGACAAATCTGTAGATGAGATCGATACTCTGGATACGGTGAAGGAGATTTATGCCCGGCAGGAAGTCACGCCGAAGGTGCGGGAGGCATAGCTATCGCCGCGACTTCAGCACTTCGGTGCGTCCTGTCCCAATCGGAATTACGCAGCCGTGGGCAATTTCGCAATTGACGTTCTCAAGCTGGATGGTGGTGTGGTTGATGTGAAAGGTGGCTGAAAGCAGCTCGGTTACATTCCGCAGGATGACCTGGCTTTCTGAGATGGTGATGTCGTCAATCAGGATATGGCACGAGAGCGCATGAGTATCGGAGCCAAGGCTCCAGACGTGAAGGTCATGCACGTCGCGTACGCCGTCAATCTTGGACAGGATGGCGCTGATTTGTTCGGCAGAAACCCCATGAGGCGCGCCTTCCAGCAGGATATTCAAGGTTTCGCGAATAATTCCAAATGATGACCAGAGGATCAGGCAGCTGATTCCGAGCGAGAGCGCTGGATCTACCCACGTATGTCCGCCCCAGAGAATGAACCCCCCGCCCACAATCACAGCTGCGGTGGAGAGGGTATCGCCGAGCTGATGGACGAAGGCGCTGCGGATGTTTACGTCGCGCGCGGCGCGGAACAGCACCCAGGAGATCACGCCGTTCATCACTACGCCCACTACAGCCACCCAGATCATAATCTTCGGTTGAACTGCCACCGGGTTGCGCATCCGCAAGAAGGCTTCATAGAAGATGTAGAAGGCGATCACCACCAGGGTGAGCGCATTCACGAATGCGGCCAGCACTCCTGCGCGATGGTAGCCAAAGGTCTTGGTCGCGCTGGGCGGGCGGGTCTGGATGAAGACTGCTACCCAGGAGAGCAGCAGAGCCAGAAGATCGGTGACGTTATGCCCCGCCTCAGAAAGCAGGGCCAGACTGTGGGCCTTGATTCCCGCAAACAGGGTGATGAGCACATAGGCAAAAGTGGCAAGCAGCGAATAGCGCAGCGCTTTAGCGCTTAGTGGTACTTGCGCATGCCCATCGTGCGAGTGCCCGTGATGATGCATTCTCTTAAGTTTACAGCCTAATTATGGCTTCAAGTCTGTTTCTATTGGAGTTTGGAGCCTGAGTTCCTTTGTTTGTACTATCCTGCCCAATTTGAGCACAGTTGTACCTGCGGCTTTTTCCCAGCCCGCATTCTGCTGTTTTTTGACATCCAAATCTATAGCGATGAATCACTTGGCAAGACTCTGGTAACCAGCAGAAGCAATCGCTTGGCCCAAAACTTGCACTAGCGAACAATCGTATTGGTGTGTAACAGGAGGGTTTATGAAAACTCCGCTCTATCTACTTGGTTTGGCTTTGGCCGTGGCAGCAGCCGGCCAGACTGGAAATCAAAGCCAGACGCAGACTCCGCCGGTCAATTCCACCACTCCGGCGACCCAGATTGGGAGCGGCGCTCAGACCAAGGCGGGTACACCTGCGCAGTCCTCGACAACTACCACGACGCCTGCAGGACAGGTAAACCCGACCGGCACGGCAGAGCCTCCGGCAGCACAAGGTACAGCGCCGGCAACAGGCGGGGTAGCAGGGGCTGCGGGCGCCAGTACCGCGCAAACACCTGCGCCAGATAATTCTGCCAGCGGCGTGGCCGCCGTCTCTGACTCAGATCTGGAAGGCCAGATCCAAAACGCTTTGAACAAGGAACCTACGTTGAGCGGCGACAGCACTCACGTGAAGGTGGCGGGCGACACCATTGAACTGGGCGGCAACGTAGGAACCAACAAGGAAAAGATCACAGCGACGCGCATCGTGCAGTCATATGCAGGCAGCAAGAAGCTGGTCAACAATCTCACGATCGGCGGCCGGACTGGCAACACAACCGTTCCGCGTACTGATCAGGACCAAACGGACCGCAGCGGCGTTTCTTCCAGTACAACGGACCGTACCGGGAATAACCCGAACCCGGCTACGAATCCTGAGCCCCAGAAAGGGTCGAAGCCGCCGCACAATTAAAGAAATCTAACTCAAGCAGCGGTAAAGATTAATATTCGAAGCGCGCCTGTTGATCGTGATGACTGGCGCGTTTTTCCTTTTTAGAAGTTTTTGTTTTTGTCGCTGCCTGCTGAACTCGAAACCGAGCGCCTTCAAGCTGCAAAAGTTTTTCTTTTGTACTAAGGCCTCCACCGTAACCAGTGAGCGTGCCGTTTGCACCAAGCACGCGATGGCAGGGAACGATGATAGCAATCGGATTGTCATGGTTGGCCTGACCAACGGCGCGAAACGCGTGCGGCCGGCCGATTTCCCTGGCAATTTCCGCGTAGGTGCGCGTTTCGCCATAAGGAATCTTCAGCAGCGCGCGCCAGCAGGCTTTTTGAAAATCCGTGCCGGCCAGGTCGAGTTTAAAGGTGAATTCGCGCAGTTCACCGCGAAAATAGGCGTTCATTTCGAGCTCATACACCTGGAGATGCTCGCGAGATTCGATCCACACTTCATCTTTTGCCGGCTTGGGCGGGGTTCCGCGATGAAATTGCAGATGCCGCAGTCCGGCTTCACTTGCAGCCAGCAGAAGCGGGCCTGCGGGAGACTGCATTACCGAAAAGAAAATGGTTTTTCCCTCTGGCATTGCAAGATTTTACCAACTAAAGGTACCTCATTAAAAAATCCATCAGGTGCTCTGACCTTACAACACGGGCTGCCGGATTCACATCTATTCCAACACTGCTGCCAAATAATAAATGGCGGTGGCGTTCTCGTTTAGCAGACAAAAGAGGACGCAATCAAAATTGAGTTTTACTGGCTGCGTGCATCAGTTGCATGATTCAGAGCCAGAAGGGTCCCAGGGTAGGCAGTACAGCCATTCGTTGCAGTAAAGCAGGGCCGTGTTCCAACCGGGTTTTCTTCTCCTCTGATTTTCGTGGCAAGCTTTGCGCGCGCCGCCAGGAAAAGTTGGCAGGTGAATGAAAATGGACATACGCGGGCTGCTGCTGGTTGACGCAGGCGAGATAAAAGACGGATCGACCTTCGCCTCCGGCCCCCTCGCTGGGCTTGAGGTCGCAGGAAAAACTCCAGTGGAACGCATGGCGCAGCGGCTCCAGCAGTTTGGTATCTCGCCGGTCACTGCAGTCATTGAAACCAGCTCACACACCCCACAGGACAACAATCGCCACTTTACCAGCCTTCATTCTGTCTCTAGTTCTGCAGACCGTTTCTGGCGGTCCGCGGAAAATGCATTTAATGACATGGCGCAGAACGGCGCCGAACTTGTGGTGCTGGTGCGGATGGGAGCTTATGCGGAAGTAGATTTTGAAAGGCTGGTGCAGTTCCATCTGGACAACGCGTGCCGCGTAAGCCAGATGAGCCATGAAGATCGCAAGCTGGACATCTTCTGCATCAGTGCATCGCGCAGAAATGATGCTGCCTCACTCTTTCGCAGCCAGCTCAACCGCTGCCGCATTGATTGTCCGGTGATCGAGCACACAGGATACATAAATTATCTTTCCGGGCCGCGCGATCTGCGCCAGTTCGCAATCGATATCCTTTTGCGCCGGGTTGAGACTGCACCGGCGGGCGAAGAGATCAGGCCGGGAGTATGGGTTGACCGGAAAGCCAACGTTGAAAAAGGAGCCCGCCTGGTAGCTCCGGCATTTATCGGGGCACATGCCCGCGTGCGTACCGGCGCGGTAATTACGCGCTGCTCGTCAGTTGAGCACCATGCACAAGTGGATTGCGGATCAGTGGTAGAGAACTCAACCGTCCTGCCTTACTGCTATATAGGCGCAGGACTGGACTTAGCCCATTCCGTTGCAGGCATGCGGCAGGTAGCCAATCTTCGCCGTGATATTACGGTCGAGGTGCCCGATCCGAAATTGCTTGACCTGATTGCTGCGACATCAGGCAAAAACCTGCTGAACTCTGCCGCGGAGCTGCTCACTTACCTGCCCCGGCTGGCAATGCAAGGCATCTTTGCCGGCGGAAAACGCCAGGAGCCAGATTTGAATACCGCCCTGCGTAAGACTTCACCAGCACTGGGTGACACGGCCGGATATGAAACTTCGGCTTGTGATACCGAAGCTGCCCACAAATTTCCGAACATGATTGTAGCGAGGAGATATGGACATCAATAGCAGACCAGTTGTTGTGAAAAGGATGCCGGAGCGCGTGAACAACCGCACGGCCCGCGAGTTCCTGCGTGACGTGCAGGCCTTTCTTCAGGCTGACCGTCCACAACTGGTATTTGATCTTTCCCAGGTTGCGCAACTGGATGCCGCGGGCGTGGAGATGCTTTTGCGCTGCATGTCTGAGGCGCACAAGCGCGATGGCGACGTGAAGCTTGCTTCTCTTTCCAATCATTCAGCGGTTGTCCTGGAGCTCACGCGCACGGAACGGTTGTTTGAAATCTATGAGACTTCCACCGAAGCTGCCCGCAGCTTCAGCGGCTTCCTGCCCAATGCCATGCGGCAGCAGCTTCTTCATAACAAGCGTCCTGCCGCGCCGATAGCGGCATAAGAGGCCTTTACTGATGCCACAAACTGAGAGCGTCGCGACGCTTTCCAGAGCTGATGCTCCTGCCACCGAGGCGGCTTTACCACAGATTCGCAACGCCCGCGCCACGGTGCTGAGCGGCAGCCTCATCATGCTGATCAGCATGATGCTGGTGAATCTTTTTAACTTTGCTTACAACATGGTGATGGCCCGGCTTCTGGGCCCGGGCGAGTTTGGCCACATCAATGCCGCAGTAACCATTCTTCTTCTTGCTTCGTGCATCAGCCTGGCTTTTCAGCTGGTATGCACAAAGTTTGTCGCACGGAATGAAACTGCCGGCGGCAAAGCTGCAGTCATTCGCAGTCTTCTGCAGAGGTCCTGGATCGTAAGCCTCACGGTGGCGGCTGTGCTCTTTCTGGCGCAAAAGCCAATTGCGGGCTATCTGAATCTTCCCAGCCCGTGGATGATGGGGCTGCTCGCTCTGGGGATCGCAGCCTATGCGCCGTTGGGCGTGAAGCGCGGCGCAATGCAAGGCGCCTGCGCCTTTCCCCGGCTGGGCGGCAACTTTGTTCTTGAGGCTTTCACGCGTTTTGCTGTTGGGGTGGGGCTTGTGGTTACCGGCTATGGCGTGCTGGGCGCTGTGGGCGCAATTTCCGCTTCGGTGATCGTGGCGTACTTTTTGCCGCGAATTCCCGCTGCGTTGCGCGTGAAAGCTGCGACCTGTGAGCCGCCGTCTTTTGCCGAGGCTGTGCAGGCGATTGTTTTTTTTATTGGCCAGGTCATCATCAACAACATTGACATTCTGCTGGTAAAGCACTTCTTCCCGTCGGACCCGGCGGGCATTTATGCAGCCATCGCCCAAATTGGGCGCTTGCTCTACTTTGCTGCGTGGTTCGGCGTGGTGAATGCGATGTTTCCAGTCACGGCGGCAGCAAAGGAAGAAAATCGCAAGGCCCACGGGATCGGCCTGCCTTTGCTGCTGGTGTTCGGGATATCAATCGTTTTTGTGGCGATTGCAAGTTTATTCCCGCACCTCATCATGGGCGTGATCTTTGGCTCACGATTCATTGATACCGGCTGGCTGCTTGCGCTCTATGCCGTTGCTACAGGTTTGTATTCACTAAGCGTCGTCTTCATTGCCTACGAAATGTCGCGACGAATCGCCAATACCGGCTGGCTCCAACTGATGTTCAGCGGGGCCATGGTTCTTGGTATCTGCATTTTTCACAGTACGCTGCGAGAGGTCATCATAGTGCGGGTGGTGCTGATGGCAGCGATGCTTCTTCTGGTGTGCGTGCCGTTTCTGCGCAAGCATGGGCGCACATCGCTTGCTGAGGTCACCGCATGAAAAAATTACGCCGCATTACTGAAGCTGAAGTCATCGCCGAATTTCTGAAAGGCGAGTTCTTCCACAAAGAATTTGACGGGTATCGTGAGCAGTTTGCCCAGATCGTGGAACATCCTGACCTGACGAACGAGAATGAAAACGCGCTCCGTCGCGCCTTGTTCTTCCGCCGCCGCAACACCATGTGGTGGGAGCTGCCCGAGGACAGGCAGTGGTGGGAGCTTGAACTTGAGCCTGGAGACGTCGAGCATGTCAGCGTCTTTCCCCGAGCGCGCTGGTTCCGGCTGGCCCTTTGGAACTTTAAGGCCAACCATGTGGTTCAGCGCGTCCGCCGCTACATGGAAACGCATGGCAATGACGAATTCACCCGGAAGATGGCCGGAATTTGTTCCGGATCCGAAGCCGGCCCTTCCGAAGGGCTCATCATCTTTTTGGGGCTGGATGAGCATCATCGAGTCACCCTGCTGGAAGGCAATCACAGGTTTATTGCCTCACTGCTGGCGCCGGAGCGCAATTTATTGGCAGGAGCGCGGCTGGTGGGGGGCTTTTCACCCAGGATGGAAAAGTGCTGCTGGTATAAAACCAGCCTATATACCCTTGGCCGATGCCTCAAAAACCGCATCCAACATTATTGGAACAGAGATCCTGACGTGGACAGCGTACTGGCGCAGATGGCCCGGTCCAAGACCATCCGCAGCTACAGCGATAGCCCGGATCCACTGAAATCAAAAAGTATTTAAAAACCGAAAGTTCCCCGAGGTTTTTATGAAAAGGCAGCATCGAATTGCCGGCATTCTCAGCACATTGCTGATTGCCGGATTGTTTCTTCCGCAAGCACTTGTGGCGCAGCAGAACCCGAGCCAGCCGGCGCAACAGCCGGAGACGTCACAACAGCCACAGCAGAACCAATCTACGACTACGCAACCAGCGCAGCCGAGTGCAGCACCTACTACCGCTCCGGCGAACAGCCAGCCCGCGACCGCAGGCGATCAGAGCCAGCAATCGCAGCAACAGCAAACGCCTCCGCAGAGCGGCACAAGCATCAATCCGTCGCAGGCGCCACTGCAGCCGGTACAGCCAGTGACTACCTATCCTGATGCTTCCGGCGCGAATCAGGAGCAGCCAGGAACAACGACTGCCCCGGCGCAGAGCACCACAGCTCCGGAAGCTCCGCAGCCCAAGAAGCAGCCGGCAGAGCCAGTTGGCGCGGCCGCTGCAGAGAGCGTTCCCACGGCGGGTGGAGCGGCAGCAAAGCCGGCAGGCGTGGCCATTGCTCCGGCCAAGCAGCACCAGACACGCTCATTGCTGATCAAGATTGGCGCAGTTGCAGCCGCAGGCGCTGCGTTGGGCGCGGTGTTTGCACTGAGCCACAGCACGCCTTCAACGCCTCCAGGCACGGCGACACCCGGCGTGACGCCAAGATAGCGGCAACGTTTCGGAGCTAATAACAACTGATACAAACGGGTCCAACCGATGAATGCTCCTCTGCTCATCTCTTTTTCCGGCGTGGACGGCTCAGGCAAGTCCACGCAGATTGAAAATCTCCGCTCTGCGCTTGAAGCCGCGGGACTGAAAACTACGCTGCTTGCCTTCTGGGACAACGTGGTGGTCGGCGTGAAGTATCGTGAAGGCTTCGTTCATAAGGTGTACAAGAGCGAGCGTGGCATTGGCGCGCCGGGAAAGCCGGTGAATCGTCGTGACAAGAACATGCGCGGCTGGCACCTCACTGTGGCGCGGCATTTTCTCTATCTGCTGGATGCCGTGAATCTCTGCCGCGTGGTTGCGCGGGCCAAAAAGAGCGGCGCGGACGTGGTAATCCTGGACCGCTATATCTATGACGAGCTTTCCAACTTGAATTTGGGAAATTCGCTGAGCCGGGCTTTTGTGAAGTTTGTCCACGGCTTTGTGCCGCGACCTGACATTGCTTACCTGCTTGATGCCGATCCCGTTGCAGCGTACGCGCGCAAGCCGGAATATCCGGTGGAGTTCATGAAGAAGTGCCGGCGCGCTTACTTTGAGTTAGCAGCAATCCTCAAGAGCATGACAGTTATTCCAGCGCTGTCTTTGCCGGAAGCCAAGCTCACGGTGCTGAAGGCTGCGGAACAGAAACTGGCAGCACGGGGAAGAACGACGAACCTTGTTTCAGGAAGCCTGTCAGCGGCGTAAAAACAAAACTGGGCCGCGAATCAATGCGAAAATCGTGAATCAGATTTTCTGAGATTCGTGTGTATTCGTGGCTAATAATCTGTTTATCCTGCCATTCCTCTCGCCCGCAGCAACTCTGCGATCTCCGTCTGCTTGCCTTCTAGCGTCCAACCTAAGGCTGTGGAGTTGAACTGCTGATCTCGCAAACTTAAATCTGCGCCGTGCTCAATCAGAAACTCGACCATCGGCCTGTGCCCGTTGATAGCAGCCCAGTGCAATCCCGGAGCGCCGAAGAAGCCGCGGCTGTTGATGTCAGCACCCTTTTCCAGCAGAAAACGTGCTACCTCAACATGTCCGTTGCGCGCGGCGATATGAAATGCTTCCGAGACCAGTTCAGAATATGTTTCCGGTGGCGGTCTTTTGCCCCACTTGCCGTTGCCTAAGTCGCGTGACCGTGTCTGCCCAGCGCCTGGCTTCAGAGAGTTGGGTGCAACAAAAAAAGACTGCACAACGTCCAGCATTCCTAATCCAGCGGCGCACCACATATTTAATTGCGGCGAAGCGCCGTGGGCCAGAAGAACCTCCGCCACATCACGGCTGCCCATATTCGCGGCCCATGCCAAGGGCGTCATGCCCCAGGTGACTTCAGCGGTGATATCCGCATTTGCAGCGATCAGCAACTCCGCGATTTCAGAAAAGTTTTTTTCAGCGGCCCAGTGCAGTGGAGTTTTATCGTAAGCGCCTTTGGCGTTGGCCAAGGTGGTGTCAGAGGCAAGAAGCTCGCGAACTCGCACCGCATCGCCGCGCTGTGCGGCTTTGAGCATCTCTTCCGGATCAATCAGGTAGCAGACCGGGCTTTCCAAGCGGCCTCCATCGCAGGCGAGGGCACCTCCACCCCATCGTGCGCAAAACCGGCGCACTCTGGGGACCCGGGCCTGCGGTCCACAGAAATTATTAGACCTTCTTCTCCACCACCATCGGCTGAATCTGGTCGAGCGGGATGAACTCCGTGGGATAAACGCCTGTGTAGCACGAGGTGCAGTACGTCGTCTTCTCGCCTTCACTGCAAGCCGCGCGAAGTCCTTCGAGCGAAAGATACGCCAGCGAGTCCGCGCCAATATACTTCCGAATTTCCTCCACTGATTTGCTGGAGGCAATCAGCTGCCCTTTGGAAGGCGTGTCCACACCGTAATAGCAGGGTGAGATCGTCGGCGGGCAGGAGATGCGCATGTGCACCTCTTTGGCTCCCGCATCGCGCACCATGCGCACGATCTTGCGGCTGGTGGTGCCGCGGACAATGGAATCGTCCACCAGGATCACACGTTTGCCGGCAAGCAAACTGCGTATGGGATTCAGCTTCAGCTTTACGCCAAAGTCGCGTACACGCTGCTCCGGTTCAATGAACGTGCGCCCGACATAGTGATTGCGGATCAGTCCAAACCGGAACGGCAGCAGAGATTCTGACGAATATCCCAAGGCCGCAGCTACACCGGAGTCAGGCACCGGCACAACCAGATCGGCTTCAACCGGCGACTCTTTTGCCAGTTGCCGGCCCATGGCTTCACGGCTGGCCTGCACAGACCGGCCGAAGACCACGCTATCCGGCCGCGAGAAATACACATGCTCAAAGATGCACGCCGACTGCTTCAGCGGCTGCGCAAACGTCTTGGAAAAAATCCCCTCCGGCCCAACCACCACTAACTCGCCCGGCTTCACATCGCACTCAAACACGGCGCCGATCAAATCAAAAGCGCAGGTTTCAGAAGCAAAGACGATTGTGTCGCGCCCGTCGCCTGAGGCGTTGGGAATGCGCCCCATGGAAAGCGGGCGGAAGCCGCGGCGGTCACGGACGGCAAAGACGCGGTCGCGCGTCATCATCACCAGTGAAAATGCGCCTTCAATCTGCCGCAGCGCATCACAGATCGCTTCCGGCAGCGTCTCTTCTTTGGATTGCGCGATGAGGTGAACAATAACTTCAGTGTCGCTGGTGGTCTGGAAGATGGAGCCCTGCGTCTCCAGTCGATGGCGAATCTCATTGGCGTTCACCAGGTTGCCGTTGTGCGCCAGCGCAATCATGCCCTTGTTGCAATCAACCATGATGGGCTGCGCATTGAGCACGGCGGAGTCGCCCGCGGTGGAGTAGCGTGTATGCCCAATGGCAAGGTTCCCAGGCAGCTTGCTGAGAACGTCTTCAGTGAAGATTTCCGCCACTTCACCCATGGCTTTGTGGAGGTAAAGACGCTCGCCGTTGGAAGACACAACTCCGGCCGACTCCTGCCCGCGATGCTGAAGCTGGTGCAGCCCCAGATAGGCAAGGGTAGATGCCTCACGGTGATTGTGTATGGCTACTACGCCACACTCGTCTTTAAATTTGTCTGTCATTTCTGTCGCTTCGCTCCACACCGCCGATGGTTCGTCTTCCATTCAACTGCCTCGTGCGCTTGTTGTAACGCCGCTCGCCGCGTGGTCGGGCTCGCGGCTTCTTTCATAATCTCGTCATCCCGAACTCCGTCAATGAGGCGGCGTTTTCACCAGCCGCCGAATAGGAGTGAGGGACCTTGCGCTTGCTTTGGCTAATTGCTAATTGCTAATCGCTCGTACTAGCTCTTCTGCAACACTTCCGGCACCAGATGTTCCGGCGTTTCCGCATGCAATGCCTGTTTCAACGCCGAATCCCAAACCTGCCGCAGCTCAGACACGTTCGCCGAGACTGCTTTCCTGCCGTCAATCTGAATCGTCAATTTTTCAGGAACTGTGCGCCCGATCCGGTCTGCCCGTACACCCCATCTTACCGCTGTTTGTTTGATGTTCTCAGTCTTTTTCGGGTCGCAACTTATCAGCACGCGGCTGGCCGTCTCGCCGAACAAGATGCCTTCCGCAAATAAGCCATTGGAGTTAAGGTCAATCTCCGCTCCAACACTTTTAGGGAAAGCAGATTCCGCCAGAGCGACCGCCAATCCACCATCAGAGCAGTCATGGGCTGATTCAATGGTGCGTTCGCGGACCAACTCTCTCAGGCACTTCTCGAGCGCCGCTTCCTGCTTCAGGTCAAGCGCCGGGGGAACTCCCCAAATCTGCCCAATGATCTCTTTTGCGTATTCTGAAGAGCCAAATTCCGCTTCAGCGCGGCTATTATCGGCGACCGCTCCGCCGCTTAGAACCAGCACATCACGCCCCGCCTCGCGGAAGTGGAAGGTCATTGCCTCATCAATGTTCTCAAGTATTCCAACTACGCCAACAACCGGCGTGGGATAAATACCTTCACCCAGAGTCTCGTTGTAGAGGCTCACGTTGCCGCCGGTGATCGGCGTCTCCAGCGTGGTGCAGGCCTCGGTCAGCCCGTCAATCACCTGCGAGAACTGCCACATGATCGGCGGCTTTTCCGGATTGCCAAAGTTCAGGCAGTTCGTTGCCGCCACCGGCGTTGCTCCGGTGCATGAAACGTTGCGCGCCGATTCGGCCACAGCATGCATTGCGCCCAGCCTGGGATCAAGCCAGCACCAGCGCCCATTGCCGTCCAGCGCCATGGCCAATGCACGTTTCGAGCCTTTAATTCGCATCAGCCCCGCGTCCGCGCCCGGGCCTTCCACCGTGTTTGACTGGACCATCGAATCGTATTGCTCAAAGATCCAGCGCTTGGAGCAGATGTTCGGTGCAGCTAGCAGGCGCTTCAAATCGCCAGTAAAATCGACGGCTCCGCGGAATTGCACGCCGCCAGGCTTTGTCCGCGAAACCGGCGCGTTCCACGGCTCCATGGGCCGGTGATAGAGCGGAGCATCATCGGTAAGCGCCGTGTTGGGAATGTCAGCCACCAGCTTGCCATGCTCCAGCACGCGCAGCCTGCTTCCGCTGGTTACGCGCCCCACGATCACCGCATCGAGTCCCCACTTCTCAAAGACTTTCAACACTTCCTGCTCGCGGCCGCTCTCGGCCACCAGCAGCATCCGCTCCTGCGATTCGCTCAGCATGATCTCGTAGGCATTCATGCCGGTTTCGCGCTGCGGCACGCGGTCCAGCTCGATCTCAATTCCGACGCCGCCGCGCGCGCCCATTTCGCAAGTAGAGCAGGTCAGGCCGGCTGCGCCCATATCCTGTATGCCGACAACTGCCCCGGTCTGCATGGCTTCAAGGCAGGCCTCCAGCAGCAGCTTTTCCAGGAACGGGTCGCCCACCTGCACGTTCGGCCGCTTCTGCCCAGAGCCCTCGCTGAACTCCTCGCTCGCCATGGTTGCGCCGTGGATGCCGTCGCGCCCGGTTTTTGCGCCCACGTAGATCACTGGGTTTCCTTCACCGGCTGCCTTGGCGTAAAAGATCTGGTCGCGCCGCACCAGCCCCAGCGCAAATGCATTCACTAGCGGGTTTTGCGAGTAGCACGGCTCGAACTTGGTCTCGCCGCCAAGGTTGGGCACGCCAAAACAATTTCCGTAAGAGGCAATCCCGCTGACCACGCCTTCCAGAATCGAATGATTGCGATGAACAGTAGTTTGGTCCGCTCCTTTGCCTGGAGTGATCGGACCAAAGCGCAGTGAATCCATCACTGCGAATGGCCGCGCGCCCATGGTAAAGATGTCACGCAGAATCCCGCCCACGCCGGTAGCCGCGCCCTGGAACGGCTCAATAAATGAAGGATGGTTGTGCGACTCGATCTTGAAGGCGCACGCCCAACCGTCGCCAATGTCAATGATGCCGGCGTTCTCGCCCGGGCCCTGTACCACCAGCTTGCTGCGCGTCGGCAGCCGCTTCAGGTGCACGCGTGATGACTTGTACGAGCAATGCTCGCTCCACATCACGCTGAAAATTCCCAACTCGGTCAGCGAAGGCTCGCGCCCCAGCGAAGCTTTGATCCGTTCGTACTCTTCAGGCGTGATTCCGTGCTCGGCGATGACCTCAGGCGTAATGGCGGCGGGATGTGTGGTGGTGGACATAGCGGCTATTTCTATTCTCGCATTTTTCCTATGAAACCTGTGGAACGCAGGCGCCCTCGCCTGCGTTCTTATCACTTCAATGGAAGCCTTTCCCCCGAGGGTACTCCAACTAGGATTCCACGGATTTAGCGCAGTCGATCCCAGTGAATCCCATCATGTATCCCATGCTTATCCTGCTCTTCCGATCACCTGATGCCCCTACCCCCTCCCGGTTCATCCCACTTCATCCCATGCCATCCCAGTTTGGCGTGGGTTTCAGACTTGTGGCACAGGCACTCTTGCCTGTGCTTGCCGGAGACTGTGGAGCGCAGGCGCCCTCGCCTGCGTTTCGGCGAACCCGTAAATGAATGTAACTAATTGTAAAATAAAGACTTAATCTATCATAATTCTCGTAAAATTTCAAGCAAATTCGGCCCGGATTCTGAGAAAAATCCCCGTAAAAAATTAAGGCAGGCTCATATCGGCGCAAGGGCTTCAGAGATCCAGCGAAGTAGAAATGGCTTAAAAATTCTTGCCTACAGCGCCTAATGTGGATGCCACCTGCTGCCGATATTCTCAATAATCGAAATTAACCAGGAGAAGGGTAGATCAATGCAGACTGTTCTGTTAGTGGAAGACAGCAGGTTCTTGAGGATCAGCACGGAGCGCACTCTCTCCCGCGCCGGGTACCGCGTGGTGAATGCGGGAGACGGGGAAGAAGCTTTACGGGCCATTAACAATGAGCTGCCTGATCTGGTACTGCTGGACATGATGTTGCCCAAACTCAGCGGCCCGGATGTCCTGCAGGCCATCAAGAATAATTCTGCCACCGCTGCAATTCCTGTCATCGTGTTGAGTGGACTTTCGCAAAAGAATGAGGAGAAGTTGATAAGCGCCGGCGCTGCTGCTTTCCTGGAAAAAGGTGCCATCCTGGATACTCCGCAAGTGCTTCTCAATGCAGTTGCGCGCGTGCTGAACGCGACGAGAAGAAATACACCGGCGCCAGAGGTACCGGGGTCCTTGGTCGATCCCGGTCCGGCGCCCAGTTCTGCGGGACAACCCATAACCGGAGCCATCTAAATGCGTCCTCGGCCTCTCAAGTTTTCCGATTTCCGGCTATGCGTGCTCTGCACGCGCTGCCGGATGCCGGTGCAGATCAACCATGATGAGAGCTTTCTGGCCATGATCGGACACATCCTGAAGCTGCGCTGCCCGGATCCTAAATGCAGATTTGAGGATTGGTATCTGGAGTCAGAAGTCTTTCAGAATCCAGCCTATGTCCCTCTGCCGGGCAAGCCATCGCAAAGCATGATTCCTACGCTGCAATAGAGTGCTGCTTTTCATGCCGAGGGCGGCACAGGAATCCATTGCGGCGTAACGTCTCCGTAGTATCTGCGTTCATCAAAATCTCACCACTGATTCCCAATCTATTACACTGATTTTGAATGAAATCCATCATCCTCGGCACCGCCGGTCACATTGACCATGGCAAGACCGCTCTGGTCAAGGCCCTTACCGGCATTGATGCCGACCGCCTGGAAGAAGAGAAGCGGCGCGGCATCACCATTGATCTCGGCTTTGCCCATCTGGAACTCGCCGCTCCAAGCGGTGAAAAAATCCGTCTCGGCTTTATAGATGTGCCGGGCCACGAGCGCTTTGTGCGCAACATGCTGGCCGGCGTCGGCGGAATGGACCTGGTGCTGCTGGTCATCGCCGCCGACGAATCCATCAAGCCGCAGACCCGCGAGCACTTTGAGATCTGCCGCCTGCTCTCCATCCCGCGCGGCATCACCGTGATCACCAAGGCTGACGCAGTGGATGAAGACACGCTGAGCGTTGTCCGGATGGAGGTTGAAGACTTCGTGCGCGGATCGTTTCTCGACGTCAGCCGCTCCCCCGTAGTCGCCGTGAGCGCGCTGAAGGGCACGGGCCTCGACGAACTCAAGCGCGAGATCATCCGCCTTTCCGCCGAAGTTCCCGCGCGCGATACCGAAGCACTCTTCCGCCTGCCCATTGATCGCGTCTTCACCATGAAGGGCTTTGGCGCGGTGGTTACCGGCACACTCATTGCGGGCAAAATAAAAAAAGAAGAGGAAGTGGAAATCTTCCCTTCGCGCCGGCGCGCCCGCGTCAGGGGCGTGCAGGTGCACGGCAGCGCGGCGGATCAGGCGATCGCCGGCCAGCGCACCGCGCTCAATTTGGCCGGAGTGCAACTGGAAGAACTCGCACGCGGCATGACTCTGGCCGCGCCCGGCCTGCTTGAACCCACGCAGCGCATTGAAGTTCAAATTTCATTGCTCAAAGAAGCCAAGCCGCTCAAGACCCGCGCGCGCGTGCACTTGCATGCCTTTTCCTCTGAAACAATTGCCGAGGTCTCACTTCACGGCGTCAATGAACTCAAGCCCGGAGCTACGGCCTTCGCCCAGCTCCGCACCGCCGAACCGCTGCTGCTCTTGCCGGGCGACCGCGCTATCCTGCGCCAGTTCTCGCCCGTCATCACCATTGGCGGCGCCGTGGTGCTTGATGCCTTTCCTCTTTCGCGCCAAAAACCAGGTGCTGTACAAGCATTTTTGAATACGCTTTCCTCCGGCACACGTCAGGACGGTCTCTTGGCGCGCATCGCCCGTCGCGGCCATGAAGGCCTTTCGCTTGCCGCCGCTGTGCGCGAGACCGGACTGAAAGCATCCGTCCTGCAACCGGTCATTGCTGCGCTGATCCAGCAGAAGCAAATTCTTCAGGCGGGCGATTTCCTGCTCGCAACCGACGCCGCGCAGAAAACGCGGGAAAAACTGGCTGCCGTTCTCGATACATTTCACAAGGCCAATCCGCTGGTCGGCGGCATCAGCAAAGAAGAGCTACGGGAAAAACTCGACCTGCACCAGACCGTGCTGGAAGCGCTACTGGCGCAGCTTGTCCGCGATAAGAAAGTTGAGGTTGCTGGCGAGCAGGTGCGGCTCGCAGGCCGCGGCGTGGAGTTAAAAGACGAAGAGGCCAAGGCCAAAGAGCAGATCGAGCGCGCCTTCGCCCAGGCTGGGCTGAAAGTACCGCTGATGAAGGAAGTCCTCGACAAACTGCCTGTGGACAAGGCCCGCGCGCAAAAGCTGGTCACGCTATTGCTCCGCGACCGCGTGCTGATCAAGCTGGCTGACGACCTCGTCTTTCATCACACCGCGCTTGAAGGGTTGCGCCAGATGATGGCCGCGCAAAAAAGCAAAACACCCAAGATCGACGTGCCGACTTTTAAAGATCTGATCGGCGTGACGCGTAAATATGCCATTCCGCTGCTTGAATATCTTGATCAGCAGCGCGTTACGCGCCGCGTGGGCGATGAGCGGATTATCGTGTGAGGTTAATAGTCATGTAGTTGATTTTTGTGGCACAGGCACTCTTGCCTGTGCTTGCCAGAGCCATCGATATTGCTCCGGCTTAGTTACAAGGCCTGCACTAACTGGATTCGTCAGGATGTACTCCAGCTTATTTTGAAACTCGCCTGAGCGCATGATGCGATCAAAAGATTCGTCCTGCCACAACTGCCCTCGCCTGTTCAATAGTTTGTTGATGTTCCGCGCCGAAGTTCCTTTAATCCCCTTCATAATGCCGGCTAGAGGAAACGGCTCACCTCGTTCATCCTCTAATGCGGTAAATAGGAGGTGAACGTGCGTCGGCATGACGACGCAGGCATGCAGCTCAATCTTTCGTCCATTTTCAAAAAGGCAGTGTCTTAGTGCAATCGTGCGTGCAGCAGGTGATAAATACGGACAGTTCCAGACTCGAAAAGTTACAAAATAGGTGGCATTGTAGTTTTCAATGTGAGGCAGGTTTCTTCTGTAAAAGTGCATCTTTCGGCCTTTGCACATAACCTGACTTGTGGCACAGACACTCTTGTCTGTGCCTCAGCATCCTGCTAGGAAAAGCGGGCGCACAGGCAAGAGTGCCTGTGCCACATAATTAGAGTGTTAGTCTTACTTTTAAGTACTTTCTACCAACCTTGATAACTAACTCCGATGGAAAAAAAGTGAGCTCATTATTCATGCTTGTGGTTCCGGGATCATGTCCATTCAAATTTACTGCGCCCTCTTTTATCTTCCGACTGCCCTCAGATGCAGAACTCACGAGCCCCAAGTCATGCAATAACTTATCTAATCTCCAAGTTATTGTGCCAGGCTGTTCAAATTCTCTAGTTGTACGATATTTAGTTACACTCTTTTCTACTGTTTGAACATTCTCCGGCACCTGATCCTTCTGAAACTGCCGTGCCCAATTTTCATCCGCTGCTTGGGCTGCCTGTTCGCCGTGGAAGTCCTGGACAATCCTTCGCGCCAGCGCCTTCTTGAGTTCCATTGGGTGTTGCTTTCCCCCAGCAGCATCGGCCTTCATCTGCTCGATCTCGCGTGAAGGCACGTCCGTAAGCAGCTCGTAATATCTCCACATCAGATCATCAGAGATAGACATCACCTTGCCGTAAATCTCCTGCGGCGGCTCGTTGATACCGATGTAATTCCCGTACGACTTTGACATCTTCTGCACACCGTCTGTGCCTTCAAGCAAAGGCATAGTCAACACGATTTGCGAAGGTTGACCGTAATCGCGCTGCAGTTGACGGCCCATCAAAAGGTTGAATTTCTGGTCAGTGCCGCCCAGCTCCACGTCGGCCTCCAGCGCCACGGAGTCATATCCCTGGACGATGGGATAAAGCAATTCGTGAATGGCGATCGGCTTTTCCTCATGGAAGCGCTTGTGGAACTCTTCGCGCTCCAGCATCTGTGAGACGGTGAATTTAGCGCACACGCGGATGAAATCTTCCACTGACATCTTCGAGAACCAGCGCGAGTTGAAGTCAATGACCGTCTTCTCGCGGTCCAGGATCTTGAACACCTGCGTTTTATAGGTCTCGGCGTTGCGTTCGACGTCGGCGCGGGTGAGCGGCGGGCGCGTGATGGAGCGTCCGCTGGGGTCGCCAATCATGCCGGTGAAGTCGCCGATCAGGAAGATTACCGTGTGGCCAAGGTCCTGGAAGTGTTTCAGCTTGCGCATCAGCACGGTATGTCCTACGTGCAGGTCCGGCGCCGTGGGATCAAAGCCGGCCTTGACCCGCAGCGGCTTGCCGGTTTTGAGCGAGTTCTCCAGGCGCTCACGCAGCTCGCGCTCATGGATGATCTCCGCCGCGCCCTTCTTGATGTAAGCCAGTTGTTCGTCAATGGGAGGAAAGTTTGGCATTTTTTGTGAAATCCCGAGCGTAGCGAGGGATCCCTATAGCTGAATTTGGTAATTTGGGTAAATTGGTAATTTAGTAAATTTGAAAGCACCCTTGGCTAGTGCGAATCGCACGGGCTAATTTTCTAATTTACCAAATTACTCAATTACGAAATTATAGCGATCCCTCGCTACGCTCGGGATTTCAGAAAGAAGCTATCTCCCACTTGACCCGAACCCGCCGGCCTTTCGGCTGGATTCATTCAGATCGTCCACTACCCGAACCTCGCCCGTCAGCACCGGATAAGGAATCAGATTGGCGATCTTGTCTCCGGCGTGGATCGTCGCCGGCTGGTCGCTCAGGTTTTCCATCAGCACCTTGATCTCACCGCGATAGCCTGCATCAATCACGCCGCCGGTCAGCGCCAGCCGCCGCGATGCCAATGAAGATTTATCGCGCAGCAGCGCGCCCATGCGCTCGCCAGAGGGCGAGGTGCATTCAATGGCAATTCCTGTCGGAATCAGCGCATTGCCGCGCGGCGGGAACGTCACGGTCTCAGAGGCATACACGTCATAGCCAAGATCTTCACCCGGATGCGCCACAGTGGGCGCCTTTGCACTTGTGCTGAGCAGCTTGACTTTCAGCATCTGCCCTCCGCTCGCGCTGACTTGCGGACAATGGTGCGGCCGCGCACTTCAACTTCGCCAGAGAGCACCAGAGCAATTCCCTCTGAATACGCTTTGTGCTCCTGTTCCAGGATTCGCGCGGAGAGAGAGTGCACGTCATCGCCTTCCAGGACTGGTACGGTTTTCTGCAGGATGATCGGTCCGTGATCCAGATGCTCATCCACAAAGTGCACTGTGCAGCCTGTGATTTTCACGCCATACTCCAGCGCCTGTCTTTGCGCCTCCATGCCGGGGAAGGCCGGCAACAGCGAAGGATGAATATTCAGAATGCGGTTCGGAAAAGCGCGAATAAATTCAGCTGAGAGCAGACGCATGTATCCGGCCAGGCAGACCAGATCAACCTTGGCTTCCTTGAGCGCCGCCACAACTTCAGCATCATGCTGTTCGCGAACGCGGCCTTTGGAGGGAATCAGCCGCGCGTTCAAACCCCGGCGCTTCGCGGACTCAAGTCCCGGAGCGTCAGCGCGATTGGAAATCACAATCGCGATCTCCGCCTTGAGGCGGCCCGCCTGGATGGAATCGGCAATAGCTTCGAAATTCGAGCCACGCCCTGAAAGAAGGATGCCAAGTTTTTTGAGCGGAGCCATTTCAGGCGTAAGCGACCTTGCGGTCGCCCTTGACGATCCGCCCGATGAGGTAGGCTTTCTCGCCGGCTTTTTCCACGATGCTCTGCACGCGCTTGAACTTCTTTGCCGGCACAACCAGCACCATGCCAATGCCCATATTAAAGGTGCGCATCATGTCGTCTTGCGGCACGTTGCCGATGTGCTGCAGATGCGTGAAGACCGGCAGCACCGGCCATGTTCCCATCTCCACCACGGCGCCGGTTCCTTTGGGCAGCACACGCGGAAGATTATCTGTGATGCCGCCGCCGGTGATGTGCGCCATGGCATGCACCAGATCGGCAGCGATCAGTTTCTTCAGCACCGGCCAGTAACTCTTGTGCGTGTGCATCAACTCAGCGCCGGCCTTGCCGTGTATCTCGCTGACGTAGGTGTCCGGCGTGTACTTTGCTACTTCAAAAAACAGTTTGCGGGCCAGCGAATAACCATTGGTATGCAGCCCGCTTGAAGGCAATCCCACCAGAACGTCGCCGACTTCAACCTGATCGCCGGTAATGATTTTGCTTTTTTCGACAACGCCTACTATGAAGCCGGCCAGATCGTACTCGCCCTTGGGATAGAAGCCCGGCATTTCGGCCGTTTCGCCGCCGATCAGCGCGCAGCCGTTGTGACGGCAGGCCTCAGCCATGCCTTCCACAATCTTTTCTGCGATTTCCGGCTCAAGCGTGCCGGTGGCCAGGTAGTCCATAAAGAAGAGCGGAGTTGCGCCCTGGACGGCAATGTCATTCACGCAGTGGTTTACCAGATCGGCGCCAACGGTATGGTGAACCTTCATCATGAAGGCCAGCTTCAGTTTGGTGCCCACGCCATCCACGCTGGAGACCAGCACTGGATCGCGAAATTTTTTCTTATCGATCGAGAACATGCCGCCAAAGCCGCCGATCTCGCTTACAACGCCGGGCGTGAACGTGCGATGAGCAAGGTACTTGATGCGCTGCTTGGCGCGGTCGGCGCGGTCAATGTCAACGCCGCTATCGGCGTAGGTGATTGAAGATTTCGTCACAGAGTTCCGTATGTTTATGCAGGTACCAGGGGCTGGAGAAATTAATTGTAGCATCTGGGGAATTTGAAGCCGAAATTCCGCAAATAACTTCCAGCCCGCTTCAAACCTATGTGCTGCGTTTTTATGAATTTCCGAAAGAGGCAGAAAAAGTTTGAGGAATCCTTGACCCTGTTTCGGCATCATATCTAGACGCGGTTTGGGCAGCTTTGGTGCATTTTGCACGGCAAGCGATTACCATGTTTGCCCTGAAGGAAACCACATGGCGCATATGAAGTCCGTCCTGACCTTCCCGCCGGCGTCGGCAGAAGAGAAGAGCGCCGCTGCTCTGGCTGCCCAATACACCGCCGTCCGCCAGCAGACTGAAGCTCTTACCGCGCCTCTCAGTGCTGAAGACCAGATGGTGCAATCCTGTCCGGATGCGAGCCCAGCCAAGTGGCACATGGCGCATACCAGCTGGTTTTTTGAGACCTTTATTCTTTCCGCTCATCTGCCCGGCTACCGCCCAATCGACACCCGGTTTCGCGACCTCTTCAATTCTTATTACAACGCTATCGGGCAGCAGCCGGACAAGGCGCTGCGAAATACTTTTTCCCGCCCTGGGCTGGAAGACGTCCGCAAATATCGCGCACACATTGACGAGCACATGCTCAAGCTGATTCAGCCTTCCCTGGCTGCTGACGTGCGCAAGCTGGTCGTGCTGGGCTTGAACCATGAGCAGCAGCACCAGGAGCTGATTGTTACCGATATCAAGCATGCCTTCTGGAGCAATCCGCTGCGGCCTGCATATCAGCCTGCATCTGCGGTGAACTCATCCGCCGCTGCTCCGCCGCAAAAACCGCAGCTTTACCCGGAAGGGCTGAATGAGATTGGTACTGAAGGCGAGGGCTTTTACTTCGATAACGAAGCTCCGCGGCATAAAGTTTTTGTCCGTCCTTTCCGGCTGGCAAGCAGGCTGGCGACATGCGGCGACTATCTGGCGTTCATCGAGGATCGCGGGTACATGCGCCCTGAGCTGTGGCTCTCTGATGGCTGGAAGGCGGTGCAGGCACACCACTGGAGCGCGCCGCTCTATTGGGAAAAAATGAATGGTGAGTGGTTTCAATTTACCTGCTCCGGGCCGCGCAAAGTGGAGGAGTCTGAGCCGGTCTGCCATGTGAGCTACTACGAAGCCGATGCCTTTGCGCGCTGGGCCGGGGCGCGGCTGCCTACCGAATTTGAGTGGGAGGTGGCAGCGGCCCGGCTGCCGGTAGAGGGTAATTTGCTGGAGCAGGGAAAATTTCATCCCCAGGCCGCTCCGGCTTCGTCGCAAGATGCAGAGCCGGCACAGATGTTCGGCGACGCGTGGGAGTGGACTGCCAGCGCCTATCTGCCATATCCGGGATACAAGCCCGCGGCCGGCGCGCTGGGTGAATACAACGGTAAGTTCATGAGCGGGCAAATGGTGTTGCGTGGCGGCTCGTGCATTACGCCGCGCTCGCACATTCGCAGTACCTATCGCAACTTCTTTCCGCCGGAGACACGCTGGCAGTTTTCCGGGATAAGGCTGGCTGATGACGGCAATTAACAAACCGGCAGTCCTGGTCAGCCCGATTGCGGAAGACGTGCTGCGCGGCCTGAGCATGCGTCCGCGCGAGCTTCCGCCCAAGCTTTTCTATGATGCCGCCGGCTCGCGCCTCTTTGACCAGATCACCGAGACGCCTGAGTACTATCCCACACGCACGGAGCGCGCGCTCCTTACGGAATTCGCGGGCGAGATAGTGGAGCAGGCGGGAAAAAATTTGATACTCATCGAACTCGGCGCAGGCAGCGCGAGCAAGACCCAGTTGTTGATCAAGGCGCTGCTGCGGCGGCAGCTGCGGGCAGAGTTCTATCCCGTTGACGTTTCATCTTCGGCTCTGCAGGGCGCTTTGGCCAGCTTGAATGGGCACTTTCCCCAGCTGCACGTCAGCCCCATCGTTGCCGATTACACGCATCGCCTGCCCGAGCTGAATTTGCTTGCCGGGCGCAAGCTGGTGCTCTTTCTGGGTTCTACGATCGGCAATTTCGAGCCGGAAGAGGCAGAGGCTTTTCTTGGTAACATCCGCCGCTCGCTCGAGCCCGGCGACGCGCTGCTGATCGGCTTTGATCTGATCAAAGACGCTGAGGTGCTGCACGCTGCCTATAACGACGATGCCGGCGTGACTGCACGCTTCAACAAGAACATGCTGGTGCGGATCAATCGCGAACTAGGCGGCAGCTTTGACGTGGATGCCTTTGAACACGTTGCGTTCTGGAATAAAAAGAAGTCGCGGATTGAGATGCACCTGGAAAGCATGTATGAGCAAACGGTCTGGATAGAAGACCTGGGCCGCGGCTTCCACTTCGACCAGGGCGAGCGCATCCACACGGAAAACAGCTACAAATTCAACCTATCTTCAATCAGGCGGCTGCTCCGCCGCGCCGGATTCAAGCCGGAGAAGAGCTGGACTGATCCAAATGGCTGGTTCTGCGAGGCGCTGGCAAGGGTGTGATTATGCGATCTTGGGTTAATGCATTAATTGAGTGGTACAGAAGTTGGAGACTGCGACGCAGCGCCGAGTCCGATCCGCTGCTCGCATTGCGGGGCTCCGGAAGGCATCTGTGGGCCAATGAGCATGCGGATGAATATGTGCGCCGTTTGCGGAAGAATTAAAATATCCACCTGGCCTAGTGACGGATCTAAATCACGCCCAATTCTTACTTGACAAATCTCCGGTCCTACACCGCAGCGCCATAGGCGCGGTACGAGTTAGCCCAGACCGGAAGGTCTGGGTAGGCGATCAAAAAATGAGGCAGAGTCCCGTAGGGACGGCACTAGCCAAAAACATATCTCGGATCGTAAGGAATTTTCAGCTTCTCCAGAAAACCTATAAACTCCTGCTCAAACGTCATCTTGCGATGATGTCTCTCCTGATTTGTAATGTATCTCCTAACCGCTGGTAGATTGGACTTACTCACGCTGAAATCGCCATAGCCTTCCTGCCAGGCGAACCTTATTCCATGATCACTCATCCATCGGGAGGAATTCGCTTTGATTAAGGAAATGACTTTTGCTACCGCTAAAATCGGTGGCACCTGCACCAGCAGATGCACGTGGTCTTCAATGCCGCCGTTGGCAAGGACCAGGAATCCATGATTTCGCCCAATACCCGCCATATACGACCACAATTTGGGCTGCATGGATTTACTGATCAGCTTGCGTCGCTCTTTTGTGCTGAACACGATGTGGTGATAATCTTGGGAAAAACTGTGTGGCATATTGTGCCGCCCCTCCGGGGCTCCAAATCATACCGCACAGCTACCCAGGCCTTCCGGCCTGGGCTAACTCATACCGCGCCTACGGCGCTGGATTTTCCAAAAAATCCTGCTCGATTTTTTGCCTGCATATGATGCCCGATTTTTCTTGCCCCTTAACACTTCTTTACCACTCTTCGCACTTACCATCTTGAGTGTCGCTCGTCCAACCTGCTAAAGTAAGTGATTACTTACTTCCGAAGTTTCCTCCCATGTCAGTTCGACTCTCAGCATTGGACCGCCGCCGGCAGATCATGCGCGCTGCCTCCGGCCTGTTTGCGCGCCATGGCTATGGCGGGACAACGACGCGCGAGATCGCCGAGCGCGCCGGAATCAATGAGGCGCTGCTCTTTCGCCATTTTCCCAGCAAGGAAAAGCTCTACTGGACGATCATCGAGGAGCAGTGCAGCGCCCGCGGGCGCCGGCAGAAGATCAAAGACATTCTGGACGCTGGCGGGACAGACTTTGAGATCTTTGCCGCAATCGCGCGCGAATTCCTGGTACGCACCGCGCGCGATACCGAGTTGACGCGCCTGCTGTGGTTCACCGCGCTGGAGAGCCATACGCTCTCGCGCCGGTTCTTCCGCACCTATGTGGCCGTGTATTACGAGGCATTGGCTGAATATATCCGGCAACGTGCGCGGGAAGGCGCGTTTCGCAATGTTGACCCTCTGCTCTCCGCGCGCGGATTTCTCGGCATGGTGGTCTATCACTTCCTGGTGCAGGAGCTTTTTGGCGGCGAGAAATATCAGAAGTTCGATCCCGAGAAGGTGGCGAACTCAATGGCCGGAATCTGGCTGAACGGCATGCAGAACGGTGCGCATGCGAACGGGAATGGCACGGCACATCGAAATTCAAACGGACGCAATGGGCACTATCCGCGTCCAGGACAGAAATCAAAACATGAAAACTAGAAACATTCTTCTCCACACTTCGTCATCGCTGCTCTTGCTGCTCCTCCTGGGATGCGGCAACAAAGATTCTGTGCAGGCAGCCAAGCCGCAGCAAGCGCCAGGTGCGCCGGTTCGCGTGGCGACTGTGACCTCACGCACTATGCCGGTTGAAATTCAGGCCATTGGCAACGTTGAAGCCATTTCGACGGTCAGCATCAAGGCGCAAATTTCCGGCCAGCTTGTGGGTGTGCACTTTAAGGAAGGCGACTTTGTCAAAAAAGGCCAGCTTCTGTTTTCCATTGAGCGCCCGCCCTTTGAGGCTGTGCTGCGCCAGGCGGAAGGCACGCTGGCCAAGGACGAAGCTCAGTCGCTCAACACCAAGCTTGATGCCGAGCGGTATGCAGGGTTGGGCAAACAGGGAGTGGTTTCGAAGCAGCAGGTGGATGCCGCTCAAGCGGCTGCGAATGCCCTGGCGGCGACTGTCGCTGCGGACAAGGCCGCAGTCGAGACAGCAAAGATTAACCTGCAATACACGTCTATCTACTCTCCGATTAACGGGCGCACGGGCAACATCGGTGTGAAGGAAGGAAATCTGGTCAAGGCGAACGATGTGCCGATTCTGGTGACCATCAACCAGATCGAGCCCATCTATGTTTCGTTCTCAATCCCCGAGCAGCAACTAGCAGAGCTCAAGCGCTATTCCGTGGGCGGTACGTTGAAAGTGGATGCAGCGCCGCAGGGCAGCAATCAGCATTTTCAGGGCAAGCTCACGTTTATCGACAACGCAGTTGATCTCACCACCGGCACCATCAAGCTGAAGGCCACGTTTGACAATGGCCAGCACGTGCTCTGGCCGGGACAGTTCGTTGACGTAAAGCTGACACTGAAATCGCAGCCAAATTCCATTGTGATTCCCACGGCGGCGCTCCAGACCAGCCAGAACGGAACGTATGTTTACGTGGTGAATCAGGACTTAACAGCGCAGCAGCAGCCGGTAAAGGTGGGATGGAACGTTGGCGATGATACGGTGATCGCCTCCGGCCTGCAGCCGGGACAGCGTGTTGTTACTGACGGTCAACTGCGCCTGACGCCGGGCGCAAAAGTGGATATCAAGAGCGGATTGTAGTTCAGGATTTAAACCGTTGTTAGGTAATTGAATGCCGCTTCAAAAAACAAACGCAAGGTCCCTCCGGCCTACTCGCGCGCTGAAGAGAACGCGCGCTCGCTTTACGGCCGTCGGGATGACGAGTGAAAAGAAGCACAGTAAGAACTGAAATGGTCTAAAGATTCAAGGGGAAGAATGAACACACAGTTATTTATCCGGCGGCCGATTACCACCACGCTGATCATGGCGGCGATCCTGATCTTTGGCGTCTTTGCCTACCGGCTGCTGCCGGTGAGCGACCTGCCGAACGTTGACTTCCCCACCATTCAGGTAAACGCTTCCCTGCCCGGCGCCAGCCCGGACACCATGGCTGCCGCCGTGGCGCTGCCGCTGGAAAAACAGTTTTCGACTATTGCCGGACTCGACTCGATGACTTCCTCAAGCGCGCTGGGCGGGACGAGCATCACGCTGCAGTTCACGCTCGACCGCAACCTGGACGCCGCAGCGCAGGACGTACAGGCGATGATCGCCAAGACGGCGTCGCAGCTTCCTCCGGAGATGCCCTCGCCGCCGTCGTACCAGAAGGTAAATCCCGCCGATCAGCCGGTGATCTATCTGGCCCTGGCCGCGCCGACAATGCGCCTCTCCGACGTGGACGAAGCCGCGCAGACCACCGTGGCGCAGCGGCTCTCCATGGTCAGCGGCGTGGCCCAGGTGCAGGTTTTTGGCACGCAGAAATACGCGGTGCGGGCGCAGGTTGATCCGCGCGCGCTGGCCGTGCACCAGATTGGCATTGACGAAGTTGCCAGCGCCATCACTAATGCCAACGTCAATTTGCCGACGGGCACGCTCTTTGGCCACTCCACCGCGTACACAGTCCAAGCCACGGGCCAGTTGCTCCAGGCCAAGGATTACCGGCCGCTGATTGTCGCGTATCGCAATGGCTCGCCGGTGCGGCTGGATGAAGTGGGCCACGTTTTTGACAGCGTAGAGAACGACAAGACTGCAAGCTGGTTCAGCGGCGATCGCGCCATTGTGCTTGCCATCCAGCGCCAGCCCGGCACTAATACAGTTGAAGTTGTTGACAATATCAAGAAGCTGCTGCCGCAGATGCAGCAGCAGATGCCCGCCGGGATCAAGCTGAACATTCTGTATGACCGCTCGGTTTCCATCCGCAACTCAGTCAATGACGTAAAGTTCACGCTGATGCTGACCATTGCCCTCGTGGTGATGGTGATTTTTCTCTTCCTGCGCAACATTTCCGCAACGATCATCCCCAGCCTGGCGCTGCCCATGTCAATTGTGGGCACCTTCTCCGTGATGTACCTGCTGGGGTACAGCCTGGACAACCTCTCGCTGATGGCGCTCACGCTTACCGTCGGATTCGTGGTGGATGACGCGATCGTGATGCTGGAAAACATTGTGCGCCACATGGAGATGGGTAAGCGGCCGTACCAGGCGGCCGTGGAAGGCGCGCGCGAAATCGGCTTCACGATTATCTCCATGACCATTTCGCTCGCCGCGGTCTTTATTCCTGTGCTCTTCATGGGCGGGATCATTGGCCGGCTGCTGCATGAGTTTGCAGTGACCATCGCCGTGGCAATTCTGGTTTCCGGATTCGTCTCATTGACGCTCACGCCGATGTTGTGCAGCCGCTTTTTGCGCAACGTGGAGCACCAGCGCCACGGATATCTCTATAAAAAGAGCGAGGCCGTGTTCGATGCGCTGCGCAACGGCTATGACTGGAGCCTGAAGAGAGTCATGGCGCATCCGCTGATCACGCTGCTCTTTTCGTTCGTGATTCTGGGCGCGACGGCGTATCTCTACATGGCAATCCCCAAGGGCTTCCTTCCCAGTGAAGACCAGGGGCAGCTCTTTGCCTTTACTGAGGGCATTCAGGGCATCTCATTTGAGGACATGGTGCGCCACCAGAAAGAGGCGATGCGCATCATCGGCGAAAGCCCCTATGTAGCTAACTATATGTCCACCGTGGGCGGTGGCGGCGTGAACGCGGCGCTCAACTCCGGACGCATCTTCGCCCGGCTCACTGACCGGAAGACGCGGCCGCACGTGGACAAAATCATTGAAGAGCTGCGGCCCAAGCTGGCGCAGATTCCGGGTATAAACGTTTATTTGCAAAATCTTCCGCCTATCCGCATTGGCGGCGCGCTTACCAAGAGCCAGTACCAGTTCACGCTGCAGAGCCCGGACACAGCCGAACTTTATCAATATGCGCCGCAGCTGGAGCAGCGGCTGCGCAATTTGCCGCAGTTGCAGGACGTGACCAGCGATCTGCAGGTCAAGAACCCGCAGGTCACAGTGAATATAGATCGCGACAAGGCGGCCGCGCTCAACGTAGATCCGCGCGCGCTGGAAGATGCGCTCTACAGCGCTTACGGCTCGCGCCAGATCTCGACCATCTACGCGCCGAACAACCAGTACAAGGTCATCATGGAGCTGGAGCCGCAGTATCAGCTTGATCCTTCAGCGCTGAGCATGTTGTACGTGCACTCCAAGACCGGACAGCTTGTTCCGCTTGGGTCGCTGGCCTCGTTCAAAAAAGAAGTGGGACCACTGACCGTGAATCACCTTGGCCAGCTGCCCGCCGTTACGGTGAGCTTCAATCTCAAGCCAGGCGCAGCACTCGGCGATGCCATTACCGCAGTGAACCGCGAGGCAGACCAGATATTGCCGCAGACGATTACACGCAGCCTGCAAGGGACGGCACAGGCATTTCAGTCGTCGTTCGCGGGACTGGGCCTGCTACTGCTGATGGCGATCCTGGTCATCTATATTGTGCTGGGCATTTTGTACGAGAGCTTTATTCACCCCATCACGATTCTCTCCGGACTGCCGGCAGCCGGCGTGGGCGCACTGGCCACGCTCATGCTCTTTAAGACGGAGCTGAGCATCTACGCGTTTGTCGGCGTGATCATGCTGGTAGGACTGGTGAAGAAGAACGCCATCATGATGATTGACTTTGCGCTTGACGCGCAGCGCGAAGAGGGCAAGAGTGCCGCAGAGGCCATCTACCAGGGAGCGCTGGTGCGCTTCCGCCCCATCATGATGACCACGATGGCCGCGCTGATGGGCACGCTGCCGATCGCGCTGGGTCTGGGCGCAAGCGCTGAGTCGCGCCGCCCGCTGGGACTCGCGGTGGTCGGCGGATTGATCTTCTCGCAGACGCTCACGCTCTACATCACCCCGATTTACTATGTTTATCTCGATAAGCTCGGCCCCGGCCTGAAGAAGCTCTTCGGCGGCAAGAAGGCGGAGAAGCTTGAGGAACGGGAGATGGAAGCAGCGTCAATCTGAGCGCCGGGCTTGTGTCTCAGTTTGCCCGGAAATGTAATTCCTTGACCATGCATTTTGCCCCGCAGTTATTTGCATTCAATGAATACAGAGGTCTGGGTAGAACTCCCTGTCACGGCATGGGCAAACGACAAATTCTCGGGATGGTTCGACTCGCCCTCACTCTCCCCGCGGAGGCGGGATCGTTCGGGCTTCGCTCACCATGACAGGAGGAAATAGGATTCTGTCAAATTGAGACACTACCAGTGCCTGCTTGACTTTGCCTGAGCCAAGAGCTAAAAGCTAACAGCAAAAAACTGCTCTCTGGAGGAGATACTTATGGCAAAGCTCATCCGCTGGTTTGTTGCTGTTGCTCTGGTTGCCCTTGCATTGGCGAGCGCGATGCTGGCGTTTCCGCCCAAGTCAAAATCAAACAGCGAAGCCGAGATCAAGTCCCAGATCGATGGCTGGCTCGCGGCGTTCAAAGCCAAAGATGCTGCCAAGGTCCTCTCGTTTTATGGGCCCGGAGATTCGGTCCTGGCCTTCGACGTGGTGCCGCCGCGCCAATATGCCACGGCCAATGCTTATCAAAAGGACTATGAGGAACTCTTCAAGCTGATTGACGGGCCCTTCAATATCGAAATCACTGATCTGAGCATCACTACCAGCGGAGACATGGCTTACAGCCATAGCATTGATCATCTGGCCGGCAAAACGGCTGACGGCAAGCCGCTGGAATTTACCGTCCGCGTCACCGACGTGTTTCGCAAGATTGGCGGTAAATGGCTGATTGTGCATGAGCACGTCTCTGTTCCGGTGGATCTGATGACCGGACAGAGCGACCTGCAAAGCAAGCCCTAAGTTGTGGATAGAGGGCCGAGCTGTGCGTGTTTGCCTGGCCGCGGCATCGCCCGTGGCTTAGCTGGGATGAGCAGAGTTGCCGGGGCAAGGCGGTCGAGATTTTCACCCACTGCATCTCACATAAGGCGTAACATGCTGTGGGTCCGGTAATTCATTCCTGTGTTGGCATGCCTGATCAGGCAGGGAGGGCGCAATGAGGAGTAGCTCTCAATTCAGGATCTGGTTTTTTATAGTCATTGTGGCGCTTTCCGCTACAGTTGCGGCGCAGCGAGGCGGAGGCGGATCAAACACATCGCGACCGACACCTCCACGAACGCCTAGTACAAGTAATGATGGTTCGGTGCAACCGGTCTTCATCTCCGGCAAAGTGTTGATGGAGGGCGGCGGCGCTATTGCAGAGCCGGTTGCCATTGAGCGTGTGTGCAACGGAACGGCGCGGCGTGAAGGCTACACCGACTTCAAGGGTCAATATCAATTTCAACTGGGCACCGCCCACACGTTGCAAGATGCAAGCGAGAGTGACATCCGTCTCTCTACTACTCCCCAGCCACGTACCTCAGGACGCCGCCGTCTTGACATGAATGGCTGCGAGCTGAGGGCGGTGCTGCCCGGCTATCAGTCCAGCTCAGTGGCGCTGCACACCAGCGGCGACGACTGGCAGTACGAATTGGGACCGATCTACCTCAAACGCCAGGGAGACGCCAAGGGCACTACCATCAGCGTAACCAGCATAGCCGCGCCGCATGATGCGATGCGCGCATACGAAAAAGCGCAGAAGGCGAGAGCAGAGAAGCCGGCAGAAGCCGAAAAACAGCTGAACAAAGCCGTGGAGATTTATCCGCAGTTTGCCGCCGCATGGACGCTGCTGGGAGATATTCACCGGCAGCATAATGATTTCGATCAGGCCCGCACCGCCTATGAAAGAGCAGTCTCCGCCGATCCTCAATTTGTAAATCCAGTGCTGGGGCTGGCCACGATTGCCATGCAGCAAAAGAACTGGGGCGAGGCGGTGAAGCAGACAGAACAGGTCCTGAAGTTGAATTCCTTCGCGTTCCCTGTGGTGTATTTTTTCAATGCCGTGGCGAACTATAATGCGCACCAGTTTGACGCTGCTGAAGAATCCGGGAGGAAATTCAAAACGCTGGATACCCAGCACAGCCATCCAGAGGTAAGCCGCATGCTCGCCTTTGTGTACGCGCGCAAGCAGGACTATGCCGGCGCGGCACGCGAGCTCCGTGACCTGCTGGCTGTGGCCCCAAACGCACCGGATGCCGATTCACTCCAGGCTGAAGCCAGGCGGTTTGAAGAGCTGAGCGTCTCCGCAAAAAAGCAGTAAGCTAACGGAAGTAGAGCGGCCTTCCTTTCACCCACTGGCATTTTTTTCAAGTTCGCTCTACTATCGCCATAGTGTCCGCCGCTGACAAAGCGCGCCTTGTCTCCGCCGTTCAGGCGGAAGATGATGCGTCGTTTGAGCTCAAACTCCGCCCGCGCTATCTGCGCGAGTTCATCGGGCAGAAGAAGGTAAAAGAAAATCTCTCTGTCGCGGTGGAGGCGGCCAAGTCTCGTGGCGAGCCGCTTGACCATGTGTTGCTCTACGGGCCGCCAGGTCTGGGTAAGACCACGCTGGCGACGATCATCGCCAACGAGATGGGAGTGGCGTACCAGCAGAGCGCTGGGCCGGCCATCCAGATCAAGGGCGACCTCACGGCGATCCTCACCAACCTGCGTGATCGCCAGGTCTTTTTTCTTGATGAAGTGCATCGTCTGCAGCCGGCGCTGGAAGAGATACTTTATTCGGCACTGGAAGACTACAAGCTGGACATCATTATTGGGCAGGGCCCTTCGGCGCGGACACACACCATTGATGTAAAGCCGTTTACGTTTGTCGCCGCGACCACGCGCGCCGGACTGCTCTCCGCGCCGCTGCGCTCGCGTTTTGGCATCCTGCTGCGGCTGGAGTTTTATACCACGGAAGAACTCAAGTTCATTATTGAGCGCTCTGCGGAAATTCTTGGAGTCGCCATTGAAAACGAAGGCGCAGAAGAGCTGGCCCGCCGTGCCCGTGGAACGCCGCGCATTGCAAACCGGCTGCTGCGCCGCGTGCGCGACTATGCCCAGGTGCGCAGCCAGGGACGAATTGATAAAGCCACAGCACAGGCCGCGCTGGAGATGCTGGAGGTGGATAAGCACGGCTTTGACGAGATTGACCGCCGCCTTCTGCTGACGATTATCCAGAAATACAACGGTGGTCCTGTGGGACTGAGCACTCTGGCGGCTGCGCTCGCCGAAGAACAGGACGCGCTGGAGGAGATCTACGAACCATTTCTTATCCAGATTGGGTTCCTGGACCGCACCCCGCGCGGGCGTGTAGCGACACGACTTGCATACGAGCACTTTGGGATTAAGTACGGAAGGCAATCCGAACTTTTCTAGAATCGCCGTGATCGCACGTGATCGCCGTGATCGAAAAAGCAAAATCTCACCACGGAGACACCGAGATACGAAGAGAAGCTTCGTTGGCTGAAATCCGTATCCTTGGAGATGATCGTGAAGCCAAATCGTTTCGCATACTCCCAAACTGCAAGGTCATCGGCTGAGGCTAATCCCACGTCCCGCACGTGAACGGAGCCGGGGAACTCCTCTGAGAAAGCGCGTGCCAGCTTATAGGAAAGATTTTGATCGAAGAGTAATTTCAAGTCACACTAGTAAACAGCTTACGTTCGCGTTCCGCGGCAAAAGCAAGAGAAGCCTTGATATCTTCGGCTTCCAAATCAGGAAAATCTTTGAGAATTTCTTCCTGAGACATGCCCGAGGCCAGATATTCAAGAACTTCATAGACGGTGATGCGCAGCCCGCGTATGCAAGGCTTTCCGCCTCGCTTGCCCGCCTCAACGGTGATCCGGCCCTGGTAGTTCATGCGATCAGAGTATGTCTTCCAGTGTAATGGGGTCAAGCAAGTTATTCTTGTCGTGATTCCAGGTCTCTTCGAGACACGGATTCTTGGTCGTTCGACTTGCATACGAGCACTTTGGGATTAAGTACGGACGCCAATCCGAACTTTTCTAAGCGAAACACAGGATTATCTCGTTAAAATTGCAGCAACTCTAGCCAATCTGTGCCATTCCTCAGTCACATCAGGTTACTCTTGTAAGTAGGTTAACTTTTCTTATCAATTGCAGTCTAATGATCGGAACCATCAAGCTTGTTCCCAGGTAATCATCTTCGTGGCACTACATACATACTTCCGGCGACTGGCTAGAGCGCTAGTTATTCTTGTGGCAGCAGCAGCTCCGCTCTCTGCTTTGCCAAAAAATCCGGGCCCTTCGGGGCCGAATTTGAACAACGAAATCAGCTCGCTGACCATTCCGCGTTTGAATGCGGCGCCCAAGCTTGCCGACTTTGAAGGCATGGAGCCGGCCAGCAAGCTGGCGCATGAGATGCTGAAGGTCAACAACTTTACCCAGAAGGAACCGCACGATGGCGCTGCGGTGAGTCAGCCTACGGAAGCTTATGTTGGCTACACCGACAAAAATTTCTATGTGGTGTTTCTGGCGTTCGATAAAGAGCCCCAAAAAATTCGCGCACGCATGCTGCGCCGCGAGCTAATTGATGATGACGATCAGGTAGGCATATGGCTGGATACCTTCCACGATCATCGCCACGCCTACACGTTTTACAGCAATCCCTACGGCATTCAGCAGGACGGCCTCTTCGCGGAGAACCAGGGCGGCGACAACTCGTTTGACACGCTCTGGCACACCTACAGCAAGATCACCGGCAACGGCTACATGGTGATGATGGAGATTCCCTTTAAGTCGTTGCGCTTCAAGCCGGCTGCCACCGTGAGTTGGGGCTTCATCCTGATCCGTGTGATTCCGCGCAACTCTGAACACTCTTTTTTCCCGCGCAACACCAACAAGATACAGGGCATGCTCACGCAGGAAGGCACGTTCGATGGCTTCCAGGAAATTTCTCCCAGCCGCAACATGCAGTTCATCCCGTACACCTCGGTCGGGGCGTTTCGCGCGCTGGATGAGCGCGACCCGGCAGCCGATCGCTTTACGGGAAAGCACGTTGAGCCCAAGGCCGGTCTTGATTCCAAAATCGTAATCAAAGACAGCCTGGTGCTGGACACAACCATCAATCCCGACTTTGGCCAGATCGAGTCGGATGATCCGCAGGTCACGGTAAACCAGCGCTTTGAAGTTTTCTTTCCGGAGAAGCGGCCTTTTTTCCAGGAAAATTCCAACTTCTTTCAGACGCCCCTGAATCTGGTTTTCACGCGCCGCATCGGCGACCCGCTTTATGGCGTCCGGCTCACCGGCAAGACCGGGCCGTGGGCCATTGGCTCCATGATCGCCAATGATCGTTCGCCCGGCAGAAGCGTGATTGATACTGACCCGCTCACCGGCCAGAACGCTTACTTCGGCATTCTGCGCGTCAATCGCGAGCTGGGGAAGAACAACAGCGTCGGCGTGATCTACACCGACCGCGAGCTGCACACCTTCCCCAACAGTTTTTGCAGCAGCCTGCGCTGCGGCGTGGGCTTTAACCGCGTTGGCGGCGTGGACACCCAGCTCCACTTTGGCCAGAACTGGCAGATGAACGCACAGGCTGTGACCAGCGAGACCAAATTCAGTGACGGCTCGCATGAGTCCGGCCCGGCTTACCAGGTTTATGCTGAGCGCAGCTCGCGCAACTGGGAATTCAATACCATGTACCAGGACATTGCGCCGGGATTTGCGACCGAGACTGGCTTCATCAACCGCACGGATTATCGCCGCTTCAGCAATTTTCTGAATCGCACTTTTCATACGGAAGGCAAACACCTCATCTCGCACGGGCCGCACGTCTTCCAGCTGAGCATGTGGGACCACAACGGCACGCGGCTGAACCACCAGATCAATCCCGTGTACCAATGGATTTTTCCGCGCAAAAGCTTCTTTGCCATCTTTAACGTCCTGGAGCATGAGCGGCTTCGGCCCAGTGACTTCTCCACCCTGACCGCCAACCGCGACTACACGCACGTGATCGGCGGCACGGAGGTAGGCACGCAATACTTCAAGTGGATCAATCTTGACCTTGAGATGGACTGGGGCACAGCCACCAACTTTGTTCCTCGCACGGGGCCGCCGGTGCTGGCCTACCAGAACACCGCATTTATGCGCGGGACGGTGCGTCCCACTAAGGGGCTGACCGTTGAGAACACTTACATCATGACGCGCCTCCTGGACCAGAACACCGGCCTCAACATTTTTAACAACCACATCATGCGCTCCAAGTGGAACTACCAGTTCACCAAGGAGTTCTCACTGCGGATGATTGGGCAGTACGTCACCACCATCGCGAATCCCGGCCTTACCACGCTGCAGAGCACCAAGAGCTTCAACGGCGACGTGCTGTTTACCTACCTGCTCAACCCGGGCACGGCCATTTACGTTGGCTATAACAGCGACCTCGCAAATATTGATCCTTCACTGCAGCGCACCTGCGGCGGCTTTGCCTGCGCTCCCGGCCAATCTTTTGACGGCCTTCTCCGCACTCGAAACGGCTTCATCAATGACGGCCGGCAGATCTTCATCAAGCTGTCTTATCTGTTCCGCTACTAAAGAAAATGCTTGCTTTTTAGATGATTTTCGCTTATATTACGCCTGTAGCAGCTGACTGAAGCGGTTCCGTCCCGCCAAGCAGCAACGCCGCCCGGAGCTACAGGCTAGTAACCGGCCCGGCCCCCATACAGAGGGCCCTGCGGTTGACCTGCAGAATGCACTGTATGGTGAAGCGCACTTGAAGTGTGTACCTACTCGCCCGCCGCCCGGCGGGTTTTGGTTTTTTGGGGTAAGTTTCGGGACGCCAGCAGGCTGTGCCGCCCCTACGGGGCTCAATTTGCATTCCAGCTTACCCAGCCTTACGGCTTCGCCTTCGCTCGCCTCAGGCTGGGCTAACTTATGCCGCGCCTCCGGCGCTGCGGCATTCGCACATTCACAGACTAGTTCACAGTTGAGCTTCGATGCTGCAATCGGCAAGAGTAAATCGTTCCACCCAGCAGTCGCCAATTCAAGCAAGTACGAGCAAAGAGGAAGCCATGACGCGAGACGAGATCATCGCAGCGATCCAGGAGTGTGCGCGGAAGCTGGGGAGGCCGCCCAAGCGCGCGGAGTTGAGGAAGATGGCCGGAGTGTCATTCACGCGGGTGAAGCGCGAGTTTCGCGGGATGACGGCGGCGCTGCGCGAGGCGGGCTTTGACCCGAAGGGGCCGGGGCACCTGATCCGCAATGAAGACCTGCTGCTGGACTGGGCGCGGCTGGCGAGGAAGCTGGGAAAGTTGCCGTCGCTCAAGAGGTATGGGTTTGAGGGCAGGTACACGCATGTGCCGTTTCTCCGGCGGTATGGATCGTGGCGGGCGGTAGCGGCGGCGTTCGGAAAGTTCGCGCGGGAGAAGCGGCTGGAGAGGCAGTGGCGGGACGTGCTGAAGATGATCGAGACGGCGAAGGCGGAGGAGTGGAAGCGGAGCGCGGCGGGAGTGCGCAGGCGCGGCGGGCCGGCGCAGATGGATGGCGAGGGCGAGCCGGAGACGTGGAACACGCGCGCAAATGAGTGGGCGCGGCGGAAGTTGCTGCCGGACCGCGGGCTGGCGGGGCCTCCGATGGGGCTGGAGGCGATGGCGCACGAGCCGGCGACGGAGCAGGGCGTGGTGTTTCTGTTTGGCGCGGTGGCGCCGAAGCTGGGGTTCAGGGTGTTGACGTTCCGGCAGAGCTTTCCGGATTGCGAGGCGATGCGGGAGGTGCGCAAGGGAATATGGCAGAGGGTGCTGATTGAATTTGAGTATGAAAGCCGCAACTTTGAGCGACACGGGCACCGTCGCGATGGGTGCGACGTGATTGTATGCTGGCGACACAATTGGAAGGACTGTCCGAAGGGGATTCAGGTGGTGGAGTTGAGGAGGGTGATGGGAGTGGGGTGATCGTCGGAATCGCCGAGATCGGAAAGGCGGAGCAGAAACCTTACCGCGGATGAACGCGGATTGCACGGATCAGGATTGCGAGGCATCGGAAGATCGGGAAGGCAGGTCTGCAAGCAAGATTAGGCACCACTGCCCAAAAAGATTTTTCGCGCACTTCAGATATCAAAACTTTCGGGACCAATGATATAAAGAAGTTGAAATTCTTCAGCAACCCCAGCCATGTTTGAACAAGCTTTTAAAAATATAGATGACGTTCTCCGCAAAGAAGCGGGCTGCACCACAGAGCTCGACTACACCGAGCAGACCTCATGGCTGCTTTTCCTCAAATATCTGGACGACCTTGAAGAGGACAAGCGCACCGAGGCTGAGCTGGAGCGCAAAAAGTACAGCTATATCCTCGAAAAACAGTATCGCTGGGAAAGCTGGGCTGCTCCCAAAACAAAAGACAGCAAGCTTGACCACAACAAAGCGCTCACCGGCGACGATCTGCGCGACTTCGTCAACGGGAAGCTGTTTCCCTACCTACACGGCTTCAAACAGAGGGCAAGCGGGCCGAACACGATCGAATACAAGATTGGCGAGATTTTCGGTGAGATCAAGAACAAGATCTCCAGCGGATACAACCTGCGCGAGATCATCGATCACATCGATGAGCTGCGGTTCCGCTCGCAGAAGGAGAAAGACGAGCTTTCACATCTTTATGAAGCCAAGATCAGGAACATGGGGAATGCGGGACGCAACGGAGGCGAGTATTACACGCCTCGCCCGCTGATCCGGGCCATAATTCAGGTAGTCAAGCCAAGAATCGGCGAACGCATTTATGACGGCGCGCTCGGCTCTGCGGGCTTTCTCTGCGAGTCCTTCGTTTATCTGAAATCCAAGCCGGGGCTGACGACGAAAGAGATGAAGACGCTGCAGGAGAAAACCTTCTACGGCAAGGAGAAGAAGTCGCTGGCGTACGTGATCGGGATCATGAACATGATCCTGCACGGGATCGAGGCACCCAACATCATTCACACCAATACGCTTACGGAGAACCTGGCCGACATCCAGGAGAGAGACCGGGTTGATGTTGTCCTGGCGAATCCGCCGTTCGGCGGCAGCGAGCGGGCCGAGGTGCAGGAAAACTTTCCCATCCGCACCAGTGAGACCGCTTATCTCTTTCTCCAGCACTTCATCAAAATGCTGAAGGCGGGCGGGCGCGGCGGCATGGTCATCAAAAATACATTTCTTTCCAATGGCGACAATGCCTCAATAGCGCTGCGGCACATGCTGATCGAGAGCTGCAACCTGTATGCGATTCTGGACTGCCCACAGGGGACGTTTCAGGGCGCGGGGGTAAAGACCGTGGTGCTCTTCTTTGAGAAGGGCGCGCCCACGCGGAAAATCTGGTATTACCAGCTCGATCCGGGGCGCAGCTTGGGCAAGACCAATGCGCTCAATGACGATGACATGAAGGAATTCGTTAAATTTCAGGCCAAGTCTGCTGATTCTCCCAAATCATGGACGGTGGACGTGAAGAGCCTCGATCAGAAAACCTTCGATCTCTCCGTGAAGAACCCGAACGGAGGCGAGCAGGTGGCACACCGCACGCCGCAAGAAATTCTTGCCGAAATTGCGGCACTGGACGCCGAGAGCACGCAGGCTCTGCAGAGGATAAAGGCGCTGCTATGAACAATGGGTGGGAAACCAGGCGCCTTGGCGATGTCTGCGATTTCGATAAAACGCAAGGCGTGTATCGCGGGTTGCCTTATGTCGGGCTTGAGCACATTGAATCCCACACAGCACGATTTACTGGATCGCTTCAGCCGACGCAGGTGAAAAGCTCGACGTTCAGGTTTTCAAAAGATCACGTCCTGTACGGCAGGCTCCGGCCATACCTGAATAAAGTCCTTGTTCCCGACTTCGAAGGTCATTGCTCTACTGAAATTTTTCCTATAAAGCCGAGTTCGCAGCTTTTGCGAGAATACCTGCTTTACTGGCTCTTGTCTGAGGAGACGGTTCAACGGATCAATGCGACTTGTACTGGAACCCGCATGCCACGTGCGGACATGAATGAAGTTCTCGAATTTGAATTCCCTGTTCCTCCCCTAGCCGAGCAGCAGCGGATCGTCAGTATTCTCGATCAAGCGTTTGAGAACATCGCCGTTACCAAGGCCAATGCTGAAAAGAATCTTAAAAATGTTCGTGCTCTCTTCGAAGCTGAACTTCAGGTGGTGTTTGTGCAGCGCGGTAAGAACTGGAATGAGAAACGCCTGAAGGAATTGTCGAGAATTTCTTATGGATACACTGAATCTGCATCGACAGAGAAAATTGGGCCACGATTTCTCCGGATTACAGACATTCAAAATAGTTCGGTTGATTGGACGGGGGTTCCTTACTGTCGTATTGCGGCAGCTGATCTTTCAAAGTATGTGCTGAACGACGGCGATATTGTGTTTGCCAGAACTGGCGCGACAACAGGCAAGAGTTATCTCGTTAAGGAGCCGCCAAAGGCTGTATTCGCATCGTATTTAATCCGGGTGCAGCTGAACGCGAATAGCCTTCTTCCTGAATTTCTCAATCTCTTCTTTCAAACTCAAATCTATTGGGAATATATCCGTTCCGGTGTTTCTGGTAGCGCACAAGGTGGTTTCAACGCAACTAAGCTTGGCGACCTTCTCATCCCCTTTCCAGAATCATTAAGGGAGCAACAATTGATAGCTGGCAAGCTCGGCACGCTTCTGGTTGAAATCGAGCGCCTCGCCTCAGTTTATGAGTGTAAGGTCGCCGCATTGGAAGCCTTCAAACAATCGCTGCTGCACCAAGCTTTCATTGGGAAGCTATAGATTAACCATGTGCGACCACTGCCACTCTGAAGCCGACACACGCGCGCTGCACATTGATCCTGCGCTGAAGGAAGCAGGCTGGGGCGTGGTGGAGGGCAGCCGCATTCGCCGCTCGTACACGATCGCACCCGGCCGCATCGAGGGCCAGGGCCGCCGCGGCAACCCGCTCTACGCCGACTACGTCCTGGAATACCGCAATACCAAGCTTGCCGTCATTGAAGCCAAGTCCTGGAATCACTCACTGACCGAAGGGCTGGGGCAGGCCAAGAATTATGCGGGCAAGATGAACGTCCGCTTTGCTTATTCCAGTAACGGCCAAGGGGTTTATGGCTGTGATATGCAGACCGGCAAAGAGGGACGCGACCTGGAGCGCTATCCCACGCCCGACGAACTCTGGCAGATGGCGTTTGCCGAGGCCAACACGTGGCGCGACCGCTTTGCCGCCATTCCCTATCCGGACAAGAGCGGCACCTGGGCCATCCGCTTTTATCAGGAGACGGCGATCCAGCGCGTGCTGGAGGCGATTGCGCACGGCAAAGACCGCATCCTGCTCACACTGGCGACCGGTACCGGCAAGACCTCCATTGCGTTCCAGATCGCATGGAAGCTCTTTAACGCCCGCTGGAACCTAGCCGAATGGCGGGCTCACTTGAAAAACGACTGGAAGACCGGCGCCGCGCCCAGCCGCCGCCCGCGGATCCTCTTTCTGGCTGACCGCAATAATCTGGCTACGCAGGCTTACAACGACTTCACCTCATTTGCGGCGTTCGCGGACGACGCGATGGTGCGGGTGAAACCCGAGGACATCCGCAAAAAGGGCAAGGTACCTAAGAACGCCAGCCTGTTCTTCACCATCTTTCAGACCTTCATGAGCGGCCCGGAGAAAGACGGCAAGCCCTCGCCTTATTTTGGCGAGTACCCGCCGGACTTTTTCGACTTCATCGTGATTGACGAGTGCCATCGCGGCGGAGCAAATGACGAAAGCACCTGGCGCGACATTCTGGAATATTTCTCGCCCGCCGTGCAGCTTGGGCTTACGGCCACGCCGAAGCGAAAAGACAACGTGGATACCTACCGCTATTTTGGCGAGCCGGTTTATATCTACTCGCTGAGGGAGGGCATCAATGACGGCTTCCTGACGCCGTTCAGGGTGAAGCAGATTGCCACCACGCTAGATGAGTATGTGTACACGCCGGACGATCAGATTGTGGAAGGCGAGATTGAAGCGGGGAGACGCTACACGGAAGAAGACTTTAACCGGATCATCGAGATTAAGGAACGCGAGGCGACGCGCGTGAAGATATTCATGGGCCAGATCAACCAGAAGGAAAAGACCCTGGTCTTCTGCGCCACCCAGGACCATGCTCTGGCCGTACGCGATCTCATCAACCAGATCAAAACGAGCACAGACCCAAATTACTGCCAGCGGGTGACGGCCAACGACGGAGAGTTGGGCAATCAGTATCTACGCGACTTTCAGGACAATGAAAAGACGATTCCCACGATTCTGACCACGTCACAGAAGCTTTCCACCGGAGTGGACGCGCGCAATATTCGGAATATCGTCCTGATGCGGCCAATTAAGACGATGATCGAATTCAAGCAGATCATCGGGCGCGGGACACGGCTTTATGAAGGCAAGGATTACTTCACCATCTACGACTTCGTAAAAGCCTATATGCACTTCAGCGATCCCGAGTGGGATGGCGAACCGCTTGAACCTGAGCCGTGCCCGAAGTGCGGCTATCATCCTTGCCAGTGCGTGAAGGCGGCGCCGAAACCATGCGCAATTTGCGGGAAACAGCCATGCGAGTGCCCGGAAGGACCCTGCGAAGTCTGCGGCCAGGAGCCGTGCGTCTGCATTAAAAGGAAGAAGAGGACACGGGTGAAGCTGGCGGACGGGAAAGAACGCGCCATACAGCACATGATGGCGACGACATTCTGGCATCCGGATGGTACTCCCATGTCAGCCCAGCAGTTCATGGAGTTGCTGTTTGGGAAGCTGCCCGAGTTCTTTAAGAATGAAGAAGAGCTGCGCAAGTTGTGGAGCGCCCCAGACACAAGAAAAATGCTGCTCAAGGGGCTGGCTGAAAAAGGGTTTGGGCATGAGCAACTGGCGGAGATGCAGAAGATTATCGATGCGGAGAAGAGCGACATTTTTGACGTGCTGGCATATATTGCCTATGCTCTGCCGCCGATTACGCGAGAAGAGCGGGCCAGCCATGCTCGAATCGCGATCAGCACGGAATTCAACAGCAAACAACGAGCTTTTCTAGAATTTGTTCTGGCGCATTATGTGAGCGTTGGCGTGGACGAATTGGATCAGGAAAAGCTGACGCCGCTTCTGCGATTGAGATATTCCGATTCCATTCACGACGCTGTCGCTGATCTTGGCAGGCCTGAAGAGATAACCAAGGTATTCACTGGATTTCAGAAATATCTGTACGAATCCACAGGCGGATGACTTTTTAACGCGCTCCGCTTCGCTGCGCGCGGGCCGACGGCAGTGAGGAACAGCGCGCACCGGCGCGCTGGGTTTATTCGCGCTGCGCGGACCGCGGGTACGAGGAATTTTTTGCGCTGTGCCGCACCTCCGGCGCTCGTGCGTTTCTATACCTCTACCCAGCGCTCGCGCGCTGGGCTAACTTCGCGACGCGCCTCCGGCGCTCCACCCCCACAAAGCGGAACCCGTACTTTGTGAGGGCCCAACCTGCGGCAGCGAGGAAGAAAATTCTTTTTACCTCTTTCCCGGCACTTGCCCATCGGCATGCGCTGCGTACCTTGGGCCGTGCCTCGTTTCCCACCCCCACCGTGCCAAATGCAGGCACGCTGGGGGCGGTCGTTTCGCCTTCGGCTCAGGCAGACTTAAAAGTCTGCCCTGCCAGCCGTCCGCTGCGCGGACGGGAAGCGCGTGATCGGAAACACAAGGTCCCTCACTCCTATTCGGCGGCTGATGACAACGCCGCCTCATTGACGGAGTTCGGGATGACGAACGAGTTTAAGGAACAGCGCGCTCCGGCGCGCTCCACCCCAACAAACCAAAACCAGGTTTGTTGGGGACCCCGCGTCGGCGCGGTGTAGGTTTTGGGGCGAGAGTGGACCGGATATGTGGGGACCGGGGGAATCGCCGTAATCGGAAAGTTTAACCACAGAGGGCACAGAGGAACACAAAGGCAGGAAAAGCAGATTTCTCACTCCGCTCGAAATGACAAAAAATAGGCCAATCATCGCAATCACAAAGCGGCCATCGCAATGACGCAATAACCCGGTCCACGTTTTCCTCCTGTTAACCACTTTGCTACTCCCTTTCGTGGAGCGTTTGCCGTTATGCTGCAAGCGTGGCGATGCGGATGACAGTGCTGGCCAGCGGGAGCAAGGGGAATGCGACGGTGCTCTCGACGGAGAAGGCGAGCCTGCTGGTGGATGCCGGGCTCAGCTGCAAGGAGACGCTCAAGCGGATGAAGTCGGCGGGCGAGGAGCCGGCGCGGCTGAGCGGGATTGTGGTGTCGCATGAGCACAGTGATCACGTGACCGGGCTGCAGGTGCTGGCGCGCAAGCTGAAAATTCCAGTGTATATATCGGAGGGAACGTACCAGGCGTGGCGGCGTGCAACCAAAGATCCTGAAGGCAAGCCGGCGCGGCTGGAGCGGCTGGAGCACTTCCACGTTGGGCGGAGCTTTGTGGTGGGCGACATTACGGTGAGCCCGTTTACGATCTCGCATGATGCGGTGGACCCGTGCGGGTTTACTTTTAAGTCAGGTGGGGTGAAGTTTGGGATTGTGACCGACCTGGGCTACCTGAGTGCGAACGTCAAAGACGCTTTGCGCGGCTGTGATGGGCTGATGATCGAGTCAAATCATGATCTGGAAATGCTGCGCACTGGGCCGTATCCGTGGATGGTGAAGCAGCGGATCATGAACAAAAAAGGCCACCTATCAAACGCGGCGCTGGCCGAGTTCTTTGCCGGAGAATACGATGGCCGCGCGGAGTTCCTGGTGCTGGCGCATCTGTCGGAGGAGAATAATCATCCGGAGCTGGCGCGCGAGACGGCGTACCGGGCGCTCGGCGGCAAGATGAGCTTGTTTCAGTCCTGCGCCCTCAGGCTGGCGCAGCAGGACAGGCCGCTGGAGCCCATCTCGCTGGGCTGAAAAATACCGCGGTGGGGCAGTTTGGAACTGGCCTATTGCCAGTATCAGCGTCTAGCGTCTCGGCAGCAGGCGGGACGCAGGGTTCCCCGACGCGCTCGGTTTTGGTGCGGTGGGGTGCAGACGCGGGCCTTTAGGCAGACGTCATCGCGCAGCGATGAACCTCAGCCAGGAACCATACTACTATCAAAAATTTCTGTACGAAACCCGCCTTCAGGGCTGAAAATAGAGTATTAGGCCAGAGCTTCAGCTTGAATCTAGGAAGTAATGAGTACAGCTTGTACAGATAGGGTTATTGGAGAAATTTTAGCCGGGTGGCGATGGGACATCTCGGGCCTCGCGCCTGATATGCGTTCTGACTACGAAGCCCACCTCGCTGAGTGCGCCCACTGCCGTTCGCGCCAGGTGCTGCACCGCACCATCGATATCGGCCTCATGATCGTCGCCGGCGTCTCTGCCGTCATCTTTCTGGTGGCCTTCGGAGCGGTCCGGCATTATTCGCCGCGGCACGCCCTTGTGCTCGAGCTCATCGCCCTTGCCGGATTCCTCTTCTTCAGCGTCGTCTGGCTGATCGTTGCTGTAGCCACGCCCGCGCCCGTCGTCGTTGCCGACGTCGCCCGCATCCAGGCTCGCCGCCTGCATAACAAGCTTCCCAGCAACATCCGCGAAAAGCTCCCTGAGATCACCCAGGAATTCCTCAAAGAGCGTTAGATTTCTCCCGAGCGCAGCGAGGGAACGCTACTCCCGCGAAGCAGCTTCAATCGAAGCAAGATTGCTTTCACACCGTTCCTGCTTCGCGGCTCGATCTCCATAATGGTGCAAACGGCAGCCAAGTAATCTTTTCCACCAAGCACTATTCAAAAATAAGGCCATCCTTTTTCGGATGGCCTTCTAATTCTGAATCTAACTTCGCCTTACGGCTGCGTCCACAGGTATCCAACCGTTCCCTGGTTTGATCCCCAGCCCCGCCCGATCAACTGATCACGCTCACTGGCGTTGGTGGTGTAGAAATGGCCTTTGCCATCAGTGCTGGTGACCTTGAAGAGCGGCTGCGTCCCAGGCTGCTCCGTGCTTGAGATATACCCCAGGATTCCCTGGTCAGTGTACCCACTGCTCGCCGCCGACGCCTTTTCATTTGCGTCAGTCGTCAGCATCTCGTCGCCAGCAGCGCTCTTCAGCCGGTAGAGAGGTACCGTCCCCGGCGCCTGCGATGACATGACATAGCCGGTTACGCCTTCCATTTTGAAGCTGCCGGTCTGCTCAGAGGCGTTCGTGGTGTAGAGGTGGTTTCCATTCGTCGTTCCCACTTCACGATACAGCGCCACCTTTGCTCCGCTGGGGGTGCTGCCGCTGGTGGAAGGCGAAGTTGCTGGCGCGCTCGGAGCGCTTGGCGTAGTAGCAGACGCATTCACGTCAGGCGCTTTGCCTGTGGTCGGTGTCTGGAACTGTCCAGCGGTGCGCAGGTCGCCATCTCTGGTCAGGATCTGCCACTCGTACGTCTTGCCCGCCTCCAGTCCGGTCATCTGCAGTGAATGGTCAGTACCGCCGCCGGGATGGTACGCCGTCTTCCACGCGCCATTGCTCCCCGCCACGCGATATCTCACGTTGTTCGCCGCGGTCCTGTCTGTTGTCCAGTGGATCGTCGCTCCCGTCGGTGTAATATCGCTGATCGTCGGTCCCTGGGTGATCTTCACGGCCTTCTCGTTGGCCTCATCCATCGGTTTTTGTGCAAACATCGGCGCGCACAGCATCAGTGCCGCCGCCACTATCATCAATGTGCGTCTCATACACTTCTCCCTCATAATTGGTTAAACCAGAGTTGAAAATGGTTAACCGGAATTTCGTCCAGACGAAATGGCGTGACCCCTCGTGTGCGTACTCCTGGTGCCTTGGCATGAACGCACAACTAACTTGGTTACTTAGTTCGAAGGTGGCTGCCTTAAAGCAGGTTGCATGTTTTAGGGGTGATAACGAGAGCTGTCCAGCAGCAGCTCACCCAAGAAACCTTAGATACATCCGCTCTCAGCCAGGCTCCTGCCAAGCAAAGATGAGCTATGTGGTGAACCGGCGCGAGCTATAGATCAGAAGATCAGAGCGCCGGTCAAATGGAATGAAGTAATTCTCTGGCTGAAGACTGCAGTGTTTCTTCGTAAAATTCCTGGTCCGCGTTTATCTACGCAAATCCGCGGTAAGTCTGGCTCTTCTGATTTAGTCCGTCAGCCCGCCAATCAAATCCGTGATCCTCGCCACGCGATTCTCAAAGCACCAGCGCTGCAGCCCATCCACAATCTTCTCCGTCGCCACCGGGTCCCAGAAGTTTGCTGTGCCAACCTGCACCGCTGCTGCCCCGGCCAGCATGAACTCCACTGCATCTTCTGCCGTGGTAATGCCGCCCATGCCAATCACCGGGATCTCGACTGTGTGCGCCGCTTCCCACACCATGCGGAGCGCAATCGGCTTAATGGCCGGGCCGCTCAGCCCTGCCGTGACATTCGATATGCGCGGCTTGCGCGCCTTGGCATCAATCGCCATCCCCACAAACGTGTTTACCAGTGAGATCGCGTCTGCGCCGGCATTCTCTGCTGACTTTGCCATCGCCGGAATACTGGTCACATTCGGTGAGAGCTTCACAATCAGCGGTCGCTGGGTTGCGCCCTTGCAGCTGGCCACTAGCTCTTCCAGCATCACGCGGTCGGTGCCAAACACCATGCCGCCCTGGTGTGTATTGGGGCAGGAGACGTTCAGCTCGTACGCTGCAATCCCCTCAGCCTCATTCAATATGCGGATCGTCTCTACATAATCCTCGCGCGTGTAGCCAAAAACGTTCGCAATCACGACAACATTTTTCTTCTTTACCAGCTTCGGCAGCTTCTCTTCAATAAACGGGCGCGCTCCGATGTTCTGCAGCCCAATCGAATTCAGCATGCCGGCCGCAGTCTCAAACAAGCGTGGCGGCGGGTTCCCGACCATCGGCTCCCTTGAGACCCCCTTGGTCACAAAGCCGCCCAGCTTCTCCAGCGTGACAATGTCCTCAAATTCAATTCCATATCCGAACGTTCCCGCCGCTGCAATCACCGGGTTCTTGAACTTGATCCCGGCAAAGCTCACGCTCAGGTCCGGCTTGCGATGCGTCGCTTTCTCTTCCGTCGTCTTTTCAGCTGTAGCCATGCGCTTCTAGTGTAGCAAGCATAGTGAAGCAAATTGCAGCTTAGCCCCCTGCCCTTTACCTTCGGCGATTCTTTGCGCAGTTTTGGGTAGTGGGTCAGTTTGATGAATGCATTCCTATTGTCATGTTGAGCCTAGTCCGAACGATCCCGCGTAGCGGGAGAGCGGGGGCAAAGTCGAAACATCCCGATGATCCTTTCCTCGCCATGCTGCTTCAGGAAGTTCTCACGATGCTCACGTGGCACAGCCGCCCTCGGCTGTGCTGGTGGAAGAGCGGCCCTTCAGGGCCGCATAAACCATGCTCTCCCCATTGTCATTCCGACCGAGCCCGCGGGAGCAGAGCGACTGAGGGCGAGTGGAGGAACCCCGAAAATCTCTCCCTCGCCATGCCGCATCAGGGAGTTCTACCGAGGACAATTCGCCGATTGTCATCCGGCTTCACCGGAACACGTGCACCGCTCCATGGATTCCCCACGCCCGGGCTTGCCTCTTCAGATAAACTGTAAGCAATCGCCATGGTTTTCGTCCTCGACAATTACGATTCCTTCACTTACAACCTGGTCCAATATCTTGGTGAACTGGGTGAAAAAGTGGAGGTCCGCCGCAATGACCAGATCACCCCGCAGGAAATCGAGGGCCTCCGGCCGGATCACATCCTGATCTCGCCTGGGCCGTGCACACCGCATGAGGCTGGCATCAGCATTGATCTCATCAAGCACTTCGCCGGTAAGCGCCCGGTTCTCGGCGTCTGTCTGGGGCACCAGGCCATCGGCGCCGCGTTCGGCGGTAACGTCGTGCGCGCCCGCCAGATCATGCATGGCAAAGTCAGCCAGATCACGCATGACGGCCGGACTGTTTTTAAAAACGCGCCGCTGCCAATGACCGCCACGCGATATCACTCGCTCATCGTCGCCGAAAAAGGATTGCCCAAAGAGCTGGAGATCAGCGCGGAAACGCATGATTCCAACGGCGAGCGCGTCATCATGGGCTTGCGGCACCGCCAACTCCCGATTGAAGGCGTACAGTTCCATCCGGAAAGCGTATTGACCGAATCCGGAAGATTGCTGCTCAAGAATTTCCTCGCCCTTTAGTTCATCATGTAGCTTCGAACATCTTTGAAACGCGGAGGGAAGGAGGAACCAGAGGAGAAATAGTTCGTCTTTCGCAAATATCTGCAATCCTCCGCTTCCTCCGTTCCTCTGGTGTTTCAAAGGTTTTGGTTTTTCCATTGAAGTTGGCTGACTCCGGAAGATTGCTGCTCAATCGTCTTCGCAAATAGCTACCAATCCTCCGCTTCCTCCGTTCCTCTGTGTTTCAAAGGTTTTGGTTTTTCCGTCTAAAAATCAGTCCATCTGGGCTAAAATCAGCAGCAAAGGTCCTTGTATTGGAGGCCAGCCATGGCGCAGCCCGCACCGGATAAACGAGCCACCCGGCGGTTTTCGCTCGATCTGCCCATCTCCGTAAAATTTGTTGATAGCGCCAAACAAGACTTGGGCGGACACACGCGCGACGTCAGCTCGCGCGGCGTTTACATGTATCTGGAAACTGAGATCGTACCCGGAGCCGCGATAGAATTTGTTATGACCCTGCCGCGCGAGGTCACTCTGGCTGAGCCTATTCGCGTGCGCTGCATTGGCAAAGTATTGCGGGTGGAAAAGGCCGAGCAGGAGCAGGGTGTTGCCGTGGCCATTGATAAATACGAATTCGTCAATAATGAGGAGTAGCATCCTCTGTTTGCTCATGACTCACATACTCTGAAGCGCGCAAAGCTGGCTGTTTGCCTGGCGCTCCCGCTCCTTTGTGCTCCCGCTTTGGCGCAAGGCCCTGTCCCCATCGGAGAGCTATTTGCTTCTGATGCCAGCGGAAAAACCCAGCTGGTTGGATCAGGCATGAGCGTGGTCTCCGGCGCGGAACTTTCTGCCGGCATCGCTCCTGCGACATTGAAGCTTTTTCGCGGTGGTGAAGTTCGCCTCTGTCCGCGCACCGGCATCAGCGTTAGCGCCGGCGGGCACGGCCTCATGCTGGCCACAGGCGTTGGCGCCATTGAAGTGAATTATCAGTTGACGCAGGATTCCGTTGACGTGCTGATCACCCCTGATTTCAACGTGACCCTGGTCGGCCCCGGCACATTTCATTTTTCACTCGAGGTAAATAAAAAGGGCGATACCTGCGTCAAACCGCTTGCGGGAAACACCTCTGAGATCAGCTTTGCGGAATTGCTTGGTTCGGGCACCTATAAGGCCAAAGCGGATGAGGCGGCATTCTTCCCCGGCGGCAAGCTTCAGCAGGTATCAAGCTTCACCGGTGACTGCGGCTGTCCACCTTCCGCCCCCGTGATCAAGACACAAGCTCCGCCGCCTCCCGCTCCCACTCCGGCCCAGCCGCCCACTCCGGCTCCGGGCACGGAGCACGTTGCAGTCGCCACCAATGACCCTACCGCGCCCACTCCGCCGGAAAATCCCGGAGATGTGCATGTGCAGGTGGATGCGCCATTCGTCTTCAGCGCGCGCCCGGTCGGGCCTCTTATCGCCAAGGTGCAAGTTTCCAGCTTGCCGAATGTATTTTTTGTGCAAGAACAGGTCGATCCTGTTGTTCTAAAGGAAAAGCAGCCGGAAGTGTCTCAAAAAGCAAAGGCGGCGCCGCCTGGTCCCGCTGAAAAGCCCAGGAAAGAAAAGCCGGAAAACAAGGGTTTTTTCGGGCGTGTTAAGGGATTTTTTGGTTCTCTGTTTCACAGGTAAACTGTTGTAAACTTGATACAACTGACTTTAGCCCATGCACGAATGTGAAACTTTTAAGACGCCTCGGCGTCTATACTAGGTATTCTATGTCTCCGCTCGATCCTCTCGACCCGAAGAACGCAACGCCCCCCGGCGAGCAGCAGCCACCACAGCAGGAAGTGGTGAAGTTTGCTAAAGAAACTCCGCAAAATTCTGTCGTAATGCCAACCTTGCTCGGTACTGGTTATGGCACATATCAGGTTCGTCCGGAAAATTTCTTGCTTTCGTTTGTGACTCATGGCGGCGCCCTGGCTTTGATGCTCTGGCTCCTGCACGTCGCAGTTCCAGCAAAGATCATTCCGCCCACTACCTCAAATGCAGTTGATTTGGCGCCTTACATTCCCATGAAAGTAGGCAAAGGCGGCCCCAGCGGCGGTGGCGGCGGCGATGCCAGCAAACTCAAGGCCTCAGCCGGTAATCCTCCCAAAGCGGCCAGGCAGCAGTTCACTCCGCCAACCGTGCTGACGCAACAGAAGAGCAAGCTGATGATGGAGCCCACCGTAGTGGCCAATCTTCAGGTAGCGCCAACTGCCCAGATCGGCGATCCGCTTTCCAAGCTCATGACGCCTTCCAATGGTGTTGGCGTGGGCGGCGGCATTGGTAGCGGTAGTGGAGGCGGCGTTGGCTCCGGTCACGGCGGCCCGGGAGTTGGACCTGGAATCTTTCACATCGGCGAAGGCGTAAGCGCGCCCCGCCCTATTTTCACCCCTGAACCCGAGTTTTCTGAAGAAGCCCGCAAAGCCAAATATCAGGGCGTGGTCACCTTGCTGATCATCGTGGGAACTGACGGCCGCGTGCACAATCCTCGCGTGGTGCGCTCGCTGGGCATGGGCCTGGATGAGAAAGCCATTGAAGGCGTAAAGATCTGGAAGTTCGATCCCTCCAAGAAAGACGGTCGTCCCGTCGCGGTGGAGATGAACATCGAAGTGGCGTTCAACCTGTACTGAGTTTTCTGCAATCCCGAATCCCGCGCAGACCACGACAGCCTTTTGTTTTATCCCGAGCGGGAGCGAAGGGAACCCTACAGATAAATAAATTCAACGCTCTGAATTGGGCAGTTATTTTTCCGGCTCTTACTTACAGTTCCATGTGTTGGCATGGTTCGCTCGCAGGATTTGGAATAAAAGCGCTTACTCGTGCGCCTCTTCCAGCAACCCTTTTTCCAGTTTCTCCTGGCATTCAATGCAGTAGCGTGTCCATGGCACCGCTTCCAGCCGCTTGGGATTGATCTCATTGCCGCAGCTTACGCACTCGCCAAAACTGCCTTCGCGGATCCGCTGCAGCGCAGTCTCAACCATCTGCAATAGCTGGCGATCATTGTTGCTCTGTGAGAAGAGAAACTCTTTGGTGTAAGAGCTGGCTGCGCGGTCGGCAATGTCCTGCGCCGCGTCCTGGTCGGCAATGCGACCGTCCTCTTCGGTGCGGCTCACAGTTTTGCGCAGCATCTGCTGCCGCTCTTCCAGCTTCTTCTTGAATGTCTCTAGCTTCTTCTTATCCATGGGTTTCGATAAATTAGTTATCTTAGTCGCCATCGCTATACCCGTCAAATTCCCGGGCAGGTGAACTCACCCGCCGCCCCTCTCACTGCCTGGCGATTTGCTTGCGAAGAGCCCTCAACACGTTATTGCGTGATGAGGCAGATGTTCATCGTCAGAGATGAATTCTCGTTCAGCAACGCCAGACAAAAATCTAAAGAACCGACGATTAGATGCCGCCAGCCACAATTCGGATCATCGCTCACAGTAAAGAATTCTGCAGAAAACAGAAAAGCGGCCCTTAGGGCCGCTTTCGCAAAGAGGCGAGTAGGAAGGAAAATCTCTCAGGGAAGGCGATGCAAGATGAAGTCCTGACTCACGCCAAGACACACGGATTGAAGTCTAAAAGCTTGGAAGAGGGTTGAAGTCACTTTGTTTTACGGCCTCTTTTGTTTGCTTATAAATAAGCAACTCACAAACCAAAGGGTGCTCTCAATCTATGTGGAAAGAGCTAACCTCTTCTAACAGCTTATGCATCTATAATTTAGGTAAATAAGAGAAGATGAAAAAAGCCCAGAAGCCGGGCTCAATCATGAATAAATCTAAGTACAATAGTGGTACTCAAATACCACATCTATGCCTCTTCGTGCCTAGACTGTGCTTTTGGCTGCTCTTCCATGGCTTTCAATTTATTCAGTAGCGCTTTGTAGCTGATTTTCAAGATCTTAGCGGCTTGGCGCCGGTTCCAGCGTGTCTGTGCCAGCACTCGTTCAATGGCTTCCCGCTCGGCCTGCATCGCCGCACGCCGGCCGATCTCCAACAGTGATGGCATCTCCAGTTCAGCCGCCCCATTTCCTCCAGCTGCCTGCACTGGCGTCTGCGAAGACGCTGTCATCGCGGGCGCTCCTGTTGCAGCCTGACTCGTCCCGCCAATTGACGTCACGATCGGCTTATGCGTTGAGAGCTCGCGTATGATCTGTGACTCATTGCCCACGATCACATACCGCTTTACCAGGTTTTCCAGTTCGCGGATGTTTCCCGGCCATGGATATTCCATCATCCGCGTGACGGCATATTCACCGAACATTGACGGCTTCTTGCCATAATGTTCGCTGTATTTCTCCAGAAAATATTTCAGGAAAACCGGGATCTCCTCGCGGCGCTCGCGCAGCGGCGGAATATGAATGGTGACAACGTTGAGGCGATAGAAAAGGTCTTCGCGAAAAACTCCCTCTTCCACGGCGCGCTCCAGCGGCTTGTTTGTTGCCGCCAGCACCCGCACATCAACTTGAATATCTCGCTTGCCGCCCAAGCGTGAAAATTCGTGGTCCTGCAAGACGTGCAGCAATTTTGCCTGCAGCGCCGGATGCATTTCGCTGATCTCATCCAGAAAAATCGTGCCGCCGTTGGCCTGCTCGAATTTTCCCAGCTTCTGCCGGTTTGCGCCCGTGAATGCGCCGGCCTCATAGCCAAAGAGCTCGCTTTCCAGCAATTCATGAGGAATCGCGGCGCAATTTACTTTTACAAATGGTTTATCGCAGCGTGACGACTCGGAATAAATCATCCGTGCCACAACTTCTTTTCCTGTTCCACTCTCGCCGCGCACAAGCACCGTGGCGGTGGTGTCCGCCACCTGCTCAATGGTCATCTTCACTTCCATCATCTTCGGACTGGTGCCGAAGAGCATGGTGAAGTCGCTCTGGCGGCGCACCTGCTCGCGCAATTGCGTTACCTCGCGATAGAGCCGTTGATTGTCCAGCACCTTCCCAATTCGCATGTCCAGCTCTTTGGGATCTACCGGCTTGCTCAGGTAATCGTCGGCGCCGAGCTTTGAAGCTTTGAAAATAAACTCCGGGTCCTTGCTGGAAGAAAGCACCATCACTGAAACTGTAGGCTTGATCTGTTTCAATCGCTGCAGCGTATCTGCTCCTGCTTCGCCATCTGTGGAGACTTCCACCAGCACCAGCGCAGGATCAAATGCGCGAAACACCCGCAACGCCTCTTGTTCACTGGAAGCAACAGTCACATCAAAATTGCGTCGGGAAAGATGAGAGGCCAGATACTTGGCCATTACCACGTCATCATCCACAATCAATACGCGGGTCTTGGGATTCATTCCTTCTCCTGGCAGCGACGGGTGCATCGGCGGCTTAGGAATCACTAAAAGAGGGCAATAGATGGAACTATGGTTCCAACAGGGTACTCAAAACCCCTTGAGCATATTGTACTCTGATTCCATTTTCAGGCACTAGGATGCCTAATTAGGTGTGAAAAGAAGCAGAATCCTCCCGAATCATGGGAAGAATCGTTTATAACCCCTTTAAAATCAGTTTTAGGACGACCGTTTCCCGGAAATAAAGTGGTACGGCGGCCACGGACCGCTCATAACTACTTCAATTCCAGGCAGATGGCGGGTGGCCATCTGATACCGGTTCTGATATTTCTGGACTTTTTTGTGATCAATGAGGTGGGCTATATCGATTAGCATTCCGCCGGAATCAATCTTGCGGCAACAAACGTCTTGATCTAGAGGAGAAAAAATCTTGTGGACTTGAACGGAAAGGGCGCGGGCTTTGGTCTGGCGCTCACGTTGTCGGACTGCCTTTTCCCGCAGCTTGCTGAGATATTCACTGCCGACGGTTGCAGGAAGCTCTATTTCTTCCAGTGCCTGCCGCAATGATCCATCTTTGATCAGCAGTTTCAAATGCATCTCAGCCTTGCCCTTGAGCTTGATTACGTTCTCCAGGAATGCTTTGCGGTTCAGCCGTACGGCGCGGCGCAGAGCATCGTCAGTATCAAACACCGTTCCAAACCGGAATGGCAGCACCGTGGTGCGTTTGAAGCATTCGCTCACCACGTGCGCATGCTGCAGCAGCGCCTTTTGCCCAAGGTCTCCCGTGGGAATGTATTCGCTCACCAGCACGGAAAAATCGCCGCTCGGATACGCAAATATCTGGGCATCTGCAATGCCTTTTAAACCTTCGATTGGAATTGGGCGGCGAGCGCGAATACCATTTTGAAACGCTTGTTGCTCAACGATGCAGTACGCGTACCATGCCATTGGGGGGCTTCTCCTGTCGGAAAAACGGTCGGGGCCGGTGATGATTTTTGTTAAACGGGCGTAGTTTACTGCGAAGAGCTAAAGATCAGCGCCAGCGGGTTTTCTGGCACCATGAGCTATCCTATGACGAGAAACAAAGAAATGCAACAGAGACTGTGCATGAAAGGTAAGAAAAATCGTGAGCTGGAAGGTTCCGCCCTGCCTCAGGCGGCCGTAGCCGCCGGGGAAGCCTGCGATAGCAGAGTCCCAATATTCTTATTTTCAATCAGTTGATGTGCCCGGTTCAGGATTGTGGCAATGCGCACAATCTCTTCATCTGCCAGCTTTAAATAGCGCTCCACCTCGGGATCGTGCACCCGGAGTCCGGTCAGGTACAGCGCATTGCGAATAGCTGCCAGTGGACTGTTGATCTCATGCTTCAGTTCTCCGATAAGTTCTTTCTTACCAATGCCCATAACCGTCACCCCCTGTCTCACATACTTGCAAATCTAGCGCCAAGATCAGCCCCATTTCGCAAATTCCACCTTGCCACCCAATCCATGCAAATCAGAGAGCATGATTGGGCATCTTAATTCACTTGTTGTGGTGGTTATGTGCCAATGGCAGAGCAGAGTACGTCTTTCTAGACGGTAAGCAGCCCTGTACATTTGGGCAGACGCCGGTAAAAAGGACATGGAGACTTCCGTAAGTTTCCCTGACTCAAGCAACGGCATCTCACAATTTGCGCCGGCAGGAGCCGCTTACTTGAGCTCGCCAAGGAAAATGTTTCCGATGCTCACTCATGAACCGCCAGATACGGGCTCGTGTCCGCCTGAGCGCTTTGTGGTGGAGGTCTTTTCCGAGCTGCGGGCTGAAACCATTCAGAAGCGCTGGGACGATGTAAACGTCATTCTGCGCATGAGCATGCTTACCGGTCTGCAGATGCAGCTTGAGGCCACGCTCAACATGCTCATTGATATGGCCGCAGAAATCACCACTTTTGACCGTGCTCTGGTTTATTTCTGGGAAGAAAATCAGGAGCTGATGCAGCTTCGCCTGGCGCGCAATGTAGAGAAGAGCACCGGCCAGGAACTGGCCAGCGGAAATATCCTGAACTTCTGGGCAATCAAATACGGCCGCCCGTTGCTGGTTACGCGTGGCCCCAATGATCAGGCAGATGAGCTGCTGCAGGTCCTTGATGCAGACTCAGCGCTCTCAGTCCCGCTTTTCGTCAGCAATCGTGTCATGGGCTCGATCCAGCTTTTCAGCACCCGTGCTGATGGTTTCAGCAAAGAAGATGCTCAGCTCCTCTGGATCCTCTCGCTCGTGGCGGAAAATCTGCTTACCCGCGAATACGCCAATGAAGGTCTGCTGCGCTTCGCTTTCACTGACTATCTCACCGGACTGCGCACGCGCGGCTACTTTGAGCAGCAGCTTGAGCTTGAATTCAAGCGTGCTGAGCGCAAAAGCCAGAAGTTTGCTTTGCTGATGATTGATATCGATCACTTCAAGAAGGCCAATGATACCTATGGCCATCACATTGGCGACCAGCTTCTGCGTGATGTCACCTCAATCCTGATGAAGGACATGCGTGAGGTGGACACGGTGGCCCGTTACGGTGGAGAAGAGTTTGTCATCATCTTGCCGGAGACCACGCAAACCGGCGCCGTTTACGTTGCGCAGCGCCTTCGCCGCGCCGTGGAGCAGGCAAAATTTTTTGCCGGATCGCCCCATACCGTGCAGCATCTCACCATCAGCATTGGCGTGGCGGTCTATGACACTGACGCTCAATTCAAGCGCGATCTCATTGAGTTCGCTGATGCTGCCCTCTATGCCGCCAAGCATGAAGGCCGCAACCGTGTAATCTGCTATTCCGACCTGGCAAAAAAAGAGAGGAAAGAAGTCTCCTAGGATATGAGCTCAGCTTTCCGCGTCCGACATCAGCGGACCGAACCTCCCCCTCAGCAACTGCGCGCGCGGGCCTGGCGCGTGATCCATGCCTGTGAATACGCGCGTGATGTTCTGCCCGTAGTGGAAAGCCAGGTTTCCTCTGGAATGCGGCCGTTCATCGTAACGCCGCAGGGCGCCGGGACAGCGGAGCTGTATCTTTCCGGCAAGCGTCAGGAGCAGCCGCGATCGCTCTCCTTGCTGCGCTCCTGGCAGGACGTGCGCAACTGGCGCAAATCTCTGCTCGATTGCGAGCCGGAAGCCTCTTCTGACGTGGTGCACGCCCACTGCTTTGCTGCAGGAATGGCGGCAGTCCGCAATGTCTCCTGCGTGGCTTATGATCTCCGCGCCTGCATTGAAGAGCTTGCCATCTCGGCGAAGCAGTGCGAGCCCGCAAGCTGGATGGCCCGCTCCTTCCGCGTGGCAGAGCAGTTCATTCTCTCCCGCGCCGCCGCAGTGATCGTGCATTCACAGGGCGTGAAGCAGGCAGCTATTGAGCGCGGCGCGCAGGAAGAAAACATCTTTCTGGTTCCGGACCCTATTGAAGGTGATGAGCCGCCGCAGCTCTTTCCCGATACTGACTTCCTCACTCGCCGCTTCGGCCTCGCTCCGGACACAGTCTCTTTCTTTGTGCCGCAGTTTGCGTCTGAGACGGCAGACCAGCTCTCTGCCTCCGCCATTTGCCTGCTGGAAGGCTTCGCTCTTGCTTCAAATGGTCTGACTGAATTCAATCTGCTGCTGGAAGCTCCGGAGAGCGCCCGCAAAGCCATCAATGAACACGCCGGCAGATTGGGACTCGCCGGGCATGTAACCCTGGTGCATCCGTTAGATGCCCCGGCAACTCTCCAGAGTGCGCACGTGGTGGTTGCATCTGGAGAGACTCCCGATGATCCTGTCGCCGCGCGTCAGCCAAATGACATTTGCGTGAGCAGTCTCGCCATGGGAAAGACCCTGCTTGCGGCCGACGTCGCGCGCAACCGCGATGCCAGCCCTGATGGCCGCGGCTGCCTATGGTTTGAGAACAACAATGCTCGCGACCTCGGCTATCGCATGGCCTTCCTGGGACGTAACGCAGACTTCCGCTCCGCTCTCTCTGTCGCCGGCAGAATGTATATTTTTGAAACGCGCAACAACAACGCCATTGCCGAAAAATACGACGAAGCCTATCGTCACGCTTTCAATCGCAAAAAATCCAACAGCATCGGCCCCAAGGCCGTAAACATGACGCCGGCAGAGAATTGGGGATGAGCTTTTCTTGAAATCCCGAACCCGCGTAGTTTGCGGGTGAGGGAGCCCTATGGCTACCCTCCTCTTCAGGTGGAAAATAGCCCAGTTTTACAGTCGATCTGGGAGCCTTTGAATTTTGTGGCACAGGCACTCTTGCTTGTGCTTGCGAACTCCCTCAGGAAACCAGAGCACAGACATGAGTGTCTGTGCCACATTGTCGTTGAGGCAGGGATCCCCTCGCTCCGCTTGGGACTTCGGGAAAGCTAATTGCTATTTGCTTCTTACCTGAGCGCCATTCAGAATCTTGATCCGCGCTTATCCGCGCAAATTTGCGGTAGAGCTTTTTGCACTTTTTTGATCTCGGTTTTCTCCGTGTGTCTGTGCCTCCGTGGTAGGTTTTGCTATTTGCCAATTGCTATTTGCTTCTTTTCCACCTTTGCCCACGCATCCTTCAGCGCCACAGTACGATTGAACACCGGTGCTCCCGGCTTTGTATCCGGATCAACGCAGAAATATCCCAGACGCTCGAACTGGAAACGCGCGCCCGCCTTCACATCTTTGAGTGAAGGCTCAAGCTTCGCCTGCTTCACCGTCTCCAGCGAATTCGGGTTTAAGTTTGCCGTAAACTCCTGGCCTTCAGGCACGTCATTGGGATCAGGATTGCTGAACAAGTTGTCATACAGCCGCACCTCGGCATCAATCGCATGCGCCGCTGAGACCCAGTGAATGGTTGACTTCACCTTGCGTCCATCCGGCGCGTTGCCGCCGCGTGTGGCCGGATCATACGTCGCGTGTACCTCAACCACTTCACCGGACGCGTTCTTCACCACGTTCTGCGCAGTGATGAAATAGCCGTAGCGCAACCGCACTTCTTTCCCCGGCGAGAGGCGGAAGTAGCCCTTGGGCGGCACTTCGCGGAAATCGTCCTGCTCGATGTACAGAACGCGGCTGAATGGCACTTTGCGCGTGCCTGCGCTCGCGTCTTCCGGGTTGTTGATGGCGTCCATCTCTTCCACCTGGCCTTCAGGGTAGTTGTCGATCACTACCTTTAACGGCCGCAGCACGGCCATCACACGCTGGGCGCGCCGGTTCAAATCTTCGCGGACAAAGTGCTCCAGCATCGCCAGCTCAATTGTGCCGTTGGTCTTGGTGACGCCGATGTTGGCCACAAAATTCCGCAGCGCCTCTGGCGTATAGCCGCGCCGCCTGATTCCAGAAAGAGTGGGCATGCGCGGATCATCCCAGCCACTCACCCGGCCTTCCTGCACAAGTTGCAGCAGCTTGCGCTTGCTCAGCAGCGTGTAAGTCAGGTTGAGCCGGTCAAATTCAATCTGCTGCGAGGGAAAAATCCCCAGCTCTTTGATGTACCAGTTATAAAGCGGACGGTGGTCCTCAAACTCCAGCGTGCACATGGAATGGGTGATTTGTTCCAGCGAGTCTGACTGGCCGTGCGCGAAATCGTAAAGCGGGTAGATACACCACTTGTCGCCGGTGCGGTGATGCGGCCTGCGCAGAATGCGATACATCACCGGATCACGCATGTTGAGGTTGGGCGAAGCCATGTCGATTTTGGCGCGCAGGCAGCGCGAGCCATCAGGGAACTCGCCGGCCTTCATTCGCGCGAACAGGTCTAAATTTTCTTCCACCGAGCGATTGCGATGCGGGCTCTCTTTCCCCGGCTCCGTCAGCGTGCCGCGATACTGGCGGATCTCGTCCGCGGTCAGATCATCTACGTAAGCTTTGCCTTTCTTGATCAGCTCCACCGCCCAGTCATAAATCTGCTGGAAATAATCTGAGGCGTAGTAGAGCCCTTCCCACTCAAAGCCGAGCCACTTCACGTCCGCCATGATTGACTCAACGTACTCGGTCTCTTCCTTCTCCGGATTCGTATCGTCAAAGCGCAGGTTGGTGCCGCCGCCAAACTCGTCTGCCAGGCCAAAGTCCAGGCAGATGGCCTTGGCATGCCCGATGTGCAGATACCCATTCGGCTCCGGAGGAAAGCGCGTCCACACGCGGCCGTTGTACTTGCCGGTCTTCAGGTCCTCGATAATGATGTCGCGGATGAAGTTTGAGGGCCGCGCCGGCTCCGGCGCAGGCGGCATTGTTTCGGGTTTCACGTTCGATGCACTCATAATCTATATCTTAAAGGTTCGAAGCAGTCTTCGTCCTTAGCCAGCGCAACCACCTCGGCAACGCTCTAGCCCTCATCCCGCCGTGGTAGATTGGAATTGGTGCCCGTCATCAATCCCAAATCCGTCAAGGTCAATGTCACCACCGGCACCGGCATGGACATTGAGTGGGACGACGGCCATCGCACGCACTATAGCTTCCAGTGGCTGCGCGACGCCTGCCCCTGCGCTACCTGCACCGAAGAGCGCAATAATCACGATCGCAAGCCGGGTGAGCCACCCAAGCCAGCTAACACTTTGCTGCCCATGTACAAAGAGCCCGCACGCCCTAAAGAGGTCAAGCCGGTTGGAAAATATGCATTGAACATCGCCTGGAATGACGGCCACTCCAGCGGCATCTACTCCTGGGATTATTTGCGAGAGTTGTGCCAATGCGAAGAGTGCGGCCAAAGGGGTAGTTAGTAAGTCCGCTCGCAAAAACAAAACCCGGCTTTTGGCCGGGTTTCTCTCTCAGAAATTTGGCTTTAGCTCACGTGCTTGTTCAGGGCCTTCTCAATCACCTCGCGGGCCACGTAGCCCACAATCTGCTCCTGCACCTGCCCGCCCTTAAAGATCAGCAGAGTGGGAATGCCGCGCACGCCGTAGCGCTGCGGAGTAACGGGGCTGGAGTCCACGTCCATCTTGCCCACCTTCACTTTGCCTGAGTAAGCCGCTGCCACTTCGTCCACAATGGGCGCCAGTGCTTTGCATGGTCCGCACCACGCGGCCCAGAAATCTACCATTACAGGCTGTTCGCTCTTGAGAACTTCCTGATCAAAATTGCCATCGTTCACTTCCAAAATCGCCGTGGTTGCCATGAACCCCTCTTCAATTTAATTTGCCGGTGCCCGGCTCAACAGAACCTTCTATCCTAGCAAATGAATTAGATGAGCCAGCGCCGTTTCGGTTGCGAGCTTAGGTAAGTCATTGCCTGGCAAGCAGATGCATGCTGGCTAAAATGTTACTAAAGTGACGTGGACGAAGGGCCAGTGGGTGACTAGACTCATCCTCGGTGGTAAGGCAGTTCTGGGGGAGGGCTGCCGGGCGTCCTGCGATGAGTCGCAGGACGCTTGATTTTTGTACCCACAATTTAAGCCACTCTAGGCCTCGATCCAACCTTACTGCCTGTCGCAACAACGCTTATATCCTACTATTCCCTAATTAATGACGCGGGGCTGCACTCATACGCTGTTCAGAATTCTTACTTGCCTTCTGCGTCTCAGCCATAGGGCAAGCACAAGCTGGAAAAAGAGAGCGCCTGTCATATCCAGCAGCACGTCGTGAAAGTTACCCGTGCGTGAAGGAATGAAGGTCTGGTGGAATTCATCCAGGCTGGCAGCTGCAAAGGTCAATAGCAGCGCCAGCCCACTCCAGCGAATGCTCCATCGCTGAAGCGCTGGGAAAGTGGCCCGCCATGAAAAGAAGGCAAGTGCGCTCAGGAATCCATAGCTGCAGAAATGAGCTGTCTTGCGGACATAAAAATGGACCAGCTGGAACTGCTGCCGGGAAATTCTTCCAAACAGCGCATGGATAATCTTTTGGAGCACGCTGCCAGTGTGCTCTGCCGAAAATAAATCGGTTGAAAAACCGGCCAGCACGCCAAGCCACAGAAGCGTTGGCAGCCAGGCCAGCAGCTTGCTCCGGGAAGATGCGCTCAATCTATTCGCCTGTATCGATCTGGGCACGCTGCAGCTTGTCAGAGAAATCCACGTAAATGGATTTCCACTGGGTGTAGAAATCAATCGCACCCAGCCCGCCTTCGCGATGTCCGTTGCCTGTAGCCTTTGTGCCGCCAAACGGGAGATGCACCTCGGCGCCAATGGTCGGCGCATTCACATAGGTAATTCCCGCGTAGATATCGCGCATTGCCCTGAAAGCTCGGTTCACGTCTCGTGTATAGAGTGAAGATGAAAGACCGTAAGGCACGTTGTTTGCGATCTCAATCGCCTGATCAAATGAGTCCACCGGAACCAGGCTCAGGACCGGGCCAAAAATTTCTTCCTGGGCAATCCGCATCTTCTCATTCACTTCAGTGAAGATCGTTGGCTCAAAGAACCAGCCATAGGCGTGCCCGGGCGTATTCAAAGCTTTGCCGCCGGCTTCCAGCTTTGCGCCTTCATTTTTGCCGATCTGCACATACTTTTCCGTGGTTGCCACCTGCTGCTCATTGATTTGCGGCCCCATCTCAACGCTATCATCCAGCCCGTTGCCCACCTTCAGCTTCTGTGCGCGATAGACCAGTCTATCGGCAAACTGCCGGTAAACGCCTTTCTGCACGATCACGCGGCTCGCCGCCGTGCATCGCTGGCCAGTGGTGCCAAATGCTCCCCAGAGCACGCCATCCAGCGCAAGATCGAGATTGGCATCATCCAGAACGATGATCGCATTCTTGCCGCCCATCTCCAGCGAGCATGGCTTAAAGCTGCGCGCTGCAATTTCTCCCACAATTCTGCCGACTTCGCTGGAACCAGTGAATGAAATGGCCTGCACGCCCGGGTGCTCGGCAATAGGCTGTCCAACCTCAGGGCCAAAGCCGGTAACCACGTTGACCACGCCTTTGGGCAGGCCTGCATCTGTGAGCGCCTTCACCAGATTGAGCGTAGAAAGAGGCGTATCTTCTGCAGGCTTGATCACGCACGTATTGCCTGAGACCAGCGCCGGAAAGAGCTTCCAGGAAGGAATCGCCATGGGGAAGTTCCATGGCGCAATCATTCCGCATACGCCAATGGGCATGCGCACCGCCATGGCAAATTTGTTGGGCAACTCGGAGGGAACAGTCGCGCCGAACAGGCGGCGTCCTTCGCCGGCCATGTAATAAGCCGTGTCAATGGCCTCCTGAACGTCGCCGCGCGTCTCCTTCAGCACCTTGCCCATTTCGCGGGTCATCAGGCGCGCGTATTCTTCTTTGCGCTCCAGCAGGATCTCGCCTGTGCGATAGATAATCTCCGCGCGCTTCGGCGCCGGCACCAGCCGCCAGCGTTCAAACGCCTTGCGCGCCGCGGAAACGGCATCATCCACGTCCCGCTTGTCGGAGCGCTGGAATACGCCGATCACGTCCCGCGTATCAGCAGGGTTCAGGTTTTCGTAAGTCTGGCCGCTGCGGGATTCAACCCACTCGCCGCCGATGAAGTTCTTATAAACTTTTGCCGCCATTGAGACAGTAGCTGCCTTTCCCAGGAATCCAAACTCTTAATCGTACCAAGATTTTCTGCGGGCGGGAATCACCGGTGAGGCGCAAGCCGTTTCTCACGTCTCTGGAAACGCTTTTTTATTTTTTTAAATGCACAGTTTAAAAAATAGTGCTGCCTGGGAGTTGTTCAAACTTGAAATGATTTCTCTCCGATAGCTCCACTAAAAAATATATGGAACTAAACTAATAGATTTGCTTTAGAATCTTGGGTCAAGGAGATAGTTCTTCCGGGCCAGGTAGATCATTATGTAAGTCTCGAGATTAGGAAGTAGGGCTGTTCCCCCCTTGCAGCCACACCGCTCAGGAAAGTTGGTTTGCAAATGTCCATACTCCTTGCCGATGACGATGCTCATCTAGCGACCTTCTTGTCTAAATCCCTGGAGTCAGAAGGTTATTCCGTACATACAGCTCTGAATGAAGATGCATTGCTGGCTGAACTGCGCCGTCAGAACTATCAGCTCATCATTCTGGATCTGAATTTCGGCGCGACGGATGGCCTGCAACTGCTGCAGAAGCTGCGCTCCTCCGGGCTGGAAACACCGGTGATGGTCCTGAGCGCGCGGAATCGCGTTATTGACCGCATTCAATCGTTCAATCTTGGAGCGGACGACTACATCACCAAGCCCTTTTCTTTCCAGGAACTGGCAGCCCGAGCCAATGCCCTGCTTCGCCGCAAGGTGGATCCATCACTCAATATTCTTCGTGTAGAAAACCTGGAACTTGATCCGGCTTCGCGCAAAGTACATCGCGGAAAACGCGAGATCAAACTTAGTCCAAAAGAATTCGAGCTGCTGTTTTTGCTCATGCGCCACGCCGGTGAGACTGTAAGCCGGCAGGACCTGCTGCATGAATCCTGGGGATCGGCACTGGAAAGCGATAGCAACTTAGTAGATGTATATGTGAACTATCTACGCAAGAAGGTTGATTTTACTAACGACGAGAAGCTAATCCATACCGTTCGCGGTGAAGGTTACAGAATTGGCAGGCCGGCGCCATTACGAGGAGCAGGCTACAAAGCAAAAACTTCAAAGTCAGTAAAAGATATGCACAGCCTTCCTGGTGGCGTGGGCTTGTATCAGGAAGGCGCTGTCATCCAGCAGGGTTCTCTGCGCGCACTGATTCACTCGCTCGCGCACGATCTTGCGCAGCCGCTCAGCAGCGTGCGCTTCTTTCTGGAAATGCTGGGCATGCATGATGATGAGACGCGTGTTCCCACGGACGATCTTAAAACCGTGGAAGAGCAGGCAGACCGCACCATTGCCCTGGCAAAAGGAATTTCAGCGCTGACGCGCGAACTTTCCCAGCCGGCAACTTTAAAACTCCCGCTGGATTCCCTGCTCGATGACGTTTTGGACGATTTCATCGTATTGCGCAACTCCGGTTTGCTGACCGTGGACCGCCGCTCCGATCCGGCCATCTCCGTCACCAGCAGTCCAGTGCTGCGGCATCTTCTGGTCTTGTTTCTGAGCAAGATCATCGGGCGCAACAGCAGGCCGATTCTGCTCACTGTGAGCGCGCAAGGCGCCGGAGAAGGCTGCCTTGTGGAATTGAAGTGGAGCGCCAGTGACAGCTCGCATCCGCCAGTGCAAAGCGCCACCACCATCTTCTCCCGTGATCTTCCTTATCTCACTGAACTGCTGCGCTCCATCGGCGCCGACCTTTCATTAGGTGAGGGCCAGCCGGAGATTCGGCTGAAGTTGGCCAATGGTCAAAGCCTCAACTCCCGGCCGGAATTGCTGAACTAACTACTCACCCATTACAGCCACTACTACGCGCTTTGAACGCTGCCCATCGAACTCTGCATAGAAGACGCGCTGCCATGTGCCCAGGAGAAGCTTGCCATTTGTGACCGGCAGAATCACCTGATGATGCACCAGGATCGCCTTCAGATGGGAGTCGCCATTGTCTTCGCCCGTTTGATGGTGAAGATAATCCTCCCGAAACGGCGCCAGCTGCTCCAGCCATCGATCAATGTCCTGAATCAGCCCGCGTTCGTCGTCGTTTACATAGATTCCGGCGGTGATATGCATGGCTGAAACCAGCACCAGACCGTTGTTTACTCCGCTCGCTTGCAAAATTTTCTCTACCTGCGGCGTAATGTGTACGTACTCGCGGTGCTTTTTGGTGTTGAAGGTCAGATATTCAGTATGGAATTTCATGATGGCCTCTCTTGATTGAACAGCAGTCTAAATGAGATTTGAGGCCGCCTGAAGAATGGCAAGCTGCATCGAATTTGCTATGTCCAAATCGCCTCTTCGCACAGCCGCGCCGCTCATTCCAGCGAATCCCACACTTGATTCTCTGCGCAAAGCCGCCGCCGGCTGCAAAGCCTGCGATCTCTGGAAGCTGGGCACGCAAACCGTGTTTGGAGAAGGCCTACGCGGCGCGCACGTCATGATGATCGGCGAGCAGCCCGGTGACAAAGAGGATCTGGCTGGCCGCCCATTCGTTGGACCTGCAGGCGCTGTGCTTGATAAGGCCCTGGCTGCAGCGGGAATCGAGCGTGGCGATGTTTACGTCACGAATATCGTAAAGCACTTCAAATGGGAGCCGCGCGGCAAGCGCCGCCTGCACAAGAAACCTAATGCCATCGAGATCACGGCCTGCCGCCCCTGGCTGGAAGCGGAGATTCGCGTAGTAAAGCCGCAGGTTGTGGTTCTGTTAGGCGCCACTGCGGCGCAGGGAATTCTGGGACGCGACTTCCGCGTGACGCAGCATCGCGGTGAGTGGATTAAAGCAGAGATTGCGCCTTACGTGCTTGCTACTGTCCATCCATCTTCGATTTTGCGCGCGCAAGACGATGATTCCCGCCACGAGGAGATGGCAAAATTCATCGGTGATCTTAAAGTTGTCGCACAGCAGTTGCGCGGGCGCAGGGCGGCTTGATTATTGCTGGCTGATCTGCATTGTCTGATCAATGCTGATCGTCTTCGGCATTTCTGCATTCTCCGGTCCCGAATAAGTGGCCACAATACGGAAAGCTGAATCGCTGATTTCTGCTGAATAGTTGTACGGCCCGCGGCTGTTGCGCTCCATCACCAGTTCGTTCTGCGCGCGCAATGTTTCAAGTGAGACATAGCTGCCCTGCATGGCGGCATGAGTGCGCTCCGCCTGCGCAATCGCCAGCAGATCATTTCTCACGCCCATCAAGTCCACTGTCGCGGTCGGGCTGTTGGTGCCGGCGGTCATCGCGCTCTGCGTCTGGCGCATATAGATGTATGCCCCGGCAGCTACTACAATAATCAAAGTTATAAAGCCAAAAGCACGCCCCATACTAGTCACTCCCTCTGCAGGGATGATACCCTTGGCTGCTTCGCACACATTCTGGGAAAATCAACCTTTTGGCTGACCAAAGTCCAATTCGCGTAGCAGTCGTTGGTGTGGGATCATTCGGCAGGAACCACGCCCGCGTCTATCACGACCTTGAGAAGCAAGGCCAGGGCGTGGAACTTGTGGGTGTAGTGGACCAGGATGCAGCTCAGGCCCAGGCCGTGGCGGCACAGTTTGGTTGCTCCGCCTTTGCCACTCTGGAAGAGCTTTTCGGGCGCGTGGACGCCGCCTCCGTTGCCGTGCCTACCGTCCATCATCGCAGCGTTGCCGCGGCGCTGATGGCCGCAGGCATTGACGTGCTGATCGAAAAGCCGCTGGCCTCTTCACTCGATGAAGCCGACGAGCTCATCAGCCTTGCGCGCGCCAATCAGCGCATCGCGCAGGTCGGCCATCTGGAGAGATTCAACCCTGCTGTGCGCGCCACAGTTCCGTTGCTGACCCAGCCGATGTTTTTTGAAGTGCATCGCCTGAGCGTCTTCAGCCCGCGTAGCTTGGATGTGGACGTGGTGCTCGATCTGATGATCCACGATATTGACGTCGTGCTCTCTTTCGTTCAATCGCCAGTCAAAGAAATTCGCGCCGTCGGTCTGCCCGTGGTCACGGAGCGTGTGGACATCGCCAATGTGCGTATGGAATTTGAGTCCGGCTGCGTCGCCAATCTTACCGCCAGTCGCATCAGCACAGAGCGCGTGCGCAAGCTGCGGTTCTTCCAGCCAAAGGAGTACGTCTCCATTGACTATGGGCGCCAGGATGTCTTCCAGATTCGCGTTACGCAGGAAGAGAAGTTCTCGCTCCACAGCCTGATGTCCTTTGCGGAAGCTCCTTCCAACGTTCCCATTCCGGGTGTAACGCTGAACCGGCCAAGGGTTGAGTCTGAAGAACCTCTCCGCGCTGAGTTGAAGTCTTTTATTGATGCTGTTCGCCGCCGCAGCAAGCCGGTGGTTTCGCTTGAAGACGGACGGCGCGCATTGAGCGTGGCGCTCAATATTCTTTCCGCTAGTGAAGCGCATGCCTACAGGGCCAAACTGCACACTATGTAAAAATGTGTTAAGTCTTTCGCCTTGCACCCTTGGTAATTCAGTCATTTGCACTAGAACCCCTCTTTTTTTCATCCTTGGTACCCGCAAGTACATCTCACACCTGGCGTTCTAATGAGAGAATAGAAGCAAGCAAAGCGTGTAAGTTGGTGGTGTTTTATCCCTGTAATGGAAGCACAACGTGGTACCGGAGATGCAAAAAAACGCGCGGTGAATACGCCTCCGACTGATCTGCATCTGTACCTTCTCGATGAAGAATTTTCTGAAGATGCAGTCTCCAGTTATCGCCGTCGTGAAGCGGCATGGATCTCTCTGGTCACGCACGGCGTCATCATTGCGCTGCTTCTGCTGATTCCCAAATGGGTTGGCAAACAGGCCGTAATCGTTCCGATCAAAGAAAAACAGGAAACCACGTTTCTGGCTTTGCCTGATGACCTGCAAAAGGTAAAAGCTCCGCCCAAAACCGACATCATTTCTGACAAGAACCGCCTTGCGCAAAGCCGCACGCCGTCTCCTGATAAAGACACCTTGCGCAAGCTGCTCGACGCGCGGCGCCCTGGATCTCCTAAAGCGCCACCTCCGCCTCCTCCTGCTGTTGCTCAGCAAGCCCAGCAGCAGAACCCGGCCACCGCACAAGGCGCACCTGAGGTTCGTCCAACGCCAGTCCCGCAGCAACAGACCACTGCGCAACTTGAAGCGCCTAAGCCGAGCGCACCCAAGAAATCGCCATTTACCATCTCCTCGCCCGGAACCACCGTCAATCAGGCGGTGCAATCCGTGGCCAGCGGACACGGCACCTCTGGCGCGGTGTACGGCGGTGGCGGTGAGTACGGCAGCGCTATTCATCCCAGAACAGACCGCCGCGAAGGCATGGAAATTCTCAGTGATACGCTGGGCGTGGATTTTGGCCCTTACATGAAGCGGCTGCGCTTTACGGTGCAAAATCACTGGGACCCGTTGATCCCGGAATCGGCCATGCCGCCGGTGATGAAAAAAGGTGTGGTGGTGATTGAGTTCTCAATCGATAAAACCGGCCATGTAAGCGGGATGAAATTAGTTTCCAGTTCCGGTGACGTTGCTCTTGATCGCGCAGCCTGGGGCGCGATCACCGATTCTATTCCCTTGCCTAATTTGCCCGCGCAGTTTGCTGGGAAGTATCTCGAACTCCGCGCACGTTTTTACTACAACCCTGACAAAGCGGATATGGAGTAATCCTGTCGAGCGCTTTTGCGCTCTCCTGATCAGCGCGATCCGTGTCTATCAGCCGTAAGAATTTGTTTCTGTTGGATCATCTTCATCAAGGTGCGCTGCGCGAAAGGCATATAGATGAGCGCCGCACACGCCGCCAGCGAAAAACCAAAGCCGATGCGGTCCTGAATGAGCAGGGGCGCAATGGCCCAGAGCATGTCGAGAACAAATAACGCCGGCGTTAGCAGGCGGAACTTTTCGCCCAGCAAATGATAATCCATGGCTGTTGCTGAAATCAGGTACAGCCGTATCACCAGTCCAACCAGAGCAGTGGCCATGTACACCGTGAACGCCACCGCACCGGCTTTCCCCCACGCCATATATGAAGCGTGATAGGTGTTCTCCCAGCTGAAGAGCGCTGAAAGGTAAAAGATCAGGTACATGATCTGCGCCAGGATGAAGAGAACGCGCGCCGTGTTTCGGCTGGCGCGCGGCAGCTCAGGTTCACTTGCAGCAGGTTCAGGCGACGGCTCAGTTTTCGGAACAGCTGAAGGAAGCTGGGGTTCTACTTGAGTTGCCTGTGGCAGCGGAGCTGGAGCTTCAATACCTGGCCGCACCGCCGCCGGAGTCTGTTCCGGAACCGCCTCCGAGCGGCCAAGAAACCGATAGCCGCGCTTCGCAATGGTCTCGATGTACTTCGGACTGCTCGCCGAATCGCCCAGAACATCGCGCAGCTTGACCATCGCGGTGTTCAATCCGTGATCAAAATCTACAAAGGTATCCTGCGGCCAGAGACGCTGCCGCAACTCTTCCCGCGTCACCACTTCCCCGGGGCGCTCCAGCAGCGCGATCAACACCTGAAAGGGCTGCAACTGCAGCTTGAGACGCGTGCCATTGCGCCGCAGCTCGGCCGCGCGAAGGTCGGCTTCAAACTCATCGAATTTGTATTTCGCAATTGCCATGCGCCGTTCAAGTCCAGCAAATCCCGCTAGAGTTTAGCATTCCAAAATGGCGGCAGAGCAATATCAACCGCTGCTCTGAGTACAATGTCAGCCATGGACGCTCAACGCCAGCAAGCTCTTGGTCTCGCCTTGTTGGCCCTGCTTATCATTTTATTTGTTCTGCTGCGGCGCTTCTGGAGCGCGGGATGAGCAGCCCTCTTCTCGTCGTAATTCTTGGGCCCACTGCCAGTGGCAAGACCAGCCTCTCTCTTCATCTGGCGGAGCATTTTCATGGCGAGATCGTCAGTTGCGACTCGGTTGCTGTCTATCGTGAATTTGAGATCGGAACAGCAAAGCCCTCGCTGGAAGAGCGGAAGCGTGTTCCACACCACCTGATTGATATTGCAAACCCTAGTGACGTTGTTACTGCGGGTGATTACTCCCGTCTTGCGAGGCAAGCAATTCAAGGCGTGAGTTCCCGCGGCAGATTGCCAATTGTTGTCGGTGGTACGGGCCTGTATCTGCGTGCGCTGCTGGAAGGCCTGTTCTCCGGGCCGCCGCGCTCAGAAGAGTTGCGTGCCAGGCTGCGGGAGCGCGCCGCTGATCGCGGACCACAATATCTACATCGCCTGCTGCGCCGCATCGATCGCAAAGCGGCGCAGTCCATTCACGAAAATGACGTGCCGAAGACGATTCGCGCCATCGAGGTGTCTATCACCGCCCGCGCGCCCATGACTGAGCTGTGGCAGCAGGGCCGCGATCCTCTGCAAGGTTTCCGCATTCTGCGGCTCGGCCTGAATCCTGATCGTGAATCGCTCTACGCCCGCATCAATGATCGCGCGCGCAAAATGTTTTCTTCGGGACTTGTTGAGGAAACCAGAAAGCTTGTCGCACGCTTCGGCGAGTCTGCCGGTTCCCTGAATGCGCTTGGTTACAAGCAGGCTCTGCAGCATCTGCGTGGCGAGCTTTCACTTGAGCAAGCCATCACCGCTGCACAGCAGGGACATCGCAATTACGCCAAGCGGCAGATGACCTGGTTTCGTCGCGAGCCAGATGTGCATTGGATCAACGGCTTCGGTTCTGAGGCTCAAGTTCAGGCAATGGCGCAGAACTCCGTTGCGGCAGCGCTGAAAACTCAGCCCTAAAAATTTATTTTTTTATTGACAACACTGCAAACGTACATCAATATCTTGGGTGTAAGTAGGCAACATAGCTATTTGTTGTGATGCTGTGTGAAATAGGGCTCCGGAATTCAATCTTTCAAGGAGGCTTCACGAATGGCGACCAAGAAAAAAGCTGCCAAGAAATCGAAGAAAAAGTAACTGAGTTGCGGAGCCAAGTCTCCGTGAATTTTTACAAGGGAAAATAGTTATAACGGGTGTTCAACTAGAACACCCATTTTTATTGGTGAAAACCGCATTACTCGCGCCACACAGACCACCTGAATTTCATTCCCCAAGGTAGAACACTCCGCGCATTCCCGTTACAATTTTGGCAATGGGTGTAAACCGGAAGACTGGAGTTCCAGTAAAACTCGTTTCGTTTTTGCTTGTGGCTATAGCGGCCACCGCCTTCGTCTTCGCCCAGAGCGCTTCTGATACGTCCAGGGCGCCGCAATCAGAAGCCGAGCAGATCATCTCTTTTCTCAATCAGACAATCGTCTGGTCGCGGCAGGTCACAGCAGAGCAGCAGCTCGTCACCGAGCCGAGTGATGCTCTCTTTATTAATGACAGCCGCCAGCTCGCCGACCAGGTTGTGCGCCTTGCCTTTGACTATGCCCGTGCGCGTGCACAAGCGTTGGCGAGCCAGACTGGAACGAGTTCGCAGGGACAGTCAGCGCCCTCGCAGTATCAGCGGCTGGTGGAGTCCGCAAACCAGGCGGACCAGAAGGTGAAGTCGCTGCAGCAGGAGATCGAAGGGTTTCGCCAGCAATTGGCGACCGCCACCGGAAAAAAACGCACTACCTTGCAGGCGGTAATTTCTGAGACAGAGGGTGAACTGGAGCTTTACCAGACGCGGCGTGACACTCTGCGCAACATGCTGCAGTTTGCCACTATAAAGACAGCGAGCGGCGCAGGCGCTGGCAACCTGTCGGCGCAAATAGAAGAGCTGGCTCGCACCATTCCAGCCGCAAACGGCGGCAAAGAGACAGAGCCCGCACAGCAGCAGACAAATTCAGCAGCCACAACTTCTGCTGCCGCAGCGCGAGATCGCAAAGAGACGCCTACAGGCATCTTCGCCCTGGCCACTGACCTGTTTGCTTTGCGCCACAAGGTGCACACCATTGATGACAATATGCGCGAGACGGACGCGCTGGAGCAAAGCTCAAAAAACTTGCGTGCGCCGCTGGTGGCCATCATCAAAGATCTCACGCAGAAGGGCGACGATCTCGCCGCACAACCTGATTCCCAGGATCCAAAAGTACTGGTGCAGCAGCGCAAGGACCTGGACGCGCTTACGGCGCAGTTCAAACAGGTTTCCGCCAGCCTGTTGCCGCTGGGCAAGCAATCCATTCTGCTCGATATCTATAAGCGCACCGCCACAAACTGGAGCAACGCCGTGGAAGGCGAGTATCAGGCGGAGTTGAAGGGCCTGCTGCTCCGGTTGGTTGGACTGGCGGTGATTTTGGGCGTGCTGTTGGGCATCTCCGAACTCTGGCGTCGCGCCACCTTCCGCTACATCACAGATGTTCGCCGGCGTTATCAATTTCTGCTGATCCGCCGGATCGTGTTGTGGGCTTTGATCGGGATCGTTGTAGCAACGGCCTTTGCCAGCGAGCTGGGCGCGGTAACAACTTTTGCCGGCTTGATTACGGCCGGAATCGCGGTGGCTCTCCAGAACGTGATCCTCTCCATCGCCGGATATTTTTTCCTGATTGGCCGCTATGGCGTGCGCGTGGGAGATCGCGTGAACATCAATGGCGTTACTGGCGACGTGGTGGATATCGGCCTGGTGCGCCTGCAACTCATGGAAGTTTCCACCGGCCCGGTGCCGCGCCCCACAGGACGCGTGGTTGCTTTCTCCAATGCCGTGGTATTTCAGGCCGGCTCCGGAATGTTTAAACAGATTCCGGGAACAAACTTCGTCTGGCATGAGATCACACTCGCGCTCGAGTCAAAAAGCAGCTATCGCCAGGTTGAGCAAAAGGTGATGGAGGCCGTAAACAAGGTCTTTGCCGAATATCGTGACCGCATGGAAGCGCAGCGGCAGAGTGTGGAGCGCTCTTTGAACTCCACGCTCAGCTCTTTCGGCCCTGAGAGCCGGCTGCGGCTGACGCAAACCTCGCTGGAACTGGTGGTCCGTTATCCGGTGGAGCTTGGCAATGCCGGTGAGATAGACGATCGCATGACCCGCGCGATCCTGGATGCGATTGAAGGTGATCCTAACTTGCGCGCGCAAGTCTCTGAAGGGCCAACCATGAAGATGGAAGAGCAACCGGCAAATAAGTAGAATAGAGGCCACGTGAAGACCGTCTTCGTGATCGGCGCAGGACCGGCGGGCATGTTTGCTGCACAGAAGATTGCTCAGGGCGGCCACGAAGTCATCATTCTCAACCGGGATATCAAACCCGGAGGCCTCGCCGAGTATGGCATCTATCCCACCAAGGACAAGATGAAGATTGGGCTGCGCAAGCAGTTCGCCAAGGTACTGAGCCTCCCCAATGTGCATTACTTTGGCCACGTTCCTGTGAGTAGTGAATCTGCCGTGACCATTCCTGAACTGCAGCAGTTTGGGCCAGCGGCAATTGTTTTTGCTGTGGGCGCGCAGGGCACCAAAAAACTTGGTCTTCCGGGCGAGACAGCCAAGGGAGTTTATGCGGCGAAGGACTTTGTCTATAGCTACAATCTGCTGCCGCCCTTTACCTCCCACGACTTCTCCACGGGGAAGCGCGTTGCCATCATCGGCATGGGCAACGTAATGGTGGATATTGCGCGCTGGCTCATGATTGATGCTCCGCAGAAGACAGCGGAAGAGGTAATCGTGGTGGCGCGCCGCGGGCCGTTTGAAGCCAAGTTCGATAAAAAAGAGTTCGACTACATTGAGGAATTTCTGGATCGAGCAGCCTTCGACGAAGAGCTGCGCCGTATCCAGCCGCAGCTTGCGGCAGTTGGGCAGGACATCAGCAAGCTGGCGGAAGAGACATTCCCGGTTCTGGCCACGCCTGCAGCAGAGCACCCTGCAGGCAAGCCTCGGTTGCGTTTCCGCTTTCTCTGCTCGCCGCAGGAAATTCACGCCGGCGCAAGCGGCCGGATCAACCGCCTCACTGTAACTGAAAACACATTGTTCGAGCGCGACGGCAGCATCTCCTGCAAGGGCACAGAAAAGACGGCTGACCTGGATGTGGACACGATGATTTTTGCCATTGGTGATGTAGCCGATCCTGCCGTGGGCCTGCCATATAACCGCGATAGTTATGTCACCAACCCTGACCAGAGCGATCCCAAGCGCGCGGCCTATGAACTTTTTGATCCCAAAGCCAGTAATGTGCTGGAAGGAATGTATGCGGTAGGCTGGGCACGCAAAGCGAGCGATGGCTTGGTTGGCATTGCCCGGCACGATGCAGAGGTCGGCGCAACACACGTTGTTAAATACCTTGAGACGGCTGGCGGAAACCACATCAGCGCTGCTCAGATCCAGCAGTATCTTGAAAGCAAGGGGCTGCAGATAGTAACCAAGGCTGATCTTGAATGCCTGGCCCGCGCTGAGGAGCGTGAAGCTCAAAATCGTGGCATGCTGTGGTTCAAGTACGCCGACGACGATGCCATGCTGGCGGCAATTGGATCAGAAAAAGCCAAGGCAATTACGGTCTGAACTCTTGATTCTCCCAGCGTCCGCAGCTACATTCGTGAGAGATGCCCGTCTGGGACCCCAACCTGTATCTGAAGTATGCCAGTGAGCGCACGCGGCCTGCGGCCGACTTGATCGCGCAAATTCACCTGGAAAATCCTGCAAGCATTGTTGATTTAGGCTGCGGTCCCGGTAACAGCACTGAGCAGTTGCGCCGGCGCTGGCCGCAAGCTGCCATCATCGGCGTGGACAACTCACCGGAGATGCTGGCTAAAGCCAAAGCCACACATCCTGATTGGGAGTGGGTGCTGGGCGATATTGAAGGCTGGAAGCCGGAACCGGCAGCTGATCTGGTGTTTTCCAATGCTGCCTTGCATTGGGTGCCAGGGCACGCGACCCTCTTTCGGAGCTTGATAGGCGGCGTTGCGCCGGGTGGAGCGCTCGCTGTCCAGATGCCCAACAATTTTCACTCAGCTACGCACACCATCATGCAGGATGTGGCTGCCAATGGCGATCCGCGCTGGAGCAAGGCGCTGGACGGGGCTGCCCGCATATTCGCCGTGCAACCGCCAGCGTTTTATTACGATGTGCTGCGCAAACACGCGAGCCAGGTGGACATCTGGGAAACGGAATATCAGCACGTCATGGAAGGTCCTAAAGCAATTTTTGAATGGATTCGCGGCACCGGCATGCGTCCATATTTGGATCGCCTGCCAGATGACGAACAGCGCCTGTTATTTGGAGAGATGTGCCTGGAGCGCTTCCAGGAGGCATATCCGCCAAACGATCATGGCAGGGTGCTGTTCCCGTTCCGCAGGATTTTCATTGTCGCGTATCGCTGAGAGATCCCGGCCCATGTTCCAATTATAGTTGCCACTTTTCCGAAGCAATTCGACGCTGGTCCGCCCAGGGAGTGTTGGACTGGCGGACATTGCCTCCCTGAGGGCGAGTCCAGCCACTCTCGATTACGAATTAAGGCTTAATCCTTGTTAATGGTTAGCCTCCTTTTATCCAAAATCTGCTTCTAAATCCCAAAGAGAAAGTTGTTGATGGTGGTCCTTCAGTGGTACTGCGATTCAAATACTCGGGATTCTTATTTTGTCTTCTTGCCACGCTGGCCGCAGCGCAGGCGGGAGCTCCTTCGCCAGATGTAAACAGCATTGTTCAGAAAATGATGGCGGCACACCAGGAGAACAGGGCGCGTCTGCATGCATTTACCGTCAGGCGCGGTTACTTCCTGTTGGACAAAAAGGACCAGCCAAGGAATGAAGTGGTAGTCAACATTACTCTTCTCCCGCCGGACAACAAGCAGTACTGGATTGAGAGCAGCAGCGGCGGCGGTATGGGAGAAAAGGTGCTGCGCGATGTCCTGAGCAAGGAAACCGAGCCGGTCAAAGACGCGCAGAAGAAGGAACTCTCCCCGGAGAATTACGACTTCCAGTTGCTCGGAGAAGACTCATTGGATGGCCGGCGCTGCTACTTACTCGGCATCACTCCCCGGCGTGAAGACAAGGACCTGATTCGCGGGAAACTGTGGGTAGATGCCCAGAGCTACAACGTGCGCCGGATTGAGGGCAGCCCGGTAAAGAGCCCATCCTGGTGGCTCCATGATGTCCACATTCTCATGAGCTTCGCCGAGGTAGATGGCATGTGGCTCCGTACCTTCACCCAGGCCGTGGCGAATGTCCGTTTCCGCGGAAAGTATGTGCTGGAAGCCCGCGATCTGGAATATCGCACCGTCTCCCAGACGGCTGCGCGCTCACGCCGCAACTCGGGAATTCTTGCCGGCGCGGCCATCAATCCTTAAAGTACAGCTCCCTTCGATTGCTAAAACGTCAGACCAGAACACCTCTTGGGTAAGTGGCAGATATTTGTACCCATCTGGTGTTCCAAAATGGAAACATGCCATTAAAAATAAGTTTTATATTCCATATTGGAACTGGCTGTAGTTCGTGCTCTACTCCGGATTACCTTAGTAAGGTTGGCCGTTCTCTTCTTTGACCTTATCTTCCGCTCACCAGAATTTCTGCAATTCATTTCACTTCCGGAGAGCACCCCTGTTTGTGCGGTGCTCAAGCTGCGTTGATGTAAGCAGCTTTTGTGTACAAATCGGTTTTTGCAAGGGGGAATTGTGACTCGGTTTGCAATCGTAGCTTTGGCTCTGTTGGGAGTGCTGTTGTCAGTTCCGGCCAATGCGGGCAGCATTTCAGGAAAAATTCGACTATCCGGTGCTACCGGAAACACAGCCAGCCAGGCCGCTGGAGAAAAAGAAAATGTCGTGATCTGGCTGGAAGGCACTCCGTATTCCAAGGCGCCGGGGACGCCAGTCAGGATTCTGCAGCGTAATCTCCAGTTTTCGCCAGAGTTCGCTGTGGCCGTAAAAGGGCAGAAGATTGAAATGCCCAATGATGATGATGTGGTACACAACGTTTACTCATTCACCGGCGCCAGCCAATTCAATCTTGGCCTATACGGCAAAGGTGAGGTCCGGAGCGTTGCGCTGGAGCAGACCGGGATCGTGGACGTATTTTGCTCAATCCATCACCAGATGCATGCCCGAGTGTTTGTAGTCCCAACCAGATATTTTGCCAGTACGCTTCCCGGCCACACTTTCACGCTTGCAGATGTGCCACCGGGGAAATACACGATGAAGATCTGGCATCAACGCTCGCGCATGATGGAGAAAACCGTCACAGTCACCGCGAAGGGAATCGTCACAGCCGACGTGACACTGGAGAGCGGTCCGCAATGGGAAACGGCAGCTAAGTAATCAGCAAGGAGCACGACAATGGAACGGAAAGAAATGATCGTCAGAGTGAGTGTCATTACAGGACTATTTGCAGCAATTTTATGCTTCAGCCTGCGCGGGTTTTCCACTGATGAGCGCAGGCCCCAGCCGCCGAGCATCACGCCCGCCATGCTGGACACGTTGAAAACTCTGCCTGGTAGTTTGAATGCCCTGCCGGCCGTGCCGATACCGGCAGATAATCCACAATCGCAGGCAAAGATTGAGCTGGGAAAGAAGCTCTTCTTTGACACGCGGCTCTCGCTCGATCGCGCCAGCAGTTGCGCCACCTGTCACAATCCGGAAAAAGCATTTGCTGATGGATTGCCGCGTGCCAGAGGATTCCAGGGAGCGCTCTTGCCGCGCAACTCACCCACGGTTCTCAATGCTGCATACAATACCGCGCAATTCTGGGATGGACGCGCCGCCACTCTGGACGAGCAGTGCAAAGGCCCCCTGCTTGCGCCGGCAGAGATGAATATGCTGGACGAAAAGCACCTGGTGGACCGGCTGAATTCAATCCCGGGATATCGCCAGGACTTTCAAACTATCTTCGGCGGGCCGCCTACTCTTGATAATGTCGTAAGATCTGTTGCCGCATTTGAGCGCACGCTGGTGACACCGGGCTCTCGCTTTGATCATTACGCAGCAGGCGACAAGAATGCGCTCACTGAGCAGGAAAAGCGCGGCCTGATCGTCTTTATCGGAAAAGGCGCATGCTCTGAATGCCACAATGGCCCGAATTTCACTGACAACAAGTTTTACAACCTCGGCGTTATTCCACACTCAGGTCCAGAAGATGCCGGACGATATGCCGTTACGAAAAAAGAAGAAGACCGCAATGCCTTCAAGACGCCATCGCTCCGCAACATAGCGTTAACAGCGCCTTATATGCATGATGGTTCCATTGCCACTTTGGAAGAGGTGATTGAACTCTATGATCGCGGCGGAGGAGAAGGTCAGAACAAATCCAAACTGATTTACAAGCTTGATCTCAACGCCCAGGAAAAAACCGATCTGGTTGCATTTTTGCGCGCGTTGACCGGGGAGATGCCACAAGTGCAGCCTCCCACAATGTACGCCGAAGCGAGTCTGCAACCAAAGGGGAAACAGGGCCGGTAATGAACAGGAAAAGAGTAGCGTTTTTTGCGTTACTGATTGCTGGAGTGCTTGCATTTGCAGGCTATAGGTTCCACAACCGGCCGGTGACTGCCTCAGCGCCTGCTGTGCCGCAAGCGAACCCGCAAATGCGGGAAGCTTTACGCCAGTTCATGGAGTCAAAGGTACACCAGGAATATACGTTCCTGAGCTTCACCATCTGGCATGATCATCCGCTGACGCCGGCAAAGATGGACTCTATTGCAGCTTCCTCTTCGCGCGTGGTGGATCTGAGCAAAGAGCTCACCACCTATGCTGCAACATATAAGGAGCAGGGCTGGAGCAGTGAAGACGTGAAATTCTTTGAGGAGAAGCGCCTGCAACTCTCTCGTGTGGCTGAAGAGTTGAACCACGCTGCCAAAGACCACAACTCAACCGAGGTAATTAACTTCTTCATGCACATGGATAGCACTTGTCAAAGTTGCCATAAGCGCTTTCGTCCGGATCTGCAGTGGATATAGGTAGTAGATTATCCCGAAGTGAAATAAAAGCGCTGCTGGACTAAAGTGGTTCAACTATCGCAAAGAATGAGTCTGCAAGGGCCGGGCATTGCTTAAAGCAGCATTCCTGTCCGGTTCCAGCGTGTGTGAGAGAAAAAGTTTTCTGCAATGGACGCGTAAAAGGAAACTCTGTGTACCGGATTCTCATCAAGCCAGCGCGAACTTGGCGCATCGTAAGACCAGTAAACAAATAAGGGTTCGCCGATTACGTTTTCTAATGGCACAAAGCCCCAATCGCGGCTGTCACTGGAATTGTCGCGATTGTCTCCCATCACAAACAGCTTGCCCGGCGGCACCACCGTTGGTCCCCAGCTTTCCTGTGGACTATGCACCGGTGCATTGTGCACCGCATACGGCTCCTGAACAGGCATAGCGTTCACATAAAGAATGCCATTGCGGATTTCAAGGCTATCGCCGCCAATAGCTGTTACCCGTTTGAGAAAAGTTTCCACCGGATTTTTAGGATAGCGGAAGACCACAATGTCTCCGCGATGGATGGTTTTGAGCATTGGTAGCCGCCAATGCACAACGGGAATTTCAGGTCCGTAGAGCAGCTTGTCCATGAACAGATGGTCGCCAACCAGAATCGTCCCTTCCATGGAGGCAGTGGGGACTACTGAGGCCTCACCGATAAATATTCTAATGCCCAGAACAATAGCGATCAGCAGCAGCCAGCGTCGTCTGGATAAACGCAAAAATTGTGGTGAAGGTTTTTGCGCGGACTTTTGCAGCGTTTTCTCAGCTGCAGCCTCATGCGGCATGGTGACCGTGGAAGGTTCAGTGATTGGCGCATGTTCGGGCGCCAAGGCGGGTTTTTCCATTAACTCAAGCGAGAGCATATAGACGAAGGGGGAGTCTTAATTCTTTGTTGCTGGCCGGCAATCCACAATCAGGTGAATACCTGCCTCAGCCAGACGATCGGACATGACCGCGCAGTTCTGGATGGAAGCTTGGCCAGATATTCGACAATGAACTGTCAACTGCCAAACATCGGGCAAATCCGGTTGTGAGCTGTGAGCCGCTAAATAGCTAAATAGAAGATATGTCGGATAGATCTGTCCAGAGCACTCAATGTGAATCGGTTGATTAGGTTAGGCCGAGAGTTCGCTCAGATGCAGACCGTCCGCTTTGGGCGCTCAAATGTGAGTTGTTGATTAAGTGGGGCCGAGAATACGCTGAAACGCAGGGCCGTCCTGCAGTGAGCGCTCAAGTGGGACTCGTTTATTAGCGCGGAGCAAATGCAAGAGTGAATGTATTCAGGCGAAGAGCAACGCAGGAATATTCGCCACCGCAGACGTTGGCGGTTTTCGTCGTGCCGCTTCTGCATTGACACAGAGGACGGTGCGACGCGCGCCGGTTTTGGCGCGGTGGGGTGTAGGACGCGGGGCCTTTAGGCAGACGTCATTCCGGCGAAGAGCAATGCCTGAATGTTCGCCACCGCGCAGCAATGAACCTCAGCCAGACAGGACGCGGGATCCCGAGATGATGCCATGCTCGATGGAATTAAAAAGCCGTGCTTATTCTGCTATAATCAGGCTCTACCGTTTTCCGCCAACAAACAGGGCGGTTCTAATCTTGACGATCGGGGAGTGGCTCAGCCTGGTAGAGCACCTGGTTCGGGACCAGGGGGTCGGAGG
>CAZISB010000001.1:399416-807257 GCA_964541925.1 uncultured Acidobacteriaceae bacterium | reverse complement strand
CTCGGTCAGCAAGCTGATCGGCTCGCCTCCGGGATACGTCGGCTATGAAGAGGGCGGCCAACTCACGGAGCGCGTAAAGCGTTCGCCGTACTCGGTCGTGCTGCTGGATGAAATTGAGAAGGCGCATCCGGATGTGTTTAACATCCTGCTGCAAGTTCTTGAAGACGGCCAGCTCACTGACGGCCTGGGCAACACGGTTGATTTCAAGAACGTGATCATCGTGATGACCTCAAACATTGGCGCGCGGCATTTGATGAAACGCAAAGGGCTCGGCTTCCAGGTGGACAGAGAAGAAGTTGTCAGCGACAAGGTTGAGGAGATGGTGAAGCAGGAGGTGAAGAAGACCTTCAATCCGGAATTCCTGAACCGTCTGGATGAAGTAATCATCTTCAACGCCCTCCAGGATGCCGACCTGATCCAGATCCTTGAACTGCTGGTGCAGCAGCTCAACGGCAACCTGGCGCAGCGCCACATCACCATCACCGTGAACGAAGAAGCCAAGAAGTGGATCCTGGACAAGACGCTGGGCGATCGCAGTTACGGTGCGCGTCCTTTGCGCAGGGCCTTGCAGCGGTACATTGAAGATCCGCTGTCAGAGGCGCTGATCCAGGGCACCATCACCACGCGTCCGGCCTTCATTGAGGTTTACCTTGAAGGCGACCAGTTGTTCTATCGCCAGGTGGGCGAAGGAGCAGACAAGACGGACGGCGTGCTGCTCTACAGCAATTAGCAAATAGCAATTAGCAGTTAAAACCCGCGGCTAAGGCCGCGGGTTTTGTTTTGCCGTGAACAAGCTAGGGTTTCACGATCACAATGCCAGATATGCTGCGAGGCACCGGATAGGGCGCCGCGAGTTCCAGCAATTTCCCGCGATTCACTCCATACCCGTGCAGCACTGCCTTGTTACGATCAATTACGTACATGAACTTCCCATTTGCATTCAGCACAGCCACGGAAGCTCCGGATGCGGCTGGTTCGGAGAGTTCAGAGGCTGCGATGAAAGAGTTGGCAGCAGGTTGTAGGTTGCCCGTTGTTTTCTCCACCATGAAAGCCGCGCTTCCGTTGTCTGTTTTCGCGATGAGCATGTTGTGTGCAGATTGCAGTGAATGTACAGGAGCGTTGATCGCGAAGGGCGATCCTGAAATCGGCGAGAGCAGGCCATCAGAGTTTATTTTGAAACCCGTTATCAGAGGACTCGAAGCATCGCCTAAAAACAAAAATTCGTTTTGTGGGACAGTAGCAGCCATCGCGCTTGCAGGCGTGGGGGTTGGGCTTGGGGTTGGCGTGGGGGAGACAGTTGGAGTTGGCGTGGGCGAAGGATTTTCATTCACCAGCCTTCGCGGAGAGATCACACAGCCGGCAATGAGCAGGAAGAGGAGAAAAAGAGCGCCAAGCACGCCAGCCCAGTCTGAAGCTTTGAATGAGTGGTGGTTCACCCCCAACTGGATGCCAGCGTTTTAGGAGCTGTTGCCGCTTGGATTTGCGCCGTTTATGCGCCAATGGGACAATAGGAGCATGAGAAAACCGCTGATCGCCTTAACCACAACCTTCCTTACCGGACTCCTGCTGCTGGGAGTCGTTGCAGCACAGCAATCCACCACTTCCAGTCAGACTGCGCCGGCAAAGAAGCAGTCCACCGCGCCCGCCAAAAAGGGCGGAGCTGCACCGGCAAAAACGGCCACGCCGGCCAAGAGTGAGGCCATGACTCTGACCACGCAAAAAGACAAGATCAGTTATGCATTGGGCATGAACATTGCTTCCAGCCTGGGCCAGACCTTGAAGGCGAGGCAAGTGGACATTGATCCTAATGTGCTTGCCCAGGCCCTTAAAGACGGCTTGAAGGGCAAGACTCTCATGACGGAAGAAGAGGCGCGCAACACGCTCATGCAGTTGCAGACCGAACTGCAGGCCAAGCAGGAAGCAAAAATGAAAGCCGCGGCTGAGGACAACAAAAAAGAAGGCGACGCGTTTCTGGCAGCGAACAAGGCAAAGCCGGGCGTAACCACTCTGCCGAGCGGATTGCAATACAAGGTCGTAAAAGAAGGCACCGGCCCCAAGCCGGCAGCGAGCGATACGGTAACGGTGAACTATCGCGGCACGCTGATCAACGGCACAGAATTTGATAGTTCATACAAGCGTGGACAGCCCGCCACATTCCCAGTCGGCGGCGTAATCAAAGGCTGGACAGAGGCGCTGCAACTCATGCCCGTAGGCTCCAAGTGGGAGATTTACATCCCGTCAGATCTGGCTTACGGCGCACGCGGCGCCGGCAGTGACATCGGTCCGAATGCAACGCTGCTTTTCGAAGTAGAGCTGCTGTCGATTCAAGGAAAAGAAAGCAAGGAAGGCCCACAGGGTGCAGCGCAGCCAGGCGCTGCAGCAGGCTCAACTCCTGCAGGAACAGCGTCTCCTTCTCCGACTCCAAGCCCAAGTCCCGCAGCAACTCCAAAGAAGTAGGAATTCTCACAAGGCCGCCGGCAGATTACTGGCGGCCTTTTCACGTCTAGCGCGTTCCCTTCAAAATTTCTTCAATCTGCCGCAGATGATTGATGTCATGCCCGGCGACCATGCGCACGATATGGCCAATGCTCTCCTTGCCCCGCTCTTCATGAACGCCATAATTGTCCCAGAGCTTCTGGGGCACAGATTGCAGCAGAAGCAGGTTTGCTTCGCGCAGGGCGCGATAACTCGCCAGTGACTTCCGCGGGTCGCGATGAGCGTAGTCAAAAGTTTGGGCCCAGCTGTCCTGATCATAGGCTTGAATGGGAGCGGCGTTGTTGGCCAGTATCTGGCGCAGACGCCATGCAATCGCAACCTCAGCATCGGCGAGATGCGCCATGATCTCGGCAATGGACCACTTATCCGGAGCGGGACGGCGGGCCAGCTGTTTTTTAGCTTTGCCCTTCACCAGTGATGCCAGCTTCTTCGGCGCGGCCTGCTGCAGGCGAATGGGCTCCTTCCCATCGCCATAAGACAATAAACGTTGCGTATATTCCTGCGCGGTCTCCTGCATGGTATCTCCTTATAACTGCGAAAGCGGATCTGTTCACACCAGAGATGAGCGGCAGGGGCTCCGCGTCGCAAAATTGCTTTTGCCAATTCGGTAAAATGGCTGCGCGATGCCAGAAAAACGGATGCAGGTGCGTGAGCATCTTACGCTTCAAGAATTCATGCCGCCTCACCACCCTATCCTGATCGAGTGCGAAAAGTGCCGCCGATGTGCCACTTTGCGCAAATTCAACTTCCCACGCGGCAAAGTCTTGCGGGTTGCCGAAAGCAGCTGCCTCCATTGCGGACACCAGTGGACGGCGCCCGCCGGACCACAGTTCTTCACCAGAGGTCCACTCTGGCTCAGGACGCCCTGCCACAAAAACGTGCTGTGGATCCTGAATCGGCCGCACCTGGAATTTATGGAGCAGTTCATTGGAGCAGAATTGCGCGAAGAGAGAATGGAAGAGGTCTCGTCCCGCAGGCTCTCGTCCGCGCTGCCGCGGTGGATGCTGGCTGGGAAGAACCGCAGTGACGTGGTCCGCTGCCTAAGGAAGCTGCGGGAAAAGCTGGAGGCGACGAGCCTCTCCTGACCACGCTGAGCCCCGCTCTAGCGATCATTTCCTGGCGCTCGATTTCTATCGAGCAGAGCTCCATACAGCCATGGCCCGCAGTTGCTGAAAGGTCTATAATTTTTGCAAATGTCGAGTGAGGGGACATCCCGGGTCCTGGAACTCGAGCAACGGCTGCGCCAGCTCACGCTCCTGCAGGAAGCTGTTCGCAAGATCAATTCCACTCTTGACCTCGACGAGCTTCTAAATGAGATCGTCGTTGACCTTGCCGACGCGTTTGGCTGCAATCATACGTGCGTGTTGCTGTTCGATGAGGCCAGCGACGAACTGGAAATCATCGCCATGCACGGATTCTCCGATCTCAAAAAGGGCTACCGCTTTAAGCGTGGCAAGCAAGGCATGGTTGGACACGTTGCGGTGACCGGCCAACCCATGTACGCCCCTGACGTCAGCAAGAACTGTTATTACTTCCACTGCGAGAATTCAACCCACTCTGAGGTGGCTATCCCGCTGCTTTGCAAGAGCCGCCTGGTCGGCGTGATGGACGCGCAGAGCCTCCGCCTTGATGGCTTCTCCCCGGAGCAACTGGAACTGCTCACCGCATTTGCTGACAGCATTGCCAGCGCCATTGAGAATGCTCGCTTGTTCCGCACAGAGCGGCTGCAGAAAGAGCGCATTCTTCGCGAGCAGGACGAAGCGCGCGTGATTCAGTCTGCCTTGCTGCCGTCATTGGATCCCGCTCTGCTTGGGTACAAAATTGAAGGCAGCTGTTTACAGGTGCGGGCCGTAGGTGGCGACTGGTATGACTACGTGCCGCTGGGCCAGCAGCGCCTGGGAATCGTGCTGGGCGATGTCTGTGGCAAAGGCATGGCTGCCGCGCTCCTCATGTCCGCGACCCGGTCAATTGTCCGCCGTAATATTGCGCAAAATTTGTGCCCTGCAGACGTGCTGCGCCGGGTGAATGCATCCTTGCGTGATGACTTTCCACCCGGCCGTTTCGTTACACTAATTTATGCTGTGCTCGATCAGGAAGAGCATACCGTGAGTTTTGCGAATGCCGGGCATTTGCCTCCCCTGTTGCGTTGCGGAGAAAATTGTTCCTCCGTCACAACCGATTCAGGATTTCCGCTTGGAATTTTCGATGGGGACTTCTCTGAATGCCGGGTTGAGATGAGCCCCGGCTCAACCATCCTTTTCTACACTGACGGGATCGTGGAAACCACTGACCCTTCCGGCGATGAGTACGGCATCAATCGCCTTTCCTCTGCGCTTAAGGGAGGTTGCCCTTGTGCGCGTACTTTGACTGAAAGCGTAATTCGCTATAGCGGCGGCCAGAACCTCGCCGATGATGCCACTGTTGTCCTCGTCCACCGAATCTCAGAAAACCGAAGTAATATACAGCGCTGACGCTGCGTGGTGATATTCTGCATCCGATCTTAGCTGGCATACATCTATATTTATGTCTATCAATATGAAGCTTATCGTTTACTCTGCCCCGTGGTGCCGTGACTGTTACGTAGCCAAGAAATGGCTGGCGCAAAACAACATTACCTATCAGGAAATTGATATTGAAACCACGCCAGGCGCTGCGGAAGAAGTAATCCGGCGCACGGGCAAGCGCGCCATACCGCAATTTGTGCTGAATGGCGAGTGGATCCAGCCCTATGTTCCCGGCCAGGGCTTCAGGTATCAGGAAATGGCCGAGTTATTCGGCATTTCCCAATAACCCCAGCACAGATCAATCTGATTTTTTTCCTACAGGCGCTCGTGAGCCGGATGCCGTCTCCTTTGCCTGGCGGGCTTCGCCTGTAAGGCGGAAGACGCTATCAACCAGATTCGGCCCCATATCTCGCAGTTCCTGGCGCGCAGCCGCTCCCAGCTTGCGCAAGAGGGCCTCGCCTTCAGGCGTGATGGAAAGTGTCACCTGCCGCCGGTCATTGTCTGACCGGGAGCGGCGAAGGAGCTGGTTTTCTTCGCACCGGTCCACCAGCTCAACCATGCTGTTGTGGTTGAGCTGCATTCGTTCCGCCAGCTGGCTGATGGTGGGTTCAGTGTCGCGGGGGAGGCCTTTAATGGCCAGAATCAGCTGGTATTGCTGGGGATTCGCCCCCAAAGCGCGGGTAGATTCCTCCATATGGCGCAGGAACCGCCGCAATTGGTAACGAAACTCCGCCAGTGCCAGGTATTCCAGCTCTGTTAGCGGCCGTAAATTTTTTCCTTTTGACATTATGTATCGCTCCGCGACATAATAACAGCATTCTGCTAGATTCGAGCCTGGGCCTTTCGTTCGGAACCCTTTCCCGATGGAAGGCCCTTTTATTGCCTCGATACCGGATTGTAAAAGATTGTAAAAATCGCTTCCACAAAATGCCTGATCCATTTGTGATTTGATTCACTAGGTGGCGGTATCCTGCCGCATTTTGTCCAATCTAGCAAGCGCATAAGTTGGCGGAATGCGGCCTGCAGCATTTATTATCGGATGTCCGTTAGCCTTTTCTTGTTGAAGGAGTTTGCTTGATCCCCCGTTATACCCGCCCGGAGATGGGCCGTATTTGGAGTGATGAAAACAAGTTTCGCTGCTGGCTGCAGGTTGAGATTGCAGCCACGCTCACGCTGTCTGAAGCCGGAATTGTGCCCCGTGAGGCCGCGCAGGCAATCGCCAATCGTGGCGACTTTGATTTGAAGCGGATCAACGAAGTTGAAGCCGAGGTGAAGCATGATGTCATCGCCTTTACCACAGCGGTTGCTGAAAAGATTGGTCCGGAGTCGCGGTGGCTGCATTATGGCCTGACTTCAAATGACGTGGTGGATACGGCGCAGGCGCTGCAGATCAAAGAGGCTTCTCGAATTATTGCTGACGATCTGGAAAAGCTGAAAGCAGTGCTGGAGCGGCGGGCGCATGAGTTCGAGCACACGCCGACGATTGGCCGCACGCACGGGATCCACGCTGAGCCAACTACATTCGGCCTTAAGCTGGCCAACTGGTATGAGGAAACTGTTCGCAATATTGAGCGCTTCAAACGCGCGGCGGAAGAGATGCGCGTGGGGAAGCTCTCCGGTGCTGTAGGCAATTTCGCGCACCTGGAACCGGAGTTTGAAGAGAAAATTTGCGCCCGGCTGGGGCTGGCAACGGACCCGATCTCAACACAGGTGATCCAACGCGACCGCCATGCTTACTATGTGGCCACGCTGGCGACAATCGCCGCCACGCTGGACAAAATTGCAACTGAGATTCGGCACTTGCAGCGGACCGAGGTCCGCGAGGCGGAAGAGTACTTCAGCGAAAAACAAAAAGGCTCGTCGGCCATGCCACACAAGCGCAATCCGATCACCTGTGAACAGATCAGCGGGCTGGCGCGCGTGGTGCGAGCCAACGCACAGGCAGCATTTGAGAATGTGGCGCTCTGGCATGAGCGCGATATCTCGCATTCGTCGGTTGAGCGCGTGATTCTGCCGGATTCGACGATTCTGGTGGACTACCTGCTGGCCAAGACCATCAACCTGATTGATACGCTGATGGTCTATCCCAACCGCATGCTGAAAAACCTTGAATCCACCGGAGGCTTGGTCTTCAGCGGGCAGTTGCTGCTCGACCTTGCTGAGCATGGCATGTCACGTGAGGATGCTTATCGCCTGGTGCAGAAGCACGCCATGCGCGCCTGGAAAGAAGACCTGAACTTTCGTGAACTGGTGATGAACGATCCTGAGATTACGGGGCGAGTGCCGGCCAAGCAGATTGAGCAGGCGTTTTCGATTGAGCGGCAGTTGCGGAATGTGGGGAAGATATTTAAGAGGGTATTTGGAGAGTAGTGTTGTGAAATCCCGACCCGGAGCGTTCTTTGCGAAGGGGAGGGAACCCTACAGTCGCAATACGGTTTAAATACCACCTTTGCGGCATAGAAGATTCTTGTGTTTAACCGGATGCGGGTCGCAAGGGATGGGTCGCAGTCGCAACCCTGTGATGCATCGTTACGGTAGGGCCCCCTTCGCTTCGCTCGGGGCTTCGGAAAAAGCTAAACCGAGATCGTGAACGAGGTCTCCGTCCTGGTCACCGGCCGATACATGGTGTCACGCTCGACCGGTTCGCGGCCGGCTTCGCGGATGAGGCGCTCCAGCTCTTTGCGCACCAAGCCTTGCGGAGTGGTGGCGCCGGCATCGTGATAGATCTTTTCTTCAACCACCGTTCCGTCAATATCGTCAGCGCCAAAGCGCAGTGAGATCTGCGCAATCTTGGGCGAAAGCATCTGCCAGTAAGCCTTGATGTGCGGGAAGTTATCGAGCACCAGCCGGCCGATGGCGATTTGCTTAATGTCCAGCATGCCCGTGGTTACAAACAGGTGGCTCAGCGGCGTATTGGCTGGATGGAAGGCCAGTGGGATGAATGTCTGGAAGCCGTGAGTTTCATCCTGCAGGGCGCGCAGCCGGAGCAGATGATCGGCGCGGTCTTCTTCGTTTTCGACGTGCCCGTAGAGCATCGTCGCATTCGATTTGAGGCCGATCTTGTGCGCGGTGCGGGCCGTGTCAAGCCACTGCTCGCCATCAATTTTGTGATCGCATATCACGCGGCGCACGCGCTCATTGAATATCTCAGCGCCGCCGCCGGGCAGGGAATCCAAACCAGCAGCTTTGAGTTGGCGCAGCGTTTCTTCAATTGAAAGCTTGGCGCGCTTTGCCAAAAACGCGATCTCCACCATTGTCAAAGCCTTCAAATGCACCTGCGGGAAGCGCTCCTTCAATCCTGAGATCAGGTCGAGGTAATACTGAAACGGCAAATCAGGGTGCAGGCCGCCAACGATGTGAAATTCGGTGATCGCCTCTGAGTAACCAGAGGCCGCGGTTTCAAACGCTTCTTCCAGCGCCATGGTGTAAGCGCCAGGCGCATCCTTCTTTCTGCCAAAGGCACAGAGCCGGCATGCGGCCACGCAGACGTTCGTTGGATTGATATGGCGATTGACATTGAAATAGGCCACGTTGCCGTGCAACCGCTCGCGCACATGATTGGCCAGCCAGCCAAGAGCCAGGATATCCGGCGAGCGATAGAGCGTTACCGCATCTTCAAAGCTAAGGCGCTCACGAGCAAAAATTTTATCGGCGATCGATTGGAGCCGGGCATCATCGGTCTGAAACCGATGTGCTGCGGCGGGAGTGCTGGTGGCCATATCTCAAGAATAATACAAAAGTGCGCTGAACTGATCTTGCGATTAAGCAGAACCCTAAGTGTGACTCCGGACGTATTGCCACAGAACAAGTGCAGTTTTATAAGTCATGATTTTTAAGGCGAATGACACATTCCCGAGTTTCGCCGTACAAGGGCGAAAATCAGCGCCTCAGCCTTGCATGTGATCACCAGTAATTCATATTTCAGCATACAAAAAACAGAATTTCTGGAAGCGTCTAGATACGAAAACGGATTGTTTATCGTGCCAAGTTGCAATAAAATCTCGCTCCTAATCAGCTTAGGTGTTTTTTGCAGAAACCATTAAGAATCTTCTTATTATCAGGCAACTGCTTGAAATTACTAGCCTAAAAAACCGCTTTGGGAATCTGTTTTAAGTTCCATAGCATTCTCAAGGGCAAAACGCACCAGCATGCGGCATGAGAGTTGTTGTTTGGCCCCAGCCGTGCTGATTTATTAAGCAAGGCAAAGCACAGGTTAAGAAAGTTTTAAAGTTGCACTCGTAAGTGCTTGAAATCCCCTACAAGGAGAGAGAGACCCATATGAACAGCAAACGATGGTTATCCATCGCGATCATGGGCTGCTTGCTGCTGCTCAGTTGTTCCAGCCTGCTGGGACAGGTGACCGCCAGCTCCAGCCTGCAAGGAACAATCACGGACAAGACACAGGCCGTGATTGGCAGCAAAGCCGAAGTTACCCTGATCAATAAGGAAACTGGCGCCACCCGCACCACCAAGACCAATGACTCCGGCGAATACAAATTTGATCTCATTCCCGCCGGTATTTACTCGATCAAAGTGACCGCTCCGGGCTTTTCTGCTGGTGAAGCAAAAGATGTTGAGGTGCTGATTGGACGCACCCTTACACAAAACTTCACCCTGCAGGCCGGTGGAGTCAGCGAAACAGTTGAAGTAACTGCCGCGGCGCCTCTCGTCGATCAGACCAAGACCGACGTCAGCACCAACATTACCCCGCAGCAGATTACCGATCTTCCGCTGATCGGCCGCGACATCGCCGACCTGGCCTATCTGGCCCCTGGCGTAAAAGCAGCCGACTCCTACGATCCGACGAAGAACCGCTATTCGATCCTCTCGGTCAACGGCGAAGGTGGACGTAACGTGAACGTCACCATCAACGGCGTGGACAACAAGGACAACACCGTCGGCGGGCCTGTGATGCAGGTGCCGGCAGAAGCAGTGCAGGAATTTCAGGTTTCCACGCAGCGTTTCTCAGCTGTGAACGGCCGCTCATCCGGCGCCGCGATCAACGTGATCACGAAGTCGGGTACAAACAGCTTCCATGGTTCTGGCTTCGGGTTCTTCCGCGAACAGCAGTTTAACGCCGACCAGACACAGGCGAACGGTGACGGCACGACTTCAAAGGCCAATCCTCCGTACGAGCGCCAGTTCTTCGGCGGCTCCATCGGTGGACCAATCAAGAAGGACAAATTTTTCGGTTTCTTCGCGTTTGAGCGCCAGCGCGAGCACACCTCTCTGGCGGAAGCGCCTCAGGCATTCCAGGAGCTGTCACTGGTAACCAGCCTGGGAGCCCAGCCCGCTACGGTCATCCCGACGCCGTTCTTTGAGAACCGTCTCAACGGACGTCTCGATTTCAACTTCAATGCCAAGCACTCGGCCTATCTCTCAGTAACTACTCAGGCCAACAACAGCCTGAATGATCAGAGTGGCGCCACGTTTGACCTGACGGAAGGAAACTTCACCGTCAACCACCTGCAGGTTGCAAACTTTACCCTCAACTCGTCGTTGAGTCCGACCGTGACGAACCAATTTACCGCCGGATTCCAGTACTGGAACAACCTGATTGACAGCACGACACGTGCGCCGCTGTTCACCTTTGCGGACAACATCCAGTTCGGCACCAACACCAACGTTCCGCAGAATTCCATCCAGCGGAAGTACCAGTTCAAAGACGACATAAGCAAGATGGTTGGCAAGCACACGTTCAGGACAGGTGTTGACTACATCTGGACGCCGCTCATGGGTGGCTTCTTTGAGTTCAACCCGACTCTGGAAATCGACTACGGTCTGCTCCCCAGCCAGATCCTGGCGAAGCCGCAGGGTTTCAAGACCCCCGGTCTGGTTCAGGGCATGAGCATTGCAGTGGGAGACCCCACGTTCATCATCAAAGATGCCAAGCAATTTGGTCTGTACTTCCAGGATGACTGGAAGGTGAGCTCCAGATTGACGGCTAACCTGGGTATCCGCTGGGACAAGGACTTCGACTTTATTGGCGGCTCTGATATCGCCAACAGCCGTACCTTCCAGGAACTTCAGGCGTCCGCGCCGTTCAACCCGCTTGCTGCTGCTCTGGTTGCCAAGAAGGCCACCGATTACAGCAAGGGTTTCAGCCCCCGTGTTGGTTTCGCTTATGACCTGACCGGCAAGGGTAACCACATTGTGCGCGCCGGCTTCGGCATGTACTACGACAACACCTTCCAGAACATCCCGCTGTTCATGGAGCAGCAGGCGAACCCGACCATCTTCCAGACTGCATTTGCGCTCAGCGGATCAGACCCGGTTCCGGGAGCTGGCGTTAACCTGGATCAATGGGCGCTGGGTGTGAATCCGCTTCCGACGATTCCGGCGGGTTCAGGCACGCTCAACCCTGGTTCGACCGGCCGCCTCATGGACCCCAACTACCGCACGCCCGTAACTGAAGAATGGAACGGCGGCTATACCTGGGCGATCAACTCCAAATCAGTGATTGAAGCCGAGTACGTACATGTGCTCAGCCTGCATGAAAACAAGACGATCAACCTCGATCCGAACATTCCGGTTACTCCGAACAATATCACCACGCTGAAGAGAACGGGAGCGCCGGGCGGCTTCTTCCGTCCGTTTGATGCTGGGTTTAAGGCTGCCGGCGTACCGGTGCTGGGCAGCGTCCGCGACGAAACCTCGGGTGGGCGTTCGCGCTACGATGGCATGAACATCAGCTATCGCCAGCGTGAATTCCATCACACGGACCTCACGGCAAACTACACACTGGCGCGCGCTGTCGGTTATGACGAAGACGGCGGTTCGTTCCGGTATTATCCGCGTGATCCGCAGCATCCGCTTGCAGCCAATGAGTTTGGTCCCGCGTTCAATGATGAGCGGCACCATCTCACAATTGCGGCTACCGCACACCTGCCCTGGGGACTGGAATTCTCTCCGATTCTCCAGGCCGGCTCGGCCCGTCCGTATAATCCGGTCGCCAGCGCCAACCTGCTGAACCTTGGCGGCGGCAGCTCCGGTGGCGCTCTTATCGTACCCAAGAGCGATCCTACGAACCTGACCGCATTTGACGATCCGGTCAACGGACCCAACAAGTTGGCTGCGACTCAGTGCTACTACGGCGGCAACTGTGTGGTGGCTCCTTACAACTCACTGCGTGGCGATCCGTACTTCAACATGGACGCTCGCGTGGCGAAGAACATCAAGCTGGGTGAAAGCCGGAAGCTGCAGCTCGCGTTCCAGGCGTTCAACCTGACGAACCATGCCAATTACGGCAATAACTTCAACAACGTGGTTGACATCACAAGCGGCGCCGGAACTTTCCGCCAGCCCGCTGGATTCATCAACCCGACGAGCAGCCTGTTGCCTCGCGCCTTCACGGGCGAATTCGGAGCACGGTTCACGTTCTAAACCACCACAAACCTAAACAAAAAGGCCCGGCAGCAATGCCGGGTCTTTTATTTTTGTCGCTTCGCTCCAAACCGCCGGCAAATTCTCCTCTCGCAAAGAGTATTCCGCTTCTGTAGCAGCGGACTCGGCTGTGTCAGGCCTCGCCCTTTCCGTGACTCAGATTCTTTGCCGCTTCGCTCCAAACCGCCGGCAATTCTCTTCACGCAAAGAGTATTCCGCTCCTGTCGCAGCGGGCTCGGCTGTGTCAGGCCTCGCCCTTTCCCTGACTCAGATTCTTTGCCGCTTCGCTCCAAACCGCCAGCGACCATCTATTGATAAGAGGGCGTTCTGCGCCTGCTGCGGCCAGCTCCGCGCTTGCCAGGACTCTTTTGCAGCTGATGTTTAGTTTTTTATACGGAAAATCAATGACAGGCGAACGAGTCAAGAATCATTCTTGCTCGGACTCATTTGGGTCCCAGGTGATTGAAGCGCCGGAGCCTTCCTGGACAGCGGAGCCGGTAATGCCGCCTTCAAATTGATCAGGGTCGCCGCCGGCGAGTTCGATCTTCCGGCGCTGGACCTCGCGGATTGAGCGCAGGATAGCGGCTTCAGCTTCCAGGTACTGCTCCTCAGTAATTGAGCCTTCCTCAAGCTGGACCTGGAGGGTAAGAAGCTGCTCTTTCAGGGGCGCATCGTCCGTCCATTGCTCTTCGGCTACCTTGAGCAGCGTGCGCATGATGAAATTCCAGCCCTTGAATGGCGCTAACAGTAAGTCATCAATGAGCAGCATTCAGCCCCTCCATGTCCGCCCAGAGATCCCTCGGCTGCGCTCGGGATTTCGCCTGCGGACTCCCGCTTCGGCTTCGCCTTCACTCACGCCCGCAAAACGGCTCAAATTCCAGCCTTTAAACGGCGCCAGGAGCAGATCGTCAATTAAGAGCATAGTATCTCTCGTGTCTTTTCTGAAACCCTGAGCGCAGCGAGGGGCCCTTATCGTTATAAATACCATTTACCAACATGAATCGACCCGCATGAGCGTTTTATGGCTATAGGGTCCCTCGCTCCTCCACCCCACTGCGCAAAGAACGCGCAGCGGGGACCCCGGTTCCGCTCGGGATAAAAAAGACCTATCCCGGCCCGCCACGCTCCAGTTTGAGCCGGATGTTCACGAAATTGTAAGGCGGCCACGGGCCTGTGTACTTGAAGTTCAAACGGTCACCGAATTTTTGGGCGACGCGGTTCACGGCAGCGTCAAAGTCGTTTTCACGCGCCTTCTGAATCAGGAAGGCAGCATTCATGATCATCTTGTCGCCGATAGGCTTATTGTCACGCGAGGCCACGCATACGGCGCGCAAGCCGTCATAAATTTCGCGCACGTAGTTGGCGGCCAGTTCGGCCAGAGCTTTATCAATCATGCGGCCCAGCTGCATGCGGGCGAAATAGGTTGACTGCAGGTGCTTGCGGGTAAGTTCCTGGTGGAAGCGGTGGATCTCTTCATGCTCGCGCTGCAGCTCTTCAATAATGCGGTCGCGGTCCCAGGTAACTTTCAACCCGAACTCCAGCTTTCCCGTCATCTGCTTGAGCACGTCTTTAAGTGAAGAGTAAATGCTCTTGAGGACTTCGCGAATATCGTCATCCGTGCGGAACACCGTGCCAAAGCTCATGGGGATGATGGTGTAATTCTTCATCACGGATTCAATGACGTGCTCATGGGCCAAAGCGTTGTCACGAGTAGGATCGAAGATAAAGACCGGGGTACGGCTGACGACGGCGGCGATATCGCCATAGTGGACCGTGTACACGTCTTCATTCACGCCGCCGATGCTGCTGCGTCCAAAGGTGACTGGGGAGCGGGACTCAATCACGCCATATACGTACCGGCCTTCCTGCTGCTGCACGCGCGCGGGAGATTCCGATCTCGCGGGCGCCGACTGCGGCGCCGGCTCAAGCACCGCCGTGGCAGGCTCGGACTTAGTCGCGGCTCTACGCAGTGGGGTTGGCTTTTTCCCCGTCTTTTTGGTTGGGCTCATTTTGTCTCCTCAGCATGTTGGAGGTTGTTGCCAGGAATTCATCAATCTCAATGGGCTTGAACATGACCCCGATTCCCTGAGCTGACGCCTCATCTGCCGTGTCCTTGGTAGCGTAGCCGGTAAGCAGAGCCGCGGGCACTTCAGGATTGCGCTTTCTTGCCGCGGTGATCACTTCAAAACCCGTGTGCTGCTCTTCCAGGGAGTAATCGCACAAAACCACGTCAAACGGCGGCCCTTCAATGGCGGCTATGGCCTCCTTAGAGGTGCCACAGGCAATCACTTCATATCCCTGCTGCTCCAGGATAAGCCGGTAGGTAAGCAACACTGCCGCTTCGTCGTCCACTACCAGCACACGGAATTTGCCGTCGTCTCTCACAATTTTACGACCGGTAAATCAATCTTGAAAACGGTGCCCTTGCCCGCTTTGCTCTTAACTGAAAGCTTGCCCGCGTGGTTCTGGATAATGCCTTTGACGATCCACAAGCCCAACCCTGTGCCTTTTTCTCCCTTGGTTGTTACAAATGGCTCAAAGATGGAGCTTAACATCTCCGGCGGGATTCCGGTGCCAGTGTCTGCGATCAGAATGCGCACCCAGCCATGCAAATCGTCCGCACCGGGAATATGGCGTGTGCGAATACGCAAGCGTCCGCCGTTCGGCATTGCGTCCTTGGCATTGATCACCAGGTTTGAAAGCACCTGGCGGATCTGATCGGCGGCGATCACGGCGTCAGGCAGGGTTTCAAGCTCGCTCAGCAACTCCACGTTGGCGCGCTGGAGCTGGCGGTTCAGCAGCAGCAGCGTGTCTTCAATAATGGTATTGACGTTGACCGGCTTGACCTGCTCCGTATTGCGATAGAGGCCAAGCATCTGGCGCACGATGCGCGCGACACGCTCGGTTTCAGACTTCAAGATGCTGTAAACCGGCATCGCGCTTTCCGGCACCGCTCCGGCCAGCAAATAGATAGCGTTCTTGATGGCCTCCATGGGGTTGTTCACCTCATGGGCGATGGTGGCGGCAAGGCGGCCTGTGGCGGCAAACTTTTCAATTTCCAGCATGCGCCGCTCAACCTTGAGCTGTTCTACCCTGCGCAATGCAGTGAGATCACGCAGCACGGTGACGGTAAATGATACCTGGCCCTTTTCGTCAAAGATCTTGCCTGAGCGAGCATCGTATTCGATCTCCTGCCTCTGCGTGGGATTGTAGAGGCGCAGCGGAGCATTCTCGCGCTCCATGAATGAATACGTGAAGCTATCAATATAGGCGCCGAAAGATGTCTGATTTTTGAACTGCACCGTATCGGGCGTGGCGTCAGGCGCGCCGAAAAGTTCCTGGGCCAGCGGGTCAGTAAGAACAATTTTCGCGCGGCTATCGCACACGACGATGGGATCGCCTACATTTTCAATGATCAGGTTCAGGCGATCGCGGTCCTGGCGTACGATCTCTTCAGCGTCCATGAGCCGGTCATAGTTGTGGCGCAACTCCTGGTCGGCGCGGCGCAGGTCGGTAACGTCACGCATCACCGTGACGGTGCCAAGCTGTATGCCATCAGGGCCATAGGTGGGCGCAGAGACGGCCTCAAAAAGCATCTCTTCGCCTTCAATTGCGTCCACCAGCGTGAGGTCGCGGTGGGAGTCGCTGCCGGAAACCAGCATGGAAGAGAGCGCTGCCGAGAATAGCAGGTTATTGAACTCGACGGCGCGCACCAAGCCTTCCGTCATCTCGTCCGGGACCTTAAAAAAGCGCTCCGCAGCCTTGTTCTGCATGATGACGCGGTGCTGCGTGTCCGTGAGGATGACCGGGTCAGCCATGCTCTGCATGACCGTGCCCATCTGCGCGATCGTGATCTCCATATCGCGCATGCGGTTGTAATAGTGCTCGACTTTGAAGAGCCGGGAGAGATAGCGATTCGCCAGCTCGATCAGCTCTCCGAGCTCAGAGACACCCTGGTCTGTATAGTTCTTGGGGAGCTCAACCACAACCGCCGCTGAATAGGCGCGCATCTCGCAGGTGGCGCAGACCTGGTCTTCCAGGCGGATCCGCTTTTGCTTGCGGAAATTCTGCACCGCCAGGCAGCTGCCGGTACGAATGCGGTCAGCCTCCCAGCAGAGATTGCGGTTGGAATAAACAATGGGATGAACGTACAGCGGCCGATTATGCAGGGCGGTCTTGCCCAAAACCTGCGGTCGAACGTTATGGATGACCGAGACGAGGGGATGCTCTGACATCCAGAGCGCAGTGGCGAACTTCTCCATCTGCTGGCGCGGCCACTTGAGCGCAGCCGCGGGCGTCACCTCGCCGGTGTCAAAATTGACGTCAACCACCAGAGCGCGCGGATTGCCCAGAGCGATGATCTCTTCCAGCAGCAATGGGAAGATTTCTTCTGAGCGCTCCGCCTGCAACAGGCGAAGCACCGCCGGACGGCGAGGCTGTGCCGCCCTCCGCCCATTTACGCGCTCGGGCTGTAACCGGATTTCGGCCGTAGCCATGCTTGACCCCAAGACCAAATGCTACCGTCGCCTGCGAGGTGTACGTGGCCGGACTTCGACCAGTTCTCCCTCTTCGCCTTCGGCGCCGCCTTCGCCCAGAGTCGGTCTGGAAACCAGGCCGGTAAGACCCACAGCGTCTGCGTATTTAAGATAAGTATCAATCGATGCAACTACCACGCGCGCTTCAACTGTGATCAGATCGATACCGACCAGTGAAATGCGGACCCATGCATCGATGACGATTCCTTTATCAAGTACCCGATCGAGAACATCAATCAGACTTGAACCGCCGGATACGCGTTCAACGGCCATTGCTTGGCCTCCTTCTCAATAATGCTCTTACTTTCCCCGTCTAGTGCGGGTTACTTGCTTGCCTCGTCCCGGCGCACCTGCTGCCGGTGGCGCCCCCGGAAGCTGCGTTCTGACTGCCTCCGGAGCCGAAGCGGTTAAATTCGGATCAAACTTCCACCAGTTCAAGCCAATTTGCTCAGCCTTATCGACACTGCAAACCAGCAGACGTATGCGGATGGTGAGTAACTCGACATTCGCCAGTGAAATGCGGACATCGCCCGCGATCACAAGGCCTTTGTCGAGCACCCTATCGAGAATATCCAGAAGATTAGCTGTTCCGGAAACAGTTGGAACTCTTTGCATAATATCTCAGGAAAATACAGAAGAGATCGACTTAGGAACGGTAGAAGCCCGCGCGACCATGTCCCGCATCCTAATCAGCCCCGGCGCAACTGTCAACCATCGTCGATTTGCTCGCCTGCACCGGTCGCCATAACAATCCGGAAGGAGACCCCGGCACAAGATTCTCAGATGCAAGCTCCTGCTTTAAAGGTTGGCTGGTCATCTCCACTCTGAATACGATATTTAGAGCAATGCTTACTTGTCCAGCAGGTTTCCCAGCGGACCCAGTTCCAGATTCAGGTCTTCAGGTCTTAGACCGAAGGACGCTGCCAGTTCATTTACCTTAGCTTCCAACTTCATGAGCGCCTGCCCCATTTCCTCTATTTTTGCCTCGTTGAGTGAACCGCCTTCCATCCTGCGGATGGCCTGCCGCTCCAAAAGTCTGCGCAGCAACTCAATCAGGCTTAGCACCAGCCGCGCCAGCCCTTGCTCAATGTTCTCCGGCGAACAATCAATTCGCTCGATTGAGCTTTCGCCTACTGCCTTCAGTTCGCGATTGACTTCAGCGACGGCAGCGGCGATCTCTTGCGGAGTAATTTTGCGGACTTCTGTCATAGGAAATTCAGAATTTCTAATAAAGTTAAACGCGCCTCTCTGCCGGGATCATTTCACCTCCGCAGCTTTGGGCGCACGTACCTGCTCGCTTAAAAATTCCGCCGCCGGCCATGGTCCGCTCACTCGCCGTGACACCTTCTCAGGCAAGGGCACCCGTTCAATGATCGCCCTGAATTCATTCTCTTTGCCTCGATCCACGAGCACGAAAATACGCGTGCCGTTCTTCGCTTCACGGATTCGGATATCGTGAGCCAAAGTTCCCAAAGCGGCTTGCACCTGCTGCACCTGCTGACTGATGGCGCGCAGCATCCCCGCCTTCTCCTGCAGGTAAGCTGCTCCTGAAGTGGGATTGGCCTGCTTTTGGACAGGCGCAGGATAAACTACGCACTCCATCTGCACTACGTCTTTCAGCCGCTGGAGGTCTGCAATAAATGCGGCTGCGTGTTCCACAACAAAGCTTGCCAGCGCCCCATGATTGTCAAAGACCGAGAGCAGCCGGAACGGGACCACTGCCACCTGTTTGAAAACATGATTGACCACGCCATGGAACTCTACGGCGTGCTTCTGCATCTGCTCCGGACGGAACGGCCATTCCACTTCCGAGTACAGCAGACGTAAATCCGGAGGCGCCATCATCTGTATCGGCGCGCCGCCGACTCCCGTTTGTGGCAAGGAAATCTTCAGAGAAGGAAGGAAGGCGCAATAGGGCAGCGCTCGGCTCACTTGAGCCTCCGCTTTTCCTCCGACGCCCGGATATTGCGCAGCGCCGTCTCCACCGAGGTGAGCACCACGTTCAGCCCAACGTAAACCAGGTCCACGCCGGCCAGCGAGATCACCAGCGACCCATGGATCACTACCCCAGCATTCAAAACATGGTCGATGATTTCGAGCAGGGAAATTTCATCTTCTCCCGGCTCGCTCAGCGTTATTGGCTCAAAGTCACTCGGCATCGGATACAAAAGAATACGGCGGCCACGGCCCATTTACTTCGATGCGGCGCAGCGCGTCCCACCGCTCGACAAATTCAGCCAGCACCTTGTCCCACTGCTTGCGGCGGCTGCGCGGAACCAGAAACGTCGCCTGCCACACCAGGCTGGGCTGAGTGCCGCTTACTTTGCCGCTGGCGGCAGCGTCACTGGCAACTTTCTCCAGCGCATCGGCAAATTCCTGCAACTCAGGATCGTTCCGCTCAGGGCGCTGCCGGATCTGCGCCGCTTTCTGCTTCAAATAATCTTTGCCGGAACGCGCTTCCGCCACCTTGGCGGGCGCTTTTTTCTCGGCGAAAACTTTTACGCCCCACTCGTCGGCATCGGCTATGCGGTCAAAAACTTTTTTCAGCGCAGCCTCTCTTGCCGTTACATTTTTCTGGAGCGCCTCTTCACCAGAAAAAATTGTGCCGAAGCGGGCGGGAACAATCGTGATCTGAGCTGCGATTTCCCCCACCACCTGCTGATGGCGCACGCTGTACAGAGCCAGCCACTCCAGGTTCTCAAAATTGCGTTCCAGCTCCTGCGCGAAATTTGCGTGATCCACATCACAGGCCCAGCAAAGAAAGTCGCCGCATGGAATGGCCGTTACCGCGCTCACGCCGTCAATTCCCGGGCTGGCGATCTTTGTGGCTTTGCTCTTTTTACCGGATGACCGCGAGACTCCGTACAAGTAAAGCCCTTTGCCGCTGGTCATTTTGGGTTTTGAATTTGCCATAGTTCGCCGGTAAATCTCCTGAGCGCCGCCGCGCCAGCAATCTCCGCGGGAAACTCCCGCACTACGTAGGCGCGATGCCTGCCATATTTACGCTCGAGACCTTGTAGTGTAACTAACTGCCATTCCCGTGCGCGAGCGCAGCGCTTACAATGCGACTCCTGCATCAACACACGGTTGATGAACAGTGAATCGACTGCCATGCCCAAGTCATCCAACGCCGCCAAGAGGCGCTGGGTCTGGCGATCAGGAACTGGCTCTGCCAACATCACTGCCCACGTCCGGCTCTGCTTTGGATCGCGCACGATCTCCAGCAGCTTGCGCACGCGCTGCCCCAACTCCGCCAGCTCCACTGCCACATCCTGAGCGACGCTAAGTGTACGGTGCGCGGCAAGGCTTTTCAACAACAGGCGTGACCACAGCAGGATTCGCTCGGGCATGCGCAAGAGCTCCAGCGCGTGTCCCGTGGGCGCCATGTCAATCAGCACTGGTCCCGGCTTCTTCTCCAGCAGATCGAGAATGCGAAAGATGGCAAATACTTCGTCCACGCCGGGAGGAACCACGTCCATGAGCGCGGCGAAAACTTCTTTTTCAAAAGTGAGATCAATATGCAGCCCGCCGGACTGCATGCTGGTGGCCGAGTTGAGCTGCTCTCTCAAGCGCGACGCCCAGCGCCGGAACTCAGCGACTGAATCCATTTCCATGGCAGAGAGGCCGGAGTCATTCAGCACGTGAACAGGCTTGTCGCCGATCTCCTGCTGAAAAATGTCATCGAGCGAAGGCGCAGGGTCAGTAGAGCAGACAGTGACAGGAATATTCTTGTGCGTACTCCGAGCATGGAAGGCGAATGCGGCGGTGGTGGTGGTCTTTCCGACGCCGCCTTTGCCGACAGTAAAGCCAAGCCGCGTCTCCGGTGAAGGCCAGGATGTTTTACGGAATTTGATTTTGCTGCCGGCTTTGCGCGGCGGCCGTGCTTTAAGCTTTGCTGAGCCACCGTTAAAAACAACATCTCCGAATTTCTTCAGCAATGCCGGTCCCAGCAGCGGGTTCCCCGGATCAGGCCCTAGCAGCCGCGGAATGCGGGGAAACTGGCGCTTCAGAAAAGCAACCGCCTTTTTGCTCATCTGTGCACGCCGCCGGCAACGCGGGCACCCGCCCGGATCAGTCACCACACGGTTCAGAACGACTGCGCCCACGTGCATCTCTGCTCCCGATTGCTGCAATGACTCCAGGCTTCTTACCGCCTCATTGAGCGAGAAGCTCTCAGGCGTAGTTACTAAAAGAATTTCCGCATTGCGTGAGCTGAAGGCCTCTTTTACCTGCTTTACCGTCGCCTGCCAGCGCTCCAGGAAAGCATGCGCCGGCGTCCTGACACGTCCGCCGAAGCGCTGCGCCAGCAACTCATCACGGCTGGAAGCAACTTCTAAAAAGTCCAGAAATTTCTGGAAATGTCCCGGCAGCTCAAAGAGCCGCAAAGTATGTCCGAAAGGCGCAGTATCGACAACAATGTGATCGTGTTCACCGCTTTCCAGCAGCTTTTGGATTGCCAGGAGACCGGCAACCTCGGCCATGCCCGGCAGTGTTGTATCCAGCAGCGGAGCGATCTCTTCTTTGCTGAAGAAAGTTCCGTTCTCGACAATGCTCAGGATCCCTTCGCGGTTTTCAGAAAGAAATTTTTCAAATTCCCGCTGGCTATCAATTTGCCAAAGTGAGAGATTGCCTTTTATGCCGGCAAGCTTGTGCGGGCCGGCTTTGGCTTTCAACTCCAGCATGTCCGCCAGGGAGTGCGCGGGATCGGTGGACATCAGGAGCGTGGATTTGCGGGGATTCTGTGCGGCCAGATGCAGCGCGAGCGCACAGGAAACCGTGGTCTTGCCTACACCGCCCTTGCCGACAACAAAGGTCAATTTGGCCACAGAAAACCTTACCACTGATGAACACTGATGACACTGATCGGAAAAGTGTTAACCTCTGGAAGAAAAAAGCATCCGGTGGGCTCTAATCACTCGATCTCCCGATCACGCCGCCATCACCCCATTCAGATCAGTGTCATCAGCGCTGATCAGTGGTAAGGTCTTGTTTAGCCCAGGCAGAACTCTGCCACCAGCGGCAGGTGATCAGACGCCACCAGCGCCATGCGGCTGCGGTGCAGCACAAACGCCTCCAGGCCCAACTCACGATCGAAATACATATGGTCAAGATGCATGATGGGCAGCACGCCGGGATAGGTGCGCTTGCGATTCAGGTGCAGCTGAATATCAACACTCTCAAAAGCGCTTTGCAAATTGCGAGAAACCAGGCCACGCGTCCACTCGTTGAAGTCGCCGATTACCAGCCGGGGGTGTTTCAAGTGCGGTGAGAGCAGGACGTCGCGGCTCATCAATAGGCCCGCCTGTTTGCGCCGCTCAATATAGCCGGTACCCAGGTGCACGTTGAAGACGTGGACGATCTTTCCCGGCGCCATCTCGATATCGCAGCGGATGCAACCGCGTGGCTCGCGGCGCGAGGCCGTCAGATCATAGACAGCAACTTCCTTCACAGGGAAGCGGCTGAGCACTACGTTGCCGTAAGAGGCGCCGCGCAGCTTGCGCGTCTCGCCGATGCGGAATTGATAGCCCACTGCATCGGCAAGGTACTGCGCCTGATTCTGCTCTTTGCGAGCGCCGCTAAGGCTTACCACTTCCTGCAGTGCAATGACGTCAGCTTCCAGCTCGCGCACGACTTCCGCAACGCGCGAGGGCCGGATCCGTCCATCAATGCCACGGCATTTATGCGTGTTATAAGTGGCTACGCGAAAGCGTGGGCGTTCCTTCATGGCTATAAATCTGAGGATATATTCGTTATTGCTCACGGGCAATAAGCCAGCCCAGCCATTCCATGGCGCGCTCCCAGACCGGACGGTGCTCCCAGTCGTCCAGAGTTTCACGGCGGGACTTGGCGAGATCATCTTGAAAATTTGCGCTGAGCCTTGCGGCCAGCGCCGGGTCGAGTGCAGCAAGATTGACTTCGTCATTCCAGCCAAAAGAGCGATGGTCCAGGTTGGTGGAGCCAACAACGCTCCAGAGATCGTCCACAATCATGATCTTGGCGTGAATCATCGCTGGCTGATACTCGTAGATTTCCGCTCCTGCACGGAGCAAGTCGCCATAGAGTCCGCGGCTGGAGCTGCGCGTCATGCTGTGATCACTGTGCTTGCCGGGCACAAGAATCTGCACGTGCACGTGCCGCTCCTGAATTGCCCGAACCAACTCCTTGCGGAGGCTCTCATCAGGGAGGAAATAAGGAGTGGTGATCTTCAGCGACCTATGCGCGGAGCCGATCAGCGTCTGAAAGAGGATGCGCGCGCGAGTTGAGCCGCCCTGAGACGGGCTGCTGTCCACCACCATGGCCAGCGCACCGTCAGGGTTCACGGCTGACGCGAAGTATTTCTCGCCAATCAGGATTTGTCCTGAAGACTCAAGCCAGTTTTCGACAAAGGTGCTTTGCAGGGAGCGCACGGCGTCTCCGGTGATGCGGAACATGGTGTCTCGCCAGGGCGCATCGTTTTTAACGCCGTGCCACCAGTGGTCGGCCACGCCGGCGCCGCCGAGAAAGCCGAGTTTTCCGTCAATCACAATCAACTCGCGGTGCGTGCGATTATTTGCGCGGGGCCAGTTATACCAGCGCAGCGAGTGATACCACTGGATATGCCCGCCGGCCTGGCGCAGCCCATCAAAGAAATGTTTGGGAGTTGTAAGGCTGCCCACGGCGTCCATAACCAGGTTTACTTCCACGCCGGCGTGTGCGCGCTGCGTCAGGGCATCAACAATGCGTTTAGCAATCTCGCCTTTGGAAAAGATGTAGGCTTCCCAGTCAATGCTCTTTTGCGCTGAGTTGATGGCCGCCAATTCGGCCTCATAAAAATTCACGCCATTGGGCAGCACCTCAATGCGCGTATGCGGCTCCACGCGCGAGGCGGCAAGCGCCTCTAATTCACTGACGAACCCTGGCGAGCTCAGATCTACCTGCGGATGCTGGCTGAGCTGGTACTTGGGCACCGGGCCAAACAGATCTATCAATATCCAGGAGATGATTGCCAGCATGGAGATAACGGCGAACCAGCGCAGCGCGGCATGGCGTTTTAAAGCATCTGCGACTTCGCTTTTTTCTTTTTTCGTGCGCGGATTGCCCTGCTTGCGCCTGGATTCCGTCAATGTCGGCATTGGGCCCTTCAACAACTTACTTCCGCTTAGTTCGATGCGGACTCACAGCAGCGCGCCTGCTTCCGTTGGCGGCATTTAGAATGAATGTGTGGCAACTTTATCAGTAACGCGCAAGCGCAAATCTGCAAAGCCCGCAGCTTTGCAGGTGCTGCAAGCCCCCGCCCTTAAACGCATTCCCTGGCTCGTACACGGCTTCAGCACGCGACCCGGGGGCTCAAGCATAGCTTACGGCGGACACACACTGAATCTCGGCTTTACTAAAGACGACGCGCGGGAACACGTTGAGCGCAATCGTAAAAATTTTCTAATGGCTGCAGGAGCAGCAACCGGACGGAACCCGTGGCCGCTTGTTACCACGCGGCAAGTTCATTCTGACGTTATCAACGTGGTGCTCTCGCCAAAGCCGGGAGCTCTGGTTGGCGATGGGCTGGTAACAAACGTTCCCGAAATCGCGCTTGGAATTCTTGTTGCCGATTGCTTTCCTGTTCTGCTGGTTGATCAAAAGAACAAGGCAGTTGGCGCGTTCCATTGTGGCTGGCGTCCCACGGTGAAGCGGATGGTCGAGAAGGGGCTTGGGATCATGCGGTATGAGTACGGCACGCGGGCGGAAGATGTTCATGCCGTGACCGGGGCAGGCATACAGAGCTGCTGTTATGAAGTAGGAGAAGAGCTCAAGGAGGAATTCGAATCCCAATTCTCTTATGCCGCGGAGCTCTTTCATGACGTTCAGGATTCCGATCCTGTGCGGGAAAAATATCCGCTGCTGTTTATGAATATGCGCGCGCCGGGGCATGGCGATCTTTGCATCAAGCTGCATCTGGATCTGCGTGAGGCGAATCGGCGGCAACTGCTGGAGCTTGGGGTGCCAGAAAAAAATATTTCTGCGCTCGATGATTGCACGGCGTGTGATACGCGAAAACTCTTTTCACATCGGGCAGAGAAGGGCAAAACAGGGCGGATGCTGGCGGTGGTGGGAATACGTTGAAAACTTCAGCAGCTAAAGCCGATGGTGTTCAGGAATCCTAGCGCAGAGCTGAAGGCCTGCTCCACTCAACAAGCTTGATGCAGCATTCTTGAAAATGCATTAGCTCGACTGGCCTTCAGATGCAGGCGCTGTCGCCGACTCACCAGTTTTCTCGTGGTTGATCACGTCCTTCAATTCCTTGCTGGGCTTGAAGTAAGGAATCTTCTTGGCAGGAACTTCCACGCGTGCGCCAGTCTTGGGATTTCGTCCCACGCGAGGCTTGCGCTGTCGCGTGCGAAAGCTGCCAAAGCCGCGTATCTCGATCTTGTCGCCCGAGCGAAGCGAACGGACTACGCTGTCAAAAATCGTTTCAACGATGATCTCGCTGTCCTTGCGGGTCAGCTCTGCCAGGCGCGAAACCTCTTCAATCAGATCGGCTTTGGTCATGGTGCTATTCCACCTGAAATAGGCTTAAACGTCAAGAATCATCCACTTAGGGCGGGCAGCGGCGCGGATTAGGCAAGAATGCGGTCAGGCAGCTATACTCGTATCAACTTCGACCATAGGGTGGTTTCCACGCGTATGTTGGAAAGTATTCCGAACCCGGACCAGATCTTTGTTTTCGATGAGCACCACGAACGGCACAAAGCACCCAGACCACCGGCAAAAAAAGATAAACAGCCTGGGCCAGGCGGAGCAGTCAGAGTGCTCCTGTTCAGCGGGATATGGGAGGTTGCACTCTATCGCGCCGAGGCGTTGCGCGGGCACGGACTGGACGTTGTTACGCCGCGCAGCAAAGAAGAGACCGTGGACCTCATCCGGCGAGGCCAGGCTGACGTGGTTGTGCTTGCATACACTCTCCCCAACGAAACTGTACGTGAAGTTTCTGAGCTGATCCGGCAGAATTGCCCAGGGTGCCGCCTGATAGCTATCTCCGAATCAGGAAAATTCGACGGCAGAATTGCGCCCGATGCGGTGGTGATTGCCAGCCACGGGCCGTCGGCACTGGTTAATGCGATCCGCCGTGTGAGCAGGTTGAACTAAGGGCGGTTTGGGGCCTTTACCTTTCGCTCCTCAGGTTTCATGGTGTTGAACTCTGCAGATTTGCCCCTGGGAATGCTCAGCATGGTCCATTCAGCGCCCCTCAGGTGCTTGCCCACGTAGAGAATCTGACCGACATGATACGCCGTATGCATCAGGCTGCGGTTCATGGCTTGCAGAATGGTGTGGGGCTCGCCGCGGATAGTCACGGTACGGCTGAAGTCCTCTGGCGTGAGCGCTGCAATCTGGTCAAAGACGATCTGGAAGCTCTCTTCCCATCGACGTGCGAGATCGGCGCGCGTATCTTCTGGCGTGAGGACGAATTCCTGGTCGCGATTGCGGTCCGGCTTTTCGCCGTCTGTGGTGAGAAAGTCCCGCCAGCGTGAGCGCAGGTTGCCGGCCACATGCTTCACGATGATGGCGGCGCTGTTGGATTCAGGATCGGGCGCGCGGAAGAAATCTTTATCGTTGATCTGGGCCAGAGCGCCGTCGGCCAGCCGTTTGTAGCCGCGAAAGCTGCGGCGAACCTCGTCATAGTAGGTCAGGGCAAAGGAATTTGAATCTGCCATGAGAGCTCCCTTTCATAGCTTACAAGAATGTATCACTGTTCATTTCAGGCCCACTTAGAGAAACGTGCACCCATTTTCCCTGCTGGTGCGTATAACTGTTTGAGTGGAGCAGATCCTGGACCAACCCGCAGGCGGTGAGGACAACCGGCTGGAGCTGGCACTGAAGCGCGCAGCCCAGGGCGATTCCGCAGCTTTTGCCGAGCTGGTACGGGAGCATCAGGCAATGGTATTTAGCATTGCCTACCACTACCTGCAGGACCGCTCGCTGGCTGAAGACCTGGCGCAGGAGGTCTTTCTGGAGCTTTACCAGGGCCTGGGCCGCATTCAGTCTCCGCCGCACCTCACGTTCTGGCTGCGCAGGGTGACGGCAAACAGGTGCATTGACCAGGGAAGGAAGAAGCTTCGGCGGCGCGAGCTGGCGCTGGCGGAAACTCCAGAGCCGGCTTCGGCCAATGCTCCTGCTGATCCGCTTTTGCTTGAGCGATTGCAGCAGAGCCTGGCTGGGCTGCCGGAGAGGCAGCGCATGGTGGTGATCCTGCGCTTTCAGGAAGGACTGGGGCCGGCGGAGATTGCAGAAGCGCTGGAGATGCCGGTGAATACGGTGAAGAGCACGCTGCATCGGTCACTTGAGGAGCTGCGCCGGAGCCTGACGCGCAAGCTGAGAGAGGTACGCTATGCATTTTTCTGATGAAGATCTTCGAGCAGCGCTGAAGCGCAAAGACCCCGGCGAGGGATTTACCCAGCGCGTACTGGCGCGCGTGAACCAACTTGAGTCTGAAGGTAAGAAGCAGCCCGCACAAAAGAAGAGCCGGCTTTTCTGGACGTGGTGGAAGCTGCATCCGGCCTGGACGGCGGCCCTGGCTGTGGCGTTGCTGTTCAGCTTTGCGTTTGGCGGATATGAGTATTCGGAATACCGCCATCATGAAGACATAAGAATTGCGCAAGAAAATCAGCAGCGCCTGGAAGAGGCCGAAAGAGCCAGAGATCAGGCTATCCGGGCACTGGAGATTGCACGCTCCAAGCTGAACCATGTTTTAGAGCGCGCGCAACTTCCGGTGGAAGAGAACGACAAGATCAGGAGAAACCGCCTATGAACCGCTTAACTGGAACCATTGCGCGAACGCTGGTGGGGCTTCTGCTGTGCTGCATTGCCGTCCGCGGATTTGCGCAGGACGCCAAATTGCAGCTTGATGCTCTGAACAAGCTCAGTGACAAGGCCGTGCGGGTCACAGATGTCACGCTGGATGGCTCGATGCTGAATTTTGCGGTCGGACTCATAGAAAAAATGGACGATGAAGGCGATCAGGATGTGGCCCAGCTCAAGTCAATTATGAAAGGGCTGAAGGGCATCTACATCAAGAGCTTTGAGTTTGACCAGTCCAGCCAGTACAGCAAAGCTGATGTGGAAGCAGTGCGGTCGCAAATTGGCCCGAGATGGACCAAGGTGGTGCAAAGCATCGACAAGCGGAGCAATCAGCACGATGAAATTTATCTGTTCAAAAACGGTGAGCAGGTTGGCGGAGTGGTAATTCTTGTGGCGGAGCCGCGGGAGCTGACGGTGGTGAATATTGTGGGCAATGTGCCGGTAGAGAAGATTGCGGCGCTGGAACACCACCTGTCCCCGGGAAAATCAGAGAAGGGTAATAAAGATAAAAAGGAGAGCAGCCATGAGAAAGAATAGGTTTTTATTAACCATGGCGTGCCTGCTCTTTGCGGCAACGCAGACAAGCTTCGCCAGGGATGATTTCGGCAGGATCGTGAAGCACATTGAAGCGCAGTACCATGTGCATCGCCAGCATCGTTGGGCCATGGGATTGGCAGGGTCTGTGGTGAAGTTCTACCACTTTGCCGGAGTCAAGAGCCTGAAGGGCGCTATTTTTGAAGATCAGGGTTTTCTGGATGCCGGTGCAGATACCAGGCTGGATGAGATTGTCCGCGGCGCAAAGGATTCAGGCTGGCAGCCAATGGTGCAGTCGTGGGACCGCCGCAGCGGCGAGCGTACTTACATCTATGCGCAGGACCTGGGCAGAGACATGAAGGTGCTGGTAGTAACTCTTGAGCCGAATGAGGCAGTGGTGCTGCAGGTTAAAGTTGATCCGCGCAAGGTGGATGAATTTGTGGAGCAGGTCAGCGCGGGACGGAATCGTCATGGGAATTCTGGTTCGGAAGAAGAGGCGCAGCCGGTTGCAGTGGAAGCAGCAGTTATTCCGCAGAACTGGGACGGCCTATGCCTGCTTGCGGAAAAGGAACCAGTATTTCAGCTCAGTAAATAGTTTGCTGAAGGCGCCAGCATGACGGTGCGTGAAGTTGTGACTGGACACTGCGCGACCATCCTGTCTGTAACTAAACGTCATATTGACGCCCTCAACACTTGACCTGCCATGGAGCAGAAGCGCTACGAATAAGGACTGCTTACGTCCCGCAAAGTCAGGCGAGTGACAGCACGATGTAACCTGCCACGCCCCACACTGCGAACACCGCTGCGGTAATAGCAACGCGGAAGGAAAAGCTATCAAGTAAGCGATTGTTTTTGCCGTCAAACATACGAATCTCCTTATTCATTGCTCAGAATTAGTGCGGGAAACTTCGATCATTCCTGACTCCTTTGTATTGGCATCCGTTATGCCAAACCTCTTGATGGACGTAAGTGCTTGAATCTGCGGAAGGTGCACATTGACGGATTTACAGGCACTGGGACATGCGGTGTCCGCTTTCGGCATGAGGTGTCCGGCAGTGAACAGTTATGGGGGGTGAAATGTGGTGACGAATCACTGTGTTGATATTCCGCAATCAGTAACGTCTGAAGCTGGAAGCTGTTTTGTATCCATTTTTCGCGGGTATTCTGCTCTCGGGTAGAATCATGAGTGGTGATTCGTCCCAGCAAGCCAGGTAAAGCGCCGGGTCCTCCGACGCTGGAATTTTTCCTCAACCTGCCGCGATTCCGCAGAGATCCTCTGGCTGGCTTCTTTCAGGCCGCGCTCGAATATGGCGACGTGGTGCGCTATCGCGGATTGTGGGTTTCACACCAGCTCAGCCACCCTGACCACATTCAGCATGTCCTGCAGGGCAATTTCGCAAACTACCGCAAGGGACGCGGGTACAACATTCTGAAGCTTTCGCTGGGTGAAGGATTGCTAACCAGCGAAGGCGCACTCTGGCAGCGACAGCGCAAGATGTCCCAGCCCGCGTTTCAAGGGCAGCAGGTAGCCAGGTTTGTGAGCACGATGGCGGAGAATACGCTGGGCATGCTGCGCCGGTGGGAAGACTACGCGGCACGAGGCGAGGTGTTTGACGTTGTCCCGGAGTTCATGCGGCTCACGCTGAATATTGCCGCACAGGTTTTGTTTACGACCAATCTGGAAGCTGACGCAGAATCGATCCGGCACACGCTGGAGATTGGCCGCGATTACTCGGTGGATCGAGCGTGGTCAATCTTTCCGCTACCAGCCAGCGTGCCAACACCACGGAATCGTGAGTACCGCGCCGCATTGGCGGTGATTCATGGAATTATTGATCGGATCGTTGCGGAGCGGCGGCAAAGCCCTGAAGGCATTTCTGATCTGCTCACAATGCTGATGGAGGCGCGCGATGAGACTGGCGCGCCAATGTCTGACAAGCAGCTTCGTGACGAAGTCATCACTCTGCTCACTGCCGGCCATGAGACGACTACTCTGGCGCTGGCGTGGACGTGCTTTCTGATTGGCACGCGGCCTGAAGTGATGGAGCGCATGGCGGCTGAAGCAAATTTCTTAAACGGTCGTGCTCCGGGGTATGAAGACCTGATCAAGCTGCGCTATTCACGCATGGTCGTCGAGGAAAGCATGCGGCTGTATCCGCCGGTGTGGACGATGTCGCGCACGGCAGTAAATGATGACGAGATCGGCGGATACGATGTGGGCGCGGGATCGGAAATACTGATCTTTCCTTACATCACGCAGCGCCATCCCAAGTGGTGGCCGGATGCTGAGACGTTCCGTCCGGAGCGCTTTGCGCCGGAGAACTCAGCCGCGCGGCCGCGCTATGCCTATCTGCCCTTTGGCGCCGGGCCGCGGACCTGTGTTGGACTCAACTTCGCCATGACGGAAATCCTGGTTGTGTTGGCACTGATGCTGCAGCGGTTTCGCTTACGATTGGCGATCGACTCAGAGAAGGTGTCAGCGGATCCTTCCGTCACGCTGCGGCCGATACCGGGCGTGCCAATAAGGCTGGATAAGGTGTAATGCGAGGAATTGAGCGGTTTCACTGATCTTATTCCAGTGCTGCTTGTGGCATACTCAGGGAAAATGAAGCGCACTGCATTTCTTCTCGCCCTAATTTTTTGGGGATTCACGCCCCATACTTCTGCCCAGAACGGGGCAGTTCCCGCAGGCGGCATCAGCGTGGCAAAAATACTGGATGGTTACCTTACCGCTACAGGCGGACTGAATGCGCATAAGGAGCTCACGCTCAGAGCAACCGGCGATTTTGGCTTTACCTTGTCTCATCCACTCGGTAATTACGCGTTCTCTTACAAGGCCCCTGCCACTGATGTGCTTGAAGTTCAGATGGTCAGCCACGGGACGAGCTGGTTCGGCCACCGGGATGACCATCCCATCCATCGAGCTACAGTTCAAGGCGTAGGAATGATCAATGGCGCAGGCATGGGGACCATAGAGCGGTGCATGGCGAGCCTGGTGGAGTGGGACATTCGCGATTACAACAAGATCGAGCTGATTGGCCGGGCGCAGGTGGATAAGCGATGGGCGTATGCGGTGCGATTTACGCCGAAGCATGGCGACCCAAGCGTGCGCTATTACGACATGGAAAATTTCCTTATGTTGCGGATTGACCAGGTGCAGCGCTTCCGGAAGGCTAAGAGCCTTCCGGAAGTGGCCTATGCATTGACAACTTATTTGCGCGATTACCGGCAGTTTGGCGCAGTGAAACTTCCACATGAGATTGCCGTCAGGCGGGAACTGAACGATTTGCTTTTTGAGCTGCAAAGCGTAAAAACAGGCGTGGAGATTCCAGATTCAGAGTTTCGTGATTGAGCGGACCAGATATCTCTCCGGTCCTATACGCCGATGTCTTAACTCTCATGACGCAATGCCCACTCTCTAGCAGGGCTTTTTAGTACGATGTCCTGTTTCGCTATTGTTGTGCGTGGCGAAGCACGCTAGGATTTGGCAGCGTCTAGTATTCAATTAGTAATTTGTGAAAGATGGGGGCTGCGGAAGTAACCGCAGAGGTATCCCATGGGCGATTGGGACCAACTCTACGCCAATCTGGGATGATTGGGATGAATAGGGAGGGGGTAGGGGAGGGAAGAATCATTAACTGGAAAGTAAATTTAAGGTGTTGCTAGACGGTAGTTGAACATCTCCTGATTTGTGAATCTGGATACGATAGTGAGCCGCTTAGGCGGATAGGAATTCCGAGTTCTTTGACAATTTAATGTTAGCTCTCAGGTGGAGAGGTATGTCTTCAATTACACAATCGGCTCGTAGTATCTTTCGCCGGCGCAGCCTCGGCATAGGATTTTTGCGCCAAGGCGGACTTCGCGACGGAAGTTGATTCCTTCGCCGCAATGGGCGCAGACAATGCGCTCGCCTTTGTAGCCAGGAAGCTCTTCCGGCGGAAGTTCCACATGGACCCACTGCGTCTGGAACAACTGCTCCTCTGGCATTTCACGATAGGCCAGCATTTGCTGCTGGTTCTTATTTTCGATCTCCGGGTGCATGTTCTTTGCCAGTGCTTTGGAGGATTCTTTTGCGACCACGCGAACTGCCTTGCCGGTTTCCACGTCAACGAAGGTTGCTGCGACTTTGCCCCAGTCGCGGAACTTGAGCGCACGCTTGCCCAGGCGGCATCCGGTTACGACCATTACGGCATCAGTGGCGCAGCGGTCAATCTCCACGAAGGTGACGATGCGCTTGCGATCTTTGCCCTGAGGCTCGTCAAGCCCCAGCTTTCTGAGGCCGAGCATGGCCATGCGCACGCCCAGCACCTGTCCGGCGCAAAGATGGCCGTGCGCGACGGTTGCGTCCTGAAGATATTCTTCAAGTGTCTTCATTGCGGGCCTTCTTCCTCAGCAGTCTCGGGCTGCAGGTCAGCGCCGTTGGCGCGGACGGCAAAAGTGGTCTTTTCACCTGCGATGGTGAAAGTTACGCGGCTGGGAGTGCGTTCCCAGTGCGGCGCGGAACAGGCGGAAGCGGATACTTCTTTTTTGAGGATTGGTTTGCGCCTGCCCAACTGCGCAACCATCATGTAGGTCTTTGAGCCGTCGTCCGAGGCGCCGCAGTAGGCTGCATAGTCGCGATACCAGCTAGCGTCAGAAGTTTCGACGTCAAATGCCGGAAGGTTTAGCTGCGCCACATGGCCGGTCTGGCGATCTACGCTGATCCAGCCGCCCAGCCGCCAGATCCACTGCGGAGACTTTGAGGAATCTTCCGGAAGCGCGTCATTCAAACGATAGGCGCGTCGCACCACGAACAGGCGCTCGGTGACCTCGTGCAACGGCCCGGTTAGAGACTCGCGCACGCGGCCATCAATTACCAGATCGCGGATGCGGGTCTCCTGCGAAGTGCCGGCATCTGAGCGGATTTGGACGGAGCGCCACCTGGTAAGAACAATGGTGTGTTGCCGGGGAGCAGCCTGACTCACCGTGCACGCAAGCAATATCGAGCAAAAGAGGGCTGACCGCATGAGATGAAGGCCATTATAAGACCAAACGCGCGATCCGCTTCCACGGTGGGTATTCGGCATAAGAGAAGGGCGCAGGTTTTATTCAACTAATGAAATCCCGAATTGGTCTTATCAAAAATGGCAAACAGTAAGAGTTACTAAAGAATATGCATTGTTCCGGGTGGGTTCTTTCAATTTTGGGACATATCCCGTATCATAAGCAATCCCTAAGGTGAATAACGTAGATTAGCCCAGCCATTGTGCGCGGCTCCAGTGCAGGTGTTTTGTGTTTTCCAAAGAAAATTCTAAGCAAAGCCTTCGAGAGTTGCTCGATACAACCCTCTCACCCGCAAAACCTTCTCATGTTTCGATGGCACCTGTATCGGAGAGGGCTAGGGAGGAGTATGGTCGCCAGAAACAGCGTCCGCGCATTCTGGTAGTGGACGATAAGCTGGACACCCTCCTTCTTCTACGGGAATTGCTCACCTCCCGAGGTTACGAGATCATTACCGCAACTGAAGCCGAGGAAGCCAAGCAGATTGTTCACAATGAACGTCCGGAGCTGGTTCTGCTTGACGTGGTAATGCCGGGCAAGTCAGGTTACGACCTTTGCCGCGAGTTGAAGGAAGACCCAATTACCCGCCTCATTCCCGTGGTGATGATTACCGGCCTTTCTGATCGTGATGATCGCGTGCGTGGGATTGAGGCCGGCGCTGATGATTTCCTGAGCAAGCCGCTGTATCCGGAAGAGCTGTTTGCCCGCGTTAAATCGCTGCTGAAGCTCAAGGAATTCACAGATGAACTGGAGAATGCCGAAGCTGTGCTGGTGGCGCTGGCTTTGGGCATTGAGTCACGCGATCCATACACCGGGAACCACTGTGAGCGGCTGGCGCGCTATGCATCTGACCTGGGCCATTTCATAGGGCTGGATGGAGATAGCATCAGCGCACTCAAACGTGGGGGTTATCTTCATGATCTGGGGAAGGTTTCAATTCCTGACGAGATTTTGAAGAAGGGCACGCGGCTGACCGCTGATGAGTGGAAGATCATGAAGCAGCATCCGGTGATCGGAGAGGCCATTTGCAGGCCGCTCAAGTCTTTCCGCGACGTGCTGCCGATTATCCGCCATCACCATGAGCACTGGGACGGCAGCGGTTATCCGGACCAGCTCAGCGGATATGACATCCCGCTGCTGGCACGTGTGCTTCAGGTTGTGGACGTTTATGACGCGCTGCGGACTGCGCGTCCTTACAAACCCGCTTTAACGCATGAAGAAGCCAAGCGCACTATGTTGGACGAAGCCAACACGGGATTGTGGGACCCGAATCTGGTGCCAGAGTTCTTCGCCATGCTAAAAAAGAAAGAACAAGCTGCATGAGTCTGGCAATCGAGTTCCCCTTGCACGGTTCAGGATTGCAACTAGCGCAACCGCAGTACAGCATCATCGTGCCCGCTTACAACGAGAGCGCGAGGATTAGCGGCACGCTGGAACGAATCCTGGAGCACTTGAACGCGCAGAAATGGAGCGCGGAGATTGTGGTGGTGAATGACGGCTCCCGCGACCACACGAATGACGTGGTTAGCCAATATGCCGCTGAGCACCCCCAGGTCCGGCTGATCCAGAACCCCGGCAACCAGGGCAAAGGCTTTGCTGTGCGCAATGGCATGTTGAACGCCCGCGGCAAGGTTTTGCTGTTTACTGACGCGGATCTGTCCTCGCCCATTGAGGAGGCCACAAAGCTTTTTGCCGCGCTGGAGAAAGGCGCTGATGTCGCCATTGGCTCGCGCTGGCTCGATCCTTCACTGCAATTTCAGCGGCAATCATTGAAACGGCAGATCATGTCACGCGCCTACAATCTGTTCATCCGTGGGGTGCTGACGTTTCCGTATCGGGATACGCAGTGCGGCTTCAAGGCGTTTACTCGCCGCGCGGCTGAGGTGATCTTCCCGTTGCAGCGGATTCAACGCTGGGGCTTTGACGCCGAGATCCTGTACCTGGCCCACCATCATAAATTTAAGGTTGCGGAAGTACCAGTGGCGTGGGGGCACGATGAACGGTCAAAGATCCATCCCTGGCGTGACGGCTTCTATATGGGCCTGGATACGCTGAAAGTGCGCTGGTATTCGCTGAATGGGGGTTATCGCACGCCGAAAGGGCCGGAGCTGGTGAAGTAAAGGCAGTAATTAGTATTTAGAACTTAGCAAAACCGCCGCCGTTGCAACTTGCAATGCCTGCCGGCGATCCGGCTGAAATTATTAAATACTAAGAACTAGCTTTACGAAGCTGCTGCCATCGTGCGGAACTTCTTCTGCACAACTTGCACGCCATTCTGGCGATCGTAAGCCACCGTCAGTTGTGCTGAGCATGGGCCACACAGCCAGAAGTGTTCTACTCTAATGGCAGGTTTAGGGGCGGGAGCGTCTGTGGTCTTGGGTTGCGCAGAGGCTTCCATCATGAAAATTTTCCCTTCGCGCAAATAAACGAGTTCGGTGGAACATGAGGGATTGGCGCATTTGGAAAGCATCAGCGTATCTCCTGGTACGTCATAGCGACAGAAAGAGCTTTTGATGACGTTCGGAGTTCCTGTCGTAGAAACATAGATGCAGGTTTTCTCTCTGAAGTCCGTGAAAACTTTTTTTCTTTGCGATTAGCTGTTACCCGCGTAACTACCTGATGCTCCAGTTATCCTCCGGTCAGCGCCGGCAGCAGAAGCATTAGCGCCGCGAGCCAGCAGGCTCCCCAGAGCAGAAGATTGCGCATTCCTTCATCGTTGGGGGTGTCCATTGCTTCCTCCTTGTTATTTCTCACGGAGAAGAGGTGCAGCTGCGGGGCCATTCTTCTATGTCATTGAAAGGGAAGCAATTGTGGGCTTTGGTGGAGAGACGCCTTGCGTGTCAAATTACCCCTCAGCAGTGGCTGGATAGACACACGAGATCAGCTGCTGACCGGGAGTGGCCCCAGCACTTCGCGCAGCTTGGCCGAGAGCAGTTTCATGGTGAACGGCTTCTGCAAGAGGACGATGCCGGGCCTGAGCACTCCATTCGGAGCCAGTGACTCTTCCGGGTATCCGGAAATGAATATCACTTTTGCTTCAGGACGCTTTTTCAGAAGAGCTTCTGCGAGCTCCGGGCCGGACAGTCCACCCATTTTTACATCGGTCAGCAGCAGATCAATTTTCCCGGAGTGCTGCTCGGCAAGCTGGAGCGCTTCTCGGCCATCGGGAGCAGAAAGCGTGTGGTAGCCCAATTGAGTGAGGAAGTCAGTCATGATAGAGCGCATTGACTCTTCATCATCCACTACCAGAATAGTTTCGTTGCCTCGGTGATAATTCAAATGAACTTCTCTGCTCCAGATGGCGGGAAAAAGGTCCTGTGCCTTTGATTGTGCACCTCCCATGCCAGCTTTTCAACGCCGAAGTTTTCCCTGAAAAAACCTTGCTGCCTTCCGATCGCAATCGAGAGCTATTGCTTCTGCGATGGAGAAGCCTGGTTCTTATAAATCTTCCCGCCTTTCATCACGAACACCACTCTCCTCACAGCGGTGATGTCTTTGAGCGGGTCGCCATCCAGCGCAATGATGTCTGCCTGCAGACCGGGAGCAATCGAGCCGATTTCACTCTGCATGTTCAGCGACTCAGCGGCTCGCGAGTTTGCTGAGACCATCGCATCCATTGGGCTCTGCCCCGCCTGCACGCGATAGATAAACTCCTCGGCATTGCGGCCATGTGCTCCGGCAACAGCATCAGTGCCAAAAACAATCTTCAGATTCCTGGTTGCAAGCGCGTGCTTCCACATTTCGGCTATCACCGGCAGCACCTCTTTCATCTTGGCAAAGCCATCTTCGGTATAGGTTCCGGCGCCTATATATTTTTCTTTGTTATCAAGATAGTTGTGGATCACCAGCCCAATCTGCGGATCGAAGAATGTTCCGTGCTGCGCCATGGCATCCAGGTCTTCCTGCGTGGCATATGTTCCGTGCTCCACCTCTGTGCAGCCTGCGTTTGCCGCAGCCCGAACCGCGTCGCGATACGCATGCACAAGCGTGCGCAGCCCCTGCGCCTTGGCCTCAGAGCACGCGGCCTGAAGCTGCTCGTCGCTGAGTGTCCGTCCACCGCCCTGCCGGATGCTGCGCGACGCAAAAATCTTGACCAGGTCCGCGCCATCCGCCTTGAGCTTGCGCACCGTTTCTCGAATCTGCTCCGGCGTGAGCTTGGGATCTTCGATCGGCTCCAGTGAAGTGATCAGCCGCGGGCCGGGCAGGCCGCCATTCTGGATCGCGGCACGCAGATCTTTGTCTTCAGGAGATCCCACGCTCTGAATGGTCGTGAACCCGGCCATTAGCGTTACATAAGCATTTTGTGCGGCTGCCAGCGCGCCCTGATAAGCAGTCTCGTTCTTGTCTTCAATGCGTCCGTTCGGGCCAAAATGCCAGATAACGTGATCATGCAAATCAATCCAGCCTGGCAGCACTGTGGCATGGCTCAAATCGTAAATGGGAGTGTTCGCAGCTGCATGAAATTTGCCTTGCTGCTCCACGCGCGTGATCTTGCCGTCCTGCACTACGATCACAACGTTGTGCAGCGCACCGCCTTTGCCGTCCAGAAGTGTGCCCGCGCGAATCACGGTTGGAGCTTGCTGCGCAGTGGATGAGACTGCAAGGAAAAAAAGAGAGAGAAAGATAGTGAAGTATTTCATTCGCATGCGTATTCAATAGGTTGCGCCCGCATTGTACAGAATTGCCCGCTACTGAGTATTTATGCCACACGCGTCCCTTCGGAGCCAAGCCGGCAGGTGCAAGCAAATCAATAACTTAGAGCCAGACCAAATGGCACTCGCCGTGCACTTCAGAGTAGCTGGTTACAGCCGGAAATTTCTGCTGGTTACGCTGGTGCAATGACCATTGAGGTTTGCCAATTCGTAGTTTGAAAAACCAGAATGCGCCAGCGAGTAACCACTTTGGAGGGTCCATGAAATATTTATCGAAATTCTTTGCGTTCGCGCTGCTGGCTGCGAGCGCTTCATTAATCGCGCAAGGCCAGCAACAGATGCCGAACCAGCCTCAACCCAAGGTCGATGATGACAAAGGAATCACCGGCTTTGAATCGTTTCAGGGCACCATCAACACTGACAGCCGGATATTCAAACTCGACTCCAACCTGGGTTGGGACTTTAACAAGCACTTTGGCGTCTTTGCTGGTGTGCCGGTTTATTTCGCCAACGTGCCTTCCAGCACCACAACCACGGGAACAACTACAACCACCAATTCCAGCGTAACGAATAGCGGTCTGGGCAATGTTTATATGGGCTTTGTTTTTCGCGCGCCCAATCCCAGGCTCTTTTACGCCGCGGTTGTTACTGCTGCAGCTCCAACCGGCAGCACCAGCAAGGGCTTCAGCACCGGCCGGGCCAGCGTGGATTGGACCAACCGTTTTGAGCATTCCTTTAACCGGTTCACTCCGTTTTTTGAAGGCGGCTTGAGCAACACCGTGCCGGACACAGCATTTTTGACCCGGCCATTCACCTCATTGGGTGGGATCAGCCATCTTGAGGAAGGCGCGGAATACAAGCTCGCCAAGAAAGTGTATGCCGGCGGTTCAGGCTACCAGATTGTTCCCTTCGGCACGCAGAAGGTTTTCAGCAAGCTTGATGGCCAGGGAAAGGGAAAGAACCCTTTCGACAATGCCACTCAGGCCACCGGCAACAATCTCACCCGGGAGAACGGATTCAATACCTGGGTGGCGTTTGAGCCGGCGTCAATCTGGCGGCTGGAATTGGGCTATACGCGCAGCATGACGTTCAATCTCAATAGCTTTGCCTTCAACTTACGCATGAATGTAGGCAGGCTGTTGCGTTCCAGAAGTAGTTACTAAATGGGAGGTAAGCACAAATGAAAACCAGATTGTTACTTAGCATGGCGGCGATGGTTGCATTTATGTCGGCGCCGGTATTCGCACAGCATGGACACGGCGGCGGAACGAGCGGAAGCGGCTCATCATCGCTGCATGGAAGCGATCACTCGTCTTCAGGCCACGGCAAGTCGGATTCCGACTCCGACCATGGCTCCGGACATGACGGTGCGCATTCCGGGCACGGCTCCATCGCGCAGAAACTGGCTGCAAACCCACAACTGTCGAGCAAGCTGCAGAGCCTGCTGCCTCCGGGAACCAACCTGCAAACAGCCGCTCAGGGTTTTAAAAACCTGGGGCAGTTTGTGGCTGCCGTTCACGTTTCGCACAATCTCGGCATTCCCTTTGATCAGCTGAAGGCCAAGATGACCGGCCCCCATGCTGAGAACCTGGGCAAGGCGATTCATGACCTGAAACCGACAGCCGATGCCAAGGCCGAGGCAAAGAAAGCGGAGCACGAGGCCCACAGCGATCTCGACAATGACTCCGACGATGCCAAGAAGTCCTAACTTTTTCCAAAACTAAAAAAAAGGCGATCTTCGGATCGCCTTTTTTTTTTTGTGATGGCAGGTCAAAAACTATACTGCTACGCGCTGTCGCGGCACGTAATTTCCCTCTTCCAATACCTGGCAGGGCGAAACCTGCGGAGAGACCAGCGCCTCGCGCGGAATTATAAAGGTCTGCTCCAGCGCATACTGTCCTGACATCGCGGCGTGAGGAACGCCATCTGTATAGACCATCCAGGCGCTGCCCGGAGGAAAGATCAGTTGCTGCTTGGGCGAGTTCGTCTGAAAGTCGCTGTTCTCCTTGAGCCAATCGTGCAGGTAGAGCATGAATTCATCATAGGGTGAGCGGTCAGGCACTGGGAGCCCGATTTTGCTGGCCATCCGCGTCAAGGCTCTCCCAATCCCGCTACTTGAAGGGCCGATTTTTTTTACCTGCATTAGCTTGGGCAGGAATTCATGAAAGGGCTCGCCTACATTCCACACGCGCCCGACAGAAGGATTGATGTTGGCAAAGACGCGCAAAATCCGCGCACCGTGTGTCGGACGGGAAGGGAAGGCGTCCACGTGGAGCAGGTCATTGCGCTTGTGCAGCGGCAGGTCGCGGCCTTGCTCTTCCAGCGGCCGGAAGCTGGCAAAGTCCAGCTTCATCTTTCCCGCATACGGAGCCAGAAACTGCGCGATGAATGCTGTCACATTGCGGGAAAAATTCCGCATGATCGTCAGCATGTGCTCGCGGTCCGGAGAGTTTTCATCCACGCCCTTCATCAGGTCCTTCGCCGGACGATAAGAAATATTCTTGTGAAAGCGTGAACCGGTTTGCTTTTGCGAGAGTAGAAACTCGCGATCGCGCTCAGGGAACTCAAACGGCACGTGGCTGAAGAACAGCACCTTGCCGCGCTCCAGTTGATCGCAATGCCAGTGCGCATGCTCAAGGTTGAAGTGGGTAAGGTCCACGATAGCGGATTTGGATGGAGCTGTCATAGTAGCCTGCCGTCGGCATCATATCGCGTTCGTTCCCCGGCTACAAAATTGAGCCGGTATGCGGGCGTCAGAGCCCGCAGGCGAAATCCCGAGCGCAGCTGCGAGGGATCTTTGAACCATACAGGCCAGAAGTATTTCAATTACATGAGCTTTGTACACTTACTCGCGTTCAATCCGTCCGCAGTGGTGCTCCTGGGGCGGCTCAATGCGGCGCGGCAGCATCGCTTCCGGTCCCAGCTGCCGCACGAACTCTACTTTCAACAGCGGGTGCAACTCCATGCAATTCTCGGCGACACCGATTTGGCCATGAAAAATATCAAAAAAGCCGATGCCTTCCACCCGTACCACCCATGCCGGCATAATACGGCGAAAATGCGCTTGTGGCGCTGAAAGGCGCGCCTCAAGCACACGGCGTACTTCAGCATAATGTGGCGCCTGAGACGAGCTGCACGCGCCTTCACACTCGGCGGATGGAACTTCGGCAATCATGGTTCGCGTGAAGTCGTTCGGGTCGGCCAACACCAGATGAAAGTCCTGGTCTCCGTGCGCAGCGGATTCAACTTTCCATCCCAGCAATACAGCCTCCACGGAATAAACCTGTTTTTCTGCCGTGGCGCGCTCGTCGCCCAGTGCGGCAGGCGCAGGTGTTGAGACCAAATCTGTGACGGTTGTGGAGCGCGGAGCGAAATTAATGCGCGAAGCATCGTTATCGAAAACCGTCTTGATGCGCCAGCGCTCCTCGCCACAGTGCGTCCCGCAGGTAAATTGCGGAGGCGCTGGATGGCGAAGGTAGCGCACCAGCAGGAAGGCCACAACAAGTAACAAGAGGAGCAATAGGGATTGAGGTTTTCGCCTGGCCATCAGCAGTCCTAGTTGATGATTACGTGAGGAGGATGCAGCAATTTGGCGATGCGCCCCTGCGGTCCCACGGCCCAGCAGACATCAACTGCGCAGCTTATGGAGTTATACGGTTGATCTTCCGCGCGCGACCATGGCTTATCCTCAAGTCGCGAGTTCCAGGCGGAGCCTCCATTGCGCGAGTAATCAATCCCGCTGGTCCCGACTGCCACCAGCGTTTGCTGCGGAGCCGTTTCGCCCAGGCCCACCATGGCCAAGCCAAGTCCGGAACGGTATCCGCGCGGAGGCAATGAAGCAAGTGACCAGCTTTTGCCGCCGTCGTGGGTAGTCGCCGCGATGCCTTCCAATTTATCCGGCTGCTGATAGTCTCCTCCCACAATTACGCCATCTTTACTGCTCCAGAACAGAAGAGAGAATATTCCCTGGCTGGCAGCGCTGTGCATAATCGGTGTTTCTGCGGCTTCCCATTTCTCGCCGCGATCATGTGAGTGAAACACGCGCGCAGCCGGGCCGCCAGTGCCAAACCAGACATCTTTCTTCCCATAGGTGGCAATGCAAGTTCCGCTGGCGGCAAATGCGCCTTCATTCGGCAGAGCAGCTGGCATTTGCTTCGGGACAAGCTGCTTCCACGTTGAACCGTCTGTAGTAACCAGCAGGGGAAACTTGCCATCCACCGAATCACTCAGAGCAATTCCATGATAGGTGTCCCAGAAAGCAAAGCAGTCGTAAAAGGCTTTGGGATCTTTGTTCGTAAATTGAAGCTCCCAGCTCTTGCCGCCATTGATCGTCTTGTAGATTCGCGATTGCTCTCCCGGCCCAATGCTCAGGACAAAAGCAGTATTCTCATTGAAGGCCTGAATGTCGCGGAAATCCAGGGCTTCGGCGCCCGGAACGCTCACTTTTGTCCAGGTCTCGCCGCCATCGGAGGTCCGCAGAACTGTGCCTTTGGCCCCGCTGGCCCAGGCTATTCGGCCGGAAACGGCGCTGATGCCGCGAAGCTGAACGTCAGTCCCGCTGGCCTGTTGTTGCCATTGTGCCTGCGCCGCAGATAAGGCAAAATGTAGAAAACACAGAAAAACCGCCCATTTGCGCGTCATTAGCGCTCCCAAGGAAACAAAAATTGTAACCTTTGGCGGGTGGTATTCTCTATCTCAATGTGTGGAGGAACTTACGGTGAGTACCCAACCGGTACCGGTGACGGCCCAAAGCGAGCTTCGCGACGAAGAAGTAGTAGCGCGCGTGCTGGCAGGCGAGACGGCGCTGTTTGAGATCCTGATGCGCCGCTACAACCAGCGGCTCTATCGGGTCTCTCGCGCCATTCTGCGGGAGGACGGCGAGGCGGAAGACGTGATGCAGGATGCCTACGTCCGCGCCTATGAGCACCTGGACCAGTTTGCCGGCAAGGCGGCATTTGCCACCTGGCTCACCCGTATCGCGATCCATGAAGCGCTTGCCCGCAAGCGCCGCCGCGGACGCATGGATGAGCTCGACGCACTTTCCTCCAACGGAGACCACATGGCCGTTTTTAAATCTTCAACGCCAACCCCGGAAGCCGGCACTGCCCATGCTGAAGCGCGCAAGCTTCTGGAAGAAGCTATCAGCCATCTCCCGGAAACGTATCGCAGCGTTGTCATGCTGCGTGAAGTGGAAGAGATGAGCGTGGCGGAGACTGCCGAGAGCCTTGGCGTCTCTGACGCTGTGGTGAAGACGCGCCTGCATCGCGCACACGCCATGCTGCGCAAGGAGCTGTATGCGCGCGCCAAGGGCCGCGCCGCCGACCTGTACCAGTTCCATGCTGTACGCTGCGATCGGGTAGTGAAAGGGGTGTTCGAGAGAATCAAAAGCCGCCCGCAGCCGCCAAAGCCATTGGTCTTGAACTAGACAGCTCACGGTTTCTAAATGTATCCAGAAAGGCGCAGAGTGTTGCGCCTTTTTTGTGTTGGTTAGTGCATGGCGCCACCCGACAGCATCACTGCCCAAGGGCTTTCTTGATCTCTGCGATCTTCTCTTTGATCGCGGGCGCCATGCTGCTCTCAGGATCAAGCCGCAGGCATTCCTCAAACTCTTTGAGGGCGGCTTCGGGGTTTTCTTCCTGCAGATAGATGTTGCCCATCAGCGCGTGCGGACCGGCATAGTCCTTGTTTAGCTCAATGGCCTGGCGTACATGCGGCTCAGCGGCTTGCCACTTCCCCTGCCCCCAGAGACTGCGCGCCAACTCGTAGTGAGCTTCTGCAAGGTCCGGACGAAGCTCAAGGCTGTGCTCCAGCGCCTTCTGCGCGACGGCGTAATTCTTCTGCTCATTGAGAGCAGAGCCCGCGCCGAGATAAGCCTTGGCATTTCCCGGTTCCACCTTTCCCGCTTCTTCAAAGGCCCACTGCGCATCACTCCATTGCCCAAGCTGCATTTGCGCCAATCCAAGCAGCATGTAGGCCTGCCCATACCAGGGATCAAGCTTGATGGCGCGCTTGAATTCATCCAGGCTCGCCTTCGGATCGTGCTTCTTGAAAAGCAGTTCCTGGCCTTTGTTCATGGCCTCTTCGACTTCAGGAGAGTATTTGCGCTTGTGGACCTCCGGCGTAGTGGAAGGCTTTGCCTGTGGGTCCTGGCTGGAGCTCTGCTGGGCGAAGAAGGAGCTTGCCAGAAACAAAATTAGAAAAACTGCGGCGGCTACTTTATGCATTCGTCTTATTGTAAAGCGCATTGAACTGGATCCCGGGCGTGCTCTTCGACTGCATAGAACGAAAAAGCCGCTGTGTTCTTGCGAACACAGCGGCAGACTTTCACGACAAAAGTTGAATTAGAAGCTCAATTTCAAGCCAAATTCAAACACCCGCGGCGCGCCCAAATCGAACACGCCTGATCCGGGCAGGACGCGGTTAAGGTTGTGCTCTACAGACGTAGTGCCATTGACCGAGCCACTGCTGTTCAGCACGCTGCTGATCGTGCTGCTCGGCAGGTCGAAGTTGGCGTTGTTGAATGCATTGAAAACAGAAACGCTCGGCTCAACGGTAAAGTTCTCGCCGATCTTCCGTGGATAGCTGAGCTTCAGGTCGAACGTTTTCAGCCATCCCAATCCGACTTCACCCTGAGGAGGCGGAGCCAATTGCTGGAACACGCCGCCCAGGGCCTGAAGCTGCGCCAGGCTCATCAGGCCATTGCTGATCAATACCTGGCCGGCCGGTGTCGCCGTGCCCGCCACAGTAGCGTTGTAATTGTTGATGAAACCGGCGAGATCATTGAGCTTTACTGCACGTCCAAAGGCGCCGAGCTTGGTTCCGGGAACCGGGTCGCCGTTCGGATAGACAGGACTCCCGTCGCCTGAACCGTCGCCAGTAGCATCACTGATGAAGATACCGCCGGCGCCGCCGCCGGGGAGGATCATATTCTGCGGCAACGGGCTATACACATGTCCGACAAGGCCGAAACGGAACCCAGCGGGTATGTCCATGGTGCCGCCAAAGGAGAATTGATGTGTGCGGTCAAGACCGTTAGGGCCTATAAACGCGTTCGGACGATTGTTGTCAACCGCCGTGTTAACAAAATCCAGGTCCTGCGCGGAACCCAGAGTCCTTGATAGCGAGTAAGACACGATCCAGTTCAGCGCCTTAACTCCGGCAAATGGGTTGTGAACATTGGCGCGAAGAGAAGTTTGTAGAGCGTTGTACACCGATCGGCCTGCGGGGAACAGCATCTGGTTTACGCCAAGGATCGGGTTTTTGCCGGGGAACGCCGCTCCTGGGCAGGAGAAGCCGCCGCAGAAATTCGTTCCAGAATCAAGGCCGCTGGCGGCGAAGTCGGCGATCGTCAAGGTGCGCCCCGAGATTGCCGTCGTTGGATCAGGTCCACCGGGACACGGAGCTGCCAGGCCGGCGTCTATCGTGGTAACACCGCAGTTCGTCAAAGTTGCTGCAATGGCCGCTTGTGCGTTTGCCTTGTTGAAGAACCGGATATCACCCACATGGTTTACGTCAACCGCGAGCAGAGTGTGTGTTCCTACGTTCCTGATGTAATCGGCATTCCAGACTACGCCCTTTCCGAGCTGATGCTCGAAGCCGATATTCATCTGGACCGAGCGCGGGGTCTGGTAATTCGGGGCGAACATATTGATACCCGTGATGTTGCCACCCGCTGCCAGAGTGTTGCCGATATACGCAGCATTGGTCGCCGCGCCTACTGCGGCGGTTGCAGCCTGATAAGCGGCCTGCAATTGTGCAAGCTGCGCATGGACTGAGCCCATGGGCTGCCCGCAAACGGCGGCGAGATTGACCGGTATGGGTGCTCCGCCCGGCATCACGAAATTCGGGTTGGGAGCGCCGCCCGCGCAGGGCGCTGCTTCAGCCAGGAACAATCCCTGAGCCAGGCGTCCGGGACGATTGAACAGGTTGTTATTGAAGATGGAATTTTCATAGTACAGGCCTGCGCCGGCGCGGATTACGGTTTTTCCGCTGCCGGTAGGATCCCAAACAAAGCCCGCCGTCGGACCGAAGTTGTGTCCTGGAGTGCGCACGCGATTGCCCAAGCCTGCGCCCCAGAGATCCAGGATATTGCCATTGCCGCACTGAGCTAAAGCAGCAGCTGCGATCGCAGGCTGAAGGAAATTGCCAGTCTGATCGATCGTGCTGCAGGGTTGTCCGGCTATATCGCTGTCCGTGCGGCCGGTGTCACGTACATACCGCAGCCCATAATTGAGCGTGAGGTTGGTACGTGCTTTCCATGTATCGCCGATGTACGCCATGATGCGGTTGTCCGGGCCAAGCCCGCCGCCGGGCAGACCGAACGCAGGTTTCTCTGAAGAGAAGCCCTGTCCATTGCCCATAAACACCAGCGAAGCTGGATAGTTCAGCGGGTTCGCAGCGCCGCCGGCGAATGGTGCGTTGGCAGGATTGAAGTCGGTCAACTGTGCATTCACGGTCGGAGCCAGGGCAAAGAACTTGGCAAAACCACCGCCTTGAATATGGTTGTAGCCAAACCCGTAACGCAAAATGTGAGAGTGTACGGTCTTGCTGCCGTCATACTTGGCTTGGAGGTTTTGCTGGAAGGTTTGTTGCGGCGCCAGCAGGTTGCTGCCGGAGCAGAACGAGTCCACTCCGCCTGCCAGACAGCTCAGGCTGGGACCGATCGTGATGCTCAGGTCAGGAGCAGGATTGAAGATGCCGGATTTGGTGGCATCGGTAATGCCGTTGCGGAACTTTGTATAGCCGAAACGGATGGCATGAGTGAATGATCCCGTGCTGAAATTCAGTCCTGCAGCATGCACCGGCGTGTGGTTCACGTTGGTAAACGGCTGGAAGCTGTTCGGGATGAACCCCTTCGTGCTGCTGTTCTGCTCGTAGGAGAAGCGATAAAAAGCCTTGTAATTATCGTTGATGCTCCAATCCAGCTTGGCAACGCCGTTAGTATCGCGGAACGGTGAATTGAAGCCTCCGCTGATCACGGCAAATGGACCGCCGCTGGCTACCGTCTCAATCAAGTCCTGTTTGAGCCGTTCTGCATCTACGAAAAAGAACAGCTTGTTCTTGAAAATCGGTCCGCCTATTTGGCCGCCAAAGTTGTTGCGCTGAAACGGTACGTCAGTGTTGGCGATGTTCGCCGCAATTGAATGATCGCGGAACAGGTAGAAGGCCTGGCCATGCCATTTGTTGGTCCCAGAGCGCGTTACTACGTTTACTGCGCCGGAGGAAGTCAGCTCTGTGGAGAGATCGAGCGAAGACTGGCTGACCTGGAACTCTTGAATCGCGCTGGCAGGCAGGTTTTGCGTGGTGGTCCCTACGGTTTCATCGCTGATGTCGATACCGTCCACCTCGATGCGCGCTGTACGTCCAAAGCGCCCGCCGAAAGAAATGGACGAGAAGCCGTTTTTCGTGGGGTCAAAGTTGCCGCCGTCCTGAATTTGAACGCCTGGCTCAAGCTGCGCCAGATCAAGAAAGTTGCGGCCATTGATAGGCAGATTTTCAATCTGCTCTGTGCTGAGCACGCCTTGCACAGTGGCTTGCTCCGTGTTCACCGCTACGGCTGAGCCAGTAACTTCGACAACTTCAGTTCCCTGGCCAATCGCCAGCTTTGCGCTGCCAGAGGCTACGTTGCCGACCTGTACCGGGACGTTGATGACCTGAGTCTGAAAGCCCTTGGCCTCAATGCGGACCTCGTAATCGCCAGGAACCAGCGCTCCTGACGCATATGTTCCCGTGGGTGAGCTGGTGGTTTTGCTCGCCTGGCCGGTAGCTTTGTTCGTGATCGTGATGGCAGCGCCCGGAACCACCGCGCCATTCGGATCGGTCACGGTTCCCTGGATGCTTCCAGTTGCGACTGTTGATTGCGCCCGCGCGCTCAGCAGACTAAACGTGGTGAAGCCTATACATAAGATAAATACAATCCAAAATCTCGAGCTTTTCATATTCCTCCAACTAGGTTGACCCGCTTTGGTGTCGGGCTGGGGATTCAGTTAAAGGGGCCGTAAGATCTGGCCTCAAGCGAGACATTACTCAGGTTCTTTTAGAAGCATTAAGACAACAAGAACCGACAGTTCTGCCTGCATGAGGGCTGCCACAATTCAGGTGCGAAGAATGACTTGAAAGCATGGGAGATTTGCCTGCTTTTTCCGCGGACACATCTTATCAAGATATTGAATCTCATATCCAGAGTTTTGCATCCGTACGTATTCCCATATTCAACTCACGCCAGTACCACGTTGGTTATTACCATGCAGCAATTTGCGCGCGGTTGATTCGGTATGGTACCTTCCGCAGAAAGCCCGGAAACTGGCTCGAATCTTGTTTGTTATAAAGAGGAATGGGGAGGAAGAGACGCATGACGCCTCTGATAGTGATTGGAATATTGATTGTCGGCGCGATTTTCATCCTTGCCGGCATGTACAACAGCCTGGTGCAACTCCGGGTCCGCGCTGATTCAGCGTGGTCAGACATCGATGTCCAGCTCAAGCGCCGCCATGATCTCATTCCCAACCTGGTTGAGACCGTCAAAGGCTATGCCGCGCATGAAAAGGGGACTTTCGAGAACATTGCAAAGTTCCGTTCGCAGGCCATGCAGGCCACCACGCCTGCCGATAAGGCCCAGGCTGAAACGCAGCTGAGCGGCGCTCTCAAGAGCCTGTTTGCTGTGGCGGAGAATTATCCTGAGCTGAGGGCTTCAGAGCAGTTCACCAGCCTGCAGGGCTCACTCAATTCCATTGAAGACAACATCCAGAATGCGCGCCGTTATTACAACGCTGTTGTCCGCGACTTCAATACCCGCGTGCAGTCCTTCCCCACAAATATTCTCGCAGGCATGTTTGGCTTCCATACGCGGCAGTTCTTTGAGATGGAGACCCCGGCCGATCGCGAGAATGTGGCCGTGAAATTCTAAGCGCGTGAAAGCGTCATATAACCAATCTCGCCGAGCGCTCTTCTCCGGGAGAGCGCTTGCAGTTTTTGCGCTGCTGGTCTTCGCGCTTCCGGCATTGGCGCGCAGCTATCGCATTGCCAACTTTAACAGCGTCATTCACGTGGATGATGACGGATCGGTACGCATTCAGGAGCAGATCACCTTTGTTTTCTCGGGCTCGTTTCAGGGGATTTATCGCGACATCCCGGTGGATTATCCCGGTCCGGCCGGCTCAAACTATAAGATTTTTGTGAAACTAGGCGCGATCACCGACGAAAACGGCGGCAAGCTGAAATTTGAGAAGAGCACCAAGAATGGATATCTGAAGCTCAAGGTCTATGTTCCCGGCGCGGTTAATGCCAGGAAAACCATCAATATCGAATACACGATTTCAGACGCCACGCGCTTCTTCGACCAATATGACGAGTTCTATTGGAACGTGACCGGCACTGACTGGCTTGTTCCCATTGAGCATGCGTCGGCCACGGTTTATTTTCCGCCGGAGGCAGAAGGCAAGCTGCGGGCGCAGGCGTTTGAAGGAATTTACGGATCATCTGAGCACGGCCGGGCCACAGTGGAAGGCGCAAGCGCCAGCTTTGAGAACAATGCTCCGCTCCCGATGCGCGGAGGCTTAACCGTGGACATTTCAATAGAAAAAGGCGTGCTGCACCAGCCGAGCGCCCTGGCGCGATTCTCCCGTTTCGTCGGCAGCAACCCGATTCTCACGCTTCCTTTCTGGGCTTTCGCAGTCATGTTTCCGCTGTGGTGGATCAAGGGCCGCGATCCTGATCCGGGCATCTCCGTTGCTCCAATGTATGGGCCGCCAGAGAAGATGGGGCCCGCAGAGGTGGGAACTCTGATTGATGACAGCGTGGATCCGCGAGATATCACCTCAGTGCTGGTGGATATGGCCGTCCGCGGTTACGTAAAAATCGTAGAAACGCAGCACAAAGGATTTCTCTCCACCACCAAGGATTACGAGTTCCACCTGCTCAAAGATCGCGGTGAGTGGAACGATCTTACCGACTATGAGCGCGCCATGCTGGACCAGGTATTCGCCGGTGGCCAGGTAACGCTGCTCTCCAATCTTCGTAACCATTTCTACACAGCACTTCCCATGATCAAAAGTGAAATCATGGCGGCCCTGAAAAGCAAGGGCATGTACACGGTTGATCCTGAGTCCGCGATGGGCTACTGGGGAATGGGAGTTTTCCTGGTGGTTCTGCCGTATGTGATCCTGCAATGGACTGGCCTGGCGGATTTTTTGCGCTCCATTCCGATCTTGCTGGGCTCGGGTTTGGTTGCGGCGGGAATCGTGATCATCCTTGGCCGGCTGCTTACTGCTACCAGTCTTAAGGGCGCCAGAACACGCGTGCAGATACTCGGCTTCCAGGAATTTATGAACCGTGTGGATGCTGACCGGCTCAAGCGCATGCCTCCTGATACATTCGAAAAATACCTGCCTTACGCCATGGCATTGGGCGTGGAGCATCGCTGGGCCAAAGCTTTTGAGGGAATCATCCAGAACCCGCCCACGTGGTACCAGGGCTATGGGCCCAGCCCGAGTTTCAGCACGTTTTATTTCGTGAACAGCCTGGGCTCCATGGCCCAAACCGCTAGCTCAACTTTCGTCTCTGCGCCCCGCGCAAGCTCCAGCGGTTCTGGCTGGAGCGGCGGCAGTGGCGGTGGCGGGTTCTCAGGCGGCGGCTTCGGCGGCGGTGGTGGCGGGGCATTCTAGAAATTGCCAAAATTGCCAGACCGCCAAAATTGACGATTGAAGAGCTCTCAATTTAAAAAATCACTACTTTAGGCAATTTCGGTGCTGCTTCAGTGCTGCTGTCCCGCAGCTTTGGATTCGCCTCCCTTACCTTCAAACGCGCCGCTGGAATTCAACATCTATAAATACAGTCCCTTGGAGTGACTTCAATGTCTAAGGAATCCGCTATGGCTGAGAGACTGCACAGCACCTCTGATGTACCAAGTTATGACACGTATCCGGCCCCGCCGCCGGTGAAGGAAAGAGATCGCTTGCTGGAGGAAAATACAAGGTCGCCGCTGGAACAACGAGCGGCTGATCTGGGTACCGCGGCCGGGAAGGTAGTTTCCATGGTAAGACAAGCGCGCGTCGCGGTGGAGCATCTGCCCGAGCACCCGGTTTTTGATCGCCTCAGCGACTTGGCCGAGAACGCGCGCGCCAGAGCCGAATACCTGCGGTCTGTGGCGGCGGAGAGCACACAGCGGTTGGCTCAGACTGCACGCGAGAAGACAGCTGAACTCGGCCGCCAGGCGCGCGAGAAGACGGCTGACCTTGGGCGGCAGGCCCGCTCAGGATATGTTCGCGCGCGCATCCGGACCCGCCAAACAGCTCGGGAATACCCGGTGCAGGTGGTCCTGGCTGCTGGGGTCGTGGGATTTCTGATAGGAGTCGGCCTGAGACTCAGGAGGGCTAAACGTGCATACTGAAAAATCCTTTGCCACTTTGCTGGCTGAAACAAAAGAAGAGCTCAAGGAATTTGTCGTTACCCGCGTCGGCATATTGAAAGCCGAAATGGAAGAGAAGGTCAGCACATGGAAAGCCATCATTCCGGTATTGCTTTGCGCGTTGGCGCTGGGCGGGGCCGCGTGGATGGTTCTAACTTTTGCCTTGATCGCCTGGTTGCACGCGCTTTTCATGCCTAGCCCGTTCTCATGGCTCTGGGCATCGCTGATTATCGGCGGAGCTTATGCCTTGATTGCGCTGGTTCTGGGTTGGTTCGCCTATAGCGAAATCTCAGAACAGGGCGTCATCCCCACTCGTACCCTGAAAGTTCTTAAACAGGACCAAGTATGGCTCCAGAATGAAGCGAGGACGATATGACCGAAGGAATTCCCGTGGACATATTGGAACAACGCGCAGCTGACCAGCGCCGGCAGCTCCACAATACCGTGGTTGAACTACGCCACACGGTGCAGGAGAAGCTGGACGTTAAACGCAATGTTCGGAACAACTTGGGCGTCTTAGCCGGGATTATGGGGGTAACCGGGCTGATCATCGGATATGCAATAACCGGGATCTTTACCAGCGATTAAAGCACGTTATTTCTTTAGGCGCGCCTCATCTGGGGGCGCGCTTTTCACTTTTCTGGGCTTTTCTCAAAGATTACCTGTCTTTTTTTGCTATGGTCTATTGCCTAAGTTGAGGAACCATCTACTCTGCCCGTTAATTTCGTGATATAAACCTGAAACATCTTCTTTTTCCATCGCGAAAATGGCCCTATCCCGGGGTCCAAGTTGAGGAGAGTTAATGTCAGAAGAAGCGAGAACCGGAAAACGATTTCCGCTGGAGCTGCCCATCAAGATCCATGGCAAGGGCGGCAATGACAGCGCCACAACCGGCAACATGAGCGCAGCCGGCGTCTATATTATGGCTGACCTGGACCTGACTGTGGGTTCCAACATTGAATTTGATATCACGCTGCCAGCCAAGGTGCTGGGAACGCCCACTGATGTGGAAGTGCACTGCACCGGCCGCGTGGTGCGCAAAGACGCCAGTGCCGCTGCAGCCGCCAGCGCGAATTCCAATGCCAGCAAGCGCAAGAAAAAGAGCGGCGTAGCCTGCGTGATTGATCAATACAAATTCATCCGCAAGAGTAAAGGGGCCAAGTAATGCTGAAGATCATTTTGGCAGACAATCAGGCAATCTTCCGCACTGGCGCAGCCAAGGTCCTGGCGGTGGAAGATGATCTGCGCATTGTGGCGCAGGCGGAAAACACGGAAAAGATGATGATGGCATTGGAAAAATTCCATGCTACAGTGATGATCTTTGGCGCCGATACTCATCCCAGCCTGCCCACAGTCGTGGAAATAGCGCGCAAGTTCAAAACCAAGCTGGTGGCGATCGCAGAAACCGGGCAGGATTCGCGCCACTATCTCGCTAACGGCGTGCATGGCGTGATTTACCGTAACGTCAGCGGCGAATCGCTGGTGCAGTGCGTGCGCAAAGTGGCCAAAGGCGAGACCTGGGTCCAGAACACGCAGGAAAGCAAAGAGACCGCAGAGAACGATCTGGTGGGCGCGCGCGTACGCGACCGGTTGACGGCGAAAGAGCTGAAGATCGTTGCGCTGATTGTGCAGGGCTACAAGAACAAAGAGATTGCCACGCAGCTGGGCACTACCGAGCAGGTGATCAAGAATTATCTGCGTAACGTGTATGACAAGATTGGTGTTTCAGACCGATTGGAGCTGGCGCTGTTCACCATTCATCATCGGATCCTAGCCGAGGCGGCAGCGACGTCGGTGGCAAACGCTGCGCCCGCGCGATAACTAAAAAATTTCTTCTGGGCGGCCGATTCACCGGCCGCTTTTCTTTTTCGTCCGGTTTCTGATATTTGTGGCACAGGCACTCTTGCCTGTGCTGGGAATATGATGAACGATCCTACTTCCGCCTTTATCCAAGCCGCTTTCTGGCATGGGCCGCTGGAGCAGGCGCAGGCGATTCTGGCGGCGCATCCGGAGATCGCGCAGAAGAGCATTCACGTAGCGGCTATCCTGGGCGACGATGTCGCGGTGCGGCGCTTTCTCACGGCTGATCCGCAAAATGCCTTTACCAAGGTCCCACCCTATGACGCTGACGCTCTTACTTATCTTTGCTTCTCCAGATATCTACGGTTGGACAAGGAGCGAAGCGATGCTTTTCTGCGCGCAGCAGCCGCGCTGCTCGACGCTGGAGCCGATCCCAATACCGGTTTCTGGAACAAAGGCGAGTATCCGGGATTTGAAGCTGCCATCTACGCCGCCACCGGGGTTGCGCATCACGCCGAATTGACGCGCCTGCTGCTGGAGCGCGGAGCCGATCCCAACGATGACGAAACCTTCTATCACGCGCCCGAGTCCTACGATAATTCAGCGCTCAAAGTACTGGTGGAGAGCGGCAAGATGCGTCCGGATCTGGTTACCGGCATGCTCCTGCGCAAAGCCGACTGGCACGACTATGAAGGCATCAAGTATCTGCTGGAGCACGGCGCCAATCCGAACCAAATTACACGCTGGGGCTACACTGCACTGCATCAGGCGCTGCGGCGTGACAATGCGTTGAGAAATATTGAGGTGATGCTGGAGCATGGCGCCGATCCGGCACTGAAAACTCAACATGAAGGGCTGTCAGCCATTGAGATTGCTGCGCGCAGAGGCCGGGCAGATGTGCTGGAGCTACTGGAAAGCCGCGGCGTGCGGCTTGAATTCAGCGGCGTTGATCAGCTGATTGCTGCCTGTGCCCGCAAAGATGAAGCCGCAGTGCGAGAAATCGCTGCCAATGAACCGCAGCTTTTAAAAGAACTGCTGGCCGAAGGCGGCAAGTTGCTGGCCGAGTTTGCAGGAACCAACAATGTTGAAGGCGTTCGCCTGCTGCTGGAGTTGGGCGTGAGCGTTACGGCGCAGTATAGCGGCGATCCATATTTTGATATTGCAAAAGAAAGTACGGCCCTGCACGTTGCGGCGTGGAAGGCATGGCATCCGACAGTTAAGTTCTTGATTGAGCGCGGTGCACCTGTGAATGTTGCTGATGGAAAAGGCCGCACGCCTCTGCAACTTGCCGTCAGAGCGTGCGTTGATTCTTATTGGACCAATCGCCGATCACCGGAATCAGTGCAGGCCTTGCTGTGCGCGCGCGCAAACACGAATGGAGTCGGTATTCCGACAGGTTATGCCGAGGTGGATGAGTTACTGGTGGCCGCAAATGCGCGCGAATAGGCAAACCAACTGGAAATCTCAGGCGGTTTGGAGCGAAGCGGCAGAATTAATGTGACGTTGCGCGCTCGCTGCTTTTCAGCAGCTCATTGACAATCGTGACCAACTCTTCCGGATTCACAGGCTTTTCCAGATAGAGGTCAGCCAGCGGCTCAGCCGCCTGGAAAGCCTCTGCAACAAAGCCAGAGACAACGACGACGGGCATGCTGCTGTTGTTCTTTGCGGCCTGCACCACGGCGCGGCCGTTGGCATCACCAAGGCGCCAGTCAGTCACGACGGCGTCATAGGTGTTGCTTTGTAATTTTTCCATAGCATCGCGAGCGGAGGTGGAGGCGGTGACAGTGTGTCCGGCAGCCTCAAGGATGGCACACTTCAGAGTAACCACATGCGGCTCATCGTCGACGCAAAGGATCCTGGCCATAAGATGGGTTTCCTTAACGCTGACGCGCTTTGATTTCGGGCGCGCCTACGGGGGATTAGCTGCGGTACCGTGCAGCCAATGAAACTGGCTTTATTCTCAGCTACGCATGCTGCTGAAGTCAAATCCTGTACTGTTTCCTCTCAAATCAGCTACTTTCCTTCGCCAGCAACTCTCCCTGAAAGAAAAATCCGGCCGGCAGTTCCAGATCGGGCCTGCATGGCCGGAAGTTAATGGAATGACGTTTGAGAAGGGCTCAGAACCTCCACACAAAGCCGGCAGAAGGCACCGCCATATGCGTGAAGTTGTCAGTGGCCAAGCCCGGGTTTTGAAAGTCGGGGATCTTGTAAACATAGCCGCGATATTCAGCGCGGAGCGCCACAAATCGCGTGAGATCAAAATCAACGCCGCCACCATAGACGAAAGCCGGTTTCGTCTGGTTGTGGCCGACGCCGAAGAAATTGCTGTTCAAGTCATTCGTCGGGCGGAAGAAGAGGCCGCCAAATCCAGCCAATCCGTAAGGCCTCACCCGGCTTGAAGAGGGCGCAGTGATCACAGCTTCACCCGTGAGAAAGTTGATATTGGACTTTATGTCGGTTGCACCGGTGAAAGGATTGATGAGCTTTTGGGTGTCGCGGGTGAGCCCGTAGTCGCCTTGAACGGCGAGCCAGCGATTCAGATGAAAACGATACCCCAGCAAAAAGCCGCCACTCTTTGTGGCTTCATGCGGAAGGGCAAGGTTGTCCTGATTTTGGGGCAGGTTGGCTGTTCCCTGGACGCTGATTTCTGATCTGAAGTCCTGCGCGAATGCTGAACTGATGAGCAAAAAGAGAAGCGCAAAGGCCGATAGGACAGTATTTCTCCTCATACGTATAAACTCCGATAATTCATTTGATCAGGTACTCAGATAAGACGCAATATATAACCCGGCGGGTGCGCACAACGCAGAGATTAAATATTTCTTTACGCCCGGTGGTTGGCCGTACTTTTGAAGTAAAACAGGAATGGAAATTTACCACTGATGAAATACAGATAGCACTGATCAAAATCGATAACCGATCTGATCAGCGTTATCCGGGTTTCATCAGTGGCAATACTTTTATCGCGAAGGCTCAGCTTTGTTGCTCATGTTGCGGTTCACTGGGCCAGCCTCGCCAACCTTCTCCGCAGCGGACTTAGCTTGCGTAAACAGCAGCAGATAATCCGGGCCGCCGGCCTTTGAGTCAGTGCCGGACATGTTGAAGCCGCCGAACGGATGCGCTCCCACCATTGCGCCCGTGCACTTGCGATTGAAATAAAGATTGCCGACGTGGAATTCGTGGCGCGCCCGCTCCAGTTTCTCGCGCGATGTGGAGTAAACGGCGCCGGTGAGTCCGAATTCGGTATTGTTAGCGATGGCGAGCGCATCATCAAAGTTGCGCGCCTTGATCACGGCCAGCACGGGGCCAAAGATTTCTTCCTGGGCGATGCGCGCGGTCGGCGGGACGTCGACAATCACCGTTGGCTGAATATAGTAACCTTCGCCGGCTTCTTTTGCCGGGCCGCCACCGTGAATCAGCCGTCCTTCTTTCTTGCCGATCTCGATGTAATTCAAAATGCTCTTCATCGCCTTTTCATTGATCACCGGCCCCATCGGCTTGTTTTCAGTGGGCTCACCAACGGTGATTTTGCTCACGCGCGCTTTGAGGCGGTCAACAAATACGTCGTAAATCTTTTCGTCGATGATGGCGCGGGAGCAGGCTGAGCATTTCTGTCCCTGGAAGCCGAAGGCCGATTGCGCCACGCCTTCCACAGCAGCGTCAAGATTGGCGTCTGCGTCAACAATGATGGAATCTTTCCCGCCCATCTCCAGAATGTCGCGCTTGATCCACTTTTGGCCGGGGCGTGGAACTGCCGCGCGCTGATGGATGTCCAAGCCGACTTCTTTGGAGCCTGTAAATGCGATCAGCCGCATCTGCGGGTGTTCCACCAGGCCGGCCCCGAAGGTAGTTCCTGAGCCTGGACAAAAATTCACAACGCCGTCCGGCATGCCTGCTTCCTGCAGGACCTCAAAGAACTTGGCGGCAATCGCCGGTGAGTCATGCGAAGGCTTGAGCACGACTGTGTTGCCGCACACAATGGAGGCCATGGTCATGCCGGCCATGATGGCGCAAGGGAAGTTCCACGGCGGAATCACCGCGGCCACGCCCAAGGGAATGTACATGAGCTGGTCGTCTTCGCCGGTCAGCTGCACCGACGTCCTGGCTTCAGCCAGGCGAAGCGCTTCGCGGGCGTAGAACTCGGCGAAGTCAATGGTCTCGGCGATATCGGCATCGGCCTCAGCCCAATTTTTGCCAACCTCATAGACCATCCAGGCGCTGAATTCGAACTTGCGCTCGCGCAGGATACAGGCGACGTTATGGATGAGCGACACGCGCTCTTCCACAGTAGTGCGCTTCCAGCTTTCAAAGGCCGTGAGAGCAGCCTGGACGGCGGGCTCAACGTGCTCACGTCCGGCGCTCTGGAAGAAACCAACAACTTCCGACGGGCGCGCGGGATTGAGGCTCTTGATCTTCTCCTGCGTCTTAATCAGCCGGTTTCCGATCACCATGTCATATTCGCGGCCAAGCTCCGCGCGTACCCTGGCCAGCGCTTCACGCATGCGGCGCGCATTTTCCGGATTGGTAAAGTCCGTGAGCGGTTCGTTCTTGAAGGGAGTGGTAGGGATACGCAGCGTGGCGCGCGAGGTCTCAAGTACAGTTGCCATGATGAATTCCTCTTGGGCCGCTCAGGAGTGAGCGGATGAAGTTGGTTAACTTTCTATTTTAACCTTTTGCGCGACGGTCGCACAGTTGCGCCCGGGACAAACGCAAAACCTCACCACAGATGAACACGGATTACACGGATTGCAGTAGGCCTGAATACCTGATCGGAGCGAGAGAGAAATAATCGATCAGTCTCATCCGTGTTGATCCGTGGTAAGTTTTTGCCGAGGCCAATACGAAAATCTCATGAGCAATATCACTGCAACCATCATCCGCGATTTCACCCGCTACTATCAGGAAGCTCGAGAAAAGCTTCATGCGCTGCTGGAGCCGCTCACCGATGAGCAGATATGGGCGCGGCCGTATCCTTACGGCAACAGCATTGGGCATTTGCTGCTGCACCTGACCGGCAATTTGAGCTATTACATTGGTACGGAGATTGCCAAAACAGGATATGTACGCAACCGTCCGCTGGAGTTTAATGATACAGCGCGCCACCCTAAGGCTGCGCTACTGCAGAACTTTGATGCGGCGATTTCTGTTGTGATTGCGGCGTTGCAGAAGCAGACGGAAGCAGATTGGCCGGAGCCCTACACGGCTAAAGGCATGGAAGATACTGGAGATCGCTTCACTGCTTTTTTGCGCTGCGCCGGGCACATTTCACACCACACGGGGCAGATCATGTATTTGTGCAAGCAGATAGCTGCTAGCCGCTAGCAATTAGCTACTAGCCTTTTTCTGAAATCCCGAGCGGAGCGAGGGATCCCTATCTTCAACAGAAAGTTCGCAAACTATTATGCAGAACCGTAAAGGGTTTGCGGCTATAGGGACCCCTCGCTTCGCTTCGGGGCTTCGGAAACACCCTGCCCTTTTAAAGCTCTTCCCGGCATTGCACCGGTAGCTTTGCCGTTTTCAAAGACAACCTGCCCGTTGACCAGCACGTATTTCACGCCTTCAGCAAGCTGAGCAGGTTGCGTGTAAGTGGCTTTATCAATGATTGAGTCAGGGTCAAAGATGGTGATGTCGGCGAAGAAGCCTTCTTTGATCAGGCCACGGCCGACCAGGTGCTCGCGCTGGGCAGGCAGGGAAGTGATCTTTCGGATTGCCTGCTCGAGCGGCAGCAATCGCAGATCACGCACGTAATGGCCTAAGAAGCGCGGCATGCTGCCGAAGGCGCGTGGATGCGTGTGCGGCTCAAACAAGGGGCCGTCAAGCGAGAGCTCATTGGCGTCCAGGCCGATGCTGGTCCAGGGCTGGCGCAGGCCGGTCTGCAGGTCTTCTTCGCTGGCGATGAAGTAGAGAGCCCCGGAGAGGCCCTTATCGGCCAGGATGAAGTCAAAGAGAGCGTCGAGAGGGTCTTTATCCTGGTGCGCGGACTTGCCGTCCGCGACCTTCTGCAGCTGAGCAATCTCTGCCACGGTTTTGCCTGTGTACTGCTTCAAATCCGGATTTACTACGGAAGAAACCATCACGCCCGAAGCGCCGCCGGCATCGAGATAAAGATTTTCCCATGTGCGCTCGCCGGTGGCGGACATTTCATTTTTGATGCGCTGGCGAATGGCCGGGTCCTGCAGGCGCTGGAGCAGCTTATCCATGCCGCCATCGGCCACCCAGGGTGGGAGGCTTGAGGCCAGTGCCGTGGCGCCGGCGAGATAAGGGTACATGTCAGCGGTAACGTCCTGGCCGGAGTCGCGCGCCTCCTGGATCATGCGAACAATTTCTATCATCTTGCCCGCGCGATTCTTGCCGCTCACTTTCAGATGGAAAATCTCTACCGGAATACGCGCTTCCTGCCCAATCCGCAGCGCCTCGCGAACTGCCGCGACTTCATTCAGGCCTTCACTGCGCATGTGCGTTGCGTAAATGCCGCCATATTGCGCGGCGACCTTGGCCAGCTCGATCAGCTCTTCTGTTTTCGCATAATGCCCCGGAGGATAGATAAGCGCCGTAGAGACGCCGAGCGCGCCCTGCTGCATGGCCTGCGCCACGAGCGCCTTCATCTTTTCCAGTTCTTGCGGCGTAGGTGCGCGGTCCACGTCGCCCAGAACGGCCTCGCGTACCTGCGCAGCACCAACGTAGGTGCCGATATTGATCGGCGTGCCTTTTTTCTCCAAGCGCATCCAGTAATCGTCCAGGGTGGCCCAGTCAATCTTCAGGTGGTAAGGATCCAGCGCCGGCTGCGCCGCCGCAATCGTAAGGGTATTCTGCGGCGCGACGGAGCCGCCTTCGCCGGTGATCTCGCTGGTAATGCCCTGCGCCAGCTTGCTCAAGCTGCGGTTGTCAATGAGCAGCGCCGTCTCTGATTGCCCCAGCATGTCAATGAAGCCGGGAGAGACAACCATACCGCGGGCGTCAATCACACGCCGCGAATTTCCTGTGGACAACTTGCCGATTGCGACGATCCGGTCTGCGCGAATCGCGATGTCACCCACGTACCAGGGATTGCCCGTGCCATCAATGATGCGTCCGTTCTGGATGATGAGGTCATAAGAGGGAGCTTCAGTTTTGGTTTGGGCAAGGGCCACTGAGAATGTGAATACAAGAAGGCCGAAAACGCGCAGCAGGCGGCGAATTGTCATGAGCGGAAGGGTAAATCAGCCCGGTGTGCCTGCCAAGCGACCAACTGACAACGCATCATTCTTGCCCAAGCATTCTAGTGCCTTGGACTCAACAAATCGCGATTCGCATTCAGAATGCGGTGCAGTCCTTCTGCGAGTAGGGCTCCCTCGCTACGCTTCGGGATGTTAGAACAAGCCCGGGGGCGTCGGCTGGGGTGTAGGCGCAGGCGTCGGCTGTTCCGTAGCAGGTTGAGGCTGAGCCTGTGGCTGAGTTTCCGGAGCCGTGGTTTGCGGCGGCTGGGCAGATGGAGGTTGAGTGGTTGAGGGCGTCGTTCCCGGCAGCGTAGCGCCGGCAGGGAGCGTCCACACTTCAACTTTTTGTCCTGGCTCCGTACTCGCTTTCACCTGGATGCGCTGCGGATCGATTCCTTTTGATTTGGTGAGATAGGCCATTGCGTTCTGAGCGCGGCGCAACGCCATATTCCCGCCTTCACCGGCTACGGCTGAACCGGCGAGCACGGCGTTCAGGTTCGGGTCCTGCTGCATCTTCAAAGCAACGTCATCCAGTACAGCCTTGGAGCGATTATCAACATAGGCGCTGCCGCTTTTGAATTCCAGTTCCATCAGCTTCTGCGCAGCGGGAGACGAAGGGGCAGGCGCTTCCACATTTACATTCACTACGGTGGATGCGCTCAACTGCCGGTCATCGAAAGCCGTGGCACGAACGGCGATTGGCCCGGGGCCAACGTCAGTGGTATCAAGAGTTGCCTGGTTGCGGCTTGAAGAAAGCTTGCCGCCATTAGCCACATAGGTGATGCTCAGCGGGCGATTGTCTTCACTGGTGGCATCGCAATGAACGGTGGCGCTCTCACCGGCGCGCAGGCTGGTGGGAGAGGCGGTGCAGTTGATCCGCGGCGGAACCGGTTCGGCTGACTTGGCTGCCGCTGGTCCTGGAGTATTGCTGAAAGCAGGCTGTATGGCAGGCACAACGGGCGCGTTGCTTACGTCCATGAGCTCCACGCCATCGCCGACGTGAATATCTTCCAGCGCCGTCAGAATCATGGCGGTTGCGCTCTTCTGGTGTACCTGTAACACGATCATGTCACCCACGGTTCTGCGAGGCAGGCTGGAGACATCGCCGGCGGGCAGCTTCTGCGGATGCACCTGCGTGTCTTCGTAATTGCTGGCTTTCAAAGAGAGACCGTCCACAGGATCGCGATACTGGTAAGAGTAGGTGCGCGTGGCGCGAAGATAGTCGCCGGGCTTCAGGCCCTTATCTGCTCCGATGCTCAGATAGACTTTGTATTTTGATCCCACATAGGTATCAAACTCTTTGGACATGATGATGCGTCCCTGTTGTTTGCCACTGGGTGGGGCATAACGATCAAGAGACACGCTGCGGAACTGCGGAGCCTCGCGCTCCACCAGAGGAACGGCGATATCACCGGGCATTACATCAGCACAGCTCAGCTCAAAATGGGCGATTCCGGTTTCTTTTTGCACGTCACTGATGCGGACGATGGCCATTTCGAAATAGGGTTCGCCGGCTTCGCGCACAGCGGATCTTTGTCCGCGAAAAATCTCGTAATGGTTGGTGTCTTTCACGTGCCGGATGATCTGGTAGCGGTCTCCCACCTTCATGCCGGGACCGTGGATGAAGATGACATCCGAAAGGCCGGCGTAGCGAGACTGGTCAGGGCTGTTGTGCCCAGCGGCAACAAAAAGCTTTTCCGAAACGTGCTCCGTGGTGATGTAGCCGGAGCAATACATGTCATTTGAAGTGGGCGTGTTGCCGACTACGGTGCCGGTAGAGCTTGGCTTAGCGCTGCTCTGCGCATAACCCGGCTTTACTGCGATGATGCCTATTAAGATCAGCCCTAAAAGTGCCGATTTCCGCATACTACCTCCCCAAAGGCAGACAACAGCCCGGATGGAACATACCATTGCCATTCCGGCGACTTCAACTAAACTCTTATTTACTCAGCAGATACACCTAATTACAGAAGTGCAAATCCTTTCTTGCATTCGGTACTTGAATCTGTAATTTTCGGTAACGTATGATGGCCAGCCTTTGCTAAAGCTAATGAATGGAACGTCATCCAGTTACGCGCCTCGCTTTCTGCCTGCCCGGCTGCCCCGGGTGTGTGTGGCTATTGCCGCCAATAATCCAGCGGAAATGGTGCAGAAGGCGGACGTCATTGTCCGTGATAACCCCTTTATTGAGTTCAGGTTAGACTATCTCTCCAAGCCCGCTCTGGGCCTGGCTAAGCTTAAGACTTTTATTGAGTTCCATCCTGAAGCGCTGATTGTGGTGACCTGCCGCCGGGCGGCGAATGGCGGAAAGTTCCGGGGCTCGATTGCGGCCGAGATCGACCTGCTGGTAAAGGCAGCGAATCTGGGCTGCCATCTGGTGGATATCGAACTGGAAACGGCACAGCGCATGAAGCCGGCCGACTTCAATAAACTGCGGCGGTCAGCCAATCTGATTCTCTCTTACCACGATTTCCGCGGCACCAAAAAGCTGGAAGAGACTTTTGCCAGGATGCGGCAGTACCCGGCTGACTTTTTCAAGATTGTGCCCACTGCCAACTCTCTCTATGACAACGTGGTGCTCATGAAGTTCCTGGAGAAGTACAGCCATGAGCACTCAATGATTGGGCTGTGCATGGGCGAGCAGGGAGTCATCAGCCGCGTGCTGTGCGTTCGCGCCGGAAGCCAGTTTACCTTTGCCGCTGCCAATCCTGGGGAAGAAACTGCTCCCGGACAACTGACGGCGCGCGCTTTGCACGATACTTTCCGCATTGATCAGGTTGACGCCGCAACGCGAGTTTATGGCGTGGCCGGCGATCCGGTAGCGCACTCGCTTTCACCGGCGATGCTGAATACGGCATTCCGTCGCGAGAACGTCAACGCGGTCTATCTGGCGCTGCATGCAAAAAGCATGGACGATCTGCTGGCCTGCGTACGCGATATTCCGATTGCGGGACTCAGCATTACCATGCCGTACAAAGAGCAGATCCTCAAACATCTGGACAAGACCGAGCCGTGGACGACGAAAGTTGGAGCGTGCAATACGGTGGTCCGCGGGCAGGATGGCAAGCTCTTTGGCTTCAATACTGACGTGAACGGGGTGGTGCGCCCGCTGGAGCTGCGCATGCGGCTGCAGGGAGCGAAGATACTGGTGCTGGGCGCAGGCGGCGCAGCGCGGGCCGCAGTTTTTGGACTGAAGGACCGTGGCGCCGAGGTTTACATTCTCAGTCGCACACCGGCGGCAGCGCAGAAGCTGGCCAAGCAGGCGCGGGCGAAAGCCATCAATCGGCAGATGCTGAAGAAGCTGGAATTTGACGTGATCATCAACGCGACTCCTGCCGGCATGGAGGGAAATCGCGATCCGCTGCCGATCTCAGAAGAGGAGATGAAGGCACGCTACTTCTTTGAGATGGTTTACGTGCCCATGGAGACACGCCTGGTGAAGATGGCGCGTGCCCGCGGCATGCATGTGATCCTGGGCAGTGAGATGTTTGTGCAACAGGGAGCACGGCAATTTGAGATTTGGACAGGGAAGCCGGCCCCCGTTATCGAGATGCAGCGTGTAGTGGAGCATGCGCTGGCGCAGCAGGCCGCGGCAAGAGCGGCTGAAGCTAAGAATGGAAAGAAACGATAGATTTCACCGAAGAGTTGCCGCAAAAAAAAATGGGCCTGTCCGCTGTAGGCAGGCCCTTAAGCTTGCGTGAATTTATTTATCGCTACTGAGGCGTCTTTGCGATGTCACCAACCTTGACCGGCCCGGTGCCATTGAAGGTCAGCGTGGCAGAGTCGGCATCCACTTCCGTGACAGTGGCATCGCCAATTTTGGTGGTGATGGTTTTGAGAACCTTCCCGGTTGCCGGATCTTTAATCTGGCGGCCAGCGTGAGAGATCTCAAGATGATCGCCTACAGATAGGCCATTTTTTGCGCCGACGTTTACGATCAAAGTATTCCCACTCACGTCTGCCACAACGCCTGAAACCGATACTTTGCGCGTGGGAACATTCGCCGATGCGCCATCCAGCTTGGTGCCCACATCGGATACAGCCTGAGTGACGGCTTCTCCCAGGAGTGTTTGGCCGAAGTTTGAAGCATGGGTATCGAAGGTTCCAGCTCCCAGACCGCCACTTCCAGCGCCCACACCGGTCAACGATTTACCAGAGCGCTTGCTGGTGCCCTCGCCGGTCACAGCGGCAAGAATTCCCCCGGTGGTGGTATCGACCATGCGCGCGCTGATGGCGCATACCGCCTTGGCTTCGCTCGTCTTTACACCCAAGCCGCCCAGGCCGCGCGGACCAATCCCCAGCCCGCCGATGTTTCTGGACTTATCGTCACGGCCAAACTTGGTGATGCTGCCCATGATGATGGCATCCACGCCCAGAACCTGGCCGATCTTTGCCGCCGTGGCAGGGTTGGCGCGGTCACTATTCGAGAAGTTCTGCTCGGCAAGGATCTTGTCCAGCGCCTTCCGTTCGATGATCGAGTAGTTACCGTCCTTTAGCAGCTTTTCCACCAGCAGGTCGGTAATACCTTTGCCCACATCCTGGTTGGTTCCATAAATCGAATACACATATGACTGCACTGTACCGTAGTCGAAGTCGAGCACGGCTACGCGCTTTTTGCGGGGAGTCTGCGCCATGCAGGTCGCAGCCAGCAATAGAATGCACATCAAGCGGATCATTCGTGACATGGTTTACTCCTGGCCTGGGGAATTCAAGGGGGTCTTAAGCACCAAAACTTTAGCAGGGAAGCTGCTCAATCTCAACTACTTTGAGATGATTTGCAGACATTTAAAATTCCACAGATGCAGGTCTTCAACTGCCAAGCAGGAAGCTAAGTGATTACGAATTTATTGTGGCGAGAAGCTTAATTTCGTTTCAAATACCAGGCTTACTCTGGCAGGAGTTCGCAATACCGTGCATGTCGGCAGCCTACTCCTTTACCAGCCAGCGAAGCGCCTCTTGGCGGGTTTCAAAATGCGGTATCCGCCGACTGGAGAACGCCTGCACGCCTTCATAGATCAGCCGCTGCAGCCCGTTGATCCCGATCACCGCTGCCCGGCGTACATGCGGAGCGTTGGCTGCAACCCTGGCCTGCAACACGGCGACTGACTCCTTATCAAACGTGGTCCCAGTTACATCATTCAGCGTGAGCACCGAGTTCAGTGGCTCGAGCGCAATTACCCGATGGCACTCCTCCGCCACCGCCTTTAGCATCGCCACGTCACAATGCGCGTAATTGATAAATAGAACGCGCCTGCCTCCATGCTCAATAAACCGCACCCGTCCTGCGGCGATCGCGTCCACCGTATCCGGCCTCAGCTCATAAGTTGTTGCACTAGCCATAATCAAGGGATTGTTGCCCAGCAGGGCCTGCAGGCGAAAGGTAACGAAAGTTGAGGCGCTTTTGCGAGCGTCACGGAGCTTGGGGCCCCCGTCACGAATGGTTTTGGTGTGATGGAGTGGGAACCCGCAGCCGAAATCCTGAGCGAGCGAAACGAGTCGAAGGATCTGGCGAAGCTGAGGCGCTTTGCGGGCGTCTGACCGGCAACTCGTGAATCCGGGATAGGTCGCTTGGGGAAGAGGATTCTTCGGCTCACGATCCGGCGTGCCATTCGTCACATAAAGATAAAAGCGAGCGCAGGCCAAAATCGGCCTATCATAAACGCATGCACTACCTTCCCATCCATCGGGCGCCCCGGAAATGGCCAATGGTCCTCTCTGCGATCGCTCATCTTGCCATTGGCATGCTTATTGCCGGGTTGGTGGTGCTGGAGCGCTCCCGTCCGGTGATTGTTTCCCCGGTAAGGACTGAGAGCGTGCAGGCGCTCAGCATTGATCGGGTGACTTTGCCGCCCGCAAAGGGCGCCCAGGTCGCAGTACCGCAGAAAAAAGCTAGGGCCGTCGCGCGCAAAATGCCGGCCATTGGAGATGGATCAAAAGAAGGAGTCGCAGCCATCCGCGCGGAAGCCCGGCGGCAAACGGTGGCGCTGGTGCAAAATTTCAAGTTTCGCACCGTCTATGGGTTCTCTCCGTTTCCCCGGTATGAGCTTCCATTCCAGATCTCCGGAGAGATGCCGGTCATCTCCGCCGAAGAACTGCCGCCGCGCTTTGAACAATACCTGATCGTCGAGGTCACCATCGACAACCAGGGCAAAGTGGTGGATGCAAGGCTCACCGCCGGCCAGGCCGATCCTAAAATCACTGATAAAGTACTGGTGGCGATCCGCCAATTCAAATACCGCCCCGCCACCCGCGAAGGCGCGCCAATTCCTACACAGACGGACATCGTGGTTCATATCCCGACGTAAACAGCGCGGTTCTGGCAATTCAAATTCCCTTCTCCACTTCAGCCTTCAGTTCCAACACCGGCAGCGGACACTCCGGCCAGTTGGGCTCCCAGCACACAATCAGGTCGCACTTCTTCGGATCATGCGCATGCCGCAGGAAATTCCGGCTCTCCAGTTCGAACTCTATATGTACTCTCTGGCAGCGGTCTTTATCCACGCGCCGCATCGCTTCGCCATCCGGATACGTCCCCGGCAGACGAAGTACCATAAAGCCCAGCTTCATCGCTAGCGCGCCGAACAGAAACACCACCCCCAGTTCGCTCGTCGGCGCATGCGCCATAAAGGGCAATCCAATCGGCGCTCCATACATTGGGCGGTCCGCAAAGACCAGGTCGTTCGAATGAGGTATGCTTACCCATCCGCCCGGCCCGCTGCCCGCCCCGGCTTCTTCGTCGCGCCGGATACTCACCTCGCAACTCGCCTTCACCAGCTCCATCACGTCGCCCCACTCCGCCGCCGCGCCACTGCGCTCGGCATACTGCTGCAACCCGCGCGCTACATTGGACCATTTTCTGAAATGCCTCAGAAACGGCCTCATCGTGTACCTTCCCAGGCTTTCGTACTCGCTGATTGTTGGTATCTTCGCCAGCTTGCGCGCCACCGCAGCCCAGTCCCGAAGCAGCTCATCCAGCGGCGTCCTGTTGCATCCTTTGGCTTTCATCCCCGCCTCGCGCATCGCGTTCGTATATGAGCCAAAACACTTGCGCAGATCGTAGGTTTCCACGCCGGTTAGCCGCTTCAGCTCTCCCCGATTGGGCGAATGCCCTAACTGCTGGGCACACCCACGAATTGCGGAAATAATCTCTTCTTTCGACGTGATCTTCGACATGTTTTTCTCCGAAAAGAAAAAGCCACCGTCTTCCGGTGGCTTCGGTTTCAAAAATCTTTGCTGGTCCGCGGTTTACAAAATCTTGGCTAGAGATTCGTTTTTAATAAGTTCGAACGGATAGCTTCGGTCAGGAAGGCCGCGGGAACCGGTACATTCAGACGAAACAAGTATCGAGTACGACTTCACTCGGAACTTAACGCTCTAAAGAGATGGCTTTAGTCTCTAAATTACGGCATCTATAGAATTAGAAAACTATGGGATAACTGAGAGAAGTTTGATTTGAAACTCGTGCCGTGAATTGGGTAAAGTGTTATAGCGGTATAGTTTTCAGGCACCGTCACTCTCGCAAATCGATCAAATCTTCAAAATATCCGCGACCAAGCACTTTGACATCTTTATACCCGGCAGCTCGAAACTCGTCCGAGATTCTCTCGCTGTCTCCACCGGACAGCACTGTGATTGACGCATTCTTTTTAGTCCGTTTCAGTAGCAATTCTCGTGCCCTCTCGTCGGCGTTGGGCATACTGTAGCCGCATACAACCAACCGGTCGGCTTTTCCCAAAGCATGAGCCCCGTGGGACCAGAGATCATCCCAAAAACCCTTGTACTCTATGCCAAAAGAGGTCTCAACAAAAAACCGCTTACAGCGTCCTGGTAGGATGAGACTCTCCATGACTACTCCACCCCCTTTGAACGTTCTGCCCGAAAATTCTGAGTATCCGAGGTAGTTATAATCCTGTTTGGCAATCGTAGGATATTGCCCCAATGACAGATTTGTTGATGAAACTTGGGCAAAGCCGGAAGTCAACCCGTCAAAAAATGGATGGTATCCAATTTATGCTTCCATGGAGCTTTAGCATAAGCACTTCGGATCTTGTATTCGCGTCCCCAAGAGGAAACCCATAGCCGTGAGAAAGGTCCCATTTGCCAGCCCTTTTAAGCTCGCGGTCCAGCGAATCGTCGTAATTAAATGTGATGACAGTATCACCAGACTTTACGATTCGGTTTGCGAATTGCGTGTAAAGATTAGCGGAACTGTTGTGGAGAGTAAGAAACCATGCCCGCAATGTGTGTGCGACATGGCCACGAGCGTAGATTAACTTTGATCGTAAAAACCTGTCGTCAAAATCTGTTGCATTTTCGAGAGCATCAATTTTGATTTCAATATTTGAAATCAAATCTTCAATATTCGGGGACTCGCCAAATTCCTCCACTAAAGTTTGAGCTGATGCTTGGAACCAATCGTGCGGGTATTTCAGCATGAATCGCAGCAACTCCCCTCCCATTTGGGGGGCAAGGGGATAACCTGCATGCCTCGATGCTCCAGCACCGAACGCAAAGACAGTTGATGTAGGCCGACTTTCGCTCAATTGTTCCTTCGAATTGAACAAAAAATAAAGAAGAAAGGGAGAACTTGCTTCAGCTAATCCGGAAGTACCCACACACTACTCCCTACACTCGCAGCAGCTAAATAGGCTATTGCCACATGAACTCAACTGCTGCTGAAGGCATCGTAGCGGGCGATCAACGGACAAGCTGTCGCGGACTACGAAAAGATGCGTACCGATTTTGGTTCCTCGCCCATATTTCGCTGGCCGGGGACCCGCCGGCGCCGCTGCCCGGCACTTGCAACCCTAATTTTTATAGCATAAATGCCGAATGTAAGTCAATGAAAAAACGATCAAAATGAGACATTGTATTCGTCTTAGTTTCTATCTACTTGCGAGAGATTCTAGGTGATCCCGTTCGCTAATTTATAACTTTCAGCTGAAAAGGTTTTTCTCCATGTATTACGTGAACAATCTCTGCCTCAGGAATTCTGGGCATCACCGCCGCAGCACCATCTCCTCCGGATCAATCACCACCTCTTTTGTTCCCGCCGGAGCGCTCAGGGTGAACTGGGTTTTCACATCGTCGGCAAAGACAAAAGCCAGAAAGCGCGAACGGCCGGTTGCGTCTATGGCGTAGATGGGAACGGCCGTGACCATGTCTTTGGCCGCGTGGTTTTGGGTAACCGTACCGGTGATCTTGAGCTTGCCGGCAGTGGGGCTCATGTGGACGCTTTGCAGAGAAAACTGCGGGATGGAGTTGCCGTTGATCCAGCTATCGAAAAACCAATCCAGCGATTTTTTGCCCTCATAGCTGAGCGAGGCAGGCATTACCTTCTCAAAGGCGCGCTGCAGGTCGAGCGTAGAAATTTTGTGGCTGGGCGATGCCGCCAGCAATCCCTTGAGCGCCGAGAAGAACAGCGCATCGTTGTGTTCCGCGCCGGCTTCGCGCAGCATCGTGCGCAGCATGTGAATCAGCCAGGTGCCGCGCCCGTAGAGAACCCGCTCATAGGCGTCAGGAAACTTGGAAGACGTGAGCCGATAGCCCAGCGTCACAGGGCCAGCGTCACCCACGACCCCGTTTTTTGTCTCGCGGAGCAGTTCGTTACGGTAATAGTCGAGCGCGGTCTTCATGTCGCCGGGATGCTGTTTATCCAGCATCATCAGGGCGCAATAATTGGCCAACGCCTCCACAATCCACTCATCGCGATAGCTGACCCAGTCCACCGCGTCACCCCACCACTGGTGCGCGGCTTCATGCGAGAGCATCAGCCGGCTCAGCAGCAGCTCTATATAAGGATCGCGTATGCCGACGGCGCGGCGCTCGTCCGGCGAGAGAAACGCGGCGCTGGAAAGATAGACCAGCCCCGGCCACGACTGGCTGATCAAGCCGGGAAGCTGCGTGATGGCCAGAGTCGAATAGGGAAACGGATCAAGCTCCGCGGAGAGAAAATCCACCGTGGTGGCTGCGCGGTCAGCAATCTGCTGCGTCTCTCTTGCCGGCTCGGGCTTTTTGCCTGCGCGCGCCTCAGCGTCCGCCATGGACTGCTCAACGTGGCGTGCGCCGTAAGCCTGGATCGCTACTGGCCCGGCCGTTGCCGTCGCCGAAACAAAACGGCCCAGATTGAATCCAGCGCGGCTGATCGGCTTGTCGGTTACAAAACGCGTAGTGCGCACGCCGTTGGTCACAGTGCTGGAAACCTGCTTGCCTGTCGCCACCAGCGCCCAGTCACTCGGATAATCAAACGTAATGTCGTACGTGCTGAAGCTCGGGCCAACGTTCGGATACCAGGTGCCGCGCGATCCAACATAAACCAGCTCTTCGCCGGCATTGAACATCACCGGCCCGGAGTATTTCAGCGCCAGCCTGACTGCCTGATCTTTTGCGAGCGGCGCGGGCAGCACCACGCCGACCAGATCGTCGCCGCGTCGCGAGAGCTCGCTGCCGCTCATGGCTTCGTTCTGAATGAACTCCACTGGTGCGCCGTTTACCTTTACCTCAGTCAGTTTGAGGTAGCGCGAAAGCTCCAGCACCACGGTTCGCTGGCCGGAGCGCCTGGGGATGAGCGTGAACTCTGCCTCGGCGCTCAGCTCCGTCGGCGGCTGCACTTTCACCCGCAGGACGTAATCAGACATTTCATAATTTGCCCGCGTGCCTGGGTCTTCTTCTCCTGCGGCTTCGCGCGCCGATCGGGTTGCAAAAGAGGCCCACGTATCAAAGTAAGCCACGTTATTGATCACGCTGGTTTGCGCCACAGCGATCTGCTCAGTGGAATTGGTGTTAAAAAATATGTCCACAATTCCTATTGCCGGTCCATTCACGCGCACGTGCATGTATTGCGTGTTGGCCTCCGGAGCGCTGGTCATCCCTTGTACGATCGGCAAAGCGTCACCGCGAGACAGCAGCCGCGTGGGCTCCTGCCAGCGTGTGATGAACTCCTGTGCATCTTCCGGATGGCCGCGAAATCCTGCGCGGAGCTCCTCCACAATCTTGTCATCGGAAAAACGGAAATAAGCCGACTGAAACCGCTGCTCCAGCACCGCCGATCCGGTAAACATCGCCAGGGATGTTCTTTCCGCGCGGTTTGGCGGCACCAGCAGAACTTCTCCAACGCCTTCAAACACCGCGCCGGTGATGTGGCCACTCACTGCGCGTACCAGCGCCATTGTCCCATCGCTGATGGAGATGTGCAGGTCCTCACGCATGATGGAGACCTCGCGCACGGTGTAAACATCATTGAGATCGAAGGATGGATTGAGAAGTTCGCGGTAAAGCGTAACGCCAGGTCCTGCGGCTGCAGGCTGCCCTGCGGCAGGCACGCTGCCCAGAGCAAAAATGAGCAATAGTACCTTCGTTACCTTATGAATGCGGGCACTCTTCATGGAAGTACCATAATCGCTTTAGACTTCTTTCAAGTGAAATCGATTATTACATTTTCGCTTTGCCTGGTTCTCTGTTGCGCCGCAACGGCGGATACCATCGTACTCAAGAACGGTGATCGCATCCGCGCCGATTCCGTACAGGAAAGCAACGGCCGCATTGAATACTCCATTGGCGACAACACGCTGCGCATTCCTAAATCAATCGTTGCCCGCATTGAAAAAGGTTCTGCTCCTGTTGAAGCCCCGGCGGGTTCAGCGCCTGCCATTGATCTTCCTTCGGTTCATCAGGATTTTGTTGTGTCGCCCGATCTCGCCGCGCGTGTAGTGCGCAACGGAGCGGTCGATGCTGCTGCTTTAAAAGCCATTGAGAGTGAAAATGTTCCTGAGCAATCCGCTGCGGCGAACTCTATTGCTGCCGATTTCGAAGAAAAGCGCAGCAACTACGCTGCTGCTGCGCACTATCTGCAGGGTGCGCTGACCTTTCAACCAAACCAGCCTGCGCTGCTGGAGCATTACGCTGCCGTGCTTTTGCGGCTGGGACACCCTGATGAGGCCCTGGAGCGCGCCCGGCAAGCCACGCGACTCAGCCCTCAGTCGGCGGACGCTTTCATCCTGCTCGGCTACGCCTATTACAAGACCGATCACAACCGTGAAGCCGTCGCTGCGTTCAAGCGATCGCTGCAGCTCCGTCCTGACGAGCGCGTGCGCGCCTTTCTCTCGCGCATTGAGCGAGAGTCCAGCACTGAAGCAGATTTCCATCAGCAGGAGAGCAGCCACTTCACCTTGCGTTATGAAGGCTCCCAGACGCCCGATGCGTTGCGCCGGCAAATTCTTGAAACGCTGGAGCGGGACTATCAGGATCTTTCGCGCGACCTGAATGTAATGCCAAAAAATATTTTTGTCTCGCTCTATACAGACGAAGCATTTTTTGATGTAACCCACGCTCCCGAATGGACGTCTGCCTTAAATGACGGCAAGATTCGCATTCCGATTTCCGGCATTGACTCCGTCACGCCTGAGCTGGCTCACGTCTTGCGTCACGAGCTGACGCATTCTTTTGTCGCGCAGGCTGCTCATGGCCGCGCTCCGGCGTGGCTTGATGAGGGCATCGCCCAGCTTGAAGAAGGAAGAACTACCTTTGAAATCGGCCAGCGGCTGGCTGCACTGTATGCTTCGGGAAACCAGGTTCCGCTCAGCCAGCTCGAAGGCGGGTTCCAGGGCTTCAGCACGCCGGAAGCGTTCGTGGCATACGCTGAAAGTCTGGCTGCGGCAGAATACATCCGGCAGCATTACACCATGAGCGACCTGGCGCGCCTGCTTCAGCGGCTGGGAGAAGGGCAATCTATGGAGTCGGCGCTGCGCAGTACACTCCATGGCGGCTACGCGGACTTGGAGACGGAAATTACAACCTATCTCAAAAGAGCTTATGGAGCGTGACCCGCGGGCGCATCTTTTTTGGGCTGCATACCATTCGTGATTTGCAGGTCGATCCTGACGCCGCTATCCAGTTTGACTGTACGCTTGAACGATACCAGCACGCGGCTGTTTCCGTCGGCTGAATTGCCCAGGCTTATACCCTCGATATCGGTTTCGCCCAAATCTCCCACCGCTTTGCTGTTTCTGCTCAGCTCTCCCTGCATGGTTTGGCTTATCTGCGGAGTCTTGGGACCTTTAGGGATCGGATAATGACGGTCGTCGGGAGGATTATCTGTCCCGGGTACTCCAGGATGGATTGGCCCGCTCATCGGCTCAACATGAAGTTGCGGCGCAGGATGCAAGGCCAGAAGCATGGAGTGCAATCCCACCTCATGTCCGCCCTTGGGAATGATCCGGTCAAACACAATTCCCAGCCGCGACTCTGGCTTCTCTTTTGTGTGTGGCTGCGCCTCAGTTACATGCCCAAGCAGCTTTGAATCTGCGCGGAATACGATCCGCCCGTGGGAAAGGACATCGGCCAGCAGGATCGCGCTCACCTCATCGCCCGGCTTGGCCTTCTTTGCATCAACTGACTTTGACAGCTCCAGGTACAGCACCGTGTTGTTATCCAGAACGATAGGTTGGGCAGCCTCTCTCTCGCTGGATGGGTTTTGTACTGCGAGTGCAGAGGGTGCTTGCGCCAGCACCAGGACAGATACGCTCAAAATTGCAGGTAATAAAGCCAGCTTTGCGGAATTCATAGCCACGTATGCTCCAGCAAACCATGCTTCAAGTCAATACATCTATGAGCGCGCTTTCTGGTAGCATTTTTGCATGAAGCGTCTGCTTATTATTTCCGGGATTATCGTGGCGATCCTTCTGCTCCTTGTGGTGCTGGCGCCGCTGTTCATCAATGTTGATAGCTTTCGCCCTGATCTGGAAAAGAAGCTTTCCGCCGCGCTCAACCGCAATGTGCACATCGGAAAGCTGGATGCCTCCATCTTCAGCGGTGGCGCTTCCGCCAGCGACATCTCCATTGCTGACGATCCGGCCTTCAACAAAGGGCACTTCCTGAGCGCTTCCTCGGTGAAAGTCGGCGTGGAGTTGATGCCGCTCATCTTCTCCAAGCAGTTGAAAGTGACTTCGCTCACAATCCAGAAGCCGGAAATCACTTTGCTCAAGAACGCTGCCGGAAAATGGAATTACTCCACGCTGGGCAGCGGCAAACAGCAAGCCAGTTCCGAACCTTCGGGCAAATCGGCGCCTGAAATCTCCGTTGCGAAATTTGAAATCACTGATGGCACCGTCCGTGTTGGCCACAGCAGCGGCCACACTGCGGGTAAAGAGAGTGTTTACCAGAATGTAAATCTCACAGCCCGCAACATCTCGGCCACCACGGCCATGCCATTTACTCTCTCCGCTGGCTTGCCCGGTGAAGGCAAGATGGAGTTGGAAGGCCAGGCTGGCCCGTTGAATCAGGCAGATTCAGCCAAGAGCCCCCTGGACGCCAAGATCACGCTTAAGCACGTTGATCTCGCCTCTACAGGATTTGTCGATCCAAGCTCCGGCGTGGCAGGCACCGTTGATTTCGACGGCCAGGTCAAATCAGATGGCCGTCACCTGCATTCTGAAGGCAAGGCTACGGCCGCAGGGTTGAGGGTTGTTAAAGGCGGCCAGCCTTCTAAGCAGCCTGTCGCGCTTGACTATAAATCTGACTACGCCCTGGATTCTGAAAGCGGCGATATCAACGCCAACCTGCATACCGGCAACAGCCTTACCAACGCCTCTGGGACGCTCAACGCCAAAGGTGAGGAGACGCTGGCCAACCTGAAAATTCAGGGGAAGAACATGGCCGTGAATGATGTTGAAGGCTTGCTTCCTGCATTCGGCGTGGTTCTGCCTTCAGGCGCATCGCTGCAGGGTGGCACCATCAACATGGATATGACCGCAGAAGGCCCGCTCGACCGGCTGGTCATCAATGGTCCACTCAGCATCAATGGCACGCATCTTTCCGGCTACAATCTGGCTTCCAGGCTGGGCTCGCTTGCTGCTTTCACCGGCAATAAAGGAGGCAGCACAGATACGCTGATTCAGACCCTCAGCTCTGGCCTGCGGGTTGCACCTGAAGGCATCCGCGCTGACAACATCATTTTGGAAGTGCCTTCACTCGGCACTCTTACCGGCAATGGCGTGATCGCCAGCAATAACGCACTTGATTTCAAGATGCTGCTCAAGCTCTCTGGTGGCGCCAGCAGTCTGCTCGGAAATTTGACGGGGATCTCTACTTCAGCGCAAAACCAGGGTCTGCCCTTTCTGATTCAGGGCACCACCCAGAATCCCGTCTTCCGTCCTGCACTGAACGACGCCATGAAAGGCAATCTGCAAAACTCGCTTATGCAGGCCTTTGGCGGCAACAAAAACAATGCCAATGCGCAGTCTCAAAACCAGCAGAAACAGGACCTGAAGGGCGTTTTGGGCGGCATCTTTAAGAAGAAAAAACCGCAACAATAGAATACAAATCTCGTTCTTCGAGCATACATGGGCTGATAAAATAACCTAAATAGCCCTACTCAGAAGGTCGTCTTTAATATGCTTAAGAAATTCTCTCTGCTTGCTTCGGTTTTGATTTTGGCCGTCGTCGCGCTCCACGCCGATAACATCGTGGACGAAATCATTGCCCGTGTGAATGATGACATCATTACTCGCTCCGACCTGGAAAAGGCCAAGCAGACCAACCTGGAAGAGATCAAGCAGCGCTCTCCCTCTGATTGGCAGGGTAAATGGGACAAAGCCCAGAAAGACGTGCTACGCGACCTTATCGATCAGCAGCTTCTTCTGGAGCGCGGCAAAGAACTGGGCATCACCGGTGAGACAGAAGTCGTAAAGCGCCTCAACCAGCTACGCCAGCAGATGGGACTTGCCAGCATTGACGATCTGGAGAAGGAAGCGCAGAAGCAGGGCGTTTCTTACGAAGACTTCAAAGAGCAGATACGCGTCGGCGCGGTAACGCAACAGGTGATCGGGCAGGAAGTGGGGGCCAAGATCCATATTACGAATGAAGAAATTCAGGACTGGTACAACAAGCATCAGAAAGAACTGGAAGGGCCGGAAGAAGTGAACCTGAGCGAGATCATGGTATCCACGCAGCCGGCCAAGCAGAACGTGGAAGATAAAGAAAAGCAAAATGCCGAGCAGGATAAGCCCCTGCCGGAAGACCCTGCAAAAGTAGCGGAAGCTGAAGCTAAAGCCAGGCAGCTTCTGGATCAATTGCGCAAAGGGGCAAAATTTGAAGACATCGCCAGGAAGAGTTCTGATGGTCCGACTGCTGCGCAGGGCGGTACTCTGGGAACCTTTAAACGCGGCGAACTCGCTAAGGATCTTGAAGACAAGACTTTCTCCCTCAAACCGGGCCAAACCACTGACGTCATTCGTACCCGCCAGGGCTTCATCATCCTGAAGGTGAACGGCCATCGTGAGGCAGGTGTTCCGCCTGTTGCTGAGATCTCTGACAAGATTCGCGAAGCTATTTACTCAGAGCGCCTGGAGCCTGCCGCCCGTGCCTATCTCACGAAGCTGCGTGAGCAGGCTTATATCGACATCAAACAAGGCTATTCAGACACAGGCGCCAGCCCCAACCAGACCAATAAGCCCGTGATGATGGCTGCCGCTGGTGATAACAAGACGGTTGCCGGCAAATCAGTCAAGAAGAAGAAGAAATTCGTGGTTTTCTAAATTATTCTGTCGCACCGCAGGATGAAGCAGGCCATTAGGCCTGTGTACAAGTCTTTCTAAGGCAGCACTTTGGTCGAGGTGAGGTGCCTCACAACCTGCTACAGCTTCCGCCGCGTCATATCAGTGTATGGATGCTAAAGCCTGGATTGCCATTGTCGCCAACTTCGTTGTCATCGCCGGCCTGATCTCATACGGGTTCAGGCTCTTTGCTGAATACCACGCTACCGGACGCTGGGCCAAGAACGTCACCGGACTGCTCGCCGGCATCGGCATGCTTGCGCTGGCTACCTCCATGTTGCTCACGCCGCGCAACGCCCTCGTTATCTTGCAGGTGGCGCAAACCGGCGCCGCGCGCGTCTTCCTGGTGATCAGCAGTTTGCTCTTGATGGCCGCCATTGCCGCCTTCGGGATCATCAATTACTCCCGTCCGCTGCGCCTTTGGCATGAACGGCGCATTGAACGCGATCTGCGCCGCGAGCTGCCTAAGATCCCGTAACTGTTGAAGCTACTCTCGATCGGCATTGCATCCGCGCAAATCCGGTAAGTTGTTCATTCCAGGTGTTCCCCTGCACGCAGTGGCCTTTCGAGACGCCGCGTTGAGGCTTTCGTGCTTGCGGCTGGGTATGAAATCTTTTTACAATCTTTTGTATGCGAAAGTCCCGTGTCGCGGGATTGCTGTTTCTGGCCACTGCCACTCTGGCCCAGCAACAGCAAGCCGTGGAAATCACATCAGAACCAAGCCATCATCAGGTTTTTGAAAACGAATACGTTCGGGTATTCGACGTGACGGTTGCGCCAAAAGCCAGCACGCTCATTCATCGCCATAATCACGATTATCTTTTTGTCACCTTGGGCGACAGCGATGTTACGAGTGCCCGCGTGGGTGAGAAGCCCGTTTCCCTGAAACTCAAAGACGGTGACGTCCGCTTCACTCCCGGCAATTTTGCGCATGCTGCTATTAACAATAGCGAGCGTCCGTTTCACAACATCACCATCGAGTTGCTGGAGCCTTCAACCAATGTGAAGACCTGTACGGACTCGTGTGTTTCCCGCGCTCCGTGCACTGATCGCAGTGTGGTGTCCTGTCCTTCGGTAGAAAAGCAGATTTCCTCTGACCAATGGACTATCTCTTTGATTACGCTGCCGCCGGGTTCGCAACTGCTGAAGCATACGCACACAACTCCTCACCTTGTGGTCCCCTTGTCCGACCTTGATCTGACGGCGAAGACTGACTCGTCAAGTAATGTGATCAAACGAACTACCGGTGAAATTGGCTGGGTCCCCGCAGGTGTTACTCATGCCCTAGTCAACAGCTCCTCTCAGCCAGCACGCTTTGTCACGCTCGAATTCCACCCGGAGAAGCCCAGGCAATGACAATCGCCGGCGCCAACACGCTGCCAGATACGCCTGAGGTGCGCGAATACAATCGCACCCGCCGCTGGCTTGAGATCGGCGACCTGGTTCTCAGCTTCGGTTTTCTCATCGCCCTGCTGGCCACCGGCTGGACCAACACCCTGAGCGCGCTTGCCCGCCGCATTGGGGGAGATCATTACTGGCTCAATCTTTTCATTTATGTTTTGTTTCTCAGCCTGATCAGCAAAGTTATCGGTTTCACGCTGGACTTTTATGGCTTCCGCCTGGAGCACCGCTTCAACCTCTCTAATCAGCGCTTCGCGGCATGGATGAAAGACGAGCTAAAAGGCTGGGTGCTCGGACTGGTGCTCGGCACGATTCTTGCCGAGATTGTTTATGCCCTGATCCGTACTTCGCCGCAATATTGGTGGTTGATGGGCTGGGTCATCTTCATGGCGCTATTTATCGTTTTTGCCCAGCTTGCCCCGGTTGTGCTTTTTCCGCTCTTTTACAAATTTGTTCCTTTGCAGAATGAAGAGCTAAAAGCTCGCCTGGTTCGCCTTGGCGAGCGCGCCGGTACCCGCGTTCGTGGCGTGTATGAGTGGAAGCTTTCTGAAAAGAGCAAAAAAGCCAATGCCGCTCTGACTGGCCTTGGAAACACGCGCCGCATCATCCTGGCTGACACGCTTCTTGAAAACTACAGTGACGACGAAATTGAAGCAGTGCTGGCTCACGAACTCGGCCACCACGTACACGGGCATATGATCAAGATGATCGTCGTCCAGGCTGTGGTTACGTTGGCTGGTTTCTGGGCAGCGAATGAAGTGCTCCGCTACGCCATTGACGACCAGAAGATGTTCCAGCATCTCTCTGACTTTGCCAACCTGCCTTTGCTCGCCCTGGTGGCCAGCGGGCTCTCGCTGCTGCTCATGCCGGCGCTCAATGCCTACTCACGCTTTACTGAGCGCCAGGCTGACCTTTACTGCTGGAAGTGCGTCGCCAACGTGCAACCATACATCACGGCGATGGAGAAGCTGGCCCGCCAGAACCTGAGTGAAAGCCATCCTTCACGTGTGGTCGAGCTGCTCTTCCACTCGCATCCGCCCATCTCCAAGCGCATCGCCGCGGCCCAAGCCTGGGCCAAAACTCATCGGCCAAGTTTGGCTACATAACCTTAGCCGCAGATTTACCGCTGATAACCGCAGATCAAGATCATTGAATTTTCAATTTTGGGCATTTTGGGTACTTCTGGCAATTCCTGCAATTTTTCATCTGCGCGAATCTGCGGCTAAAATTGGGTTTCACTTCTGAAGATCTCCTGCACCCTCTTCAAATCCTCTTCCGTATCGACTTCCACGGTATTGAATGGCGTCTCCTCAACATAGATATCAATTCCGTTCTCCAGCAGCCGCAACTGTTCCAGCCGCTCGGCCGCTTCCAGCTTTGACTCCGGGAGCTTGCAGAATGTCTCCAGCGCCGCACGCCGGTACGCATACAGCCCAAGGTGCTTGAAGTAGTCGATCGCGTCGCTTTTATCGCGATCAAACGGAATCGTTGAGCGGGAAAAGTACAAGGCGCGGCCATTCTTGTCCGCCACTACCTTCACGGCATTGGGATTGCCAATCTCTTCCGGCCTGCAGCGGGTCTTCACCGTTGAGACCATCACTTCAGGCCGCATCATCGGCCGGAGCAGCGCCTCAATGTGCTCCGGCTTCACCATAGGCAGGTCGCCCTGGATGTTGACGTACACATCCGCCGGAACGCGCTGCGCCACTTCATGAATGCGATCCGTACCGCTGCGATGCTGCGCCGAGGTCATCTGCGCACTCCAGCCGCGGGCTGCGGCAAGCTGCATCACCTCATCGGAATCCGTGGCGATGATCACCTGCTGCAGCAACCCGCATTTCTTTGCCGACTCATACACATGCCCGATCATTGGCTTTCCGGCAATCTCCCGCAGTACCTTGCGCGAAAGCCGCGTCGAGCCGAGTCGTGCTGGAATGATGGCGACCGCCGTGAAGGGCAGCGTCACCCGCGCTTCCTCAACTGCTGCAGCTTCTGCGACTTCTCCTCCACGCTCTTCACCAGCTTTTCTTTCATCTCTTTCAGCTTGCCTGCGACCGTCGCGTTGCTCAGCCCGATGATCTGTGCTGCCAGAATCCCGGCATTGGTCGCACCGGCCTTGCCGATTGCCGTTGTTCCAACGGGAATCCCAGCGGGCATTTGGACAATCGCCAGCAAAGAATCCAATCCGCTCAGCGGCGTCGAAGGAATCGGCACGCCAATCACCGGGATAGTGGTCTCCGCGGCAATCACTCCCGCCAAATGCGCAGCTCCGCCTGCTCCGGCTATGATTACCTTGATCCCGCGTCCAGCGGCGTTGCGCGCATACTCTGAGGTCCGTGCTGGCGAGCGATGCGCTGAAGTGACATCAATTTCATAGGCAATGCCAAAGTCGTCCAGCGCTTTGGCGGCTTCATTCATGATCTCCAGGTCGGAGTCTGATCCCATCACAATAGAAACAAGAGGATTTTCTGCCATAAGTTCCTTTTCTTCTTTAAGAATTATTTTTGTGCCCGCAGAGCGCGAGCGCCAATATCGTTGCGGTAATACATGTCTTCAAAACTGATCAGATGAACGGCCTCATATGCCCGATTGATCGCATCTTCCAGCTTTGGGGCACGCGCCGTAACTCCAAGCACTCTGCCGCCGTTGGTATAGAAGACGCCGTCGCGTTTGCTGGTTCCTGCATGAAAGACCTTCACATTCGTCAATTGCGCTGCGCGGTCCAGCCCGGAGATCTGCTTGCCGCTCACAAAGCTGCCCGGATAGCCGCCAGAGGCCACCACCACGCAGCAGGAAGCGTCTTTTGACCACTTGAAATCGCCTTCGCTCACGCGCCCCTCGACTGAAGCCTCAATTGCATCCAGCAGGTCGCTATCCAGCCGCATCAGCACTGCCTGAGTCTCCGGATCGCCGAAGCGGCAGTTGAACTCAAGCACCATGGGGCCGCGCGCGGTCATCATCAATCCGCAATACAAAATGCCGCGATATTCCGCTCCCTCTGACTTCATGCCTTCAATCACCGGCCGAGCAATGTGGTTCACCAGCCACTCCGCCATCCCCTTTTCCAGCAGCGAATCCGTTGAGTATGCGCCCATTCCGCCGGTGTTCGCGCCCTTGTCTCCTTCGCCAATGCGCTTGTGATCTTGTGATGGCACCAGCGGCGCTACACGCTCTCCATCGCTCAGCACCAGGAAGGAAACTTCCTCGCCCTGCAGAAATTCTTCTAATACTACGTTCTCAACCGGCGTGCCCAGCAGCTTGCCGTTGAACATTTCAACGCCGGCAGTGGCCGCTTCTTCTTTTGTTCCGGCGATCACCACGCCTTTGCCCGCAGCCAGCCCATCTGCTTTCACAACCACAGGCGTGGAGAACAGCCCCAGTGAACTGCGCAGCTCCGCTTCTGAAGAGCACACGGCATAATGTGCCGTGGGAATGTTGTGGCGCTGCATGAATTCCTTGGCAAAGCTCTTGCTCGATTCAAGTTGCGCCGCCTTCTGCGTTGGTCCAAAAATCCGCAGGCCACGCCGTGTGAACTCATCCACAACGCCGAGTGAAAGCGGCAGCTCCGGCCCTACAACCGTGATATCGGGCTGCAACTGGTGTGCAGCAGAAAGCAGAGTGCCCAGATTTTTCGGATCACCCGGCAGGCATGTCGCTTCGTCGCAGATGCCTCCGTTTCCGGGAAGACAATAAACCTGCTGCACGCGCGGCGACTGCCGCAGCTTCCATACCAGTGCGTGCTCCCTGCCGCCTCCGCCTATAACCAAAATCTTCATAGAATCGCGCGATGATTGGCCAGCCCACGGAACTTAAAATACCCGCTATCCGGCTCGACTTGTGAGGATATAGCATCTGAGGCTCAGCCGTCATCAGCCCACCCGGATCCGTGCCGCACTAAAGCAGGTAGTCGCCCCGATAGACCAACTGGCCGTCAAGAATGCGCGCCTCTTTGGTGAGTGTGTGCTGCTTTGGCGGCTTTTCATTCAGAATATGCAGCACCGTGTGGCCATGCGCTACCAGGTAATCAGAGACCAGCATGCGATGGCAGCGGAAGTAAAGCTGCTCAGCACACATGATTGCCGTGTTGCGCCTGGCCGCACGCTCCACCAGCCGCTCGGTCGCCTGCCGGAACTTATCTGAGAGCATGTAATCGGCATAGTTGCGAAAGGAAGGATTTCTCAGCGCAATATTCGGTGACGACTCCGCCGGCATCTGCTTGCCGCGGCGGCCGCCCAGGTCTTTTTCCCAAACATAATCGCAGCCGATCTCCGGCAGCCACAGCTCCAGGCGCTCACGATTGAAGTGTGGATGGCGGCGCGACATGGGAAAAGCACGGATGTCCTCCAGCACGCGAATGTCATGTGCCTGCAGCACTCGAGAAAAATCCGCCAACTCGCGGGTAGAGTGCCCGATGGTAAAGACGGTGGCCACACCTCATTTTATTTGGGCTGCTTTTTTCTATCCAGGCGTTCACCGGAAGCTTGATCCACCATAGACGAATAAATGACCCTGCCTTGACGAATGGTATAGCGCACGTCCGTTAAGTTGGTGATCTTCACAGAGGGGTCCGCTCCCAGAACAACCAGGTCGGCGTCCATGCCGGCGGCAACGCGTCCGCGAGTGTTCGCTGCTTTGAATCGTTCGGCCGGCGCGGTGGTGAGCGACGCAAGGACGTGAGGAAAGTCGAGGCCGGCGCGTTCCATGAATTTGTATTCATAAACAGGGTCATATTGCGTGAGGAATCCCACATCGGTGCCGAACAGAATTTGCCCGCCCATGCGCGAGTAGTCCCCGACTTCTTTGAGGATCGGCAGATGCGCTTTGTCCATCTCATCATTGCCGCCAAAGAGATACAGCGTGGGGATCAGGGCCATATGGGCTGCCTTCATGCGCTGAAGATGCGCCGCCGTCAGTTGCTGGGTATTTTCAAGAGCATGGGCGGCCACGTCAACGTGCGCCTGGAGCGCGATCTCCAGCCCTGCAACGTTTGACATATGCGCGAATACCAGTGCGCCGCGTCGATGCGCCACTTCTGCCGCGGCTGCGGCGATCTTCGGGTCCATGGGTAAAATCCTGGTATGAGTGACCCACGACCCAGTGAAAAGCTTGATGATATCGGCGCCGAGGTCGAGCATGTGGCCGGCATCCGCAGCGGCTTCTTTCGGCGTCGCCGGTTGCTGTAGTTGTTTGAGGACCTCCTGAGGAAGATCGCTAAGGTAATAGGGAATGCCATTTTGCGGATAGAGAGGTGAACCGGCCGTGAGAATGTGGGGGCCGAGAACCTCTCCGGATTCAATTCTCTTCCGCAACGCGATCGTGTTGTAAGGATCCGATCCTGTATCTACTACGGTGGTGAAGCCATAGCGGGTCAACATCTGTTGCAATTGCGTGGTGAGCTGGGCGGCAGGAAGTGTGGCGGCATTCGCCCATTTAGGCTCGATGAAATGCACATGGCTGTTCTGAAATCCTGCCGTCACCACCATGCCATGACAGTTGATGGCGTAAATTCCGGGTGGAAGATTCACCTGGTCCTGCTTGTCCACGAAGGTGATTTTTCCGTTTTCCACCAGGACTGTTCCGTCCGCAATGGGCGGAGCGTCGGGGCTGACATAGATCTTCGCCCCTACCAAGGCCAAGGTATTCTGGCCGGCAGGCTGGGCCATCGCAGCCGAGTGGATTAGGCCGGCTATGAGCCCGGCCGTCATGAATATCCTGCGAATCTTCATCAGCTCCTCCGACGCATTGCGGGAACGTCTGGACTGATACGAATTCGAGGCCGGAAGAGTTCCCGGCCTCTTTCTTGTCCAGGCTCAGGATAGAATCGTACTTCATACATGCATCCCTTGCTGCTCCAAACCGAACATCGTCCCATTCCCATGCCCACTGGGCCGTGGGCAATGAAGCAGAACTGGCATGATCTGCTCTTTGCGCATTGGGCGCTGCCGCCAGAGCAGATGAGGCCGCTGGTCCCGCCAGAACTGGAATTGGATCTGCTGGATGGCACTGCATACGTCGCCGTGACTCCGTTCTGGATCGGCGGAGCGCGGTTTCGCATCGCCCCGCCGCTGCCGTTTCTGAATAAGTTTTGCGAGCTGAATGTGCGGACTTATGTCCGCTATAAAGGCATTCCTGGAGTTTATTTCTTCAGCCTGGATGCGGGCAGTCTGCCCGCGTGCCTGGGCGCGCGCGCCGCGTACAAGCTGCCTTACGTGCATGCCACAATGGTCATCCGCTCTGACGGCAGGGAATTTCAGTACACCAGTATCCGGTTGCAGTCTCCCCGTCCGGCGGATTTTCAGGCGCGTTACATGCCGGTTGCAGCGCCATGGCAGCGAGAGAAGGGCTCGATTGAATACTTTCTCACCGAACGTTACTGTCTCTACACCGTTGATCGAGGCGCTGTGCTGCGCGCGTACATACACCACGCGCCCTGGCAGCTGCAGGATGCCATTGCGGAGTTTGAGGTCAATACAGTCGCAAAAGCAGATGGCATTGAGCTGCCGGCGGCCAAGCCACTGCTGCACTACTCAAAATTCCTGGAAGTGCTGGTGTGGTGGCCGGAGAAAGCGTAAGAAATTAACTCGCCACGGACTCCTCTTCTGTGCATAATATGCAGACTTTCTTCAAGGAGACGATCTTATGGGCGGATTAGGTTTGTCCCCGGCTTCAGCGCCAGATCCACTACCCACAGCCAGCGCTGCCGCGCAGGCTGTGACCACGGCTGCACTGCATCGCGGAGCGAGCTGGCTGTTTTGGATTGCCGGTCTTTCCATTGTCAACGCAGGAATTTTCCTGACCGGAAGCACATGGACTTTTCTGGGTGGATTGGGCATTACCTACGTGGCAGCCATTGTCGCGGTAAAAGCCGGCAGCACGCAGATAGCATTGATCGCTGCTTTTGTAACCGTATGGGCTACGGCCTTCTTTGCCTGTCTGGGATATTTCGGACGTAAAGGGCAGCAATGGGCCTTTATTACCGGCATGGCTCTATACGCAGTTGACGCCGTGCTGGTCCTCTATCTCCAGGCATGGATCATGCTGCTTTTCCATGGCTTTGTGTTCTTCCGTCTCTATCAGGGATACACCAGTTGCCAGCAGCACCACGCATTCGATAAACGTCCGGGAGTCGGTGCTTAACGATCCCGGTACTAAAAATTCGCCAAAATAGAAACGGACGCAAAGATGATTGCTTCATCCTTTTGCGTCCGTAACCCTTTGCGGCTAAAAACAGCGAGTCCTAGATCGTCACATTCGGCTTGGCCATTCCGAGCAGGATCTGGAACAACAGCAGCCAGCGCTTCAGGTTTACCGTGATCAGGAAATTTTCCTTGGCGTGTTCGCGCCCATTCTTGCCCATCTGCGCCGCGAACTCGGGATGCGTGAGCAGATAACGAATCTGGTAGGCACACCCCTCTACCGAATGCACCAGCACGCCGGTAAGCTTGTGGATGATCTGCGTGGGGATGCCACCCACAGCGCCCGCGACCACAGGCTTTTCCTTCCACAGGCCCTCGGTTACAGTAAGGCCAAAGCCTTCCTTCAGAGACTTCTGCACGATCACTGTCGAAGCGCGCTGAAGCGCATTGATCTCCAGGGCCGACCACGGCGGCAGGTTGAGGATGATCACATCGGGGTCGTCGCCCGCCGCGTCCATAACTTCCTGAAGGACGACCGCGCCTTCAGGATCGTCAGTTGCGCCGCCGCCTGCCAGCACGAGCTGGCAATCGACGTATTTCTTGACCAGCTTATAGGCCTCAATCACGCCGACCGGGTCTTTAAGCCTGTCAAAGCGCGAAATTTGCGTAATGATCGGGCGCGAGCGGTCAATGCCAAAGTCATCGCAGACTTTATTGATGAACTCCTCCGGCAGATCTTTATTTTTCTCCGAGAGCGGATCAATAGAAGGATAGAAAAGATACTGCGGAACGGAGAGCTGGCGCGTGAAGGCCGGCGCCGAGAAAATCGACGCATCGTACTGCTCGACCAGCGGCTTCAGAAAATCCCAGACACCCTGGTGCGGATTTGAGAGATCGATGTGGCAGCGCCAGATCCAGCGGCCACGGGTCTGCGACTTGGAACCGATCAGCGCGGCCGGCTGAGGATCATGGATCACGAAGAGGTCTTCAGCGAATTCCATGCGCTGGCGGTTCTGCTCGTTGTAAGACATAAAAATGTCTTTGATCTGCTGGGTCAGGTTGTAGTCGCCGCCGTGGAGCGCGTTGTGGAAGCCCTTGGTGACTTCATAGAAGTCATTGCCGCCGGTGATAACGTCCCAGCGCGTAGGAATTTCCAGCTCGTTCATGAGCGGGATCAGGCGGTTGAGAATTTCAGCCACGCCGCCGCCAACCGCGGTGGAGTTCACCATCTTCACTGTCTTGCCGCGCAGGTGACGCGCGAGGAAGCGGATCTCATCCAGCTCCGGCTGGCCGATGATGGGAGCATAGTCGTCCATGCGCGGCGGCGCCGGCGGCGGAGGCTGCTGGGTGCTGATGCGTGGGTGCTTGCGGCGTTCGATGAAGTGCGCAGGCAGATCAGTCTGGCGGAAGCGGCGCTCTTTACCCGCAGGTGGCGCTTCCGGTGGTGCTTCCGTCGTGCGATCTTCCACTATGGTCTGCCCGGACTGCTTCTCACGGGAAACGTTCTTTTCTTCATTTGCAGTTTTGCGCTCCGGATCTTTTCCCTTCATCTTCTGCTCCCAAACGGTGCTCTTACAATGTGATGGTTGACGCGTTTGAATCAGGCTACGCGGGCCATTTCAGCTTCAATAACTTTGAGGATGCTGCGGCGAACGCCCTCGAGCGTTGACGTATAGATATCGATGCGGTTCAGCCGGTCAGCCGTCTGCCCCATCTCCATCTCCTGCTCCAACCAGATGGAGAAATCATTTGTATTCAGCTTGAGGCGGAGCCGTGCATCGATAAAGTGGTAATAGATGGCATGGATTGTTACCTTGCGCATGCCATCAGCAAATTCTTCCAGATTGCGCGCGACATATGGCGTCGGCACCACCACCAGGTCAGAAGCCATCAGATAGAAAGGCTCCATCGCGGTGCGTGTCGCCGCGCGGGGATTTTTCTGAAGATAGGTTTCCATCAGATGAACGATGCGCTCGCGCAGGCTGGAAATCGAGGTGAACTCGCGTATATCGATCGCGGCCAGCCGCTCCGCCAACTCCACCTCATTGCAGGCGGCAAAAGCCCAGTGTGAGAAGTCGTTTGAAAACCCCTCTTTGATGAAGTGGTGCTCTTCCAGCGTTTGAAACGTGTGCTGAAAGATGGATGACTCAGGACAGGTGCGCACCGCTTCAAGGAGCTCCTGCAGATTCGTCGCCTTCTCGCGGCCGATCCTCAGCAGATGTGAGGCGGAATTAAAATAAAAAGGTGAACGTGCCCAGCGGGGACGAATCACAGGCAATTGTGCAGTGGCCATGAAAGCTCCTCTCTCATCTTGGGCCAGGGCCCAATGCGCTATTTCTCCAGAGTTTTAGGATGCCCGACCTGCTAACACTGTTGCGTTGAAAATTCTTAACGGCATCAGTGGCGGCGCAGGCCGGAAGTAGGCGGTGCAAACAGAAACGAAAATGCAATTCCGATCAACAGCATCCAGCCGAGATTGGCGCGCGCGGAGTCGCTGGCGACGCTGAGACTGCCGCCAGGAGCGAACAAGAATGATGCAAAGATCAGGGCGGCCAGAACAGTCCCAATGATCCCGGCGCGCGCGCCAAAAAGCCCTGCAATGAGCAACAGAACTACCAGGAAAACCAATGGAACCAGGTTCTTCCATGAATGGCCTTGTGCAATAGTGCTAATGATTACGGCGGCAACCCCGCTGATCGCGGCTCCGATGGCAGCATTTACGAGCCGCGCGTTCCTGAATTTCTGCGTGGATCTGCCTGTCCAGTTTGTTATGTGCATCCGAAAATTTCCCACGCCTTAGAATGACAAAAGGCAGGGTAGCTGTGGGAAAAATCGAGAGCTGGACTTGAATTTCCTGAAAAATGCAGCATGGAAAAATCAATCTCGGGTTGCCAGAGGCGGTTTGGCAAATTCAGCAGCAACTCTGGATTTCGCTTGCCATAAAGGCATCTTAAAATTTAGGGTGAGGCCGGGCCTTCCTTGTGACTTTGTACAATGCATACCGCCGATCCATTTTTATTTCAGCTTTTCCTGATTTTTGTCTGGGCCAAGCTATTCGGCGAAATCTTTGAACAGCTCCATATGCCGGCAGTGCTGGGAGAAATCCTGGCAGGAGTAGTGATTGGTCCCTATGGCGCCCGTCTGGTGGTGCCCACAGACGCCATCTATGCCATTGCCGGAATTGGCGCAATCTTCCTTCTTTTTACCGTTGGCCTTGAGACCCAGCCGAAAGACCTGATCAGCGTGGGCCGGACTTCGCTCTATGTGGCTCTGGCCGGCATCGCCATGCCCGTTTTTATGGGATACCTTTATATGCTGGCGCGCCACCACACCGCGCATGAGGCGATCTTTGTTGCTGCAGCCATGGCGGCTACCAGCGTCGGAATCACCGCACGCGTCCTCGGCGACATGCACGTGCTGCAGACCGTGACAGCCAGAATTGTTCTGGGAGCAGCGGTCTTTGATGACGTGCTGGGCATGATCCTGCTTGCTGTGGTGGTTGGGCTGGTCTCCACTACCGGGCTCGCGTGGGCGCAGTTGCTGGTTACGGCGATTGAAGCCATAGGCTTTGCCCTGATCATGATGTTTTATGCGCCGCGGGTGGTCAAACGCATGGAGCCCGGCATGGAGCGCATGTCCACGCAGGATGCCCCGCTCATCATCGCGCTGGCAATCTGCCTGGGGCTTTCTTACGCAGCGGTGAAGATCGGCATGGCTGCGATCATCGGCGCTTTTTTTGCCGGACTGGCCTTTGCCGAGTACTCGCCGCGCTGGAACCTGCGGTCGCGGGTATTCTCGATCAACGAATTCCTGGCGCCATTTTTCTTCTTCAGCATGGGGGCCCGCCTCAACATGGCCGTCTTTGATCGTAAGCTGGTGGTTTCTGCCATGGTGGTTTCCTTGCTGGCGATTCTCTCTAAGCTGCTTGGGTGCGGCCTGCCCGTGCTGCGCTCCGGCTGGAGAACAGCTCTCAAAGTTGGCATCGGCATGGTGCCACGTGGTGAAGTAGGGTTGATCGTTGCTCTGGTAGGCCTGCAGATGAATATTGTCTCTGAATCGGCCTATGCTCTGGTTATTTTCATGACCGGAATTACTACGCTCGTTGCGCCACCCATTATGAAGATTGTTTTTCGTGATGAAGCCGTCCATCCCGTCCTGGCTGAGCGCAGAAGCACGGCAATGTGATCTGTATAATTCGCTTGGAGCGTCGCACAAAATAAGATTTGATTTCGGGTGATTACGTGTATTTCAAAAGGTCAGTAGGGTCTTTCGCTTCGCTCAAAGTTTCAGAAATAGCTAAGTGCCAATTTGTAATTGCGTCAAAGGAGACCAAATGGCAGGAGTAACAAGCCGTGTGGCGCTGGTAACTGGAGCTTCACAGGGGATTGGGCGCGCGTGCGCACTTGCATTGGCTGAAGGCGGTGCATTGGTGGCGCTGGCAGCGCGCAATGAAGAAAAACTTGCGGCGGTGGCAAAGGAAATCGAATCGAAAGGCGGCCAGGCTGCTACTTTCCGCATGGACGTCAGCAATGAAGACGAGGTAAAAGCCGCCGCCAAGGCCGCACTTGAGCGCTTCGGCAAAATTGAAATCCTGGTGAACAACGCAGGCGTGACCAAAGACACTCTGCTGATGCGCATGAAGCGCGCCGACTGGGATTCAGTGATCCAGACCAATCTGAGCGGAGCATTTTTTACCACGCAGGCCGTTATCAGTTCGATGTTGAAGCAGCGCTGGGGCAGGATCATCAACATTACCAGCGTCTTCGGGCAGATGGGCCAGGTCGGTCAGGCCAATTACTCCGCTTCCAAGGCCGGCCTGATCGGTTTCACCATGGCAATGGCGCGCGAAGTAGGTTCGCGCAACATTACGGTGAATGCAGTCGCGCCGGGCTATATTGAGACCGCCATGACTGAAGGGCTCTCGCCGGAGCTGAAAGCCAAGGTGAATGAGATGATCCCGCTGGGACGCGCCGGCACTGACGCGGAAGTTGCGAATGCAGTGCGGTTTCTCGCCTCAGAAGAGGCTGCGTATATCACCGGCCACGTTCTCAAAGTAAACGGCGGAATGCTGATGGGCTAAAGAGAATCTAACCACTATGAGCTGTATTGATGTTGAAAATTATCCAGGCCGAAACTCCGGATCAGATCGCCACCGCTCGTGAGCTGATGCTCGAATACGCTGCATGGCTGGATTTCAAGCTCTGCTTCCAGGGATTTGAAGAAGAGATGCGCACTTTGCCGGGCAAGTATGCGCCGCCCGCCGGGAGGCTGCTGCTTGCGCTGTGGGATGAAAAGCCTGCCGGAGTAATCGCGTTGCGGCCATTCGGAGATGAACGAGACAGCCTGTGTGAGATGAAGCGGCTTTATGTGCGCGATTCATTTCGTGGGCATGGAATCGGCCGAATACTGGCCGAGCGGGTAATCGCCGAAGCAGCTGAAATCGGATACGCACGCATGCGTCTGGATACTGTTCCTGGACAGATGGACCGCGCTATAGCGATGTACCGCGAACTCGGCTTTAGCGAGACTGTGCCTTACTACAAGACGCCGGTAGGTCAAACGGTGTTTATGGAATTGGTATTAACTGGAGAGCACAGACGCGTAGTCGCTGAGCAATGATGGAAATCCTGTGACGCGCAGCTACCAAAACGGAATATTTTTCATAGAGCGAATGCAGAATCCGGCACACATTCATCATGTGTTGCGGTAATCTCGTGGGAAAACCTTACGCTCGAAATCATTGACAAAAATTGTTCTTGCACAAAGTTGTCACACTGGTTACTATCCAATCAACCCCAGGGAGCAATTCAAAAACACTGGCTCCAACATGAATATCGGCGAGACAATCAGAAGTTACCGGCTGCAAAAAGGGATGTCACAGGGCGACATTGAGAAGCGCACAGGCCTTCTGCGCTGCTATTTGTCGCGAGTGGAGAACGGGCACACCATTCCTTCACTCGATACGCTTTCCAAAATTGCCAATGCAATGGACCTGCAGCTCGGCCAGTTCTTTGCCGAACACTTTCCCAATGGATCCAGCAAGAACCTTCCTCCATTAAGCGAAGATGAGGTGCGCTTTCTATCGCAGGTTCGCCGCTATTCAATGAACCTGAATGACAGTGACCGCAAGCTGGTTCTGGCGATGGTAAAAAAGATGGCGGCTGGAGCAGGGAAGTAGTTTTGAAGTTCCGACCCTGAGCGTTCTTTGCGAAAGGGAGGGACCCCTACCTTCATACAAAAATCCATCATGCGATTTTTCATCCGACCGTTGAATCGCGGCAATAGGGTCCCCTCACTCCGCGCAGCGGCGATAAACCATAAACGCAAAATTTCATTTGCGCGGGATTCGGGGCTTCGAAAAACTATGCGGCCTTGCTTGCCTCGCTCAAAGCCAGCACCGCCAGCTCCAGACGATCGCGTGCGCCGGTTTTGGTGAAGATGCTCTGCAGATGGCGCTTGACGGTGTTTTCACTGATGGAAAGCGCCTCTCCGATATCTTTGTTCTTCATGCCACGCGCCACGTGATAAGCGATCTGACGCTCGCGGGTAGAGAGCCGGCCCATGGTATTGGCTGAGCTCTTGGATTCGGCAGTCATGGTAGAGAGAACCTGCTGGGCAAGCTCATCTGAAAAAGCCAGTTCACCGTTTGCAACAGTTCGGATAGCGGCAAAGAGCTTTTCCGGACCATCACTCTTCAGCACCAAACCACGCGCGCCCAGCTTAACTACCTGAGCATAATCGAGTTCGCTGTCGGAACCCGTGAGCACAACAGCGGAGACGCGGCTGCCGGCGCGATCAAGCGTGCGCAAGACCTCAAAGCCGTCTCCTTCAGGCATGAACAGATCCAGTAAAAGGACGTCCGGTGGATTGTCCTTCACCAGAGTAAGCGCTTCCTGGCCATTGGAGGCGCGTCCTTCCACGCTGAAGTCAGGCTGGGTGGAAAGCAGAGCAGCCAGCGATTCACGTAGAACGGTGTGGTCATCAGCGATCACAATACGGGTGCGGTTTTTTTGCAGGCCTTTAGGAACCATACTTAATTCTTTGATGCAATTCTGAAACGATGTATTGCCTCTAATTTTGGTTGTATTGCCAATTAAAGCCTGCAGCTCTGCCAGCCCCAAGTTTCCATTTTTCTTTGATGTTGCCCAGTGCGGTGTAGAATCTCGCCATGCCGTGGCCATGGAGAGTAAATAAGGTAGTTGCTTCAGTACTTGGGACAAAAGGGACGGCCGAAGTGTCACTGCGGAAAGCAGTTTTTGACCGCGTGCGGCTGGGAAAGGGACCAGTACCGGCAGACCTGACGGGTTTGTTGGATAAGATTGCGGAAAGTCCGTGGACCGTTACAGATGCAGACATCTCCAGTTTGAAGGTTGCAGGGTACTCTGAAGACCAGCTCTATGAAATAGTGCTGGCCGCCGCCACTGGAGCTGGCATTCGGCGGCTTGATGCCGGTTTGCGTGCCATGGAAGGAGAGCAGTGATGCGCCTTAAGAGCGTGGACCGTGGCAGCGGCTTGCTGCAGAGGCTGCAATATACGTTGATTCGCCTCTGGGTTGGGCATGTGCCTGGATCAGTAAGCGCGACCTCCTATCGCCGCAATTTCTTTGGCAAACATTTTGCAAGGTGCGTTCAGGAAGCCTTGCGCACAGATGGCGAGTGGAGCGTGGGAGAACTGGAGATCTTTGCCGCGTTTATCTCCCGCTTGAACCGGTGCCGATATTGAGAGATGAGTCATGCCGCGGTCGCGGCGAAAGCATTGGGCAATGGGGCGGAGGTGGAGGCAGTGCTTGCAGACCGGCAATCCGCTCCTGGATCCAGCCGATTTCACGCTGCGCTCAATTTTCTGGAAAAGCTCACTTTATGGCCGGATGAGATTCGCCCAGAAGATGTGAAAGCCGCCCTCAATTGCGGTGTGAGTGAAGCCGCGCTGCGCCAGGCCATCTATGTCTGCTTTATTTTTTCCACAATGGATCGCATCGCCGACGCATTGGCCTATGAACTGCCCGACTCCGAGATCCTCAAGAGATATGCCTGGATTGCAACCACGTTTGGTTACAGATATCTGAGCCTGCCGGGATAAGGTGCAGGCGTCCCTGTACTTAAGGACTGTGCGGGGTGCAATATCCCTGTGATATATTTCGCCTCAACACTCCCCTTTGACCCGGACTGGAGCCGTCTCTTTTGACTGTTGATGAGGAACTCACACTGCTGGAAGATCAGATTCGCCGTCTGAAGGTAGAGTATGACGTGTATTTTGGCGGCGGATCAAAAAAGCCTCCGGCGGAAATTGAGTGGAAGGTCAAAAATCTTCTTAAGAAATTTGCCGATGGACACCGTATGAATTACGCCCAGCGGTTCCGCTACACCACCCTGCAGCAGCGCTACGCGCTTTACAACTCTCTGTGGCAACAAAAACTGCTCATCAAAGAAGAAGGATACCGGCGTCCGCAGGATGCCGTGCTGGGAATTCAGGGGCTGCGTTCTGACGAGGAGCATGAGGCCGCTAAAGCGCTGCGCCATCACGTTGTGGCAGCCGATGAGCGTCCCTTCAGCATGCTTTTTTCTGAAGGCTCAGACCACCGACAGATTGAGTCGCTTTTCCAGGCCCTCACTGAGGCGCGCAAGAAGACCGGGGAGAACAGCGCGGCGAATCTGGAGTCATTCAAGAAGTTCGTGCACCAGAAAACCGCGCAGCTGCGTAAGGAATACGGCTGCAAGTCCGTGGAGTACACGGTGGAAATGAAAGACGGACAGGCGAAGTTGAAAGCCAAACCAAAATGAAACGGCCGATCAGGCCTTTTCCAAATCCAAGGACATGTAAATCTTTTGATTGAAACATGTGAGTTGAGTCTCACCCCGGCAGACGTCAGGGGCAGAATGCTATGCTAGAGACCACATGCTTGACCAATCGCAAGCCGAAAAAATTTTTGAAAAAGTAAAGAAATACAGCTCCGTTCCGGAAGTCGAAGTCATTTTTTCCTCCACCAATTTCGCTCTCACCAGATTTGCCAACAACACAATCCACCAGAATGTCTCCGAACTAAATGAAGTAGCTTCCATCCGGGTGGCTTTTGATGGCAAGACAGCGCGTGCAACCACAAACCGCTTTGATGACGAGAGCCTCAAGCGGGCGGTGCACTCTGCAGAGAGCATTGCCCGAGTGCAGGAACCGGATCCAGAGCTGCTGCCGATGGCGGGTGCTGACGATGGCAAAAGCATAAATATTCCTTCGCGCTGGTTTGATCAGACAGCGGCCATTACGCCGGCAGACCGGGCGGAAGGCGTGGGGAAGATCGTCTCGGTCGCCAGGAGAAACAAGCTGGTAACGGCAGGAATTTTTTCCACCTCGCAGAATGCCGAAGCGGTGCTGAATTCGAATGGGCTGAGTTTCTATCACCGGCAGACTTCGTCAGAAGTCTCTATTACCATGCTCGCGGAAAACTCTTCCGGATGGCAGAAGGCAAATTCCCCGGACGTGAAAAATGTTGATGCGGTGCGATTAGCTGAAATCGCGGCGCAAAAGGCGCGTGACTCTCACGGGCCGCAGGAGCTTACGCCGGGCAAGTACACGGTGATCCTGGAGCCTGCTGCAGTGCTTGATCTTGTGGGCTTCATGTTCTGGGACTTCGGTGGGCTGGCGATTCTGGACCAGCGGTCATTCCTGAACAACCGCATTGGCACCAAACTCTTCGGTGAAAACATCACCATTATGGATGACGTGGCTCATCCGCTGCAGTCGAATTCTCCCTTTGATGGAGAAGGCGTGCGCCGCCAGCGGGTAAACCTGGTCGAGAAGGGTGTGGTGCGCAATCTGGTCTATGCGCGAGGCTCAGCGGAGAAGATGCGCAAGTCTGAGTACAAAGATAAGGTCGGCGAGATCAAAACTACCGGCCATGGCTTTCCGCTTCCGAACGAAATCGGCGAAATGCCGGTAAACATCGTTTTTGTAACACCCGGCGGCGAGCAGACCGTGGAGCAGATGATTGCCGGCACGGAGCGCGGAGTGCTGGTGACGCGGCTGTGGTACATCCGTGAGGTTGATCCTTACGAAAAGATTCTCACCGGAATGACGCGCGACGGTACATTCCTGGTGGAGAACGGCAAGGTCAAGCATGGGCTCAAAAATTTCCGCTTCAACCAGAGCCTCATTGAGATGCTGAGCAGCGTGGAAGCCATGAGCAAACCGGTGCGCGCCAGCGGTGAAGAGAGTTTTGATATGGTGGTGCCCGCTATGAAGGTTCGCGGCTTCAACTTTACTGAAGTAACGCGATTCTAGGCTGATTCTAAGCGGATTTTTAGGCAGCAGCGCTGGCGCATGTCCTTTGGTGCCCCGCGAATACCAAAGTAATCTTGGGTGCCAGCGGACTCGGGTGTAGCCTCTCCAATAGAGGTGCAGGGGTGAATCAAGCTAAGGCTCCCATTGCAGGCTCCGGGCCCGCAGATACCAGAAGCTCCATACGTTTTCCGCTACGCCTTCCTATTACGGTGCGCACTGCGGACGCACACGAACACTTTGCCGAAACGGCCGATATCTCCGCCGGCGGCGTGCTTTTTCACACCAACAGCCAGCTCGACGTCGGAATGGTAATCCGTTTTCGCATCGTGCTGCCCGCCTCCGTGCTGGGAACCGATACTGACGTTCAGGTGAACTGCACAGGGCGCGTTGTGCGCTCGCTGGACGAAAAAGGTCACAAGGCAGTGGCAGCAGTGATTGATGAATATTGCTTTGAGCGGTTGCTGGCAGGAAGCCTGGCAGCAAGCTGTTAGTCTCTGATTGAGCGCACATCGCCGCTGATCGGTGTGTGAAACAATTCAGCCGCGAGTTACGCGAAGACCGCTTCGGTCTCAAATTGAGCAATTCTTGTTTTCATCCAATCACGCCGGCCTGGCTGATTCACGCATATCCATGAAATTCGCCGCACACTGCCTGGAATCCAGCAGCCTGTATAATTGAAGACGGTCCCAACCTTGCGCCGGAGAGATGGCCGAGTGGCTGAAGGCGCACGCTTGGAAAGCGTGTATACCTTAACGGGTATCGTGGGTTCGAATCCCACTCTCTCCGCCATTAAGATTCCACAGGGGTTAGCGCCGAAAATGTAGCGGCTACCGCACCCGGCTACCGCTAAATTCGAGATCGCTAAAATTCTCAGTATTGGCTCTCTAGGAGCAGAGAGCCATGATCAAGGTCACCTTATATGTGCGGCACAGCGGCAGCCGTGCATACACGAAATTCAATCCCAAGAAGATCAATACGTTTCAAGAGCGGCTCTTGAACGGCGGCACCTTTGCGCTTCGCTATGTCGATCCCCTTACCGGCAAGCGCCAATACGAGGCTCTGGACAGCGAGACGGTTACTCAGGCGAAAGAGGCCGCATGCTTCAAGCAGATTGAATTGGGCCGTATCAAGCGCGGTGAGCTGAAGCCTCCCGCCCCTAAGCCAGCACCAGCACCGAAGCCTGTTGAGCAAACCTCGGCCAGCAAGCCGGGTGAGCTGATGCTGGACGCTGCTATGGATCGTTATCTGGCAAATATGGCAATCCGCAGCGGCAAGACCCAGACAGCATATGACTACAACATGCAACAGTTCTTTGTATCCTGCGGGAATAAGCCGCTGGCTCAAATCTCCCGGCAAGACCTGATTGATTATGAGGCGCGAATGCGGATGGAAGGGTTGGCTGCCCGGACAATCCACAACCGTGTGGCGGAAACAATTGCAATGCTGCGGCATTTTGGATTCAAGGAAGTGAAGCATACGGTGAAATACGTGGAAAAGAAGGTGCGGGCCTACCGTGCTGATGAGCTGAAGCAACTGTTCGCGGCTGCTACTCCTGAGGAATGGCTGCTGTTCCAATTCTTCTTGTGCTCAGGCTGCCGGGAGCAGGAAGTGATGAACGCGGAATACAACGATCTGGATTTTGTGGATGGGCTGTTCACGGTGCGGGAGAAGCCGGATTGGAAGCCCAAAGATTATGAAGAGCGGGAAATCCCGCTGCCTGATTTCCTGTTGGCCGCTCTAAAGGAACGAATGCTCACTACCAAGGGCAAGCTGATATTCCCGACCAGCGAGGGTAAGAAGGACGGGCACATGCTCCGCAAGCTGCAATATCTGGCAAAGCGGGCCGGGCTGGTAGGCGAGTTTGGCCTGCACAAATTCAGAAAAACTTACGCCACACTTCAACACCGGGCAGGGGTCGATGCCCGCACTATTCAGATTCGCCTTGGGCATTCCGATCTAGCAACGACGCTGGCATATCTGGAGGGCGAGGACGCACGGTCAGTCGAGAGCAAGAAGCAGGCAAACGAGACATTCGGGGTGTTTGCCTAAATCTCATCTGCGGCAAAAATAAATTTGCCGAGTTGGTTTACTTCTCCGGAGAGGTGAGCTACGAATTCGAATAGCCGGGGCAAGGCTGGCGCTTTCTCGTTCCTGATTAAGCTCCAGGAGTCGGAAGGTGACTATTCTTGCTCCGGCTACTAAATCTCCTGGAGCTGCTGTATGTTCTCTCACGTCACTGAGAACGGTATCCACGTTGTTGTGTCTCTAACTTCCGCGAACCGCGTAGTCATGCGGCTCACACATCTCCAACGCATCTTCTCTCTCGACATCACTGCTACGGCTTGGGGTCAGACCATTCTGGGCATTCCCGTCAGTACACGACGGCTTGATGAGGAAAGCGCGGAAATCGGTCGCTTCTGGCGGGCCATTAACAACCACTATGTGATCGTAGCGGACGGCCTGTACCGTGTGGCGTGTCCATTCACCAAGGGCTTCCGCTCTCGTGCTGTAAAGTTGCTAGGCACACGGGAAGAACGTGCCGCCACTCAACTACTTTGCTGTCCTGATTGCCAAGCTGATGTAGCCATTCCCGACCTTGATCGCAGCCACTACGCGAGAAGCAATATGCTCACGGTCCCCAAGTGGAAGCGGGGATTGGAGAAGATAGCCTTATATATCGAGTCTCCGCTCTGAAAACAAAAGGGCCGGGGTCAACATCCCCCGGCCCTGTCAGAGACAATTAATGCCTCCAAGCATATTTCTCTTTCGGTGCTTTGCCCGGCCCGTATTCGGCAATGTCATTTAGCGCCTCTAGAATTCCCCATAAAGCAAAATCGCCTTTAGAATCGCAGAGCGCGTCCACTATCAGCGAAAGCGATTTATTGATTTGAGCCAATGATTCTCTGACAGTTGGCACCTTGGGCTTGCGTGGTCTGCTTTTCTTTTTCATCTTCTGACCTCTTGCCAATCATTATCTTCAGTTGCCGCAGCCACGCCAGAGCGGAAATTGGTAGCGCGGGCTGGCAGCGCCAACTATCGTACCGCGACCCATGGCGCAAAATGCAGCGGTCGCGGCCCGGTCAGCGGAACCTCACGCCGAATTTTATTGCGGCATACACCCCACCAAACACTGCTTGGCTAGGTTGCGCTGGGCTGAAAACGAAAACCTTTCCAATCTTCTCTCAGCAGTTCACAACGGTCTTTGTCCCCGTGCTTTGTATGAGGCTGCCGTCTTAGATCATCCGCGCTTCTTGGCCGAGTTGCGGCAATCGGTCGCTGAAGCAGCAGCATGGGAGTTGCAGAGATACGGCTGTCTGCTAATTCCGCGGAGTTGATGAAGTCCCGCTAAGGCGGAAATTTATAGCGCGGTCGCGGCGGAGCGATTTACGTTTCACCCCGAGCCGTAAATTCGGCGGGAGGGAAAACGTGGCTTCTGGCGACAAGATATTTACAGATGAAGTTCGCGGCAAAGTTGTAGATCGCATTGTCCTCAACAACAGTGAGGAAGAACTGAGTGTGGAAGTTGTGTTCATGGATACGACTTCTTTCAATGTGCGGCTGGCCCCGGCCCTAATCAGGATTCTTGGTGCGGACGTCCTGGGCTGGAAAGACGGCAACAGTTTTGTCATCAAGGAACTGTTGTAAATGCGGGGTCTCTTTCCGTTGGGAAGACTCTTAAGCACCCCTCGCGCTTTGGCCGCAATTGCTGAAACCCACGAGAATCCCTTGTTATTCATTTATCGCCATGCTGGGGGAGATTTCGGCCAGTTGGATGATCACGATCTGAGAGCAAATGCGGAGGCGCTCAAGACTGGAGGCCGGATTCTCTCAGCTTACGTGCTGCCCACCGGGGTGAAAATCTGGATTATCACCGAGGCCGAGGACGATAGCGGCAGCCGGGAAGCGACCACAATTTTGTTACCGAGTGAATACTAGAACTGAGCAGATGGCAACACCGCCAAATGCTCCAGTCGATCACGAATGATTTTGATGGCTTCATTAAAACCAATCATAAATTCCTGCTGATTCTTCTCTCCCTGCTTTCGCCATTCAGACGTAAAGGTGAGCTCATTGCCCGTCTGCACTTCGATAATTTCCATCACGCATGCTCCAAGACACTTCCCAACGGCATCGTACAATCGCTCCGGATAAAACGGTCGAAGAGTCTCAGAATGCTTCAGCAGCTTGTTGTATGCCTCAGTGAAGGGCTCCATATCGACTTTCAACTGCGCAAGCCTATGTTCTTTGGTTGCTTCGCGTGGTTGGATGCTCATCTTTGGTCGAACATTGAAGAGTGTCAGCCGCGCCTCAGCCAAATCTTCGAATACTTGCTTCGTGGCATTAAACTCAGTCTCGAACTGTGAACGAGTGACCAGAACAGCAGTGTCAATTTTGGCCTGAAGGCGTTTTTGCTCTTGGACAGCTTGGTCTTTAATGCCTTCCAGTTCTTTGCTGTATTTGTTCTTCACTCGCTCAAGCCACAGTTGGCCTCCGAACCTGAACAGGCCCAAAAATGCTGCACCCCCGCCCAGCATTCCAATCAGTAGCGGCTTGAAAAATGACCACACGACATGCCCGTCCATCAGGCTCTCTCCTCAAAATAAATAAGATTGCTTCAGAGCAGACCCAACTGATGGAAGAAGTAAGCGTTTCGCCGCTCTGCATCGCTTACCAGCTTGTCAAAAGAAATAATCTCAACGTAAACACCTATTTGGTTGTTGTATCCGAAGTAGCCAAGCCCGTCTGGACTGGAGTGGTAGTTGGCCGCTTGTGCCTGAAATCTCAGAGTGTCGGTGATGTCTGCAACGATATAGGCGTAGAAAGGCATTTGTGGTGGAACACTGATAGGACGTCCTCCACGATCAAATGCTTTCCCCGCTTTAATTTGTGACACATATCTATAAATTTGGTTGATCGGGTTCTCGTCATCGTCGTAGTCATCGCGTCCCGGACGCTTGAATTCAATCAAAACGACGGATGAAAAGGGGGCTCCCTGATTCACGAACGCAGCAGGTCTATTGAAAATCAGTAAATCAGGTCTATCAGCACTCTCAACCGAAACAGTGTCATTTCTAAGCTGGTTAAACGGAATATCTGATGCAAGGTAATAGTGGTATGCCAGCTTCTCGTCGATGATCCAGAGATTCATTTGCTCGGCACGTACATCATCAGAGGTTTTCTTCAGAGGGAAAATCAATCCGTGAACCGCATTCTCAAGCTGGTATTTTCCCCTCTCTGTAAGATTCAAGCTGGCTCGCAGCAGAGTTAGTGTCGCTTTGCGATGTGCAACGTGAGTGGCTAACTTAGCCATTCCCGCTTCATTCCATTCCTCCAGAAAACGCTCATATCCTTGTTGGACTTGTTCAATCTCACCTTTTTCAATTTCTTCCAGCATTCGCATTCCCTGTTCTCGAAGTTCGGTGTCGTAATCCTGATTGAGTCGGTACAGTTCCAAATCCAATTTTTGATCTGAGAGGTTCGGAGGAATGACATCCAAAACTCCAGTCTTGTGCTTTAAGAGCGGGCGGTAATGTGGGGCTTTATTTTGAACAAAACTGCGGATTCTCTCTTCTTTGCTTTGCTTCACTACCCTCGTATAAGGCTCCAAGAATTCAGACGCGCTCATCGCGGCTTGATCCGAGAGCTTCTGCCAGGTGAGTTCTCCGAAAACCGAATCCTCGTTCGGCATTGCGAACCCTGTCCTCTCGGTGTTCACCATTTCGTCCAGATAATCTCCCGAAACGTACCCCGCATAAAAGAAGGGCTTGCCCTCTTCATCGCGCAACGACCCAATGATATTCGGGACGCGGCCCTCCAGCTTTTCCGAAAGGACCGCCCGCTTGTTGGCGCAGAAGTAGAGGCGGTGGGCGTTGTCATACGTGAGCCTTACGCGAAGGTTGTGGATGTTGAAGCTGTGGCCGCCCACTTGCAGAAGTTTGGATTGGGTTTGTGTCTTAACTTCTGACCGATACAGTTCCCCGAGGTCAAATTTCTCGCCTGAGTCCTCGTCAATCAGGAGCATCTTTGGCGCCAATCCGAGCACAAAATGCTCCAAACAATGCTCGACGATTCGGTTAGCAATGACTTTAGCCGATCTCGGTACATGCTTTTGGAAAGGTGGCCTGAGGTTGAGCAGCCTGACAACTGTGGAGCGGGCGTCCTGCTTCGTACTGTCTAGCTGCGCCTCTTCCACCCCAGAAGGAGTCAGTCGGAATTCAAAATGGCGATGTTTCCAGCCGCCGTTCTCGTCCTTAAACGTGCTGTCAATCGTCGCCATCTCAAACGCCTTCAGCCAGAGGAACCGCCCTACTCCCTTTCCGCCGATGTCGGCCTTCTGGCGGGAATCTGCCATTGAAAATGATTTGTAGTTTGTGTCTGTGAACCCGATACCTGTGTCTTCAACCACAAACGATTTGACCGGGAAAGGCGCGGGCGAGTCATCGAGAAGTTGTTGAGTTGGTTGGGTTTGATCCCGTTCGATCCTTATCTGGATAGCCCCTGATGAGCCGTCTTTCAGATCCCCAATTGCGTGGATGGAATTTATGATCGCCTCAAAAAGTGGAAGCAAGGCGTGATGAGTTGCCAGTCGCGTATTCTGAATGCGCCCAGTTACATCTATATCCATATTTGGGTACTCAGGTTGACAAGTAAATCACATTTCCGGAGGTAGACAAAATCGAGATCAAAAACGCCACAGTTTGCGTAACTTCTGTTGACCGGGACAGATTATGCGAATACATGGCGAAAGTCAATCAGACTTTCCGGACTTAAGACAGCTATGCTATTCTGCAACCATCAAAGTGAGGTGGGCTGTGCGGTCTGCCTTAAGAGATTCCGGTGTATTCCGGAGGAAAGAGTGGCTGTATGGCCAATAAAAGTGGGACGGCTGTTCCATTCGAAGATTTAGCATCCATCTCAACATCAATCAACCGAGCGTCGGATTCACTGACAGCGAACATTACTGAGTTTGAAACTGCGCTGAGCAAATTCAAACTTGGGGTTTCTGCTTCTGTTACGCTTACCCGCGAAGAACAGGAACGAGACGAGGGCGTAATACAGTATTCTGTGACGTATGTCGAGTCATTGGAATACTGCAAGCATAAAGGGAAATGGGGACTATACATCGCTGATTTCTATGAAGAAGATGTGGACTCCAGTGACCCGACTAGCTACACAATGACACCGTTGAAAGATTCATCACGAGACCTGCGGCTGAAAGCGGTTGACAAGTTCCCGGAGCTCCTGAAAGAACTCGCCAAAAACGGGAAGGAGTTTGCAGCCGAAGCAGCAAGAAAATCAGAACAGGTCAGGCACATCGCTGCCAGCCTAAACAACAACAGATTGCTCAACATCTAATTCCGCAGATCGCAAACCCCTCACTTTGTTCACACGGCGGCACCGAGATAAAAATATCCCGGTGCCGTCAGCGTTTGGGACAAACGTGCGCCTTCTCTGCAATCCGCAATGCTCTCGGCTTGTCACTGGCTGCGATGAATTTCTTGCAGATCAGGCAATAAGACTCTATCCGCTCTTTCATCCCACGGACACGGCGGTGCTCAAAGCGCGGCTTGGGCGGTTTGGCTGGCATGATTGGGAGCGAATGCGGGAATTGTACACCCGGCCTCTGTGGCTAGGATTAAGCAATCAGCAGCATTGAATGTCAAAAGTCTGCTGCGCTATTCTGGAAGTATCCACTCCAGGAGGAGTAGGCAGCGACCTGAAACCAGCGTACACCCTCAGAACCCACTATCTGGCGTTGGGAAGGTCATTAGATCGCGCTTCAGTGCGCATCACAATTCGGTAGCTCAATAAAAGTCCACACAATTTGATCGTAATGCCGGGTGAACCCGGCTTAACAAGACAACACACGTGTGTCTGCTCCGCGCAAAGGCTCTGTCCAGCGCGACAGGATTGGTGTGTCCAAGGAGATTGAACAATGGAAATTGCAAGACTCAGCAATACAGCACTGCTCACGCTCGTTCACTTTATCCAGCCGCTATCTGACGCCGACCATGATTTCCGGGATGCTGCCAGCCTAGAACTCTACAAGCGGGGATTGATTGAAGCAGAAACATATTCCTGCAATGTTCGGCAATCCGCATTACAAGCGCAGAGTAATCAAGGTGGCTCCAACTGGCGTGATGAGTTGTGGCATGCCGTAACGCCTGATGAAGATAGCCTCACGGGGCATTTTTACCAGAAGGTGCTCGGAACGGAACCTCCCGTTTATCCGCGAGCAGGCGACGCAGCCTTGGAAGTGGAAGAAAATCAAAGCAAAGAGCTGAGAGATAAACATGTCAGCGATTTGCTCAAGGACATATTTGATTGGTCGCTAATCTTCGTCTACTACGCCATCGGAACGCCGGACAACCATGCCGACCAGGAATTGCTAGAGATTCTGGAGCAGAGTCTTCGGGAGCGAAAGCTGCTAACCGAAGATGGTGAGCTTGATGCGGATGCGCTGGACGACAACATCGTTCTCTGGATTTTAGAGCAGTTGGTGGACGCGCAAGAGAGTCTCAATCAGTTGCTGGCGCTGCTTTACCACCGTTTGCAGCATCGGCACTACGAGAGAAATGCCGCAGAGCTGGCCCGAAAAAATTCCTGAACAAAATTCCGGAACTGACAAAAAGCCAGTATTGCAACCGTGTGGCGGTAAGAACCCCATTCGCAATGGCCCTTGCTGCCACAGACTAAACCGAAATCGAAAAGGAAAACTAAAATGGCGCAGCAGAAGACCTCTTCCGCGCACTATCACGATTACAAGCCCCCATATTTCAAATGGTGGGAAGACCATTTCTGGTCCGACCTTCTGGTGCGTCGGATGGCTCCCACAGCCCGGCACTATTACCGCGCTCTCCTACTGGCAGCATTCTTTTGTGATACCCGTCCATTCTTGCCTGCGGATGATGATCTGCTCTGGATGATCGCTGATGCGGAAACCAAGGAAGACTGGCTGAAGCATAAAGCACAGGTTCTCGCTAAATTTACGGAGTTCACCCAGGACGGGAAACAGCTCCTACGGAATAAGCGGCTGGATGAAGAGTGGGCAGCCCTGCTGGAAAACCTTGAGCACAGCAAGAACGCTGGTTTGGCATCTGCTCGGGCAAGGGCAGCTAAGAGCAACGCACGTTCAACAGGTGTTCAACAGCAGTTAACGTCTTCTCAACGTGCGTCAACAAAGCCTCAACCTACTGAGCCTGAGCCTGTTACTGTTACTGAGCCTTTGCCTGTGACTGTTCCTGTTTCTTTGTCTGAGCCTGAGACTGTTACTGTGACTGAAACGGGTACAGCTCGTCTCCCACAGACGAGAGAACAGCTACGGGGGATACAGCTCGGCTACTCCGTTTGTTCAATCATCTCAGCGAGAGGGCAGGTAATTCCCAAACGGGTAATCCCGAGGATTTCCAATCGCTGCTCCAGAGCTACACATATGGCGAGATCGCTCAAATGTTGGTCTGGTCTTTGGCGGTAAGCAATTATTGGCCCGGCAAGATGAATGGCTCCCTGCATTTCCGTAACAGCTTTCAAAAGATTTGCACTCAGGCGGCCGCCTTTGACAGCAACAGGCTAATGAAACTGTTGGAGAAGTTTGAGGCTGAGTTGTCCAGCGGCCCTGCTACTGAGGAGCCACAGATTCCCGCCAACATTGAAGATGATGAGGATTTCGGATGAACACAATCGTTACAGAAACCCGCGACACTTACGAATCCGCCAAAGGCTTGCGCCAGATGTGGCTCCAGCTCTTTGAGGAATTCATGCCAGAGCGCAGCCCCGGCATGAGTCAATTTTTCGTTTGGTTGAACCGCTTCGATGCGGAGATGATCCGCGAAGCCATACAGAGCACACATTACAAGGCGTTCATGCTCAGCCAGGAGCAGAAGCAGATGGATTATGACTACCAAGTTCGCTACTGCTCTGCTGTCTTGCGCAACCTCAGTACCAAGCAGAAGGGGAAGCAAGATGCCCAATAGCCAGTTGGAAGACATTCAGGCTCGGTTTGCAGAATTTCATCGCAGCAATCCGATCGTGTATCAGAAGCTGGTGCAGTATGCGCGTCAAGCCAAAGCAGCGGGGCATGGCAAAATCGGCATCAAGCTCCTGCTGGAGCGGTTCCGTTGGTTCGCTTTGGTGGAAACCAACGACCAGCACGGATACAAGATCAACAATGATTACAGCTCCCGGTATGCGCGATTAATTGCTGAGCAGGAGCCAGACCTGGCTGAGATGTTCAACTTCCGGGAACTGGCGAGGCTGGGGTAAATGCCGGCAGGCACCGTCCAAACCGTATGCCGTGTGTGTCGCTCAGTCCAGAGCAAAGCCCGCCACGGTGATGAATGCGACTATGGGTGTTTCGCTGTGTTCCGGTATATGGCGTGGAATGCGCTCACCCGCAAGTTGGTGATCAAACATCATGCGCTGGTGCCATACTTGGCCAGGTATAGGACGTTCGATCAGCTCACAGCGTTTTGCAGGCAGCTATCCACCACAAAGCAAGCATCAGTCCCGGAGAGAGGAAGCTCGGGCCTACCACCGCCATTCTGAGCGACGTGATGACATGACAAAGAGAGATGAGATTAATAAGTCGCCCCTAAATGAGGAACAACTTAGGAAACTGAAGGAATGCAAGAGCCTCAATCACGAACTTAAAGAAGAAAATGGCTTCATTCACTGTTTGACGGAGGATCTTGTTATTGGCCCATCTCGTTGACTGAACGCACTGGTAGCTATTTTCCCCGTCATTTCAGGTTCAGCTGCTTCTTTATGCGTTCAAATGCTTGTGGCGCTTGCTTCTCAAATTCCTTTACATCAATCGTCTTGCCTCGTACCGCGCTTTGCACAGCAAAAGGGAACGCCATTGCCAATGCCAAGTCGTGAGGACGGCCTGGATGATTCTTGGCGAAATCCATGGCACTAAAAATATGCTGCAACTCCCGCGCTTCCGGAAGCATGTAAAACACATCAGGGTTGGCTCTGGCGAAATCGTACGAATCGAGCCGCATAACATGCAGCATATTCCGAAAATCCTCACGCTCCTGATCGTTAGAGATCTTGATAGAGAGCAGGGATATGCCGGTGTACAGCTCGCCTAATTCGAAATAAAGCGCAGCCTTTAGTCTCGTCATCTTCTCTCGTTGGTCACGACGAAATCGGATTGAGTCAAGCCAATATGCAGATAAAAAGCCTGTCACGGCTCCAAGCAGTGTTCCGGCAATTAACCGGGCTGACTCTGATAGCTGTGGATGCATTCTCCTATGATAATGAAAGCAACATCACACTTCGCTATTCCCGGAGGGTGCGAGCTTCAGGCTTACGATAAGCTCAGCAGAGCTGGATTGACTTCGCAAAGCTTTCGCGCTACCATCTGCCCAAGGGAGAGTAGTACATGAATACAGCGGCAACAACAGAACTAACCTTGCGCCCGTTCATGTGGAGCCATGACGGGCCTATTAGCAATCCTGACGCAGCAGCTTGCGGCTATTGGGTGGACGGTATGCCCAAAGAGATGCTTGTGCAGGTCGTCAATACCCGAGCCATGGGCCGCGAGCCGTCATGGCAATTCCGTTACATCGGCTTGGACGCTGAGCTGGGCGATTACAAAACAGAGCAAGATGCGCTCACAGCATTGCAGAGCTTCGTGGACGATGCCACTTTGCTGCTCGATGCCCACACGAAGGCAGAACTGGCATGGTTCGACAAATGGGGCAACACGCCTGAGCATTTCTTAGCGAAGAGAGCGCATCAGGAAGTGGAAGCGTGGGAACGCATCATCAAGGCGCACAGTAAGCAATAGACTACTTTGTATGTCCCTGCCCCCCAATTACGAATTCCAGCGATTGCAACGTCTCCACGAACAGGCGCATAAGACGCTTGTTGCAGCTCAACAGCAAACTCAAGAACAGCAACTCAATATTGCCAAGGACGAATCCGGGCACTTTGAGAAATTGGCCGGATTCTGTGGGGCGTCAATCGTGCTGGTGGTCAGTTTCCTTGGAGGACATAGAGAGGTCAGGATGCAATGGCACATGCTGATTCCGATTGCAATCCTGGTGCTGGCAGTTGGAATGATAGCGGCCACGCTCCGTAATAACTTCTATCGAAGATGGGCGCATCGTGTTTACGAGCGCTCGTCGCTTCAAGCCCAAAGGGACGAGCAGGAGGCGAGGGGGAATTGCTTAGAAGCTACTCCAAATGCTGTTTCAATGCAGACTGGTGAGCAACTTGATAAATCTCACGTTGATAGATTCAGGCAGTCAACGGCTGAACTGGACGATATTCTCAAAGATTGGGAAGCGCGAGACAAATTCTGGTTCAATATGTGGGTGTACTCAGGCCGATTTGCCGAGCTATCGGCTGGCTTAGGAATCATCTGTTTGGCGGCATTAGCAATCAAGAATGTCTGATGATTGCCTAGAATACAGAGAGGAGAAGGCACACACCACACCGCGCTCCGCAACATGACATCGGCATCCCAAAACAACCAAATTTCTGTTGCTCTCCGTTCTCATCTCTAATTCATTCCTTCCGTTTGCGACGAGCGGTCACCCCTAAAAAGATTACAAGAATACATCCCAATGCGATAGTTATAGTTGCTCTGGCATCCAAGTCGGGAAATATTACCCCCAACAAAGCCGCGATAATTGCCGCAGCGAACATTGCTAATACCCCCGTAAGCTCAGCATATTCTTGCCAGCGCTTCTTCTGTTTCTCATCTGCTAAGTTTTCCTTCTCCTTCTCAGCGAGTTGCACCTTAACTTGCTTCTTGATGAGTTCTTCCAGGAATTGGGGATTCTCTGATACGGCCTTACCGCAATTGGAACAAGAAAGAGCCTCTGCTATTGAGGAACCGCAATGCCTGCAATATGCCATTGGTGGACGCCTTTTCCGGGGTTATGCGAGTGAGCGGGATTATAACCTGCGCGATAACTGGGTGGCAGCACAGACACACGGATGTTCTGACTCCAGTCATAAGCCGTTCTTATCCGTGTCATAAACGTTCTATATTGGCGCTCATATGGCTCTCCGCTCCCGCTCGGTAGCCGAAACGGTAGCCGCGCCTGCAAGCCCAACGCAATCAGCGCTGGCTGAGAGCTGAGCATTCAAGCCCGGTTCCACCTATTGTGTCCTCGCCCGCGTCCGTTCGCCTGTGGCTCTGGGCCAAGCACCGTGTTCCCGTGCCGTAGCGGGAGCAGGCGGGACGCGGCAAGCCAATGGAAATGATGGTGAGGAAAAAGGTAGCTTCATCCTGTGCAGACATGGGGGTGGGAGGCCCCTCGGGTGGTCTGTGTCTGTGTCGCCTGGCAGAGAAGAAAACCATGCCTCCAAATTAATGGCCCCCAGCATCTAACATTACAGAGCACGACTTTCTTATTACGGGGGGCGCTAAGCATTAAGAGAAACCGTTCCAAGTACCCGGAATCGGGGAAAGGCAGGTGGTTTCTCATGGCGCGCGATTATCAAGATGTAAAGCTAATTGAGATCGCTTCATTTGTGGTTGCAATCATCTCGGCGGTTATTGCAATCGTTTCCCTGATTCATCATTGGTAACTGACCAAGCGGCTCTTCGGGGCCGCTTTTCATTTCCATATAACCCGAGCACAACACCCATTTCCTCAGCCTCCATATATCCCACGCTCAGCACCCACTCCCCGCCTCATCTCTGCTGTACTTCCCATTTCGCTAATGCACGGCAATTTCCCGGTATTGAATTCCAAACGATAGACAAAGGCATGGTGGGCCGGGGCTTCTCCCTTATCCTCTCCGGCCCATTTTGTTTTGAGAGACACAACACAGCATGAACACAGCAACATTAGCAATCATCATTTCCGCAGTCGCACTCGCCAGCTCCGTTCTCACGCTCGTCTGTGCGGTCCGCATTCATTCATTCATGACACTGGTCCACTCCCGCATTCGGTCGGCAGAAGCTGGTATCAAGCAGCGCGTCCTTTATGAGTTCGCGGTTGCAGAGAAGAACATCAAGCAGCACGTCACTGCTGTTCTCTCCGATCTCGGTCTTGAGAAGAAGCCGGAGCAGAAGTGAAGACCGCAGCAGAGAAATTGGACACAGCATTCGCGCCGAAGGGCAATGTGCCCGAGGCTCTCAAGCATACATTGCAGGCGCTGCTCACGCTCAAAGGGCAGACCATCCGCGACATCCGTCCGCTAAGCAGGACCAAGCACGAATACATTGTGGAGTTTGGCACCAGCGATAATCCGCTTCCTACTGCCACAGCCACTCTCAGGGATGGCATTGTCACTGTAGAGCAGATTCATTACGGAGATGAGGGTAAGTGAACAAAGCCTGGGAACAGAAGGTCGGCCAATTATCCGATAAGACATTAGCTGCGCTATTCATGCGTGTGCGGCGCGAACTCGAAATCCGCAAGCAGGCCCGTCTCGCTAATCAAGAAGAGAGCATGTTCCGTTCTCAGGTCACAGAGGCGGAAGTCAGCTATCTCAATCTGCTGTTCGATCTGCCGGATACGCGGGAGCAGAAATGATCTTCACACCCGAAGACATCTATCAGTTCCTTGTCCAGTCCGGCGCACGAGTGACTAAGTACCCGGATTCATTTCGCACATCCTATCCCGGCGCACTTATCTCGGTTGAGGGATACGTCAATCTGTCGGATGTTGCCGCTCGACTGAACCGCAGTATTGGTCCGCAACCTCAGTTATCGGAACCAAAGCGGCCCCGGCGCTTCTCCAAAAGAAAGATCAAGCACATTCTCGATGAGCTGTTCATCGCTGCTGCTGAGGACGATGAATTCCAACTGGACTTGAACACTCTGCGTGAGGCTGTTCAGTCTGCGGTTGATCAGGCGTGACCACCACCATCATTAATCCGTGTGGTCACCAGATCACGTGGACATTGGTACAGGTGAACGACACGGCTTCGATGTGGACGACGCGGTATAAGGACGGTGAGGGCAACGAGCATGGGGCATCGCATCCTGGCCCCGGCACCGAGCTGATTCAGCGCAACTGCCCGCAATGCAATTGGGTGAATTTTGTAATGAAAGGTATCAGGTAACAAATGGCTGATGTTCTGTATCCGATTTTTGACCGCATTCTGGTCCGCCGCAAAGAGTCTGAAACCCGCACCGCATCGGGCCTATACATTGCTGACGCGGCTCAAGAGAAGCCCCAAGAAGGCTATGTACTCGCGGTGGGAGACGAGGTAAAGCGTGTGCGCCAGGGCGACCGCGTCATGTTTGCCAAATACGAGGGCAACGAAATTCCGCTTGGCGAAGAGAAGTTCATCATCATGAAAGAAGAGAGCGTGTTGGGGATTCTGAATCGCAACCCCGGCCCGCCCGTGGATACGAAACACATCAATTAAGAGGACCGAAACAATGAAGAAGGCACAAATTATTATGACCTGTGACGCACCGGGATGTGACAGCAAGATCGTTCTCCCGCTGGGACGTGACGGCCAAGCATTTATCCAGACCACAGAACAGCAAGAAGAGGTTGACCGCTGGACGTCAATTCACCGCAATGATGGAAGCGTGTTTGATTACTGCCGGCCCGTCTGCCATAAGAACGGAATTGAGACTCTGGCGCCAATCAATCGCAATCCGGTTCCCGAGATGAGCAACATTGTGGGAGCTGACGGTGCGCCTCTGTCCTGTGATGGCGGGTTGATCATTCCGTAAGAAGCGTTTGGGTAAAAAACATGTGGACGATAGCGCAGTCTGCCTTATCTTCTACCGTACTAAGCCTACCCTTGAAATCGACTACAAAGAATCGCAGCGTACAGGTGTAATCTTCGAGTTCATGTGAATTCTTGCGTGCTAAAAGCCAATTTTCGTATTTGCCCTGTCTTGGCAGATGAAATTCTTTTGACTCGCCGGGTAATATCACCCCAATTTCCTTCATATCAAAAAGCCGCAGGAGACTCTGTCCCTGCTTGTCATTGATTTCTGCCAATGCCCCACTAAATCGCCCCGCACGTGTTCCAGTATTTGAGAAAACAACAACAAGATGACTGTAATCATTGCTAAAAGTCGCGTGTCCCATCAACACCAAGTGAGAGTTCTTATTCGCGAAAGCCTCTTTAATCACAGGAACCATGACACCGAGAACAGAGACCAAAGCAACAAGCAAGCTGAGCACCGTGCTGCTCATCCCTAATCTCGATCGCCAGTCTTGAAAGCTGTCACAATGGATGCATTTGAGCGCTCCTGCCTGTATCTGTTCTCTACAAACTTTGCAGGGAACGGTTTTACCAGCATTAGATTCTGGTGATTCCTTGGTGTGCTCGGGGTCCATTGCGAGTCGAATCTTACCATGCTCTCAGCAAACCCTAAGAATGAACTTCCAGCCGCTCCAGTAGGGCGATGACGCCCATGGAGTTTCGATGGCAAACAACTTCAATGTGCGCCCAATCGTGCTGGACACGGTGATGGCGAATGATTTCCTCACGGCGATCAGCGCAGTCGCTGGCCTGGGCCGTCCGTTGCGCATTCGCAAGATCGCTTGGATTAACCCCGGCGCTGCTGGAACTGGTGCTTTCACGATCACCGATGGCAGCACAGCCGCCAACATTCTTGTGCAAGGCAATGCACCGCTGGCTACCAACAACGCCGACCAGCAGATTGATTACAACAATCCGCTCACTTGGAAGAATTTCAAACTCACTGCTATCAGCGGTGGGGGAAAGCTCCTGATCTACGCTGAATGAGTCTTGCTGAGATACAAGGTGAGCGCATTTACAAGCTGCTCACGGATGAACAGCGGCGCTTCCTCGACACATACATCACCACAGATGGCGACCAGGACGGCGCGACCATCGCTGCTGTTCCCGACCTGAAGGGGAAAGACAAACGGGCTATCCGAGCCGCTGGTGTGAAATTTCTCAAGGACCCCATTGTTGACATTCTCCAGCGGAAGCATTTCTCCCCGGATGATGTGACCCCTGATGAATTCCTTCGCTTCATCTGGAAAACCATCAAGGCTGAGGATGACGGCAAGACCATAGCCAGCCTCGCCGCGCTGTACGCCAAGGTACGCGAAACAACAGACCCCAGCTGGTGCGCCCAAATGACCGCGCCCGCGAAACCCGCCAAGCCAGCGGCCCCGAATGCAGAACTGACTTCCGGTTCCGTATTCGATGGAATTGAAGAATAGCCTACTCGCCCGCTGTTATCCCAACATCAGCAAGACTGAAGCCGAAAAGCTCATCCAGCTCAGGAAACGTGCGCTCACCGATCACCTGTTTCTTGCTCGTCTCTGCGGGTTCGACAGGTTTCAAGAAGCGGTTCACAAAGAGCTGTTCGACGCCTTCGTCAAGAAAGATCACAAGAAGGCAGTTGAGCAGCAAGACAAAACCAAAGACAGATTAATTTTGTGGCCTCGTGGTCACTACAAAACGACTGCTGTTTCCGTAGACATCATCCAGTGGATTCTCAATTTCCCGAACATCACCATCGGAATCATGACGTCAGAGTTAGGCGCTGCCAAGAAGCGACTGGCTGAGGTCAAAGATAAGTTTGAGAACTGCGAGAAGCTTGCCCGCCTGTTTCCCGAGTATTGCGACCACCGTGTTGTCGAGAGAGTCTTCCCGCACATCAAGGATGCCAAGCCCCTAGAGGGAAACTCGGAAGAGTTTGTATCTCCGGCGCGCAGTATTTGGCAGCGTGATCCGACCGTTCAGATCATGACATCGGACTCGCGCAAAGCGGGTAAACACTGCGCTGTGCTGTTTTGCGACGATTTGGTTCATGAGAACAATTACCAGACCAAAGAACTCTTAGACGCGACGATTGATGGGTTTAAGGATGCCAAGCCGCTTCTCGATAATGACCAATGTTACCGAATTGTCATTGGAACCAGATACAGCTTTGGCGACTTGTACGGCTGGATCATCGACCAGAATAAGAAGAAGAGAACTTGGAAGATTTCATCTCGCCGCTGTTGGGAGCGCAATCCTGATGGCACATACACCCTGCTGTTTCCGCGCAGTGTGCTCCCGAACGGAACACAAGTCGGATTCACCGTCGAAGGGTTGGAAGCGATACAGAATGAAGATCTTGAGAAGTTCGCCAATCAGTATCTAAACGAGCCAATTGTCGGCGGTGCTGAGACCTTCCCCGCCTCACTGCTCCAACTCCGCACTTGCACAGTTCACAGACTCAGCAGATTCCCCCGCTATCAGTGGCGAGTGTTCATCGCTTGGGACACAGCATTCGGTCAATCTGCTTCCGCATGTGCCAGCGCCGGAGCTGTGGGCGCATACCTTCCTTCCGGGGAGTTGGTCATCCTCCGCATCGTCGGTGGGCGGTTTGGGCCGAAGGAACTCTTCCATTGGGTTACAGAGCTCAACATGCGATATCGCCCGTTGCTGAACGGCATTGAAGAAGCAGCCGGGGCACCGCTGCTCACTCTTCCTCTGGAGAATTGGGTCCGCGAAAACAACACTCAATTCCCAATTGAGTGGTTCAAGGCCACGAATAAGAAGGATGCCAAGATTCTCCGCATCGCCGGAATGCGCCAGCTATTGGACGACGGCAAGCTCTATTTCCTGCAAGATGCCGAGGGGATAGAAGAACTGCTCACGCAGCTCAAGCAATTCCCCAAGGGCAATAAGGATTATGCGGACGCGGCTTCCCGGCTGCTGGAGTTCCGCACATACGCCAAGATCGTAAATCAGCTTCCAGACCCATTCTCAGAGGCCGACCCAACTGATTACCAAACGAACGGTCTGCCCTGGGGAATAACGGGCTGATGCTCTTAGACGATCTCAACAATCACAGTTTTGCCGAAGGCGCTGGGAGTGAGCTGCTCACAACTGAAGAGGTTGCCTGGGCTGGCGAAACTCAAGAGGACAAGACGGCGCTCAAGCTCGTCATTCAGAACCTCAGCACAGCAGAGCAGTTCGTACAGAGTAAGGGATACCAGTTCGAGTGGAACCACGCTGAGACTCTGTACCTCGCGCAAGTCCCGATGGTTCCTTGGGAAGGAACCAACATACCGCGCTCGCACTTGGGAATGCCGCTCGTGTACGAGCACATGGAGAGCATTCTCCCGCAAGTGATGTTGGGGCTGTTCGCGGATAAGCAGCCATTCAAACTTGATCCCCGGCCCGGTACGACCGAGGCAGCCGCTCTCGCTAACGAAGCAATCCTCAATTGGGAACTCAAGGTGTGCGCCACGCAGGGATTCCGCGAGGAATTCCGCCTGCTGGCGAAATCAGCTCTTCAGTACGGACAAGGAATTGGTAAGTGGGGCTGGTGCTCCTACACACGGAAGCGCCGGCAATGGCGTCGGAAGGAACAGCCCGAGGTCATTGATACAGGCAGCGGCACTACCGCCACACTGCCTAGCGCCAATGGTGAGGATGATTACGAGATTGTCGAGTTCGATGAGGAAATCAATCATCCGACATTCGAGAACATCAACGTTCGTCACATCCTTGTTGACCCGAGCTGCCGCACTTCAGACATTAGGCAAGCCGGATATGTCATCCACCGTATCTATGTCGATGCGGAGTGGCTAGACCAGCGTAGGGACGAAGAGGGATACAACATTCCGACTCGTGAGCAGCTGCGTCAGATTTTCACGCAGCCCACAGAAACGCCCTATGGCTCACCACTTGAAACTCAGGGTGACGAATTCGGCCCACAGCAACGTAAGAAAGCAGCACCGCGCTCTCTCGCCACTAATGCGGACCCGCTGGCACAGCCAATGGAGCTGCTGGAGTATTGGGACAACGATTATGTCTATACGGTTCTCCAGCGCAAGCTCGTAATCCGCAATCAGATAAATGAGTGGGGAAAGATTCCATTCGTCAGCGGCACATTTACTGACATTCTGGATTCATTCTGGGGCTTGGGCATCGCTCACGTTATCGGAAATGAGCAGCGACTCCAGCAAGGCGTCATCAATGCCTTCTTGGATGGTCTATCCCTCGATCTCCAAGGGGTATTCGTCCGCAAACGCGGCTTGAACACTCCCACACAGAACATTCGTATGCGTCCTGGCGCTATCTTCGACGCCGATGGTGACGGCACCGGACTGAAGCTGCTAGAGCGTCAGCAGATGGGTGCTGAGACGATGGCCGTATTGGGTTCCAGCGATGCTCGCTCAGCCCGCAGAACGGCCGCAAGCGAAATCTCCGTACAGGGAGCTATGCCCGCCGAGGGCCGCTCCATTACTCGCACTGCTGCCGGAGTGAACGCCATGACGGGCGGCTCAGGTGCGAGGCTCCAGTACCTGATTGAACATCTCGCCGGACAGGTGATGATTCCCGTTCTGGAAGCATTCCACGAGATGAACACCATCAAGCTGAAGCCCAGCCAGGTGCGCAAGATTCTCAGCGAGAACATGCAAGAGAATTACAAGGGCGATGTGTACGCGGTGATGAACGGCTCGTACGACTTTGATTATCTGGCTGCTGCTCGTCTCCAGCAGAAGAAACAGGCACTACAGAGCATTCCGATTCTGTCGCAGATACTTCTCACAGACCCGGTATTCGATCACCTCACCAAAATTGGCAAGAAAATTGACATCATGGCGCTTCTCAATCGACTGTTCGAAATGATGGGCCTGTCGGGTATGGACGAAATCATCGTCAATATGACCGATGAGGACAAGCAGGCAATGGCTGAGCAGATGCAGCAGCAGCTCGCTATGGCCCAGCAGCAAGAGAATATCAAGACCAACAGCAAAATGTCGGTACTGGAAGCCAATAACGATGCGCGTGTGGGACGTGACCTCATCCGTGAGGCTCTGCGGCAGCACGAGAAGGGCACACTCGGGTTGTAAATAGATGATTAACGAACATGAAGATGAGTTTGCGGTAGACCTCAGTGAAGAACAGGCGTCTGAGGGCGCAGTCGCGGAGGACCTACCAGAACTGCCGCACTCACCCGAGGCTCGCGCCATCCTCGCAGAGTTTGAACTGGGCATCCGACTTGAACTAACCACGAATACCCCCGGCTGGCAGGACATTTTGGACATCATTGAGCAAGAGGTTCTGCGTAATGAGAACGAGTTGCTCGCTTATAACGGGCCGAATTCGTCTCACATTGTAGCGCTCCAGCGCCATGCTCACGCCCAACGTGCTCTGTTCACATTCCTACAGCGCCGGGTACACGAACTCATTCAATCCAGCCACCAATTGCAGAAGCCTCGTTAACTTTCAAACTACGTGTCCCTCCATTTGAAGGCGAACACAGCCTCAATCCAGAACTACTGAGCCGAATTGCCAGTGGAAGGACACATGAGTACTGAGAACGAGAAGCCCCAAGTTGTAACAAAAGAATTTCACGCAGCTAACGATGCCGATTTTGGCCTCGATGAAGAGATGGAACGACCGGACGCGGCTGCATTACAAGAAAGCGCTGCGCAGGCCACCGAGGAACAGGAAACAGAGCAGAAGCCCATTCCGAAGCGTGATGAAAAGGGCCGATTCGTTGCCGAGGGCGACACTGGGGCTGAGGAAGAGCAAGACGAAGCGGAACAAGAGTTCGTTCAAGAGATCGTGGACGAGGAAACCGGGCGGAAGCAGGTTTTCAAGGCGAAGACCAAAGACGAGCTGATTCAGAAGCTGCTGAAAGCGCAGAAAGAGGCCACTAAGGCCATCCGCGACCGCGAACGTCAGATTCGCGAAGCAAAGATTAAGACCATCGCCAAGCCTGGTCCGCGGATTGGTGAGGTGAAGAAGCCTCTCACGCCAGAGGAGCAGATGGAAATCAGTTCGCTAATGGTGACTGATCCTGCCAAGGCCAAAAAGAGACTTCTGGAAGCAGAGTTAGGAGTCACGCCTGAAGAAGCACAGCAGGCAATTGAGCTTGCACAGGCGAATGCTTTCAAAGCAGAGACACCAGAGTTTTATCCGTGTGCTGAGAACGCCAAAGCAATTGGCGACTTCCTGAAAGAACAGGGACTCGCACCAGTAAAACAGAATTTTGCGTATGCATATCAGCAGTTGCTCAAAGAGGGTGCATTGATCACCCGCGAGGATGCTGAAGAACAGCAAAGCGATGCTGTTGAAGAAGATCAGAGCGAAGTCGAAGAGGTTAAGCCGCGAATTGCAGCGAAGCCCATACAGACAACGCGAAAGACGGCGAGCAGCGGAGTAAGCGGAAAGCGCAGCGTCAGAGTTGCGAATACCAATCCAGCTGTACCGTCAGACGATGAGTTAGACCGCATGAGCGATGAAGAGCTGTACGACCGAATTGTCGCGCTCCACCACGCCAACAAGTCCCGCTCTCGGTAATCCGGTTTCACCGGATCAATGTCCCCTAACAGGACACTCACATGGCTTATTCTCCGGCATCGGTTGCCACTGGCACCGCTGGTGTGAACCATCTTGCCACGGTCTGGTATGACCGAATTGGCGTCAAAAATTTCAAAGCGAACCTGCCGTTCTACGACGCTTGTGAGCAGCGTACCTTGCCGAACTACAACGGCAAGACAATCCAGCTCTACGGCTACAACCTCATGGCGGCGAACATCACGCCGGGTACTGAGGGCACCGTCGGAACTGGTATCGCACCCGGCACCACCACCCAACAGGCCACGCTGGCCCAGTATTTCGATTTCGAGTCTTTCTCAGACCTTCTGGTTGAGACCGCTATCGACCCCATCGTGGAAAACGCTGCGGTGGAATTGGGTTATCGCGCTGCTCTGACGGTGAACACTCTCGTATCAGCACAGTTTGATACCGCTGTGGCAAGCGACAGCGCTGCGGCAATCAACTTGGCCGACAACGAGTTCTTCAATGCTGCTGTTGCTCGTCAGATGGTCCTCTCGCTGCAGGGTAAGGACGTCCGTCCGAAGGCAAGCGGAAAATTCGCTGGCCGTTTCGCCGGAATCCTGCATCCGTTCGTTGCGTACGACCTGATCAACGACAACACTGCTGGTGGAGTTCAGGACACCCTGAAGTACACCGATGCGGGCCGTGAGCAGTTGGAGCGCGGTATTCAGGGCGATCAGGTCATGGATCTGTGCGGTGCGCGTTGGGTTGTTACCACCACCGTTCCGACCACTGCCAACTTCCCCAGCTCTGGAAAGACTGGATTCTCGACCTACCTCGTAGGCCAGGATGCAATCTTCACGGTCGGCTTGGGTAAGACGCAGGTTCCGAACCAGAAGAACTTCCGCGTGAAGGTCAACAACAACTTGGCTGACAGCGCTGCTGATCCGGCTGGCGTGATTGGTGCAATCGCAGCCTACAACTTCAAGTTCGCTGTGACCCAGCGTCCGGGAAGCGTAATGGCTCTGCGTCGTGTCAAGAGCGAAGCAAGCATCAGCTAAACGAAACCAGAGGGAGTGGCTCCGGCTGCTCCCTCGAATTATTCTTGTGGACTACGCTCAGGACCGCCCACTCATCTATCTTGTGAAGCCAGCGCCTCCAGAGAACGGCGGAAAACAAGCCGCTGACGAGGCCGCTCGGTTCCTTTCCTTCACACCTATTTCCCGCGTTATTTCCTCTCTCAGCCCAGTGGCAATTTCAACGGCCCAAACCATAGCCGTGGGCGTAAACGTTCCTTATGCGGAGAGGGATGCCGCGCTCGCTACATTGAAAGCGGCTCTGCCGGCCTTCGCAAAGTTAGCGATAGTTCTGCCTCATCCCATTGTGCTCGTAACGGAGAGCGCTGAGGGCGAACCCGGCGACATCACCATTCTGTTCCTCACCCGCCAGGGCGAGACCGAACTCACACGTATGTAAACAGACTTCGTGTCCCTTCGGTTGAAGGAAACACATGCTGATTTACAACGATAGCCGTCGCCTGGGCGACAAGATTCTCTCCAAAGAAGAAGCTCTCCTTAGGAAGTATGAGGACACAGATCGCCAGCTACAGCGATTCCGCCTCGATGATCACGAGGCGTTGAAGAACCTGCCTAAGCGTATGGGCAAGGTGATGCTGCATAGCGATCTCATCAGCAAGATTGTGAGAATGAACCCTCGGCTATGGGCTGAGGACAGCCGCGCTAATCCCGAAACTGTTGTGGGTTTTTACTACACGAATGCCGAAGGCAAGAAGGCTTATGCCGTGGCCTTCGACAAAGGCCCGGTTCCCGAGTACAGCTTCATTGTCACGGATCGTGCCGACCTCGCGGTGAAAGAGGTTCGCGGCTGGCGCACTGTGCTGCATCGTTTGCTTAAGCTCGGTTTGCTGAAATGGAAGGACGTTCTGGACACGTTCGGCGATCCGCTACATGCGGCGAACGAACGTTGGCGCATAAACACTCAGGAGTTCCGTCAGTAACCGGACTTCCGAAGCCTAAGTGACCAAGTTGCGTATGGCGGACTAGAGCTGCCCTGCTACGCCCTGAGGTACACAAATGGCTTATCCTCTCTCTTTCGCCAATACGGTTGAAGCCCGTGCCAAATACACGGTGAAATCAACGGATTGGAACAGCATCCAGATGGCGTTGCCTTCAATCGGTGCCAACACTACCGCTGAAGTCTTTGTCCCCGTCACAAAGCGATTCTCTGTTAAGGGATTCGTGGACTACTCCCGTCCGGACGGTAAGACCGATCCCGGCGCTGTATCCATTGCTGCTATCGACTGCATTGCTCCGGCTTGGCCCGCTTCCACAGCCGTCACCAATGCTCAGCCTACTCCCAACTGGATTGTTGTGAACGGCACCGCATTCCAGTGCACCACGGCTGGAACCACCGCTGGCACAATTCCGGCGGGACTCACCACGCAGCCCGCTGCCGGCACGACCGTCACTGATGGCACCGCCGTATGGACGAGTAAGGGACAGCGCGGCGCAGTTATCCGAATTCGCTTTGCGAACTCATCGGCTGGTGCACTCACTCCGACCACTCAGACGTATGAGTTCTATCAGTTCTAAGTCTAAGCAAAACGCTCTTCACCAGACTCGGGTTCCGGCCCGAGTCTTTTTCTTTTGAACTTCGCGGGCCACATATAGGGAATTCCCACGAGGTAAACGATGGAAGACAAGAAGTCGAAGAATATCGAGATGCCCACTACACAGGGCATGACCATGGAACAGCAACTCTCCGTGATGAAAGAAATGCTTATGGCCGTCTTGCAGGCAGCAAAAGAGCCGTCAGCTGTTGAGAAGCTCCAACTGGAAAAGATTGCTGCTGAGGAAGCCAAGAAGGAAAAGAAGCGGCTGGACACCCGCGCTGAGTTGAATCGCGATATTGCAGCCAAAGCGCAGAAAGCGGCTAACTGTCCTCATCTTCGCGGTGACAACACAAGTTCGATTGCTTGGTACACGTTTACCAACGGCGGAGTGCCTGTTCGCACGATTGGTGTCTGCCAGCGCTGCCCGCGCATAGTCGAGACGTCCGATTCCGATTACCAGATGTTGCGCCGGATTCCTACAAGCCAGGTGCGACTCGCCTAAAAACGCGCTTTCTGGATTCAAGGTAGAGGCCCGCTGAATGCCATCTACCGTAACGATCCAGAGCACGACCAATTTCGCTTCAACACATACCAAACTCGCTCCCTTGGTGGGCGTCGGGGGATTCCAAAACGAACCCGCGCTCACCATTGCGAACAATGTGTTGCAAGAGATTCTCTCTCCGCCTTATCCGTGGAAATTCAACCGCAAAGAACTTCAGATGTTTGTCACGGCACAGTACCAGCAGGATTATCTCTTCGCCGGGGCTTCCGCCTTCGTCAATCCGACCACCGGAGTAGGCAGCGGAGCGGCGATTGATCTCGCCTCCAACAACGGAGTAACCGAGAGCGGCACGACGGTTACAGTGAACACTCTTGAGCCTCACAACTTCGCTGTTGGGCAAACGGTGTTCATGTTCGGCAACACCGTAGCTGCTTACAACTCTTCATTCTCCATCTCAGGAAGCACATTCGCTTGGGCAGGCGGATGGGTGATTACCGCTGTTCCCAACAACAAGCAATTTCAGTTCACTCATGCCTCATCTGGACTGGCGAACTCGGGTGCGCCCGGTGTTACGGATATGGGTTGGCTTGAGGCAGTCACCTTCCGCCAGATCAGCACCACAGTAGCACCGCAGCCGATTCAAGAGGGCCAAGCAGTCAAGATGATTGACCCGAGTAATCAAGTCGGCAATCCCGAGAAAATTTGCTGGGTAGCCGACCAAGGCAACGGGATTATCAAGATTCGCCTCTTTCCTGTCCCCGGCACATTCCCTTGGGGAGTGCAGCTCGTGTATCAGGCCAAAGCACCCCGGCTCACCGCGCTGACTAACACTTGGGCACCGCTGCCTGACGAACTCAGCAACGTTTACACGCAGGGATTCCTCGCCCAGGCATACCGCTATGTTGACGCGGATAAGGCAGAGATCGAGGACCAGAAATTCCAACGCGCTATCGGCAAAGCGCTAGACATCAAGGACGCGGGCACTGACGGATTCGGCTTGTATCCCGCGATCCCAATCATGATCGGGTAACGAATGCCTCCAGCACAGCAGCCCCAATCTCTTCTCATTAATCGCTTCTACACGGGACTGGTGACGCAGCGCAATCCGCTTGTCACACCTGTTGCTGTCATGGGCATGAGTGTTGTGCCCCGGCACGACGCGCTCATCGACGGGCTGAACGTGGAAGTGTCCAATAGCAAGACTCTACAGCGCAGGCCCGGTTTTCCTCGTTACTGCTCAGCCCAATTAGGAGTCAGCGAGGCTCCTGTCAGCTTCAGTTATTTCCGCAAGCTGGATGGCACGGTCTCTGCTCTGCTGGATACAAATACCAACGTCTACACGTTCACGACATCGGCGCTCACGTCCATCATGACAAAGAGCACGGCTGCCCAGACACATTTCCTCACCGTAGGTTCAACGCTGTTCATGAGCAACGGAACGGACCTGAAGAAATGGGACGGAACCACTCTCACTAATTGGGGAATTATTGCCGCGAGTATCGCTCCCTCAATAACAATCGTAGCTGGCTCGCTCTCGCCTAAGTTCGGATACACGTATGTTTACGTTTACAAGGATGCTGCGGGTAAGCACATCTCAACCGCATCTCCGATCAGTGGTTCCACAGGCGCGCAAACCAGCAAGAATTTCACGCTATCAGGTTCTCGCTCGACCGACCCACAGGTCTCTTTTGTAGACATTTACCGGACTTTGGACGGCGGCAGCACGTATTTCTATCTCGCAACTGTAGCGAACCCCGGCGCTGGCTCATGGACATACACGGATTCATCTGCCGATTCTGCGCTGAACAATCAGCTCATCGCACCCTTGGCACACGTCAACGATCCCCCACCAGCGAGTGCAACCGTCTCTGAGTTCCACATGGGGCACGTCTGGCTTGCGGTCGGGAACACGGTCAATTTCTCAGCGGGGCCGGATACGATTAACGGCGACGGCAATCAATCATTCCCGCCCGCCAACTTCTTCACGTTCAAGGGACAGGTGATGAAGATGGTGAGCACCACACAGGGAATGCTCGTGTTCACCACTGAAAGCCTTTATGTGGTCCTGGGCGTGGACACCACTTCGTTTTATCCGGCAACACTCATGCCCAACTTCGGTGTCCTCAGTCCGAATTGCGTGGACACGGATGGCGGAGCTATCTATGTCTACACTAACAAGCGTCAACTGTTCACGCTGACGCCGAATGCTCAACCCGAAGAAACCGGGTATGACGTGGGCAATATTCTGCTCTCGACGTTCAATCCAGCGACCTCATACCTGACCGTACACCGCAGTGGCACCGACGCCGGGATTTTCCTGAGCGACGGCTCCAGCAATCTCTTCTATTACAGCTTGAACACAGACTGCTGGTCTCCGCTTTACTCCGTGGCCGGCAGCGGTGGCGTGAAGGCTATCAAGAGCGTGGAAACGACTGCGGGCAATTTCAATCTGATGTTGGGACGCGCTTCCAATAATGGCTTCTTGTTGAGCCGGAATCTCACCACCTTCACTGACGACAACACACAGAATTACACCGGGTTTGCCACAATCGGCTCAGTCCGTCTGTCCCAGCCGGGCGAGAAACTCGCTGAGTTGGGCGCTGTCTGCTACGAGCGTATGGGGATTGGTTCTGATTTCAGTATCAGTGTGCTGACTAATGACATCAGCGGCACCTTCGTCAACCTGCCCAACCCGGTTCCCGAGCCTCCTCAGCTCTCTGCGATACCGAGCACGGGCGTAGTGGCCTGGCGCCACAATTTGGCCTCAGCCCAACAGCCCCTTCCGCAGCTGATTCGCCACATACAGGTGAAAATCACGCTGCCCACCGAGGCTGTGAAAAACGAACTACTCGGAGTTGCATTAGCACCACCAATAGCCGCCTAAGGGTTTGAATGCCGATAAATGAATTTAATGGCCGTCCGCGGATGGGAGTTATTTGGGACAGCACGATCACGGACCTGAACAACCGCCTAGAGAAGCTACGCGCGAAGACCAAGATCACCACAATCCCGGTAGTGAATAGCACGCCAACAGGAACGCCGCAGCAAGTAACAAATGTCTCTGCAACGGAGTCGCCACATAAGACGAACGACGGTTCCGTGAAATCTCTGGTGAGCGTCAGCTTTGTGGCGAATCCCAGCGACACATTCTTCACTGGCGTGCAAATTTAGTTCACGGGATACCACGGCAGCGCTAACCCGCAGCTCATGACTGATGGGATCACGTCGCCCGTCAGCTTCTTCTGTGACACAACTCTGGAAACGGTGACGGTGACGGTGGTAGCTAAGGGGAGCACCGGGCTGACTGCTTCTTTTGGTGCAGCCCCTACGACGACTGTTCTGCTGGACGGAGTCACCTCAGCTCCCGCAGCGCCCACGATCACTCAATCTGCCTTGCCGATATTTGGCGGCATACAGTTCTCATTTGCCCAGTTGACCGGAGTCGCTGCCGACTCAATCCAGTGTTACAAGATTTATCGAAACACCAGCAACAATACAGGAACAGCAACGGTCGTACAGACGATTGTTCACGATCCAAAAAATGCCGGTTCTCCAATCACGTTTCAAGACAGCAACATTCTTGCTTCTACGGCTTACTGGTATTGGGTGACGGCGGTTAACACGAGCGGATTGGAGTCGGTATTCAGCAGCGCCGGAACTACCACCGGGAATTTCTCAATTCCAGTTGAGACGATCAATCTGTTTGCAAATCCGTCCACACAGGGTAGCGGTAACTTGCCCGCCGCAAATCACTTTGTAAATGAGCAATGGCAAGGTGCGGCATTGGGCGGCTCGACGGCTAATCCTGATTACAGGAACGGTCGAGATATCCGGCTGGGATTCTCAGCTAGTGGCTTCAATGAGGTAACCCAGAGCAAATCGATCACACGATTTAAGCCAGGGCAGGTAGTGACCTTCTCGCTGCGTCTCCGCCGGGATACAACCGTCGGCAGTCCAAATGGAACCGTGGTTATGGGAGTACAGGCTATTACTGATGCTGGCGGCGGGATTGGGGTTACAGGGGGATCAACTACGGTCTCCATTAACCTGTCCGAGTTGAGCGGCACATACAAACTCTTCAAAATGACGACAACTCTGAACGTGTTAGGCGGTCAGGCCCAATGGTTCTTTATTGTCGAGAACACCAGCTCTAATTGCGATGTTTACATGACCGAGCCGATGTTGAACAACGGCTTTGACGCTGCTCCATTCACGACAAATACCTTCTTGCAGGACGTTCCGCAGTATGCCTTTGAAGGCTCTGCTTTCGTCTCAGATGATTTCACTGATCCCTCTAACTCTGGGCTTACCAACACACTAACCGGACATCTTCCCTCTGCTGGCGGTGGTTCACCCGGCACAGGTATCGGGCATCAGTGGAATCTGTTCGTTGAGACTGGCAGTGGCAGCTCCATTGCTGCGTGGACCTCTACAGGTAATGCTTTATTTATCTATTCTGGCTCAAATCAGAGATTAATCTCGTGGAATCTGGCAACAGCATTGAGCGTAGCCTACTATGTGCAAGCTGATGTCAGTCTGGGTTCCAGCACCGGCATCACGACTTTGGAATCGGGCGTTGTGGGCCGTCTGACTGACGGGAACAATTTCTACATGGCGCGTCTCTTCAATAGTTCCGGGACAATTACCGTCGAGCTTTGGAAGAGAGTCAGCGGTACATACACGATGCTCGGGACATTCTCTCCCGGCGCTGTCAGCAGCGGAACAATGAAGTTGCAAATGACTGATGCCGCCAAAACTCTGTTCTGGAATGGCACACAGGTAATCAGTTCATCCGACAATGCGCTTGCCGGCCCCGGCATGGCGGGCATCTGGGAAGGAATGAACGTCACCTCTTCGTCCGTCAATGTAAGTTGCGACAATTTCACCGCAGTCTACATTCAGAATGTGTCAGCACCCGCGACACCGCCTCCGCCTCCTAATCCGCCGCCAGCCATTGATTATGATCCGGGTAATGAACCCGCATTGAGGAGATAACCGAATGCCTTATTACAAATGTCCACGGTTTGGCACAGGAACAATTGATGACCCGGTCAGACCCGCATTGGTGAATGACTTACCGACCGATGGATCTATGCCCTGGGCCGCTACTGACTTGGGTGATGGGACATTCCTCGTATTTATTGACTTCGCGGGATTGAGCGCACCTGATGCGCTGACGAAGGACACCCAAGTGATTGCTGTTTCCGACGCCGATGCTTTAGCCATCATCCAGAATCACAATCCGGACTCCGAGGCTATCTCACTCTCCGTTTCCAACACTTAACGCATTTCGAAGAGACTGCAACTTTCGCAACCCTCAGTAGAGGTTTAGCGAATGAAGTCAGTATCCGTCCGGGTGTCCACAGTTGGAGAGACAAAGCCGGAAGATCAGAAGTTATTCAGCGAGTGGAGTTGGGCAGCCCGCGAAATCAATTGTTTCGATCCCGAAGTGATGGGCTATCCACGAACGGTTCTGTTGTGTGCTGAGGCCAAAGGCGGTCCTCTGCTCTATATGCCGCTTCAGAGCGTTCTCATGATGGAAAGCCTAGCACCGCAGCCGGGGCTTTCTCCTCGCCAAGAAGCGCTTGCTCTCCGCCAAATCTCCCGCGCAGTTGAACAGATCGCTCAGCACACCCAACACAGAGAAGCCTATTTTCTCTGTAAGGACGAGCGCGTGGTGAAGATTGCCGCTGCTCATGGATATGAGGTTCTCAGCGGTTACACCGTGCTGCGCAAGAAGATCATTCCCGAGGATGTGACGCAGCGCGTATGAAGATTACAACCAAAGTTTGCTTGATGTGGGACGAGCAGGCCCAACGTTATGTAGCCGACCCATCTACGTGGGAAGGATACGAATACGATGGCCCCGTGGCGCACTGCAAAGGTGACGACACTGCTAAGCAAGCGGAGCAGCAACAGGCTGCCTTCAATGCGAACCTGATGAACATTTTCAATCAGCAGTTCGTCAAACAGAACGAGTATCGGGATTTCCTCGCTGGCAAGCTAAAGCCGATGATCGACAATCCGACTGGCTATTCACCAGAGGCTCTCGCCGCAATGCGTACCGGGGCAACTGAGAGTATTGCAGGCCAGTATGCCAATGCCCAGAAGGCGCTCCAAGCAAAACTCGCTACTCGTGGCGGTGATGCTGCCACTCTTCCAAACGGTGTGAATGATCAACTTCTCGCCACATTGTCTGAAGGACAGGCAAGCGACACAGCGGGTGCTCAGAACAGCATCACCCTCGCTGACGAGAACCTGAAGCAACAAAATTATTGGGCAGCGATTAACGCTTTGTCCGGCCAAGAGGCAATGGTCAATCCGCTGGGATATGCGGGTGCGGTGAACAGCGGTGGTGACACCGTTGCGAATCTCGCTAATGCATTCCAGAACTCAACACAATCCGGATGGTTCAACGCTCTCGCAGGCGGCATCGGTGGCGGACTCACGTCCTGGGCTACGGGCGGATTCAAGAATCCATTCGGGAAGGGTGGCTGCTGGATTGCTCGTGCCGTCTACGGTGAAGACAGCTTAACTGCTGAGATGATCCGGGTTCGTCTCTGGAATCGCGCCAGCAAGAGCACACCCTATCGCCTGTTGATGTCTCTCTACATGAAATTCGGTGAGCGCATTGCGAAACGTGTGAAGACCTCACCCACCCTCCAATCGAGCTTTGGGTTTCTGTTCGAGCGGTTCCTGCAAATGGAGACGGGCTACTGATGGTTGCGAGACTTCACGCCTTAGCCGAAGCCATAGCGCAATACTCAGGTTTCCATGTGCTGGATTCGGCGTTGCACAAGGCGAAGAATCCGCTGGGGCTAAAAGCCTTTGGTGAGAGGAAACGAGACGCTGAAGGCAATCGAGTGTTCAGCTCACTTGCAAATGGCTGGCAAGCCGCGCTATTTGATCTGGAAGTGAAATGCAGTGGCAGAGCCAAAGATAAGAGACTCAAGCCCACGGCGACACTGCTCGACTTGATGCTGGCTTACGGATGGAAAGAAACAATGGCCGATTCGGTTGCGAAGTATTTGCGGCGGGAATTCGGGGACCAAAACATATCTAGGAAAACGCCTCTGGGCTTCTTTCTTGAAAAGGAATAGTGGATGTCTGACGATCGTGGATACATGGATGCTCTCTCGGGCGGAACGGACGCGGCTACACCGCCTCCAGCCCCTACGCCCGAGCCGTCACCTGACATGACGGCACTGGCTGGGTCGCCCAACCCTGCTGCGCTAAATACGCTGGCAGCTGCCCCGTCTGGTGCTGCTGCAACGCCTCAGCTCGCTCCGGCACCCACTACAGGCTTGACTGATGCGAACGGAAAGACTTCTCTTTGGCGGAACATTCTCGCCGGGGTGGTTGTTGGCAGTGCGGCTGGCTTGGGTACGAAAACACCGGGGCAAGCTGCCTCAGCGGGCGTTAATGCCGAACTGGGGCGTGAGCAGAGAGTTCGTGAGAACGATCTGGCCCAGCAGCAGAACAAACGTGCTGAGCAAGAAGCCCAGGACGCGCACCAAGCTGCGCTTCAGCGCTCAGCATACAACCAGACCCAGCTACAGATCATGACGCACCAACTTCACTTGCTGGAACCTGGCTCACCGGAGTATGTGGCAAAGTTTGTCAGCGACCAAGCGAACGCAACCGATGAGGCTGTGAAGGCGGGCGCACGTGTGCTGTTTACCGCTGACAGTCCGGCCCTCGTACAGCAGAAGCTCCATGATGAACACTTCAACAAGGGTGATTTTGAACCTCAGCTCCAAGCAATTCACGATGCTCAGGGCAATGTGAAATATGCGGCTGTGGTCTATCCCGATGCGCCAAACTCTCAGCCGCTCAACTTGACTTACACCGGAGCTGACGGAAAACCAGTCACACGGCAGTTCGCGCCGGGTACTGTCAGCCTGAAGCAGTGGAATCAGGTGCAGCTTTCCGAGTCGGCTAAGAACGTCGATCAACAGTTCGATTTGTACAAGCAGAAGAAACAGGAAGACTTTCAACGCCAGCAGACCGCAACCGTGCAGGGTGCGGAAGACCGCCGTGCTCTGTTGGGTAAGGCCATTGATCAAGGGGCCGTCACCGTGGGCGTTGGTTCTGACGGCAAAATCCAGCTCAAGGCTGGTCAAACTCAGAATGTTGACGGTTTAGGCGTCCAATATACCCCGGTTCCTGGTGGACTCAAGGAACAGAACAAGATTAAGGACAGCTTCAAGAAGGATGCTGATAACTTGGCGAAAACCGAGGGCACATTCAATCAGTTCCAAGACGTTCTGAATGATATTGACAGCGGCAAGGGCATGAATGGAGCGCAGTCCGTTGTGGCTTTGTTCAATGCAATCGGAATTTCCGCGGAACCGCTGCAGGGCAAAGGATTCCGCATCAACAACAACACGGTCGAGGAGCACGCCAATGCACGTGGTCTTGGTGACACGCTTTATCAAAAGCTGCTCAAGTTGAAGAACGGCGATGTAATCACCCCGCAGCAAGTACGCGACTATGCAGACATCGCAATGCGATCTCGCCATGACGCTTATGTCAACAAAATCAATGAGGCGCGAAGTCAGGGCATCGATCCCTCATTCCTGCTGCCTCGCGGCAATGGACGAAAGATCGACAAGAATACTGCTTCCATCTTTATAGACGCTGCCAATAATAATCCGACTAAAGCTGCTCAAGCGATGGACGCGGCGGGATGGAAGGCACCTGATGGCAAGTGACGACAACGTTCAGGGGTTGGCCACATTCGCGCAGCAAGTAGCGGGAAACACACAGTCTGCTCCGCAGCCTGCCGTTGGCCAGGATAACGTCCAAGCTCTCACCAGCTATGCGCAGCAAGTCGCGGGTGTGTCTCACATTAACATGATCACGCCGGATGGCAATCAGGTAGTGGTCCCGCAGAACAAAGTTGATGCAATGCGTCAGCAGAATTATGCCGTCTCACCGGACAATGCCGGTGTCCAGCGCATGGCTACTTCGCAAGGGCAGCTCACTTATGCGCTGCCCGGTGAAGTGGACAAGTTCAAGGCATCTGGGCATGTGCCTATTCAGGACAACGGATACTTCGAAGTAACGCCGCTGCCGGGCGAGGAAAGTACAGACACAATGGCACGGGCTGCTGCCATTGCCAAGAACCTTCCACCGGATGTCATGCAGAAGGCCATTGACGCTGAGAAGAAAACCTTCACAGCGAAAAACCTTTTCAAAGCAACCGTTGTGGCACCCGTCGTGGTGGGCGGAGGTACGATGTTAGCCCTTACCGGAACGGGAGCTGCACTTGACGCAGCCCCGGCTGCCACAGGGGCCGCTCTCCGCTTTATTGGTTCACGCGGTGCTCAGGCTGTATTACCCGGACTGGAAGAAGAGGCCGGCAAGGCCATCGTGAAGCAGGGAGCAAAGTGGGCCGCCAAGAAGGTAGCTGTGGGCGCTGCTGGGTACGCTGGCGTAAAGGTCGCCAAGAAATCAGGCATTCTCGACGCGCTGCTGGAGTTGTTCTAAATGACAGATCAAGACGTAGCAAAGAACGAACAGGGGTTACAGGCGTTTCTTCAAAAGACTGACAAGCAATTCGTCTACCGTGTGGGGATGACGTCTCTCGCTCTGCTCACCGAGCAGCTGTCTCCCGAGCAATACGAAGCATTTCTTCTGATTGCGTCGATAACGCTGCTGAGCTGCAAAAACACAAAATGCTGAACAGCAAAATGTCCAAAATTGCTTCATCTGAAAATGGTGATTGAATCCAGCACCCGCGACACTGTGCCCTGATTGTCATCGTTCACCCGAGCAGAAACACTGAGAATGCAATGACCATCAACAACATGAACAGAGCGGAGTACGATATTAGTCGCCATCTCTTTAGTCGTGCTGTATAGAACGGGCACTTGACGTTGTGTTTCCTTGGCCTTGATAAACCCGCGCTTTGAGTCAAGACGCCGAATCCCATTGAGCAGTAGCATCTGATCGTTCGGAGTCAGTTCATCATCCGGGTTCAGTTCTTCACGATAACAGGCGTAATCTACGCCATAAGACTCCGCCATGGTCACTCCCGTATGTTTAACCGACCAATTTGTCGCAGGTAGCCCCTCATCATTTGTTTTAACTGTTTTTACAGAAGTTTCAGGCATCCACACCGAGAAATTGTTCTCTACGAGAGATCCAGAATCGCGAGAGTGAGGTGCTACCACCAGCAGATAAATGATGCCTAAAGCGAGCAATACAACCGCAACGTTCTTCATAGTTCCACTCCAAAGTTGCACAATGGTTTCGAACCATAGCTCAACTTTGGGGGGCCGCGCTACCAAAATTTTTAAGCAAGCTGCGTGAGCGTTTCCGGGGTGGGTTCTTCAGGCAGAGGCTCTACTGCAACACGGTTCCTGGGCAAGGCCCGCAGTCGGGCAAGCTCTCGACGGGCGAGCTTTGTGATGAGGGAACGCTGATTAGGCGTCAGACGCACCAGAGGCAAGAACTTCGCACCGCCACAAGGCAGCGAGGGCGGAGCGACCATGTTGTTCTTCTCCCAATATTGCCAGCCTTCGATCTTCATCTCGCCTTGGGACGTGAACACACTCAGGTCGAAGCGCATCTGGGCGTATTTGTCTTTCACTTTGCTGATCTTGCCAGCAGAAATACCAAACGGTCTAGCGACTATCATTGGCTTCCTCCTGGCGGCAGAGACACTGCCTCTGATAGCAGAGCGGGCAACGGAGTCCCACCGCAATTTCATACTCGAGCTCGCTCATCTGGCGAGTGCAAACTGGCGCTGAGAATTGCTTGTTGATGTACTTCATATATGTGAGGGCCCAAAAAGTCGTCCTTTGACTACCGACCGCGTTACAGAGGACACAAATGGCTGGAACAGTCACACTTACCGGATCACTACAAAACATTCTTGGAGTCGCCGACGCGGGCGGCTCAGTCACCGTCAACCTTGCGAATTATGACGGCAATGTCCCGCGCGTAATCGGCACCGGGATACTGGTGGTGCCTTCGATCACCGTTGTGGCCACGAGTGGCACGTTCAGCATCAGTGGCCTGTATCGCAATGACGTAATCAGTCCAGCGAACACGTTCTACGAGATCAGTTTCATCTCTGATACCGGAGTGCGGGCGAAGCAGGCATATCAACTGCTGGCCGATGGCACGTTTGATGTCTCGACACTAACGCCTTTGAATTCCACAGTTCCAGTTCCGCCAACCATCGGCATCTTCACTAGCACGACTCCCGGCCTCACTCCGGCTTCAGGGGGAGGGACTGCTAATTTTCTGCGGGCTGACGGTGTATTCGCATTGCCCGGCAGCGGCTTCACGCCATTTACTCCGGTGACTCATCAATTTCTTACGGGGGTGAGTAATCTTGGAGTCTTTAGCGCGGCTCAACCTGCTGCTTCTGACCTCTCTAATGGCGTAACAGGCAGCGGTACTGTTGTGCTGGCAACTTCGCCCACACTGGTGACGCCTAACATTGGTGCGGCAACGGCACTTGGCATTCAACAAATATCGCCTAATAGCCTTTCCATTTTGGACGCTCTTGGAGTGAGTCATTTCTTCATTTCCAGCAGTTCGCCGTTTACAAATACGTTCGTACAGGGGAACGGCTCTGGAGTTGTGTTCCTTGGTAGCGGAGCCAAGACCAGCGTCTCTGACACAACGGGCAACATCACGATGTCGGGTTCGAGTTCAGGAACCACAATAATCCAAGCCAGTGCGACGGCATCGGGAACACTCACGTTGCCAGCGGCAACGGACACCCTTGTTGGCAAAGCAACAACGGACACCCTCACCAACAAAACTTTTGACACTGCTGGAACAGGCAATGTCTTTAAGATTAACGGAACGCAGCTTACCGCTGTTTCCGGTACTGGCGCGGTTGCTCTGGTTAATTCTCCGTCGTTCACAACACCTTCCATTGACGTAGCGACCGGAACAAGTCTGACTGTTACAGGGAACCTGAGCGCTGGTGGGTTCGTTCATCAGAGCGTCAGCAATGCGAATGTCACTTCCGTTACGGTCACCGGAACGACAAGCCAGACAGCATTACAGGCTGTAACCACTGCCAGCGCTGAACTAAATACCGTGGGCCGATGGGTAACAGTGAGAGCGCGGGGCTTTCATTCGACTGGAGCAACGGGCGGTACGATTACCTACACGCTGAAGATCGGAAGCACGACACTGATCTCGATTGGCTCTTTCAATCTTGCGAACAGTCTCCCGAACAACGCTTGGTACGTGGAAATTGACATCATGGTGCAGACGGCGGGAGCTTCAGGTGCGCTTGAAGTGCAGGCGAACGCTTTATTGAACAACACGGCGAGTGCAGCCTTCTTCAACTCGGCCACGATTAGCGGAATTGATCTCACTGGCGCGGTGACCTTTACGCTTTACAGCACGGCTTCACAGACAACAACTTCCACCACATCGCGCATGATGGGCTATCAACGCAACAACTAAAAACCCCGGCTGCTCAGGCCGGGGTCGTTTGCTTTTTAGCCTCGGAATTCTTACTTGCTTCCGGTGCGCTTCTTCGGCGCGGAAGTAGCAGGAGCTGAATCGTCGTTCGCGGCCCGCGTCTTTGCGTCAGGCACCGGAGCCTGAGCTTGCGTACCCTGAGGGGCCGGGGTAGCAGTAGCCGCACCCTGAGCTTGGGCTGCCTTCTTGCGAGCTGCCGCAGCCTTCAGGCTCGCTGACAGTTTGGCTTTCGCTTCTGCGCTCCACACCCGGCCCTGGCTGGGCTTCTTGTCCAGAGAATTCAGAAGCGTCTGAACTTGCTTCTTCTCCAGTTCAAGTTGCGCGATAGCCGTCTTGTGCTGAGAGATTTTCGCATCGATGGGTTCGATCTGCTTCAGCAGTGATGCCTTGAAACTTTCTTTCGCTTCGTTAACTGCGGTCAGGTTGATTGTGGGTGTGGTCGCCATTTTGTTTCATCTCCTTTTATTAAATCTCATCTGAGATTTTTTGTACCAACGGGCGTAACCATAACGTCGATCAGCAGAGAGCTAAAGTGGTAAAGACTCTTCTTTAAGGAGAGTTGTTGGTTGAAGAATCTTTTTAGGTTGGTAAATGTTTAAAAGTTATCGCAGTGGATTTTTCAGTATGAGTCGAGGTGGAAATCTATCTCATCACCAACCTCATCAATGGCAAAAAGTACGTAGGCAAAACCAAATTCACCAAAAATGTGCGTTGGAAAGCGCACTGCCAGGCTGCCAAACACGAGAAATATCGCAAAGTTATGTATCTGCTCCGAGCGATAGCGAAATACGGCTCGGATAATTTCCTTGTTGAGACGTTGGTTCCAGTTGATCGAGAAGAGTTGCTAAATCCCTTAGAAAGGCATTTCATCGCCCTTTATCGAACGCATAGACCTAATTTCGGGTACAACGGAACATTCGGTGGAGACGGTGGAGCGGTTATTTCCGAAGAGGGCCGCCGGAAATTGCGGGAGGCTGCTAAAGCACAGAGTGCGAAAGAACTCCGTGAGCGTGAAGCCAGATTCTTGAAGTCTCGCCTCGAAAGAGAACAGCGTTGGAGGGCTGTTTCAAATTTCAGAGATTGACATCATGTACAGGCGGAAAAATGGGCAGTTGCGATTCCGGTAATCATGCTGAGCGTTCACCCGTTCACGTTCCCAAGGCAGACTCATTAGCAGCTTTCGGTCTTCTTTCCTCATGCCATCGGGACACTGGCAACGATGAGAGATTTCGCCGCATTCTGAGCAATAAATAAGAGGCATTGGGAGGGAAATCGCTGCTACTGTTTCATGCGCCCTTTTTGCACGGCGACCCGGAATTCTCTTCGCGGGATCATATCGCAGTTGATGTTTAATACTGGTTTTTGAACTTTCGCACCCATAACAAACTAGACAATCTCCGTCAGAGAGAAAAACGCGGGACGCCATGCTCGCGTTTTTCATTTTTCCAGCCTCTCTTACATGGGCATATCAATCACTGACATTTTGGGCGGTTCCGTACTCAGTTCTGTTAAAGACCTGATTGGGCAATTTCATCTCTCCGCTGAGGACAAAGCGAAGATGCAAGCGGCTGTGGAAGAGAATGCCGCGCTCCTTGAGCAGAAGGAGATGGAGTACAGCGAGAAACTGAATGACATCGCTGGGCAAAACATCCGTCAAGAAACCAGCTCCAATGATGCCTTTGTTCGTCGTGCTCGGCCCGCATTTCTATGGGCGATGACCGGGGCACTGACGCTCAACATCTTTCTTCCGCTGGTGAATCAGTTCTTCGGCGGACACCTACAACCCATTCCGATTGACGCTGGTCTGTATGGCTTGTTCAGCTCAGGATTCCTTGGCTACACGATTGCCCGTTCCTACGAGAAGAAGAACGACAAAGACTAACTGTTGAACAGTGCCCGGATTGAAATGCTTGACCACCCTCCTGAAGGCGTAGGTGGCGTGGGCGGTGTGGGAGGAGTCGGTGGCGTTGGAGGAGTAGGCGGCGTCGGTGGAGTTGGTGGTGTGGGCGGTGTGGGTCGAATCGCCGAACTTTTGTTGCTCCGATTTCTTGCAAATGCGAGTGCCCGATTGGAGATGTCGGAGAACCATCCGTTCTCAAACGTGCCAAGCCAACGGCCAGTGCGGGCTGAAAACATGTTCCCGTTCCGGATGAACCCAACCCAATTGATATTCGCATCAAAGACATTCTTTTCATCTTTGACCCAAAATGCGACATAGCCGCTATTGTCAAAAAAGGGAGTCATCATCCGCCCATTCTACCGTTACTCCATTCGGATTAGAATCTCTTGTTATGGGTGGAATGGGAGACTACATCCGAGGCAAAACGAAGCTTGAGGTCTACAAGAAATTCCGCGCCCAGGTCAACAGGAAACGGGTGGAAGAGTCAACGAGCCTGTACATGGACGTCGGGAATGGCGGCAAGCAGGATCTCTACAAGAGCATGAAAAAAGACCCAGAGACGGGAGAATGGGTTTTGTTCTATCATTTTGGTAAGTAGCTGCTGGGTTCTTAAACCAGTCTACTGGGAGGTGCACCAATGACTTACCTTGTAAGTAAATTAGTGCGTCTTTCTGCCGATGTCTTGAGGCACCCAGGGCCGCAGCCCTCGGGAAGCCGAAACTGAAGGGGCCATTAGCAACAGCCTTGGCCACAAGGATCGCTATAAGAGAGGTGAGAATCACAACGGTCCGGGACGTGATTTGAGCCAATCTTAGGGGAACGATGAAGGAACCCCCGCTGGAAACCAGATGCGACACGATGCCCGGCGTTTATGTGCTAGTCCCTAAACCTTCCCAACGGTGGAGAAGGAGGGGCAGGACATCAATTCCCGAACGGATATTATGGGCAGTTCCCGGAGACTGCCCATTTTGCCGTCTCTATAAGCAAGAAATCCCATCTGAATTTTTCTGGTTTACTTCTGCCCCGGCCCGCGCTATGGTTTTTCTCGGCTACCGATTCGGCTACCGTTTTGGCCGCTCGGAACGCGATTTACGCAGGAAAAATCAAAGGGCCAGTATTGAGGCCCCTTTAGAATCAACGCGGCGAGGAATCCCACTCTCTCCGCCATGCAGTCTGCAGATCAGAGAACGGTTCTCTGATTCCTTGCAAAATGGCCCGATTCCAGGCGTTTTCCAATCTGTTCATGCTCAACAAGTGGGCACTGGAGTGTGCTGGACGCCCCAGCTTGGGGCCGTTTTCTCTACTGCGTAGTCCCTTTCTGGCGCTGCGCCTTATGCGGTCTAGTGTTTGCTTTGTGAGGAAGTGCTGATTAGACTGCACTTCACACCCCTTTATAAGCCCCGTAAGCGCTAGCCATGGAGCCACACGGTACTGTTGTGCCTATTTCCTCAATGTAACGAGACATTGCAATATGCTTGACACGCGCCAATCTCTTGCAAGAGCAACCATGAGGTGATCTTCGTCCTGGGAGCAGGTGTGGATAGAGCCCTGGGACTACCGCTTCTGAACTGTTCCCGAGACAAGAAGCGTTCAAAATTAATAAATTTGACCTTCAATCGTTTTCTCGGTGCCATTCGATAGTCGAACCTACTCCTTGTTCCGGACGGCCCAGAGGAGCCGAAACTGCTGAGTGGTGATACTGAACGGGAAAGCGTTGCGAAAAAGTTTCAGCCCACAGTTCCAATTGCCCAACGACGGAATACCCCTTAGGTTGTGGTCCCAGCCAGCGCGGGGCGGCATCACGATCACAAGCGGCGATTGATGCTGACACAAATCGGCCCAGTTGTTTGTTCTGGGGCATCCGCCACCGGAACTCTCCTATATATTAGTGGGAACATGGCTGCTTTCCCCGTAGACCGGCTTCGCGCAGTGTTTCCTTCGTTACAACATGGCTTCATTTTCTTTGATAACGCCGCCGGCGCTCAGTCTCCCCAGACGGTGCTGAACGCAGTCGCGGACCATCTTCTGCATCGCAACGTGCAACGTGGCGGCCGGTACAGGCACTCGCAAGAAGTAGACGCAGCGATTGCCCGAGCGCGGGAGAGCGTGGCCCTGTTGGTCAATGCCCGGCATCCTGATGAAATTTCCTTCGGCATGAATGCCACTTCTTTCATGCGGCTCATCAGCATCGCCATTGGCCAATCATTGCAGGAGCGGCGTGAAATCATCGTTACCGATCTTGATCACGAAGCCAATATTGCTGTCTGGCTGGCACTGGAGCGCGAAGGCGCAAAGATCGTCTGGTGGCATTTCCGTGAGGATGGCCGGCTTCATCCTGAAGACCTGGAGAAGCTCCTTTCGTCGCGGACAAGGATTGTAGCCTGCACGCTGGCCTCAAATGCGATCGGCTCCGTGCTGGATGTTGCCGAGGTTTCCCGCCGTGCCCATGCCGCGGGCGCTGAAGTGTTCATTGATGCAGTGCATTACGGTCCCCATGGGCCTCTGGACGTGCAGGCATTCGAGTGTGATTATCTGGTTTGTTCCGGCTACAAAATTTTTTCGCCGCACATGGGTTTTCTCTGGGGCCGCCGCGAAACTCTGAATGCCCTGCCTACTTTCCGCGAGGACTTTGTTCCGGACACCACGCCGGCGAAGCTGGAAATCGGAACCTATATTTATGAAAATGTAGCCGGAATGGATGCGGCGGTGCGGTATCTGGAAGAGCTCGGGCAGCTCGTGAATCCCACAGCGACGTCCCGCCGCGCGGCGCTGGTTGCCGGCATGGAATCCATTCGCAACTATGAAGCGCTGCTTTCACGCGCCATGCTGGACGCTCTGTCCACTGTAAAGGCTACGGTCTATGGCGTCACCGCCCCCGATCAGGTCTCTCTTCGCACGCCTACGTTGTGCTTTAATCTTCCTGGCATTTCACCGGCAAAGGTCACAGAAGCGCTGGCGCAACAGAACATCGGCGTGCGCGATGGCCACATGTATTCGCCCCGGCTGATGAAACGGCTGGGGCTGGCCAAAGAGACCGGCGCAGTCAGGGCGTCACTGGTGCATTACAACACTTTGGAAGAAGTAGAGAAGTTCAAGGCGGCGCTGGCGGCCATAGCCAAGAGCTGATTTCGACAAAAACTTTATGATTGGGATCAAGGGAAATTCATGCTGACTGATAAGCAAGTGCGGGAGGTTCGTTCCCGGTTCAAAATCTTCCAGCGAAAAATCTATCTCAACACCTGCTCGCAGGGCGCTTTGTCTGACGCTGTGCAGGCGGGCCTGGACGACTACATTGCAAGCTGGCATGAGCAGGGCTCGCCGTGGGAACTGTGGGTGGAACAGTATGAATCGGCGCGGAAGGCGTTCGCACGCTTCATCAATGCCTCACCAGAAGAAGTCGCTATCGTCACCAGCGCTTCAGCGGGTATCAACAGCATTGCCAGCGCGCTGAATTTCCGCGATCGCAGAAAAGTTGTGCTGGGGGAGTTTGAATTTCCCACCATGGGCCACATCTGGCTGGCACAGCGGACGCGCGGCGCAGATGTGCAATTCGTGAAAGCGCAGGGAGATCGCATTCCGTCTGCTCATTATGAGCAGATGATCGATCGCCAAACTCTCATTGTGCCGCTCACGCATGTCTGCTTCAAGAACGGTTTTCGTTCCGAGCTTGGCGCGATCACGCGGATGGCCCACGCTGCCGGGGCGCTGGTGATGCTGGATGATTACCAGGATTGCGGCACCCGTCCGGTCGACGTGAAAGCCATGGACCTGGATTTCTATGTGACCGGAACACTCAAATATCTTCTGGGGCCGCCGGGCCTGGCCTTTATGTATGTGCGCAAGGAACTCATTCCAACATTGGTGCCTACGGTCACCGGATGGTTTGCCCAGGCAAATCCCTTCGCCTACGATGCCCAGCATATTGACTTGTCTCCCACGGCACGAAGGTTTGAATATGGATCGCCTCCAGTGCCTAACGTTTATGCGGCCATGCCCGGCATTCAGTTGCTCAGTGAACTCGGCATGGAAAACGTCGCGGCGCACATCAGGGAGCTTGTGCAGGCGCTTTTGCGGCGCGCGCACTCTCTGGGCATTCGCGCTAAAACACCTGCTGATAGCGTCGGCCCGCTCGTGGTGTTGCAGTCCACCGATTCCAATTTACTGCTGCAAGAACTTGCCAATCACGACATTGTGGCTTCAAACCGCTATGACGGCTTGCGTCTCGCGTTCCATGCCTATAACACCATGGACGACGTGGACGCAGTCATGGAAATCCTGAAAGCAAACATGGATTTGCTATCGCGTGCGTCAGCCGGCGTTGGCAGCCATGACTGATCCTGCTCTTTCCACTTACCTAGCCGCGCCCTTACCAGGCGATCAGCCAGCGCCGGAAGCGCAAGGCCTCCATCGCCGCCTGAAGCAAAGGCAACTCACCATGATGGCCATTGGCGGCGCGATTGGTGTGGGCCTGTTTCTTGGAAGCAGTGTAACCATTCGCCTTGCCGGTCCGGGTGTGATCTTGTCATATCTTCTCGGCGCCGGCATCGCTTTGATCATGTCTTACGTGCTTACGGAGATGGCAGTGGTGCATCCCGTGGCCGGCGCCTTTGGCGTCTATGCTGAAAAATATCTGAACCCTTGGGCAGGCTTTTCAATCCGGGCAACCTATGGAGTGGCACAGATCATTGCCATAGGCGCTGAAGTCACCGCTGCCGGTATTTACATTTCATACTGGTTTCCGCACGTGCCGCAGTGGATTTGGGTAGTGCTGGTTTCAGCTGCTCTGGTGGCTCTGAACTCCATGCAGGTCAACCGGCTGGGTGAGTTCGAATACTGGTTCGCAATGATCAAAGTAGCGGCCATTGTCTCTTTTATTATTGTCGGCCTGGGCTTGATTTTTGGCATTGGCACCGGACATCCGCTGGGCCTGGCCAATCTCACCCGGCATGGAGGCTTTCTTCCCGCCGGATGGAAAGGCGTCTGGCTGTCGCTGACGATCACCGTCACCAGTTACATGGGAGTGGAAATCATTGCCGTTACGGCAGGCGAAGCCGAGCGGCCTGAAGTGACGATTCCGCGCGCGATGCGGAACATCGTCTATCGCCTCATCTTTTTCTATGTGCTTGCCATTTCCATTATGGTGACAATGGTCCCCTGGAACCAGGCCGGTAGTTCGTCCACTCTTTCCGGCAGCCCTTTTGTCACGGCGTTTGCTGCCGCACATGTGCCGTTTGCTGCAGCCATCATGAACTTCGTAGTGCTCACGGCGGCGCTTTCCAGCGTGAACACAAATCTTTATCTTTCCACGCGAATGCTTTTCTCATTGGGCCGGGGCGGCTATGCACCCGCATGGATGGGCAAGGTCAGCGCCAACGGAGTACCGCATCGCGCTCTGCTGGCTTCTACCGCGGGGATCATCGCCGCCATTCTGTTGGCCATCTTCGCGCCGAAAAACGCCTTCCTTATGCTTTATGGGACGGCAGTTGCGGGCATGTTATTTGTTTGGCTGGTGATCCTCAACACCCATCTACGGTTTCGCCACACCATATCCTCCGAGCAGCTCTCGCGCTTACCGATGCGTCTTCCCGGCCATCCTTTCTTCACGATCGTCAACATCGTATTGCTTCTGGGAATATCGGTTACGACCTTTTTTGTAGATGGGCTGGAATGGTCGATTCCGGCATTTTCCGTCTTCCTTGGCGTGATCTCGCTGGTGTACCTGACCCGTCGAAAACAAGAGCATTAACCACAAAGGACACAAAGAAGCACGAAGGTGGAGTTTGTATCAGAAAAACTCTTTTGTGAGGCTTCGACTTCTGTGGTTAGCTTTTGACTTTCTCGTGCCTCCTTGCTCCAAGTCAAAATCCTATCGCGTATAGGCGCGGATGAACGCGGATTGGAGAAGAGGCTTAGCACTTGCTTCCGACGGATCAGATATTCCGGCCCGATTCCAAACCTACCCAGAGATCCACAAAGAACACAAATAAACACGAGGCTGGAGCTTGTCAGAAAAACCTTCGTGAACCTTCGTGTCCTTTGTGGTTAGCAGTTTTTTGACTTTCTCCGTGGTAGATTTTTATCTGCAAGGGAGAACAGCCGATGCCTGAAGCCAGCGAAGAAGTGTATGCTTCGCTCCGCGAACGATTCAAAGGCGACCTGATGCTTCCGGGCACTTCTGCCTATGAAGCATCACGCGGCATCTGGAACGGCATGTTCGATCGCAGGCCGGGGTTGATCGCGCGTTGCGTTGACGTAAGCGACGTTCAAAGCGCGATTCGCGCGGCTTCCTCTGCCGGCCTTCTGACCGCGGTGCGCTGCGGTGGGCACAGCCTTGCCGGATTCAGTACCTGCGATGGCGGAATGGTGCTCGATCTCTCGCGCATGCGGCAGGTTACTGTTGATCCTAAAGCACGTCGCGCGCGGTTTGCTGGAGGCTGCCTGCTGGGATCGGTTGATACGGCAACGCAGAAAGCTGGTTTGGTTTTTCCTTCCGGCGTAGTCTCGCATACAGGCGCGGGCGGCTTGGTTCTGGGCGGCGGCACAGGCTGGCTCACGCGCAGATTCGGGTTGTCCTGTGACAATGTTGAAGCGTTTACCCTTGTTGCCGTAGATGGCTCATTGTTGCGTACCGATCCCAAGACTAATACCGATTTGTTTTGGGCACTTCGCGGAGGCGGCGGCAACTTTGGCGTAGTGACGGAATTTGAAGTCAAACTGCATCCTCTCAGTTCTCTGGTGCTGGCTGAAGGACTATGTCCGGAATCCAACATTCGCCGCCATCTCGAGTTCTGGCGCGAGTTCATGGCAGAAGCTCCGCTGGATTTGAAATGGAACATCGATCTGCGATTGGCTCCACATTCGCAAAAAGTGCCGCCTGCTCTGCGGGGGCGTCCTGTCGCCGGAAATTCGCTGGTTTGGACAGGCGATCCTGCGGCGGGACAAAGCTATCTTGAGCGCGCGCTTTCATTGTGCGATCGCGATTCGGTGCGCAGCCGGATTGTTCCTTTCCTGACGTTGCAAACGATGGCGGATTCTGATTTTCCGCATGGCCGTCGCTATTACACCAAGTCAGGCTATTTCAGCCGGCTCGATGACGCCACAATCGACAAGATGATCAAAGCGGTTGCCACAATTCCTTCTCCGCAAACCCAGATAGAACTCGCTTATCTTGGCGGCGCAGCCGGGCAGGTGGACGCAAGAGAAACGGCTTTCGGCGACCGCAGCGCTCCCTTCATTATGAATCTGCTGGCAAACTGGGTTGAACCCGCCGAGGATGCCGGCCATATTTCCTGGGTACGCGCACTCTTTGCGCGGCTGCGTCCGGCCATGAAGCCGGGCGTTTACGTGAATTTTATGAGCGGTGACGAACAGGAGCGCGTGCCTGAGGCTTATCAGGAACGCTGGGAGCGGATGCTGGCCGTCAAGTCACATTTCGATCCTAGGAATTTCTTCCGCATGAACCAGAATGTTCAGCCGCGCACTTTGAACGACCATATTGGGCAACGAAACACCGCCGCAGAAGACGTTTAGCTGTCCGAGATTGGGCGGGCCGAGGTGACTGGGGGAGTGACTGGTGCAAAGCCTTCGCCCACCACCTGCGCCTTTTCGAGTGGGATTCCTTTAAGCCTAATGCGGGAACAAGTTGTCGAGCTGTGCGAGCCCGGTTACTAGCGTTACTAGCGCTCGCCTGAGTCAAGATAAAACGCTTCCAATGCCGGACGATATGGTCGTGGCAGCCACAAAGGACGTCGAAGTTTTCCGCTGAGAGGGATGGGGCGGGTAAGTTTCATCCAGCGCTGGTATTCAAGATGCGCGCGGTTGGTGTCGACCAGGATATCCCCGTAGCGGTCACTTTCCGCGGCGCGCGTGACCGTAACCTTCTGGTGCCAGCAGTGCTGCCCGCTCACGGGATCAGGCTGAACCGGAAAAATTAGGTTCTGGTGGACGCCCGCATCCTCCCAATGAATGCGTAAGGAGTCAGGATCGTTGCTCGCGAACGGGCGAACGCCATGCACCTGGCGCATCATCCATTGTCCCGGAGCAGTCTGCTCCAGCTTCACGACGGCAGTCGACCAGCGCTCGCCGCCGGAGTCTTCCTGCAACCGCCATCTGCCCAGATGATGAGAGCAGGCCACGATTCCCGGACGGATTCCTTCCGTGACCCAGACGCGGTCCACGAAATAACCGATGCTGCTCTCAATCCGCACCAGGTCGCCAGTGCTCACCTGAAGCCGTGCGGCATCGCTCGAATGCAGCCAAACCGGATTCTTGTGCGAGATCTCATAGAGCCACTTTGCATTGCCAGACCGGCTGTGGATGAGAGTTGGCAGGCGGAAGGTCGGAAGTAAAAGCATTTCTCCCTTCTTGATGTCGATGTTGTCCCGGTGCACGTGGCTCTTGATGTAAGCCGGAATCGAGTAGTCGGGCCATCCCCACTCTTTAAGCGTTCTGGAGTAGAACTCGAGCTTGCGGGAGGGCGTGGGAAAACCCACACAGGGTTTGCCATCAACCTGCACCCCGACCGGCGAACCCTTGGCGCTGACCAGCTGCGTTTGTGTATCGATCGCCGCGCCTTCAAGGTCTTTTGCGGCGACCGGCTGCTCATGGCCGCCGTAAGAGTTCTCCTGCACCAGGAACGCGCCGTACTTGCGCATGTAATCAAGGGGTGACAGATTCTCTTTTGCCGCGGTTTCGGGGAGCCCAGGCACGCTGTTTTCAAAAATCCAGCGATAGTATTCGGAAATCGTCAGCTTCTCTCCCGGGCGATAAGGAGATTCGAAATACTTACGGATTCCCAGAGAGCCGTCGGGATCGATGCGCCAGGACAACTCGATCCAGAATTCATCTTCTTCCCAGACCTCGCCCAGGCCGGCATCGCGATGGGCCTCGTAGGTCGAGTTGAATCTCTTGCCCTGCTTCTCCAGCGCCACGCGCATGACGGGCTGGCGAAAGCCGATCCATCGCGCCGCATGGGTCTCCTGGCTCATCAGGTCGTGGCGCTCGGAGGCGTGTCCCATGGGCAGCACGTAGTCGGCGAACCACGCGGTCTCGCTCCATGTAGGCGAGAGACAGGCATGACACTCGACTTTGCTTTCATCGCTCAAAGCTTCAATCCAGCTCATACCGTCAGGGTTTGTCCACACCGGGTTGTAGACGCGGGTGAAGTACACTGAGAGCTTGCCGCGTTGTTCCTTGAGGAAGTGTGGAAGCAGAAAGCTCATCTCAAAGAAGGCAAGCGGAAATTCATGCGCCCACATCATCGGGTTCCAGGCGTTTGGCGCAGGCGGCATCAGTGGTGGAGCAGGAATGTATTTGTTAAATGCATTCGGCGCGACGCCGCCAACCGTATCCACCGCGCCGGTCAGGACAGTGAGGAACTCAAGCGCGCGCGCCACTTGCCAGCCGCCGAGATTGCCCGCTGCAGCGTTGCGCCACACGTGCGTTGCCACAGCGGAACCGGCACGGCCGACTTCGCGCGCCACCTCAACGATTATCGCCGCCGCAACGCCAGACTCTTTCTCCGCGAATTCAGGGGTGAACTGCGCGTAGACGCTTTTAAGGACTTCGATGAAATGATCGTAGGTCTGGAGCTCGGCGGGGAATTCAGAACGCAGGTACTCTTCCCAATTCACCCAGCGGCGCACAAACTCGCGGTCAAACAGATTTTCTTCCAGCAGCACACGGCACATGGCGAGCAGCATGGCCGACTCGCTCCCGGGCCACGGTGATAGCCAGTAATCAGCTTTCGAAGCAGTATTGGAGAGCCGCGCATCCACCACGCATACCTTGGCCCCCCGAGATTTTCCGTCGATGATGCGCTGCGCGTGTGGATTGAAGTAATGGCCTGCCTCCAGATGCGAGCTCAACAGCAAAATGAAACGCGCATTGGCATAGTCCGGGGATGGCCGGTCCATTCCGTGCCAGAAGGCATAGCCCGCCCGCGCACCCGCGGAGCAGACATTGGTGTGGCTATTGTGGCCGTCGATACCCCAGGCATGCAGAACGCGTTGATTGTAGAGAAGCTCGTGGCCCGGCCGGCCGACATGATACATGATTTCATTCTTACGGCCTTCTTGAAGCGCTTTGCGGATGCGGCCGCCCAGATCATCCAGGACCTGTTCCCATGTCACGCGTTCCCATTTTCCTTCTCCCCGCTTGCCCGCGCGGCGCAAAGGATAAAGGATGCGCTCAGGATCGTTGACCTGGTTGATCGTGGCCGGCCCTTTGGCGCAGTTGCGTCCGCGACTGCCAGGATGCGCGGGATTGCCTTCAAACTTCTGGATGCGCATCTTCTCTTTATCGACGTAGGCGAGTAGCCCGCAAGCAGCTTCACAATTGAAACAGATGGTTGGGATCAACGAGTAGTGTTTCTCCACGCGTCGCGGCCATTGTGCCGGATCGAATTCCGTCCAATCGTCCCAGCGGCTCGCGGGCGGGAAACTGGCTAGCGTCGCTGCTTCCAACTCCCGTGCAGCCGGATTCAGTGGACCTTCGTCGCTCATCGATTCCCCATTCATTCAACTCAGTGGCGCCGACTGTCCAGCGCGGAGCCACAGGAATTCGGACCAAAACAGGCCGTACAGTGCAAGGACAGCGGCGATCCCGGCTGAAACAGCCGAAGGACCGGACAATGCAACCAGCGCCAAAGGCGCTAACAAACCAGCGGTCACTCCCGACGTCCAGAAGCGGTTGCGCAACGGACCGCGCAGTAAAGTTTGTATCGCCAACGATTCTTCTGCGGTGCGTCGCGGAAGCAGGAATTCCACCAGGACGTTGATCACTCCCAGTAATAAAAAGAGCGCAAGAAGATTGCCTGACCACGCCAGCTTGTCGCTTCCATGCAGTGGGGGCGGCTCGACGTTAATCCGGCAGAGCGTAAGCACCGCAGCGCCGGCAATCAACGCCTGGACCACCAATTGCCACGCCGTGAACCACTTGTGCTGCCAGAAATCGCGCCCTTTGGCTTGCGCAAAAAGAAACGCTGAATAGGCCGCGGCGGCGATAGCAAAAAATGCCGTGAGCCACACGATGAGCGCTGGAACTTCCGGCTGCGACCAACCAAGGAAAAGCCAGGCTGCGGCCAGCACTGCATAAACCATGAGAATGTTTCCGCCCAGAACCAGCCAGGACCGGAAATTCGGCGTGGTGAGCAGGTAAAAAAAGCGGTCTGGGCGCTTGAGGTCGAAGATCAGCAAACCAATGGTTGCTGTGACCGCGAGCAGCGCAATGGCCGGGCTGGCTACGTTGATTAGTCTTCCTCCAGCTCCGAAAAACTGAATGAGCGCTGCGGCAACCAAAAGCACGCCTGCTGCTATGGACTTGGTCCACAGGTAAGCCGCGATCTTCCATCCCCAGGGCAAGGGATGGGGCACGTCATAGACCTCGCGTGTTGTGGCGGCGTCGAAAGTTGCAAATGTTGCGGGCGCATCGCGGCGGTCGGCCCAGAGAAGGCTGTTCTGCTTCACAAGCCGCGTCGGTTGAAGCAGATCATCATGGATACCCACATAATGCAGCTTGGGCAACGTGGCCTTTTCCGGCTTGCGGACGGAGGTCTCCTGGTTCGCAACGACCGCGCCGGTTTTGCTGTGGACGTCATCCAGATCACCAGCCAGGATCGCCTGCGTTGGGCAGACGATCACACAGGCCGGCTCAAGATTCTTCTCCACACGATGTGCGCAGAAGTTGCACTTGGCGGCAGTGTTGCTGTTGGGATCGATATAGAGCGCATCATAGGGGCAGGCCTGCATGCAGCTCTTGCATCCGATACAGCGTCGATTGTCAAAGTCTATGATTCCATCAGAACGGCGGAAGAGGGAGTGAGTGGGACAGATCTCGATGCAGGGCGCATCGTCGCAGTGGTTACATCGCATAACGCCGAAGTGGCGTTTGGTCTGCGGGAACTCGCCGGTCTCCACGTATTTCACCCACGTTCGAAACACTCCGATGGGGACCTGGTGCTCCTCTTTGCACGCCACCGTGCAGGCATGACAGCCGATACATCGCTCCTGATCGATTACGAATCCATAGCGCATAAGAGTAACAGGGCACATTGTACCCAAGAAGCCGTGCCGAAGCCGGGTTGCTCACCCATAAGGCCGCTGAAAAGCAGTTCCTTCCGCCGCGGTGATCACAGCGCCTCAGAACTAATGTGTTGCGGTTCCATTAATTTAAGCGAGCCCGTTAGTCCTCATTATTACCCTGTTACCGTACTTTGTTTCCCCTGTTCGATCCCTGTTCCGATTGCAGCCGTGATGCTCGAAACCCCGCTCTGGGACTGGGTTTCGAGGAACTTCGGCCCACTCAACGGCCCAAAATTCCTTGTAAATTTCCCTGTTAACGAAAATTTTGGCACCAGAGACGGGTTCGCAGCTGACTGCATCCTCCGCCATATTCTCTTCATTTCCTGATCAGGATCATGAAATTCGAAATAAACCACGGCATGTTAGCTTGCGGACGGCCGGAGTGACGCAGCTGATCTGGATAAGGGTAGCGCGGGAGTCTCCTTCGTCAGCAAAGAACGCCAATTTCATTGAAAATTCATGCGCCGCATCGAATCTGGCAATGGCTGTGCGCAATTTCACTGAGTATTCATCTTCTGTTTATCAAGAAATAAAGACATTCCGGTATCCATGGCATTATGCCGATCTGGGATGCCGCACTGAAAACAGATAGACGCTACGGCCAGCAAGAGGCAAAGCCCGATCCATTTTTCTCTCTGGCTGGGAGCCTTCTTTTCACGCCCGCACTCAAAAAAATTTATGGCAATGCGCGGAGACGGAATGAGAAATCATTCCTGGAAGCCCTGCTTGCCGAGATGCGTGTGCGCATCGAAGTGACCGCTGAGGACTTTTCCAAAATTCCGGCAACGGGGCCGGTCCTGGTGGTCTCGAATCATCCTTTTGGAATATTGGATGGCGTCGCTTTGGCGGCCACTCTACAACGCATCCGCCCCGATGCAAAGATCCTGGCGAATCTTTTGCTGCAGCGTATTCCTGAGCTGGAGCCGAATTGCATCTTTGTTGATCCATTCAACCGGAATAACTCCAAACAGAGCAACGCGTCCGGATTAAAGCGGACCATTGCGCATCTCCGCTCCGCCGGTATGGTGGCTGTGTTTCCTGCTGGAGAGGTTTCTCACTGGCAGCCTCATCACGGCGAAGTTACAGATCCGGAATGGAGCCAAACCGTGACTCGTCTTGCGCGGATTACAGGCGCCACGGTTCTGCCGGTTCTGTTTTTGGGCAGGAACAGCTTTCCTTATCATGCACTGGGGATGATCCATCCTTTAATTCGCACGCTGCAGCTGCCTCAGGAATTTGTAAACAAGGCCGGCAATCTCGTGGAACTAAGAATCGGCGCGCCTATTCCGGCAGAGCGCATTTGCCGTATCAGAGACGATGCAGCGGCCACGCGTTACCTGCGCTGGCATACTTATCTCCTGAAAAAGCGCGGTCAAAATACCGGCCGTCCGGCCTGGATATCCAACTTGCGTCCGGTACGCCGCCAGCCCAATAAGCCAGTAGCAGGCGAGACACCGCTGTGGCGGCTGCAAGCCGAGGTGGAGGAACTTCGGCCAGAGCAAATCATTCAGGAGACACCCGGCTACAAAGTGCTGGTGACTGAAGCGGCACAGTCACCGTGGATCATTGATGAAATAGGCCGGCTGCGGGAGCTCACATTCCGCCACGCAGGAGAAGGCACCGGCAAGGAAAAAGATCTCGATGCCTTTGACAGGTACTACAAGCACCTGGTGCTCTGGCATAAAGAAGAGCAGCGGATCGCAGGGGCGTATCGCTTTGGCAACACGCAGCAAATCCTAGAGACTCGCGGCATCCAGGGACTTTATACCTCCACATTGTTCAACTATCATCCGCAGCTATTTGCGCACCTGGGGCCAGCGCTGGAATTGGGCAGATCGTTTATCCCGGTTGAGTATCAGAAACACTATGCGCCATTGCTCATGCTATGGAAGGGCGTTGCCCAGTACGTTGCAGCTCATCCGGAAACGCCTGTGCTCTTTGGGGCGGTCAGCATGAGCAACGGATATCAGCAGTCGTCGCGTGAGCTGCTGGTGCAATTCTTTCAATCCCAGACTGCGCATCCGTTGGCTCAATGGGTCAAGCCCAGATGTATGCTGCGCGCGCCCCGCCTGCGAAGCTGGGAATTAGAAACCATGCGCGAAGTCCTGGATATGGACGAGGTTTCAGATTGCATTGCCCATCTCGAGGAGGACGGAAAAGGTGTTCCGGTGCTCCTGCGCCAATACCTGAAGTTAGGCGGCGAATTGCTGGGATTCAATGTTGATCGCAATTTCTTTGACGTTCTGGACGGTCTAATTGTTGTCGATCTCAGAAAAACTGACCGGTCACGCCTGGCCACGTATATGGGCAAACAAGGGTTGGCCTCCTTCCATCGCTATCATGCCGCGGGAGCACTCCAAGAGGAGCCTTCAACGCAAATGGCCGTGTGAACTGCATGCAGCGTTTGGCGGCTCTCGTTTGCTTTTTCAGAAAGACTGAAGCAATACGACCAATGTCTTCCGATTAGCGGCTGTGCGTTGACCAGTTTTCCTCTGCCTCCTGTGCTACACTGCGCACAATTTCCTGGTGTGAGGTCTCATCGCGGTGCTGCTGGAGCTGCGGGTTGAAAACTATGCCGTGATTGACAGCCTGGCGGTGGAGTTTGCGCCGGGGCTGAACCTGCTCACGGGCGAGACCGGCGCTGGCAAGTCCATTCTGATCGATGCTCTCTCCTTATTATTGGGCGACAAGGCTTCCACGGAGATGATTCGCCACGGCGCGGAGAAGGCCGTGGTTAGCGGCGTGTTTGAGGCCGACGAACGGCAGCTCAGGCGCGTGCTGGAAGAGAACGGGATAGAGGCGGAAGGGGCGCAGATCATCGTGAAGCGTGAGATTGCAGTGGGCGGCAAGGGCCGCGTCTTCGTCAACAATCAGCCGGCCACGGTGGCGCTGCTGCGGGCGTTGGCGCCCGCGCTGGCTTCAATTCATGCACAAAATGAAACCATTTTGGCTTTTGATGCGGCGGCGCGGCTGGCGCTTTTGGATATCTACGCTGGGCAGGACTTGAGCGATCTGGCTGCCAAGTATGAGGCTTGGGCCGGGGTGCGCGACAGGCTGGCGAGTTTCGAGCGCGATGAGCAAGACCGGCTGCGCATGGCCGACCTGTGGAGCTTCCAGAAAAAGGAGATTGAGGCGGCGAAGCTGCATCCGGGTGAAGACCAGAAGCTGGAGACCGAAAAGCGCGTCCTGGCCAACTCAGAAAAGCTGTATGGCGCGGCCACGGCGGCGTACCAAGCGCTGTATGAGGATGATGCTTCGGCGCTGACAAATATTTCATCGGCGCGAAAGCAATTGGAAGAGCTGGCGCGGTTCGATACCAAGTTTCTGGAGGCGCTGGCGTCACTGGAAGCGGCCAAGGCGGCGATTGAAGACGTGAGCGCGACGGCGCGCGACTATGCCGACGGAATTGACGCTTCGCCCGAGCGGCTGGCGGAGGTCGAAGACCGGCTGGCGCTGCTGGACCGGTTGAAGCGCAAGTATGGCAGCAGCGTGGATGAGGTGATTGCCTATGGCGAGGACGTCGCGCGCAAGCTGGGCGAGCTGGAAAATCGCGAAGAGGTGATGCGCGAGCTGAAGAAAGAGCTAGCAGCGGCAGCAGCGGCTTATCTGGGCGTGGCACAGGCGGTCTCGAAGAAGCGCTACAGCGCGGCGCGGGAGCTGCAGAAGCTGGTGGAAACGGAGATCAACCAGTTGGCGATGAAGGCGCAGTTCAGGATTGAGGTTTCGGGCTCAGACGAGCCGGCGAACTGGACGGCGACGGGCTTTGACAACGTGGCATATCTGATTTCTCCCAATCCGGGCGAGCCGCTGAAGCCGGTGGAGCAAATTGCTTCAGGCGGCGAACTTTCGCGGGTGATGTTGGCGCTCAAAGCCACGATCGAGGCAGGGAAGAAGAGTAAGGCAGCAACGCAGCGCACACTGGTGTTTGACGAGATTGATACCGGCATTGGCGGGCGCGCGGCCGAGGCAGTAGGGAAGAAGCTGAAGTCGCTGGCGCGGGCCAATCAGGTGCTGTGCATCACGCACCTGCCGCAGATTGCGTCGTTTGCAGATCATCATTATGTGATTGAGAAACGCGAAGCGGCCGGGCGTACGCGGACGCTGGTACGCCCTTTGAGCGCGGAAGAACGCACTGAGGAGATTGCACGCATGCTGAGCGGAGCCAGGCTGACGGAGACTTCGCGGCAGCATGCGGAGCAGTTGCTGAAGGCGAACGGGTGAACGTATCGGGTGAGGTGATCTGGTGATCTGGAGATCAAAACCTCACCATGGATAAACACGGATTGAGCGGATCAATCATTGCCGGATCGCCTCCCTCAAATTGGGTAATAAGAAAGGCTCGCCTGATCCCCGTAAATCAGTGACATCAGTGTTCATCAGTGGTAAGGTTTTGCCCTTCGATCGAAGAGGAACCGATGTGCCGATCACCCGATTTCCTTATCCCCGTTCAGCCCCTTATACTCCCCTGTTACTGTTAAATCTAGCAATTTCAATGATTTGGGGTGGCCTAAGGCTATTTTCTGGGATAACTTAGGAGCAGGGAAAAGTGTCTAAAAAGGATATAATCATCAGATCACAATGACACAAACTGAAGCTAAGACCTTGCTATTGCTGAAGCCCCGGGGTTTTTGTGCCGGAGTGGTGCGGGCCATTGACATTGTACGAATCGCGCTGGATGCCTTTGGGCCGCCGATCTACGTGCGCAAAGAGATCGTCCACAATCGCTATGTGGTGGAAGAGCTGAAGGCCAAGGGCGCGATCTTTGTGGACGAAGTCTATGAGGTCCCTGACGGCCAGCGGTTGATTTACAGCGCGCACGGCGTTTCACCAAGCGTGCGCGAAGCGAGCAAGCTGCGCAATCTGAGGGTGATTGATGCGACCTGCCCACTGGTGACCAAGGTGCACGTGGAGGCGGTGAAGTACGCCAAGGGCGGCTACAGCATTATTCTGATTGGCCATCATGACCATGATGAGGTGATCGGGACGCTGGGTGAGGCGCCCGATGTGACGCAGGTGGTGGGCAGTGCGGATGAAGTGGAGACGCTTGAAGTTCCCGATCCCACGCGCATTGCATACATCACACAGACCACGCTCAGCCTGGATGAGACCAAGGACGTAATTACCGCGCTGCGGAAGAAGTTCCCGCTGATTGAAGGGCCGCACGCGCAGGACATCTGCTACGCCACGCAGAACCGCCAGACGGCGGTGAAAGACGTGGCGCACCAGGCCGATCTGCTGCTGGTGGTCGGCTCAGAGAACAGCTCCAATTCAAACCGGCTGGTGGAGGTTTCCACCAACCTGGGTACGCCTTCCTACCTGATTGACACGGCGGACGACATCAAGGCGGAGTGGCTCAGCAACGTGAAAACGGTTGCGGTCACGGCCGGAGCGTCAGCGCCTGAGGTGCTGGTGGAGCAGGTGGTGGAGTTTCTGAAGGCGAAGGGTTTCAACACGATTCGCGAGGTGGAGGTCATGCCGGAAAATGTCCGGTTCGGTCTGCCTCCGGAGATCGTTGAGGCGATTGCGGCCGCTCCTGCTGCCGCGGAGTAAGCGGAGTAATAAAGAAGATGAGTACGATGTTCAATCCGGGTTCTAAACGGTCAGCGGCGCAAATGCTGTTCGGCAAAGTGGATGACATGCTGGGCCGCGTTACGCTGGGGCTGGAGAAGGCGCGCGACTACCTGTTTGCGCAGCAGCACAAAGACGGCTACTGGTGCGGCGAACTGGAAGCCGACACCACGCTTGAATCCGATTACATTGCGATACACACGCTGCTTGGCACCGGCAACCGCAACCGGATGGAGCGCGCGGTGCCGGAGATCATTCGCCATCAGAATGAAGATGGCGGCTGGCCCATCTATGCGGGTGGGCCATCGAATATCAGTGCATCAGTGAAAGCTTACTTTGCGCTGAAGATCATGGGCTACAAGCCCGATCATCCCGTGCTGGAGCGTGCCCGTCACAAGATCCTGGAGATGGGCGGCGCCACCGAGTGCAATACCTTCACCAAGATTTATCTGTGTTTCCTGGGCCAGTATGACTGGGAGGCCGTGCCGGCTGTTCCGCCGGAGATTGTGCTCTTCCCCAACTGGTTCTGGTTCAACCTGTATGAGATTTCATCGTGGTCGCGGGCCATCCTGGTGCCGCTTTCGATTGCCTATGCCAAGAAGCCGTTCAAAAAGATTCCGGCAGAGCAGGGAATCGATGAGTTGTTCATCGGCGGGCGTCATGGCAAGCACCTGCATTTGAAGTGGTCCAATAAAACAGTCTCGTGGCGGAACTTCTTTCTGGTGCTGAACCGCGTGGTGCATTTCTGCGAGCGCTTCAATATACGTCCGCTGCGCTATCTGGCTATCAAGAAGGCTGAGCGCTGGATGCTGGAGCGCTTTGAAAAATCTGACGGGTTGGGAGCGATCTATCCCGGCATTTTGAATTCGATCGTAGCATTGCGCTGCCTGGGTTATTCGACTGACGATCCGCAGGTGATCCGCGCGCTGGATGAGTTTGAAAAGCTAGGTATTGAAGAGGCCGGCATTCCTGACCATTCCGAACCCACGTTCCGCATGCAGCCGTGCATGTCACCGGTGTGGGACACCGCATATGCGATGTTCGCGCTGGGAGAGAGCGGCGTACCGAAGGACGATCCGCGGCTGCTGAAGGCGGCCGACTGGATCCTGAGCAAAGAGGTCCGCAACAAGGGCGACTGGGCGGTGAAGGTGCGCAACGTCCAGCCGGGCGGCTGGTATTTTGAGTTCAATAACGAGTTTTATCCTGACGTGGACGATTCAGCCATGGTGCTGTTGGGGCTGGATAAAGTTGATAACCCGCGCGAGCGCTACCAGCACGAGGTTTGCCAGCGCGCGATTGATTGGATCTTTGCCATGCAGTGCAAGAACGGCGGCTGGGCGTCATTCGATAAGGACAACACGCGGATGGTCTTCCAACACATTCCGTTTGCCGATCACAACGCCATGCTTGATCCGCCAACCGTGGATATCACCGGCCGCGTGCTGGAGATGCTGGCCGCTTACGGCATCACCAAAGATGACAAGCGCGTGCAGAAAGCGATCAAATTCATCCTGAGCGAGCAGGAGCCGGATGGATCGTGGTTCGGGCGCTGGGGCGTGAATTATATCTACGGAACGATGCTGGTGCTGCGCGGTTTGCAGGCCATAGGCGTCGATCACCACGAGCCGTATGTTCAGCAGGGCGCGGAGTGGCTGCGCATGGTGCAGAACGCCGATGGCGGCTGGGGCGAGACCTGCGGATCATACGATGACCCGACGACGCGCGGCATTGGACCGAGCACGCCTTCACAAACGGCCTGGGCAGTGATGGGATTGTTGGCAGCCGGCGATACGCGCAGTGAATCCGTGCAGCGTGGCATTCTGTATCTGCTGGAGACGCAGCGGGCCGATGGCCACTGGGATGAAGATCAGTACACGGGCACGGGCTTCCCGCGCGTGTTTTACCTGGCGTATCACCTGTATCGGGATTACTTCCCGCTGATTGCGCTTTCAACGTATGCGAAAGAGTTTTCTGCGCTGTATGAAGAGGGAAGCGTGGGGTACGCCAGGGGATAGGAAATCGCCGTGATCGGAGAAACAAAGACTTACCGCGGATGACGCGGATAAACGCTGATCAGGAATAGGATCGGCACAGGAACACAAAAGAGCACAGGCAAGAGTGTCTGTGCCACAAAAGAGTAAAGAATGTAGGCTGGCTTCCAGCTTGCGAAACACAAGGTCCCTCAGGCCTGCTCACGTGCTGATGAAATCGCGCGTTTCGCTTACGCCTTCGGGATGACGACGATTTTATTTAGGAGACAGATTTGCCGGTACCAATTTCACAGATGTGGACGGTGGCGAGCTATGTGGTGAAGCAGAAGCTCGCTGGAAGAAAACGCTATCCGCTGGTGCTGATGCTGGAACCGCTGTTTCGCTGCAACCTGGCCTGTGCCGGGTGCGGCAAGATCCAGTATCCGGCCCACATCCTGAAGAAGGAGCTCACGCCGGAGCAGTGCTTCCGCGCGGTGGATGAATGCGGCGCGCCCATGGTGTCGATACCCGGCGGCGAGCCGCTGATGCACTCACAGATTGGCAAGATTGTGGAAGGGCTTGTAGCACGGAAGAAATATATCTATCTGTGCACGAACGCTCTCCTGTTGAAGGAAAAGATCGACCTGTTCAAGCCCAGCAAGTACCTGACGTTCTCCGTGCATGTGGATGGCGAGCGCGAGCACCATGATTTTTCTGTCTGTCGTGAAGGCGGCTACGATCAGGCGATTGAGGGAATGAAAGAAGCGCTGCGGCGCGGCTTTCGCGTCACAACGAACACTACGCTCTTCGATGGCGCCGATCCGAACAGCGTGCGCGAGCATTTTGACCAAATGATGGAGTTGGGCGTGGAGGGCATGATGCTCTCGCCCGGATACTCGTATGACAAAGCACCGGACCAGAAGCATTTTCTTGGCCGCGCGCGCACGCGCAAGCTGTTCACGGCCATTTTGTCGAACCGCAAGAAGGAGTGGCAGTTCAACCAGTCGCCGCTGTTCCTTGAATTCCTGATGGGCAAGCGGCATTATGCCTGCACGCCCTGGGGCATGCCGACCTACAACATCTTTGGCTGGCAGAAGCCGTGTTACCTGCTGCAGGATGGGTACGCTGAGACGTTCCAGGAGCTAATGGAAAGCACGGCATGGGCGGAGTACGGAACGGAGTCGGGCAATCCGAAGTGCGCGAACTGCATGGTGCACAGCGGATACGAGGCTTCTGCTGTGAATGAGACGTTCAGCTCTCTCCGCGGGCTGCTGGCAACGGCGCGGGCGACTTTGTTTACGCGGCATGCTGATGAGCACGCGCTGAAACTACTGGATGAGCATGTGCGTCCAGTGCATAGCTATAACCCGCTGGTGCAAATTGAAGAATCTTCCAGCCAGCTCGAGGAGACTAGCGCATGACGGGGCCTGCGGACGGAAAGACGATCAAAGATGCGGATTCGCTTGAAGTAGCGCCGGGATTTGCCCATGAAAAGCTGGAAGGCTGGGTGCCGGAGCTGGCGAGCGATGAAGAAATCCGGCAGGCGTTAGAGAAGGCGTTTGATTATCGCGGCGATGTGACCATCACGCGCAAGGACGGGAGCAAGGTCGAGGGCTATATCTTCGACCGGCGCAGCGGCAAGACGCTCGTCGATTCCGCAGTGCGGCTCTTCCCCAAGGATTCCGACAAGAAAATTTCAATTCCATATTCGGAGATCGCCGCGCTGGTCTTCACCGGCCGTGATACCGCCGCAGGCAAAAGCTTTGAAGCCTGGGTGCGGAAGTACTGGGAGAAGAAGGCGGCGGGCGAGAAGAATATCGGGATACAGGCGGAAGCGCTGGAATAAATCGTATTACCAAAATCGCCGAAATTGAAAACCAAAGCCAAATTACCGCGGATTCACGCGGATGATCGCGGATCAAAGCCACGTTGGGGTAGGGATCCCTCGCTGCGCTCGGGATTTTAGAAAAATGAACGCCTTCATCACAGGAGCAACCGGTTTCGTGGGCAGCCATGTGGCGCGAGCTTTGGCGGCGGAAGGTGCGGAGCTGCGGCTGCTGGTAAGGCCCACGAGCAGGCTGGAGAATATTGCTGATCTTCGCGCTGACGTGGTCAAGGGCGATCTGCGCGAGCCGGCGTCATTGAAGAAGGCGATGCGCGGCTGCGAGTTCGTATTTCACGTCGCGGCGGATTACCGGCTGTGGGTGCGTGATCCGGAGCAGATGTACAAAGCCAACGTCGAAGGGACGCGGGCGATCATTGAAGCAGCGCAGGCAAGCGGCGTACGGCGGGTAATCTATACCAGCTCGGTGGCGACGATGGGCTTTACGCGCGAGGGGCATGTCGCTACGGAAGATTCGCCGGTGTCGATCAAGGACATGGTGGGGCATTACAAGCGGTCGAAATTCATGGCGGAGGAGATCGCGCTGGAGGCGGGACGCCAGGGCGCGAACGTGGTGGTGGTGAATCCCACTACGCCGATCGGGGAGTATGACATCAAACCGACGCCAACCGGCCGCATTGTGGTGGATTTTTTGAAGCGCAAGTTTCCCGCGTACGTGGATACTGGGCTGAACCTGGCGGATGTGAAAGAGGTCGCACGCGGGCATCTGCTGGCGATGGAGAAGGCGCGGCCCGGTGAGCGCTACATTCTGGGCGGCGAGAACCTGACACTCAAGCAGATTCTGGACAAGCTGGCGGCGATGACGGGGCTGCCATCGCCGAAGATGAAGGTCCCGCACGCGGTGGCGATGGGATTTGCCGTGTTTGATCAGTTTTTCACTGGCGTGCTGATGGGCCGGGAACCGCGGGCCACGATTGATGCGGTGAAGATGGGCCGCAAGAAGATGTTTGCCTCCTCGGCCAAGGCTGAGCGCGAGCTGGGATACAAGGTGCTGCCGGTGGAAGATGCTCTGCGGCGCGCTGCGCAGTGGTTCCAGGCGCACGGCTATGTTGAGCCGGTGGCGCAGCCCGCGACGGTGAGTGCATGAGCCGGATTGTTATCATCGCGGCGATGGAGCGCGAGATGCATCCGCTGGTGCGAGGTTGGCAGCGAGGTTCGATCAACAGCGGAACGCGAACGTTCCCGGCGTTTGAAAAAAATGATCGGGTGGTGGTGATTTCCGGGATTGGCCGCGGGAACGCTGAAGCGGCCACACGGGCGGCTATCGCGCAGTACAGGCCCGCGCAACTGGTTTCCGCGGGGCTGGCGGGAGCACTGATTCGCAGCTTGAAGGCAGGTAGCGTAGTAACGCCGAATGTGGTGGTGGATGCCGCTGATGGAGCGGAATACCGGTGTACGTTGGAGAGTGGCGGCGTGGTGGGCGGCGGAGTTCTGGTAAGCGCCGGAGAAATCGCCGGAATGGAGGCCAAGCAGAAGCTGGTGGAGCAGTTTCATGGGCTGGTCGTGGACATGGAAGCTGCGGGCGTGGCCAAGGCGGCGCAGGAAGTGCATGTAGCCTTCCGATGTGTAAAGGCCATTTCCGATGAAGCGGATTTTGTGATGCCGCCATTGACGAACTTTGTGGATGCGGCAGGGAATTTTCAGTCGGGAAGATTTGCGGTTTGGGCGGCGCTGCGGCCATGGCAATGGGCGAGGGTTGTGACGCTGGGCAGAAATACCAGCAAGGCTGTAAGGGCGCTGTGCGAATTGCTGGAGAAGAACGTTGGCGTGAAGGATGCATCGGCGGAAGTTGTTAGACTGGAAAGAACAGAGTTGCAGGATGTAGTTCCGGGAAGACGATAGGCGAAGCTGGTTGAAAAGCAGATTCCTCGCTACGCGAGGAATGACAATCGAAGGCGAACAGATTATTGAATGGCAACGGTCGTTAAACCCGAAGCAGAATTGAAGTCCAGCGTGGTTCCGCGCACCATGCAGGCTGCCGTGTATCGCGGCAAGGATGATGTCCGGCTGGAGACGGTGCCGCTACCGGAGATTGGGGCGGGAGAGCTGCTGGTGCGGATACATACCTGCGGAATATGCGGGACAGACCTCAAGAAGATTTCTACCGGATCGCATTCTGCGCCTAGGATTTTTGGTCATGAGATGGCCGGGCAAGTGGCGGCGGTGGGTGCAGGCGTAAAGAACTTTGTCATCGGGGACCGGGTGATGGTTTTTCATCATATTCCCTGCGGCGAATGCTATTACTGTCGCAAAAAAGTATTCGCGCAGTGTCCAGTGTACAAAAAAGTTGGCGCAACCGCGGGTTTTGAGCCCAGTGGCGGCGGCTTTGCCGAGTACATACGAGTGATGGACTGGATCGTACGCAAGGGCGTGGTGAAGATCCCCGATGGCGTTTCGTACGAGCAAGCCTCGTTTATCGAGCCGGTAAACACCTGCATGAAGGCCATCGAAGCCCTGCAACTGCAGCCGGATGAGACAGTGCTGGTGGTCGGGCAGGGACCTATCGGCATCATTCTGGCGCTGCTGGCGCGGCGGACTGGTGCGACCGTGGTAACTTCCGATTTGTACCCCCAAAGACTTAAAATAAGTGAGAGCTTCGGGTTGGGCCACACGGTAAATGCCGGGCAGGCCGATCCTGCGGCACAAGTGCGCGAATTGACTGGCGGACGCGGCGCGGACGCAGTGATTGTGGCGACGGCAGGAAACAGCCTGATCAAGCCTGCCATGGACGCAACGCGTCCGGGCGGCAGAATCATGTTGTTTGCGCAGACGCAGCGCAGCGAGGTGGCAATTGACCCTGCGGCGGTCTGCATGGACGAGAAGACGTTAATGGGTTCGTACAGCGCTTCCGTTGACCTGCAGGATGAAAACGTGCGGCTGGTCTTTAGCGGCGAAATTGAGTTTGCGCGGCTGATCTCGCATCGCTTCCCGCTGGCAAAAGCGGTTCAGGCGTTGCAACTGGCTTCACATCCCGCGCCGGACTCGATGAAGATCGTGATCCAACCGGGAATGGATTGGGAGAAAAATTGAAAGGACAGATGACAGCAGCGGTCCTCTATGGCAAAGAGGACATCAAAATTGAAAAGGTGCCGATCCCTACGCTTGAATCGGGCGAGGTGCTGGTGAAGGTGAACGTAGCGCTCACCTGCGGCACTGATCTCAAGGTCTATCAACGCGGCTACCATGCCCGCATGATTGTCCCGCCGGCACTCTTTGGGCATGAACTCTCAGGAGTAATTGCTGAGGTTGGGCCGGGCGTGCGCGATTTTCGTCGTGGCATGAAGGTGGTGGCGCTGAATTCCGCTCCTTGCGGCGCCTGCTTTTACTGCCTGAAGCACCAGGAAAATATCTGCGAAGACCTGCTCTTCAATAACGGCGCTTATGCCGAGTACATCAAGATTCCGCGGCGCATTGTTGAGACCAATATGCTGGCGCTACCAGATGACGTGAGCTTTGAGTCGGCGGCAATGACTGAGCCACTGGCCTGCGCGCTCCGCGGCCTGCAGGAAACCGGCGCCGACATTGGCGATACTGTAACGATCATTGGTGCAGGGCCGCTGGGGCTGATGCTGATGCAGGTAGCGAAGCTGACCGGATGCAAGGTGATAGCAGTAGTGAAGCGACCGGAGCAGGTAGCGGCGGCCAAGGGCTTTGGCGCTGACGAGGTGGTGCAGGTGGGCAAGACGCGCGATCCGATTGATGCGGTTATCGGAGTGACCGAAGGTCGCGGGTCGGACATTGTGATCGAGGCTGTGGGACGTCCGCAGACGTGGCAGTGGGCCGTGGACATGGTACGGCGTGGCGGCGTGGTGAATTTCTTTGGCGGATGCGCCAGCGGGACCAAAGTCGAGTTGGATACCAATCGCCTGCATTATTCTGAAATCACGCTGAAAGCCACGTTCCATCACACACCGCAGACGGTGCGCAAAGCGTTTTCGCTGATTGCAGAGAAGAACGTCAAGAGCACGGATTATGTCACCGGGGAAGCGCCGCTTTCCAAACTGAAGCAGGTCCTGCAGCAGATGCTGGATCGCGGGAGTCAGATAAAAACGGCCATTATTCCCGGCCACTAACCATGTCAGTCCAGTCCACAAGCAGCTCTTCCATCCCGCTGGGGTGGAATGCGCTGCCGGAGTCTTATCGCATTCCGGCGGAAGCTCCTTCTCTTGCTGAAGCCCAGGCATATTGCGAGCGGCTGGCAAAAAGCCATTACGAAAATTTTTCCGTTGCCACATGGTTTCTGCCCAAACATCTGCGACAGCACTTTTACAATGTTTACGCTTACTGCCGCATTTCAGACGATCTGGGTGATGAAGTCGGTAATGCACAGCAGTCGCTGGAGCTGCTGGACCAATGGGAAGCGGAGTTAAATGCGTGTTATGCGGGCGAACCGCGGCATCCGGTTTTTGTAGCGTTGCGAGAGACTGTGCAGCAATGCGGCATTCCGAAGCACGAGTTCTCTGATCTGCTGATTGCCTTCCGTCAGGACCAGACTGTCACGCGCTTTGAGACTTTCAATGATGTGCTGGGATACTGTCGATATTCGGCGAATCCGGTAGGCCATCTTGTTCTCTATTTGTGCGGCTACAGCGATGCCGAGCGCCAGCACCTTTCCGACTACACCTGCACCGCCCTGCAGTTGGCGAATTTCTGGCAGGATGTGTACGTTGATTACCGCAAAGGGCGCATCTATCTGCCGCTGGAAGATTTGCGCCGCTTTGGCGTGACTGGAGAAGACATTGCCCAGCGTCGCGCGACGCCGCAGTTTCTTTCCATGATGAAATTTGAAATCGAACGCGCACGCGAATGGTTCGCGCGCGGTCTTCCGCTGGTGAAGATGGTCAGCAAAGAATTGGCAATTGATATTGAATTGTTCAGCCGTGGCGGGCAGGAGATACTGAATGCAATCGAACGCCAGGGATTTGACGTGCTGCGGGCACGGCCGGTGATTTCAAAATCGCGCAAGCTGGCGCTGGTATTGCGCGCAGCAACGGGCAAGCTGCTTCTACCCCATTCTTCGGGGGCCCGGTGAACCAACTCAATCATGCGTACGCGGTGTGCAGAGGGATTGCGCGGCGCGCCGCCAAGAATTTCTATTACGGCTTCATGGTTCTCCCATCGGAAAAGCGCGATGCATTGAGCGCCGTCTATGCATTCATGCGCCATGCTGATGACATTGCAGACGAGCCGGGTGATCCGCAACAGAAGCGTCAGAAGATGGGGGAATGGCTGGAAGCAGCCAAAGCCGTTTTTGATGGCAAGCCTACGGATGATCCGGTGCTCATGGCACTGGGCGACGCGCAGAAAAAATTCAAAATTCCGCCTGAGCTCTTTGAGAAGCTGGTATATGGCACCAGCCTGGATCTGGAGATCCCGTCCACTCCGGGCGAGCCTGCGGTGGTCTGCGAAACCTTTGAAGACCTGAGACATTATTGCTATTACGTTGCGTCCGTCGTGGGTTTGGTGTGCATTCGCATTTTTGGCTACGAAGACAGCAAAGCGGAGTTTCTGGCGGAAGACTGCGGGCTGGCATTCCAGTTGACCAATATTATCCGCGATGTAAAAGAAGACTCGGCCATGGGCCGAATTTACATTCCCCAGGAAGACCTGGAGCGGTCCAACCTTACACCGGCGAATTTTGCTCCTGGAGCGTTGCAGAACCCGGCGCAGGCGCAGCAGTTACGGCCAGCCCTGGAATACGAGGCGGAGCGGGCGCGGAAGTATTATGAGTCAGCCAAATGGCTGATGGAACTGATTGAAGAGGATAGCCGCGCCGCGCTGTGGGTATTGGTGGAAATTTATAGCCGGCTGCTCAAGAAAATTACTGATCGCAACTATGATGTGCTGACCGAGCGTGTCAGATTAACAACCTGGGAAAAGCTGAAGGTGCTCTCGCGAGGAGTGCTGTTGCGGATTGCGTGAGAACCTTACCACTGATGAACAGTGATGACACGGATAGAAGCAGGGGCTTACCGCGGATGAACGCGGATGAACGCGGATCAGAAGCACCCGTTTAATGGCAAACAAGGAACAATCGAGCGTTGGCATTGTGGGCGGCGGGCTGGCCGGGCTTGCGGCTGGCTGTTCGTTGGCTGATGCAGGCCTGCGGGTTACGGTTTTTGAGAAGCGTCCTTACGTTGGCGGCAGGGCCTCTTCTTACGAGCATCCAGGTACGGGAGAAGTGGTGGACAACTGCCAGCACGTGCTGCTGGGCTGTTGCACCAACCTCATCCATTTCTACGAGCGGCTGGGCGTGAGCGGGAAAATCCGCTGGTTTGATGAATTGACGTTTATTGAACCCGGCGGGCAGGCCAGCCGCATGGCACCTTCCTTTTTGCCTGCTCCCATGCACAACGTGCCTGCCTTTTTGCGCGCGCCGATGCTCAGCGGCAAGGACAAGCTTGCCATCGCACGGGCAATGCGTGCAATGAGCCGGCATCTGCCGGAAGATTCGGACGAGAATTTTCTTTCCTGGCTGAAACGGCACCAGCAAACTCCGCGGGCGATTGAGCGGTTCTGGAAGACCGTGCTCGTCAGCGCGCTTAATGAAGATCTGGACCGAATGTCAGTTCGTTATGCTGCGCAGGTTTTTCGCGAGTCGTTCATGAAATCAGCGGAAGCAGGAAGGATGGGTGTGCCCAGCATTCCACTTTCCGATCTCTATGGTTCTGCCATTGAGTACATTCGCGCGCGCGGAGGAGAGGTGCTGCTGCGGTCATCGGTTACCGCAGTCGGGCCGAAGCAGGGTAGTGTCGGTGTACTCAGCAGCACAGGCGAGCGGCAGTTCGATTATGTAGTCCTGGCTGCACCATTTCAAACGGCGTCAAATCTTTTGCCCTCTGATCCTGTAGCTGAGGACCTCAAAAAACGGCTGGCGCATTTTGAGGCATCGCCAATTACAGGAATTCACTTGTGGTTTGACCGCGAGATTTCGACGCTGCCGCATGCAGTGCTGCTCGACCGGACGATTCAGTGGATGTTTCACAAATCGAAGTTTCAACAGAAGCGCGAAGGCGAGGGCAGTTACGTGGAACTGGTGGTGAGCGCGTCAAAGTCATTGGTGCAGAAATCGCGCGAAGAGGTTTTGAAGATCGCTATTAGGGAACTGGCGGAATTTTTTCCGATCGCCAAAGAAGCAAAGGTCGTTAAAGCCGCGGTGATTAAGGAAGTTTATGCGACCTACTCCGTTGTTCCGGGACTGGATCAGCATCGTCCGCATGCCAAGACTGGGTGGCCGCGAGTTTTCCTTGCCGGAGACTGGATTGCCACCGGTTGGCCGGCAACCATGGAAGGCGCTGTGCGAAGCGGCTATCTGTCAGCGGAGGCGGTAGTGGAAGCCGCAGGCGAGCCGCGCAAATTTCTTGTGGCAGACCTGCCGGCAAAAGGGATCAGCAAGCTGCTTGTTCGGTGAGCTTTTTTTCCATCTTCAGCAAACTTTTCTGAATAGGTCTATGCGACATTTGCAAGCACTGGCCGGCCCCGCCTTACAATCCGGGCAAATTCTGCAGCAGGCAGCGTATTGAGAACGTCCTGTCTGGTGAGCCAGGCGCGGCGCAGCTGCAACACGCCATAGCGGATCTTCTCCATGTGCGAAGTGTGATGCGCGTCAGTGTTAATGATGAACTTCACGCCCTTTGCTTTGGCCATGCGCAGGTGCTGGTCGCGCAGATCAAGCCGGTCAGGATAGGCATTGTGCTCCATCGCTATGCCTGCCTGGGCAGCCGCTGAAAATACTTTGTCATAATCAAAGCTGTAGCCTTCGCGACGCAGCAGCATGCGGCCGGTAGGATGGCCAATCAGCGACGTGTTCGGATTCCCTATCACTCGAAGCAAACGGTCGGTCATCTCAGCCGGCTCCTGGTTGAAGTGCGAGTGCACGCTGGCGATCACCAGGTCCATCTGCTCCAGAACGGAATCTGAAAGATCAAGCTCGCCGTCAGCAAGGATATCCACCTCGATTCCGGCAAATATCGTGATGCCTTCCATTTTCTTGGCTGCTGCGCGGATTTTCTTGATGTGCTCCTCGGCCCGCTTGTCATCGAGACCATTGGCGAAGGCCAGGTTCTTGGAGTGATCAGTGATTGCCATGTATTTGTAGCCGCGTGCCCGCGCCGCTTCAGCCATGTCTTCAATGGTGCATTTACCGTCCGTTTCGACAGTGTGCATGTGAATATCGCCTTGAAGGTCGGCCTGGGTAATTAGATCCGGCAACTTGCCTTCCGCAGCAGCCTGGATTTCACCGCAATCTTCGCGCAGCTCCGGAGCAATAAATTCCAGCCCCAGCTTTTTGTAAATCTCCTCCTCGGTTTTTCCTGCTACTCGCTTGTTGTCTTCCATGCGAACCAGGCCATACTCATTGAGCGTGTAGCCCTGCTTGAGCGCGCGCTGGCGCAACTGGACATTGTGGTTCTTGGAGCCAGTGAAGTATTGCAGCGCCGCGCCGAAGGAGTCAGGCGGAAGCAGGCGCACGTCAACCTGCATGCCGCTGCGCAGCTTAAAGCTGACTTTGTTCTCGCCTTTGGCCAGGACTTCCAGAATTCCGGGGAAACTCAGGATACGCTCAATAACCTGGTTGCGCTGCAACTCGTTGTCACAGCATTTTCCTGTGACCAGCAGGTCCAGGTCTCCGACTGTCTCTCTTCCGCGGCGCAACGAGCCGGCAGGCGTGACCTTCTCTACGCCGGGCAAACCTTTGAGCTGTTCTGTGATTTTCTGCGCAATCTCATCTGCGACATCGAGCAGAAAGCGCCCTGTAAGCTGCCGGTAACTTTCAATGGCCTTAAGGATTTTCTGTTCAGATTTCTCGCTCAGCCGCGGCAGGGTACGCAGCTTGCCTTCACTGGCCAGCTTGGCGACACCCTCCACATCGCACACCTGAAAGGCATCCCAGATCAGCGCAATTGTCTTGGGGCCAAGCCCGGAAATTTTCAGCAACTCAAGCATTGATGGCCGGAACTTTTCGAGCATCTCCTGATGCATGCCGAGTTTGCCTGTGGTGAGCAACTCGCGAATATTCGCGGCCATGCCCTTGCCGATCCCGGGAATTTCCAGCAGCTTTTTCTCTTCCTGGTAAATCTCTACTACTTGCTGGGGCCAGCCTTCCAGCGCCTCAGCTGCGCGTTCATAAGAGCGGATACGAAAGGGATCGGCGTTAGCGACCTTCATGAGGTCAGCGGTTTCATAAAGAATGTTGGCAATGGATTTATTGTCCATGGGCAGATCAATTTTAATGCACCATGACCACCACAGACATGGCAATGGCATAGCGGAGTCTCAAGGCGGCAACGAAAAGAATGGCCAACAGAAATGTCAGCGCAACCGTTGTAGGATTGACGTGCAGCCATTTCACATATACAAGAACGATCAGGACTGCCGGCGCAGCACAGACAAAGGCGCGCAATGCGGCTTGAAGTGCGGGCTTCACGCGCTGATTGTAGCTGATGCGGATTGCGGGCGCAGAAAAAGGAGCGTTCCCCATTGTTGACTCAGGAGCTCGCCTGATGGCGGAGAGAAGCAGGATCTTAGTGGTGGATGACGAGACGCAGATCACGCGCGTCCTGAAGACGGTGCTGCAGTCGCAAGGATATGAAGTGAAGACAGCGGCTGACGGTGAAATTGCACTGAACCTTGCGGTTGACTGGATTCCTGACCTGATCGTGACGGACCTCTCCATGCCAAAAATGAATGGAATCGAGCTGTCACGGCTTGTGCGCGAGAGATCTCAGGTACCGATCATTGTGCTCTCTGTGCGTGAGGAAGAGAAGAGCAAGGTGGAAGCGCTGGATGCGGGCGCTGACGATTATGTGACCAAGCCTTTCAGCGTGAACGAGCTCCTGGCGCGGGTGCGAGCGAATCTTCGCCGCGTGGCCGCCGGCAAGGAGGAAACAGCAGAGCCGCTGGAGAACGGAGATTTCTATGTCAATCCGGAATCAAGAGTGGTGCGCGTGCGCGGCAAGGAAATTCATCTGACACCCAAGGAATTTGAGTTGCTGGTCTTCATGGCTCGACGTCCCAATAAAGTGCTAACGCATCGCGTCCTACTGAATGCCGTGTGGGGCGGTGAGAGCGTTCAGCAACCGGAATATCTGCGCGTATTTATCAACCAACTCCGCAAGAAAGTCGAGACAGGCGACAAGCCGCAATACATTGTCACCGATCCATGGGTTGGCTATCGTTTCCATCCTACCGGCGAAGCGCCTTTATAAAATATTTACCAATTTCTTAGCCTCTTCTTACGCTGACGCGGTCAAACTGAACTGTTTGCTCGTATGGACTGCTGAAGGCGCTCTGTGAGACTCCTTATGAGTTCGGCAATGCGATTTTTCTGATCATCACTTTTCTTCTTGACGCCGGCTGAGTACAGACCAAGGTGCTTCATGAAGCGTTGTAACTATCTGTGCGAATTTTCCGAAAAGACGAAAAATATGCAGAATGAAAATATCCGGTTGTGGTTGCGCAAGAGATGTATGCTGCTGCTTTGCGGAGCGCTAACTTTTCCTGTTATTGCCCAGGCTGCCTCGCAAGATCAAGGGACCGAACCCGGTTCTGCTGCGAGTACCTCAGCTACAGATACAGCTGCCACTAACGCTGAAATTCTCAAAGAACTCCAGCAGATGCGCACTCGCATTGCCGAACTGGAAGCGAAGCTTAAGGCACAGCAGAACGGCTCGAATGCTCTTGTAAATGCTGCTGCACCGAGCGCAGCGCCGGCAGCAAACATTTCTTCAGATGCTGCCAGTGTGGCAACACAAAGCGGTGATCAATCCGCCACGCAGCAAAAAGACCAGCCATCTGCACCCTTTGCATATGCTGATTGGACCTGGCTGAATGGCAATGCGCGCAACAAAGACGCGGTGTGGGACTCAAAATTCTTCACACCTGAAGTCCGTTTTGACACCCACTTTATTCACAGTTTCAACCATCCGCGTGACGATTCAATAGGCGGCTCGACCGAAGTCTTTCGATCGAACGAATTTCAGATAGAGCAGGTCAGCTTTGGCGGCGACTTCCACTGGCAGAATGTCCGCGGCCGCGTTTTGACCATGAACGGGATGTTCGGCGTTACGACGCCACGCAACGATGCGAGCCCCGGGCGTGGCCAGTGGGACCTTCGTGGCGCGTACAAATATGTGTCGGAGGCTTACGGAGGCTACCATTTCGACGTAAATCACGGGCTCAATATCGATGCTGGAATTTTTGTCTCCTACATCGGCCTGTTCAGCTATTACAACTTTGATAACTGGGCCTATCAGCCGTCGTATGTCTCTTCCAACACTCCGTGGTTCTTCAATGGCCTCCGCATCCAATGGTTCCCCACGGACAAACTGAAGATCGAGCCCTGGATCATCAACGGTTGGCAATCCTACGGCAGGCTGGGCAGCAAGCCGGGATTGGGCGGGCAGATCCTCTGGCGTCCCAAGCCGTGGCTATCGCTGGTCTTCAATAACTACGGCATGGGCGAAGATACTCTTGGCAACGGAAATGGGCAATTTGCACGCAGCCGCATCCACACCGATGACAGTGTTCAAATCAAGTACTATGACCGCCCAGAGAAATTCCTGGACAAGATGGCATTCTCCCTCACAGGAGACCTTGGCTGCGAATACGGCGGCAAAGGAACGAGCCTTGGCGCGCAAGGCCAGAAAGTCATTAACAACACGAATTGCTTCCACAACACTGCCACCAGTCGTAAGCAGACTTTTGCCGGCTGGATGGGCTACAACCGGTTCTGGTTCGACAAAGACAGATATGGACTTACATTGGGTTATGGTGCAATGTCGAATCCCGGGCGTTACCTGGCGCTGCTCCCGCCGATCAATGGAGCCGATGCGATCACCGGCTCGCCATATTTCACGCAGAACCCCGGCGATCCGTTTAAGGCGTGGGACACCTCAGCGACTTTTGACTGGATGCCCAGGCAGTACATCACATTCCGCTGGGAATACGGATATCGTCATGCAAACGTGCCGTACTTCTCGGGCCCCGGCGGCATAACGCCGAGCGTCAATGCTGCTCCCAGCGTGATTCCCGGTCTTACTGCCGGATCTCTGGTGGGAGACACCTTTTTCGCGCAAGGACCGTTCCTGTCACCGACTCCCGGTTTTACTTGTAATCAGGGAACCAGCGGATTCTGCCCTGACCTGAGAAAGAACGAACAGAGCCTGCGGATGGCGCTGATGGTGAAGTTCTAACACTTTGTATCGGCCTGGGCCGAAGTGCGGCCAGAATGCCCCTATGCATTGGTGCAAACCTGCCGTAACATGCTGTTTCTTTTTGCCTGCTTCTCCCGTAAAATACTGTCTTACAGCCGCTTACAGCCATGCCGATCCGGCTAAAGCTTTCTTCGGCTCGGAATCATCTAATAAGTTGGTAATCATTCGAATGAGATATTGGCGTCCATTTCTGCGTTTTTTTGCTGCGCTGCAACTGCTTCCTGCCCTTGAAAGCGGTGAGGAGACTCTGGTCGGCGGCCAGGCCGTGATGGAGGGCGTAATGATGCGCTCGCCGCATGCCTGGGGCATAGCTATACGCAAGCCCAACGGGGAGATTACAACCCATAGTGAGACGCTGCAGCGGCCTTCTGAGAAGCGCAAATGGCTCGGATATCCATTCATTCGCGGTCTGGCCACGCTGGGGCAGGCCATGCGCCTGGGCTTTGTGGCCTCAAAGTTTTCACTGAACGTGGGTCTGGAAGAGATTGCCAAGGAAGAGGGCGAGAAAAAGCCGGAGATCGGCACCTGGGCCATGGTCGGGAGCATGGTGGTTTCCATCGGCTTTTTCATCTTTATGTATAAGTTCGTGCCGCTGGCGGCAGCCACTGGCCTCAAGCATCGCTGGAGCGCCCTGAGCAACAACTTCGCTTTCACTATGGTGGATGGCCTGATCCGTATTGCGCTCTTTCTGCTCTTTATCTGGGGAATTTCGCTATGGGATGACATCAAGCGCGTCTATCGCTACCATGGCGCTGAGCACAAGACAGTGTTTGCTTTTGAAGATCACGGCATGCCCTCGATTGCCGAGGCGCAGCAGTACTCCACCTATCACCCGCGCTGCGGCACCAGCTTCCTGATGACGATCATGCTGATCTCGATCTTCGTCTATGCCGCGTTCCCCGTTCAGGGGTTCTGGGCCAAGTTTGCACTGCGCGTGGCCTTTCTGCCGGTCATCGCGTCGGTCTCGTATGAAATGATCCGGTTCTCAGCCAAGCACGGAAAATCGTTCTTTGCCCTGCTGACCAAGCCGGGGTTGTGGTTACAGCGCATCACCACGCAGCCTCCCACGGACGAGCAGGTGGAGTGCGCGATCAAGGCTCTGGACCTGGCGATGGAATTGGAAAAGAAGAATGGCGGGGAGTTGGTGATTGCGTAGTTCGATTCCATCTTCGAAGCAGTTACGCGCCGCGAAGCCCAAGCTCTAGCGGCGCCCGCCGCGAATCTTTCGTCTTCATTGCTTGGCAGGATTTCTCACGGACTAGGCTGGTTTTCAGGTTGGTCTCGACAGATGTGGCACAGACACTCCCGTCTGTCCTGCACTTGTTCACTTTTAGCGAGCACAGGCAAGAGTGCCTGTGCCACAAAATCAAACGGGCTCTCTTCAGCGCGGAGGAACACGATGTCAAAACTCGCGATGATGTTCATTGGTCTGGAGCGCTTCAGCGCAGGCTTCAAACGCAAGTCTGTACAGGTGGGCGATCATCGGATTACTTACTCTGAAGGCGGCAAGGGGGAGCCGGTCGTGCTGCTGCATGGGTTCGGGGCATCGGCTGACAACTGGAACCGTTTTGCGTCGCGGCTGACAAAGCGCTACCTCGTGATTGCACCTGACCTGCCGGGATGGGGACAGAGCACGCGGATTGACTCCGCTTCTTACGCTTATCCGCAGCAGGTGGAACGGCTGCATCAATTTGTGACGGAGTTGGGATTGAAGCGCTTTCACCTTGTCGGGCATTCCATGGGTGGCTTTCTGGCATCGGCCTACGCGGCGCGATATCCGGAAAAGGTCATCACGCTCGGCCTGATCGCACCGCATGGTGTTACTGAACCGCAACCAAGCGAGTTGACGCTCTCAGTGGCAGCGGGCGACAACTGGCTGGTAGCGAACTCTGTTCCTGAGTTCGACCAGTTGCTGAATAAGGTATTCGCGAAGCGGCCTTACCTGCCGAAGTCAGTATTCCGGCTGCTGGCTGCCCATGCTATTCGCGGCTCGGCCAAGTCAGCAAAGATTTTTGCCGAGATGCAAAGCAACGAGCCGCCGCTGGTCGAGCGCCTGGGGCAGATCAAGGCGCCGGCGCTGATTATCTGGGGAGATCAAGACCGCGTGCTCCATGTTTCCTGCGCCGAAGTGTTCCGCCAGGGCATCAAAAACTCGGAGCTGTTGGTGCTGGTCGGCTCAGGCCACATGCCGCTGGTGGAGAATGCGCGTGAATGCGCCACGGCATGGATCAAATTTGTAGAAAAGACGCGTGGCGCAATCGGAGCCGCGGCGTGACATAAATTTGCTGGCGAGGCCGACTGACGCGCCGAGCCCGGGGTCCCCATCAAACCCGAGTTTGGCTTGATGGGGTGGAAGCCAGCCATAACAGGAGCCTCCGAAATTTTGAGGCGGCCATGCTCTCCAGCGGTGGGGAGCGAAGCGACAAAAATGTTCGAGAGATTAAATCAAATTGAAGCGAAATACGACGAGCTTACCAAGGCGCTTTCCTCGCCTGAGGTGATCAACGACTCCTCGAAGTACCAGAAGACCGCCAAGGCGCACAGCGACCTCTCTGAGATCGTGGAGAAATACCGCGAGTACAAAGACCTGCAGCGCGGGATTGAAGAAAGCAAGGCCATGGTGGCTGACGAGTCTGACGCCGATCTGCGCGCCTACGCGCAGGAAGAACTCACGAGGCTGGACGAGCGGCTTGTGCAGGTGGAAAACGACCTGAAGATCCTGCTGGTCCCCAAAGATCCCAATGACGAGAAGAACGTTGTGGTGGAAATCCGCGCGGGTACCGGCGGCGATGAAGCCACGCTCTTTGCGGCTGAGATCTTCCGCATGTACAGCCGTTACGCTGAAGCCCAGCGCTGGAAAGTTGAAGTGCTGTCAACGTCGGAGTCCGGCGTTGGTGGCCTGAAAGAAGTCATCGCCATCATTGAGGGCAAGGGCGTGTATTCGCGCATGAAGTATGAAAGCGGCGTGCATCGCGTACAGCGCGTGCCTGCGACAGAGCAGCAGGGCCGCGTGCATACCTCGGCCGTCACTGTCGCTGTGCTGCCTGAAGCCGAAGACGTTGACATCAAGATTGAAGCCAAAGACCTGCGCATTGATACCTTCTGCTCTTCGGGGCCGGGCGGGCAGTCAGTGAACACAACTTACTCCGCCGTCCGCATTACCCATCTGCCGACCAACACGGTGGTGAGCTGCCAGGATGAGAAATCGCAGATCAAGAACCGCGAAAAAGGCATGCGCGTGCTGCGCGCCCGTCTCTATGAGATGGAGATGGAAAGGCAACAGCAGGCGCTGGCCAAGGAGCGCAAGGCGCAGGTGGGCTCGGGCGATCGCAGCGAAAAGATCCGCACCTATAACTTCCCCCAGAACCGCGTTACCGATCACCGTATCGGCCTCACGCTGCACCAGCTCACGGACGTAATGGACGGCAAGCTCCAGCCGATTGTGGATGCGCTGGTCACACACTATCAGGCGGAGAAGCTGAAGCAGCAGGCGGAAGTGGTGGCGTGATTTTTTCCGAAGTCCCGAACCGCGCACTTTGCGGTGAGGGATCCCTATCATCTCGCGCTCTTAAGGGTTGTACACGTCGGACTGTACAATATCGAAGTTTATAGGGTTCCCTCGCTCCGCTCGGGATTACAGAAAACATGCAGCTCAAACAGGCCGTTGATGCCGCGTATCAACTTTTCATTGAGAATGATGTACCGTCTCCGCGTCTGAACGCCGAACTGCTGCTGATGTTCGTGTTGAGACGCGAACGCGCCTTTCTCTACGCTCATCCGGAACGCGAACTCACCGCCGACGAGCAGGCTCGGTATACCGAAGTCATTCGCGAACGTGCCCGCGGCTGTCCCACGCAGTACATCACCGGGCATCAGGAGTTCTGGGGGCTTGACCTGCTGGTCTCTCCCGCTGTGCTGATTCCGCGCCCGGAGACTGAGCACGTCGTGGAGACCACCCTGGAATTGGTGAAGGAATGCCGGCTTAACGGCCCAGGACAACTCAGGCTGATTGACGTTGGAACTGGTTCCGGCTGCATTGCTCTGGCACTGGCGAGCGAATTGCCAAAGGTTGAGATCCACGCCTGTGATATTTCAGATGAAGCCCTGGAAATGGCCCGCATCAATGCCGCGCGCCTCGGCCTGGGTGGAAAAGTTCTTTTCCGAAAGTCCGACCTGCTCGCAACTTATTCAGGCGAGCAATTCGATTTTGTAATTTCCAATCCGCCTTACGTTGGCGAGGCCGATGCGGACAAAGTCCAGAAGCAGGTTCGCGAGTTCGAGCCGAAGATCGCCGTTTTCTCCGGCCATGAAGGCATGGACATCTACCGTCGCCTGATTCCGCAGGCGCATGAGCGTCTGCGGCCTGGTGGCTGGGTCGTGGCCGAGATCGGCTATTCAGAAGAAGAAAAGGTCCGGGAGCTGCTGAAGGGTTGGGCAGAGATACAAGTCGCCGCTGATCTGCAGGGGATTCCGCGAGTGGTTGCGGCCCGAAAGGCTTCTGCGTAAACAAAGAGCCCGGAGCTTTTTGCCCCGGGCAGTATTTGTCAAAAAAGTCATTGAAGTTTACTTCTTGCGGCGGCTGATCAAACCGGCTGCCAGCGAACCCAGTCCCAGCAGGCCAAGCAAGGGAAGGGGTGAAGCCGTCTGGGGCAGTTTGTTGTCGGCGTTTTGATCCATATCACTGTAGCGATGAACACCCTGGCTGCTTGTGCCGGCAGTGTTGCCCTGAGTCGTTGACGTGCTCGGAGTGGCGTTCTGCTCAGCGTTGCTCGCCGGAGGATTTTGAGTGGTCTGCTCCGTTCCGGTACCAACAGTGTTTGGAGACGTCTGGTTCGTTACCGGCGGAGTAGTGGTTGTGGTGGTAGAACTCTGTCCGCTTGCTGTTCCCTGGGTCTCAGGTGTTGTGGCAGTGGCTGGAGCCTGAGTGTTGCTTTGACTGGGGCTTTCAGCAGCGTTTGGCGGCTGAGTCGTAGTCGTGCTCTGCGCCGCGCTGTTGGTAGAAGTTGTTGAAGGCTCGCTGCTCGGAACGTTCTGGTTCATGCTGGAACTTTGCGAGCTCGTGCTGTTGGACGCCTGATTAGGACATGAGGCAGAAATCTGCTCGATAGAGCTGATCTTTACTGTTCCATCATCGGCTTTGACACCCTCAATCCGAACTTCCTGGCCTTTGTATTGTGAAAGTTGGTTGTCAGTTCCGCTCAGCGTGAGGTTCTTGCCGTCATCGGAGATCAAATTCCAGCTTCCTGATGATCCGTTGACGCACCCCTTAAATGATTCTGGCGCATTCGTCTGGTTAGTAGTTGCCATTCCGGGAGCTTGTGCTGCTCCTGCTGGTGCCCCCTGCCCTTGCTGACTTGGACGCGCTGCATCTCCACTCTGCATTGGCGCCGGCGCATTGGATTGAGTTTGCGCCTGGGCAACTCCCATGCCAAACGCAAGGACTGATGCCATAAGTAACTGTATCTTCATTGTTGCCTCCCGTGAGATCTCTCGCTCCTAAGATTGGCTGCGCTGATGTGCGCTGGCCCTCTGCAGGGCAAATGGAGGTCTCTGCATTTCTTCCTGGCTTTGCTTTTTCCGTGCTTTAAATAGTTAGAAGTCCCGATTCGCGGCGAGGTTGACCCAAAGGCTTTCGCTGAATATTTGTTAAATTGCCTCTGAACGGCCGCATCGAGCTTGGCAATTTTTTGAGAAGCCACTGATTTCAGAGTTGTCAATCGTAAAAATCGCTGTGCGGGGAAGGGCTGCCGTTTCATGCCGACCAGAGTTGCAGGGCTTTGCTACACTATTCGGTCTTTTAATAAGTGGTGATGGGCCAACCGCCCTCACCATTCCTGGGCTTTGAAGGAGGTGGCTATTGGCTGAGAGCACGACTCCTCTGGTACAAGGAAGTCCCACGGCGGGCTCCCGGCGGACTCTGCGCCGCGATGCCTGGTGGACTGAGGCGATTCCTGTCATCATCCTGCTTGGCGGCTTCGGTGTTTACGCCACCTACCGTGCCTTTGAGGGAAAGTTTTTCGAGTGGGGCCCGTATCTTTCGCCCTTTTACTCGCCGTTGATTGACGCTTCACACCAATGGTGGCACTGGTCACCGGCGCTCCTGATCCTGATTTTTCCCCTCGGCTTCCGCACCACCTGCTATTACTATCGCAAGGCCTATTACCGCGCGTTTTTCTTTGATCCGCCTGCATGCGCCGTGAGTGAGAGCCCACACCGCAATTATCGCGGTGAAACCAGCTTCCCGTTCATCCTGCAAAATATTCATCGCTATTTTCTTTATGGCGCCATCGTCTTCCTGGGCTTTCTCTGGTATGACGCTGTTCGCGCCTTCTTCTTTCCCGGCCCGGATGGGAAGCTGCACTTCGGTGTCGGCGTAGGCACGCTGGTCCTGCTGATCAACATCGTGCTCCTGACGCTGTACACGCTCTCCTGCCATTCACTGAGGCACCTGATCGGCGGCAAGCTGGATTGCTTCTCCTGCACCGCTTTCAACCGTACCCGGCACGGCGGATGGAAGAAGCTGAGCTTCCTCAATGAACGCCACATGCTGTTTGCCTGGTGCAGCCTAATCTCGGTAGGCTTCGCCGATTTCTACATCCGCATGGTTTCCAGCGGCATGATCAAGGACTTGAGAATACTGTGACGAACCAGACGAAGTATGAAACCCATGAGCATGACGTTCTGATCATCGGCGCGGGCGGAGCAGGATTGCGCGCGGCGATTGAAGCCCTGGCCGCCGGAGCACGCGTGGCCGTTGTCTCCAAGTCTCTGCTGGGCAAGGCGCACACCGTAATGGCAGAAGGCGGCATTGCCGCCGCCATGGCCAACGTCGATAAATCCGACAGTTGGCGCACCCACTTCCGTGACACCATGCGCGGCGGCAAGCTGCTCAACAACTGGCGCATGGCCCAGCTCCACGCCCAGGAAGCTCCCGAGCGCGTCCGCGAGCTTGAGCAATGGGGCGCGCTCTTTGACCGCACTTCTGACGGCGACATCTTGCAACGAGCCTTTGGCGGTCATACCTTCAAGCGTCTGTGCCACGTGGGCGATCGCACCGGCCTGGAGATGATCCGGACGCTGCAAGACCGCGGCGTGCAGCTCGGCTTTGACGTCTTCATGGAGTGCACCATCATCCGCCTGCTCACTGACGGCAAGCGCGTGGTGGGCGCATTCGGCTATTGGCGCGAGCAGGGCCGCTTCGTGATTCTGAAGGCGAAATCTGTGGTGATGGCCACCGGCGGTATCGGCAAGGCATACCGCATCACCTCAAATTCCTGGGAATATACCGGTGACGGCATGGCGCTGGCTTATGACGCAGGCGCGGAGTTGCTTGATATGGAGTTTGTCCAATTCCATCCCACCGGAATGGTGTGGCCTCCAGGCGTGCAAGGCATTCTGGTGACTGAGGCTGTGCGCGGCGAAGGCGGCATTTTGCGCAACAAGAACGGTGAGCGCTTCATGGAGAAGTACGATCCCAAGCGCATGGAGCTCTCCACTCGCGACGTGGTCGCACGCTCCATCTACACGGAAGTTCGCGAAGGCCGCGGCAGCGAGCACGGCGGCGCCTATCTGGACATCTCGCACAAGCCGCCTGAGTACGTGAAGCAGAAGCTTCCCAGCATGTATCACCAGTTCAAGGAGCTGGCTGACGTTGACATCACCAAAGGTCCCATGGAGGTCGGCCCCACCTGCCATTACATGATGGGCGGAATCCGCGTTGAGGCCGAGACCGCAGCCTCTTCTCTCCCTGGACTCTTTGCTGCGGGTGAAGCCGCTGCCGGACTCCACGGCGCAAACCGGCTCGGCGGGAACTCGCTCTCTGATCTGTTGGTCTTTGGCCGGCGCGCCGGACAAGCCGCAGCCGCTTACGCCGGAAAAACTTCAGCGACTGCTATCGACAACGCGCAAATCGTTGAAGCCGAGCGCGAGATGCTCGCGCCCTTCGAGCGCGGCGATGGCGAAAACCCTTACGCTGTTCATCGCGACCTGCAGGAAGTGATGCAGAACCTGGTCGGAATCTTCCGCGTGGAAGAAGACGTAGTCAAGGCATTGGGGGAACTGGAAAAGCTGAAAGCGCGTGCTGCACGCGTCCGCGTGGAAGGCTCACGGCTCTTCAATCCGGGATGGCATTTGGCGCGCGATCTCAAATCCATGTTGACTGTGTCTGAGGCCGTGGCGCGCAGCGCCCTGGCGCGCAAGGAGAGCCGCGGCGCGCACAGCCGCATTGATTATCCCAAGACCGATGATCAGTTCTGGGGCAAGCAGCACAATTTGATTACGCGCGACGGCGCAGGAATGAAGCTGCAGCAGATTCCTGTTGATGAAATTCCAAATGAATTAAAGGAATTGTTGTCGGAAGACAAGTAAGGAAGCAAAGAGCTAAGAGCTAAAGGCTAGTAGCTAGGAGCTATCAAAATGGCAGATGCAATTCTCGAAGTCTTTCGCGGCAATCAGGAAGCCGGCAGCGCCAAGCAATACAAGGTTCCAATTGCGCCCGGAATGGTGGTGCTGGATGCGCTCCACTACATTCAAGGGCACCTTGAGCCTGATCTTGCCGTGCGTTGGAACTGCAAAGCAGGGAAGTGCGGCTCCTGCTCGGCTGAGGTCAACGGCAAACCGCGCCTCACCTGCAAGACGCGCATGGATTCGCTGCCCACTGATAAACCCATCACGGTCTATCCCATGAAATCATTTCCCGTCATTAAAGACCTGGTGACGGATGTCTCCTGGAACTACCGCGTCAACAAAAAGATTCCACCGTTCACGCCCAAGCCAAATACTGACTGGAAGATGTATCAGGAAGACATGGACCGGGTGCAGGAGTTCCGCAAATGCATTGAGTGCTTCCTCTGCCAGAACGTCTGCCACGTGGTGCGCGATCACCACAAGAAGGAAGAGTTCGGAGGCCCGCGCTTTTTTGTGCGCGTCGCATCGCTGGAGATGCACCCGCTGGACAATGTCTCGCGCGCCAAGCTGCTGAAGGACGAGCTGGGCATCGGTTATTGCAACATTACCAAGTGCTGCACTGAAGTCTGCCCTGAAGAGATCAAGATCACTGACAACGCGATTATTCCCCTGAAAGAACGCGTGGTGGATGAATTCTATGATCCGATTTTGAAATTGGTCCGCAAAATACGCGGCGCATCTAAATCGGATTAAAATTGCTTTGGAGCAGAAGTTATGGAGCGCGAATTCAAAATCATCTCCAAGAGCGGCATCCCTGAGGCGCTGGCCAAGGTGCAGCATTATCGCTACCTGAACCAGGCGGAAGAGGCCGAATCCATCTGCCGCGACATTCTCGCCGCCGATCCTGAAAACCAGCAGGCTTTGCGCCAGCTCGGCCTGGCGATTACGGACCAGTTCACCGGCAGCGCATCTGATCGCTTCACTGAAGCGCATTCCTGCTTTGAAAAGCTCACCAACGCTTACGAGCGCTCGTATTATCTCGGCATTGTCAATGAGCGGCGGGCCAAGGCGCAGCTCCGTGCCGGCCATCGCTCCCATGCTCTGGAGACAAGCTTTGAAAATGCGCTGCGTTATTTTGAGGAAGCGGAAAAGATCAGGCCGCAGGGGAATGATGACGCCATTCTTCGCTGGAACCGCTGCCTGCGCCTGATGCAGAGCATTCCCCATTTAGCCGGCGAGTCTGAATCATTCGAGGCAGATGACGCGCCGCCCATTTAGTATTTGGTATTCTTCCGAAGTCTCGAGCGAAGGGAGGGATCACTCTTTCCGCGAAGCACATAGGTACACGTAGCTTTTCGGGTGATCGGATCGTGAGTAATCCAACAGTTGAACCATCAGTATTTCATGGCAATAGGGATCCCTCGCTGCGCTCGGGACTTCGGAAATCATTAACTACTGTTTTACTGCGCGCTCTCCAGCACTCTCACCTTCCAGCGGTCTTCCGCGCCGGTCATGATCGCGTAGTAGTGGATCTGCGCCTGGTCTGAGTGGATGACCTTGCCGCCTTCGAGCACCTGCGTCTCAATGCTGGCCGTATCTTTGAGTTCGATCGCTGCACCATCGGGTGAATAGAAAATCGCATCCACCTTGTGGCCATGGTCAACAATCCGCGTGCTCAGCCCCTGCTGCTTCTGGTCTTTCACGCGCTGGCTCAGCTTGTCCAGGGCAAAGCCGGTGAAGTTCTCATTGAGCGGTTGAAGAGCGTTATTTTCTAAGGCAGCCCCAATTGCTTGCCACGCCGCAGTGTAGTCGCGGAGAATTGCTTTCTGCGTAACGTCTTCAAGCTGCCGAGGCTGTGCGTTGCCGGTGGTGAGCTGCACGGCCGGTTTTGTATCGGCAAGCATGTGCTGGAGCAGCGGCAAGCCTGCTGAAACCGCCAGGGCCACGCCGCAAGCGAGAATGAGAATGCGCGCCAGCTTCATTTATCGGCCTCCTACGTGCAGTTCGTTGCCCAGCACCACGCCTGCAGCCACGGTAATGGTTGCATTGTCTGACGCGGGCAGCTCAGCGCGGGCAATTCCTTTCTTGATGCGGGAATCCACCGTGCTCTTGCCGTTCTTGTCTGTCTGGATGAAGCTCACGATTGTGCCATCAGGAACGGGATTGCCGCTGCAGTCGCGGATGGGCGCTGTCTCCACTACGACTCTGTTGCCATTGCGTCCGGCAACGCGCATGGTGAGATGGCACGGATCAGCCGCTACCTGCTGCACCACGCGGCGAACAGTTGCGTCACCTGCCGAGGCCACAAACTGCGCTGCACCGGCTTTGCTTGCGGAATTGCTTTTTAGCCATGCCACGCCGGCGCGGCTGGTGACGATTTTGGCCGATCCTGCATCGCCCACTGACAATTTGAAACTCACCGGTGTGGGATCGATCACCAGATTCTGGTATTCATCGAAGACAAACGATACGCCGCTGATTACGTTGGGCTGAGAAACCGGCACGCGCGACGGGCGCGCAAGGAAGCTCAGGTTTTCCGGTTTGCCGGGCTTTACCCAGAACACCTGTGACTGGCCGCCATTAATAGCGATCCACCGTCCGGCGCTGCGAAGCTCTTCGCCTTTGATCTCCACGCTGCCGGACTTGATTTCATGTTTAATGACCTGTCCCGGGCCGATCAGCAGCAGCGTTCCGCTGCCGCTTACATTGATCGTGAGCGGCTGGCCTGCTACTGCATTTGCGGGAACCTGCAGTTCAGCGGCATGGGCGCAGTCCGCAGCAAACCAGCAGACCGCAATCACCAGGAGTATGGAAATAATTGTCCGCATTGCTTTTACTCCGCGTGGTTCAGGGTGTAATGGTTCACTGTAACGCGATAGCTGTGGACATTGGCCGCCAGGTCGTCGCGCAGCCCGACGGAGAACGGCAGGGGCGTTTGTGGCAGTAGAGCACGGTCTGAGTACGCGTCAGAAACCCAGATGACCTTGCCTCCGTTGTCATAGAACGTCGCCAGCACGTGCGGGATGTTGACCGTCTGGCCACTTTCATTGATCAATTCGCCCTTGAGCACCGTGCGGCCGGTCTGGTCTTTTTCAATCCGCTGATGCAGCACGCCAATCACCGGGTCAGCCGAAGCCGGCACCAGCATCCAGTTGTGCGTCATGCGTACGCTTTTTACATCGGTCTTCTTGATTCCCGGGAAGTCGATGCGGTATGGTGAAATTTCTTTCGGCAACAGCACGTGTGAAGTCTTGTCAAAGCTGCTCTCTTCCGCCACGTCCTTACCGTCTTTGTCAGTGAGCACCGCGCCTACAGTGATGAATGCGGGAACGGTGTCTTCATTCTCAACTTCGCCCATGATAATCAGCGCGCCATCGCGTTCAATGGCGTTCATGGAGAGAATGCGGCAGTTGGGATTCTCCACGTTTTGCGCGCCCCAATCGTCACCCTGGCCGCGCCAAACAATGTCCCAGCGCAGATAGTTCACCGGGATTACCTGTGGCGGAACAGCGACTTCTTTTTCTGAAGGCCATACCACTCTCCACGCACCCTCGTCTTTCACTACTTTGAGATCGCGCGTGTCATAGTAGGCGCCCACTGCGGTTGAGTACTTAAGCTCAGTGCGCACCTGAGCCTCATTGTCAGACTCATGCAGCACCCGGGTGTTCACGGTATCAAGCTGTGAGTAGGTGCGCAGGCTGCCGTTGCGGCCGGCGAGATCGCGAATGAACGCATTCTGGTCAACATTGCTGGAACCAGCCACATAGGAATAAGCGGCTTTCCAGTCATGCGACTTCGCACCGTCAAACAGTGACTGCACCGCTCCTTCCGGCGTTGAGGCGGGCGCTGACGAGCTCTTGTGCACGCTGCCGACGGCGATCAGCCCCACAGTGAGAATGGCGAAGATGAGCGTAAGAAAGCGTCCCATTATCGTGCCTCCCGGAGAAGAGGTTCTTCAGTTGTTTCCACCAGCGGGAACTCAATTGGCTGCTGCATGCGGCGCCTGTCTGGAAATGCCAGCACCAGGATGAGCGCAATAATGCTGCTTCCAATCGGGAGCGTTCCCCACAGCAAGCCTTCCATTGCCGTAGGCGGCGTGCCGAACGGCGTCTTGTGCGCCGGCGGAATTCCGTCTTTCACCCACAGCGAGACGCCGCCGCGATCATAGACTTCTTCTTTCCGCCAGCCGGCAAAAGCCAGCAGCGGCTCATAGTACGGATCGCGAACAAAGATGTATTTGAGGCCGTACTGGTCTGCGTGCTTCAGAACTGACCGCAGCGACTCCATTCCGTTGCTGCCGTAATATTTTGAGTTGGTGAGCTGTGCCGAGCCGTATTGTGTCATCTCGGGCAGCAGGCGGGCGGAGTTGTATTCACCATCAACGCTGCTGGCGTTGGCGTAAATGCCAACTTCAGACATTTTGTTGGCAAAGCCAAGCGTCAGGAAGCGGTACTTCTCATGACCGTCGCGGTTGAGGAACGAAATCACGTCGCTCACGTCGAACGGCTCTCCGTGAATCGGATGATAGACCGGCCATGCGACCGCTGCTGCGGTGCTCAATGCGCCTAACGTGCCGAGAACAAAAACGGCCTTGGTGCCATAGCGATCCACCAGTTTCACCGCAAGCAGTGCGACGATCGGCAGCGCCATGAGGCTGGCCCAGAAGCTGAATCGCTCAAAGGTCAGAATGTCATATGGGTTGTGAAGGTGCGCGCCGGTGACGCCATTCAAAACAGCGGCCATTGCGCCAAGCAGCATTTTGGGCAACGGAGTTGTGCCGCCCAGGGCAAACAGCATGGTGATCCAGAAGCCAAAGAACAGGGGACGAAGCCGGCTCTCCTTCAAACCCTTGCTGAAGATGAACGGCAGCGCCAGCAGCAGCGCTCCCCAGGGGACAACGATGTAGTTGATCGTCAACCAGCCCTGGGAGAAAAAGTTCTCACGGCTGCCGTGTGGAATCGGCATCTGCTTAATCGGGTTATGGAACAGCGCGATCCAGTAGGGCAGCAGGACCAGGAAAATGCCGCCAATTGCAAGCGCTGCGAAGATGACCGAACGTGTGATCACGCCTCCTATGGTCGAGTCCTGCCCTTCACGCTTGCGGTCCATTAACGCCGTCACCAGGACGGGTATGGTGAAGAAGGCGCTGGCAAAGAGCAGCGTTACGTGGTGGGCAGCTGCTGCGGCCAGCGTTAGCGCCAGTGCCTTGAGCAGCGCCATGACCTTGCCTTCGCGCGTCCATTCGTAGAAATATGCGAGCGCTATGAGGTAGAGCGGCGCAGCCCACGTGGTGGAGAGCTGTCCCGCTTCATACACCAGGAATGACAATGATCCAATGAGCACACTGGCAATGGCCGCGTAGCTGGCCGCGCGTTCGCTCACCCAGATCCGCGCATAGCGATACACTCCTATCGGCAAGAGGAGAATTGCAATCAGCTGCACCAGCGCATAAGCCAGGTCCAGCCCCATAACGTGGGAGAACAGGGCCATCCACTGCTGCTCCATTGGCGGGTAAGTGGTTTGCGAGAAGCCGGTAAACCACTTTTCATTCCACGGATTGAACCAGTGCTGCGCGTAATGCGCGGCAAAAAACTTGTGGAAGTTCGCGTCGTAGGAGTCATTGGGAAGCTGCATTAACAGCAGCGGGCCATGCACCAGCAGGGCCAGCAACAGCACCCAGCTCAAGGGGATCGCCCGGCTTGGCAAAGAGACCTGCCTGCCCGGAGCGATGGTTGGGGAACTCATGGAAAACCTCCGCGAATGCGACTCAAGTTGAGCATCAATCCGTGGATTGACGGCTGACTGTATAAGGGATGCCGATTTCGGCAGCAGTTTTGCTCCAGCAGAGACTTTGATTACAAAAATGGCTTCAGGGTTTTCTTTGTGGTATGCGGATTCCCACTTGAAAAAAAGCATCTGAGAAGTTCACTGAGGCTGGAAATCCCCAGACCTAAAAGTGGCATCTTGATTCAGCATGAGAACAGAGCTGCTGCCGCCAGCGGTGGTGTGCGGCCTACGCTGAAATCTCTGTAGCTCACGTGGAACCTGGTGGCCACGTGCTCCGCTGCAACTCTTACTACGGTGGTCCCGTGAAGAAGAATTTTTTCGGTCTCGTGTTCTTATGTTTTCTCTTGCTGGCTGCCCGTGGCTGGACGCAAGAAACGTTCGACCTTAACGGCAATTCGCAAGACCAGAAGAAGCCTCAGCAGAAGCAAAGCAATAATAAGCGCCAATCTGGCGGACGGTCGTCTGCCGGCGGAGGCGGCGGTACAGCGCCCTGCGGGACTTCAGGCTCCGGTTGGGGCGGCAGCATTGAGGCCGGACGTTACGCCCGCGCCGCCGAAACCGCGCTCAAGAACGGCCAATCCAGCGCCGCGATGAACTATGCCCAGCACCTTACCCAGGTTGCGCCCAGTGACGCCTGCAACTGGTTCCTGCTGGGATATACCGCCCGTCTTGCCGGCAACTCTCAGGTTTCGCTCGATGCTTATCAGAAAGGCCTACAGCGCGCGCCAAACTCCGTGGAAGGCCTCTCCGGCATGGCCCAGACCTACATTCGCATGGGTAAGGCCGATGAAGCCAAGAAGATCCTTCTCCAGGTGATAGCCGCCAATCCGCGTCGCGCCACTGATCTGACCATGGCAGGCGAGCTCTTCATGCAATCCGGCGACCTGGCCCGAGCCCAGAGCCTGCTGGAGCGCTCCGAAAGTATTCAGCCTGTTGCCCACAATGAGCTGCTTCTTGCCATTACCTACATGAAAAATAAGGAGCCAGACAAGGCCAAGCAGCTTCTTGATCGGGCGATGAAGCGCAGCCCGAACAATACCGAAATTTTCCGCGCCGTTGCGCAGTATTACCGCGAATCGCACGACTACAAATCCGCTGTCGCCATTCTGCTGAAGGCCCCAAACAAGAATGCCGACGTGATGTCAGAACTCGGCTATACATATGAACTTGCCGGGATGAAAAAAGAGTCGGCGGATGCCTATGAAAAGGCCGCCAACATGGCGCCAAAATCTGTGAACGTGCAGCTGGCCTCAGCTCAGGCGCAGTTGCGTGTGGGCAATCTCGATAAGACGCGCATCTTCCTGGCGCGCGCCGAACAGCTTGATGCAAATCACTACCGGCTGCATGCCATCCGTGGCGACCTGGCAAAAGTTGAGCGCCGTGACAATGACGCTGTCCGCGAATACCTGGCCGCTCTGGCGGCAATGCCACAGGCGCCCCCTGAGGGCATTCTTTATCCCACGCAGCTGCGGTTGAACCTGATTGACACCTATCGCGATCTCGATGATGAGAATGCCGTCCGCCAGCAGCTCAACATCGGCTTGCAGCAGCTGGCAACAATCCAGGTGGAAGGCCCGCAGCAGGTTGAATACCTGCGCCTGCGCGCTGCGCTAAAGATGATCGGCAACAACTTCGGGAGCGCTGAAGCCGACCTGAAGCAGGCTCTGCAGCTTGATCCGCAGAATGACAACGTCACGCTGCAATACGGCAGCTTGTTGTGGAAGATGGGCCGCAAAGGCGAGGCCCGGCAGATGTACACCGCGCTGCTCCAGCGTGACCAGAAGAATCGCTATGCCCTTGAGGCGCTCGGCTATCTCTCACGCGATGAAGGTGACAACAAGGCTGCTGAGGGCTTCTTTACCCGCATGGCCTCGGCTTATCCCAGCGATTATGTTCCTTACATGGAGTTGGGCGACCTCTATACGGCGATGAGGCAATTTGACAAAGCGCAGGCCAGTTATGAAAAAGCTCATCAGCTTGCGCCGACAAACCCGCAGATCGTCGCCGGGGGCTCCAATGCGGCGATTGAGGCCGGCAAGGTTGATCTCGCCGGGCAATGGGTGGCCCGCGCTACCGGATCAATGAAGAACGATCCACGCATCATGCGTGAAACCGAGCGGTATCTTTTCCTCAAGGGAAGGTATGCAGAATCGGCGCGGCTGGGCGAGGTCGCCATTCAGAAGCTGCCGCATGACCGAGACGCTGCCGTTTATCTGGCGTATGACTACTACAACCTAGGCCGCTATGACGATGTGCTGTCTCTGGTGAGCCGCTATGAAGGCGTGTTGCCGAAGGAGCCGAACTTCCCGCTGCTGGCTGGCCATGTGCATCGCCAGAACCAGCTCCTGCAGCAGGCGATCGACGACTTCTCGCGCGCCATTGAAAAAGATCCAAAGATGTTTGAAGCTCTCGTGAATCGCGGGTACGTCCGCAATGACATGCAGGACGCTCAGGGCGCCATCCGCGACTTTGAGCCTGCGTTGAAGATGAATCCAGATAGCGGCATCGCGCGGCTCGGACTTGCATATTCTTACCTGCAACTGCATCGTTCACGTGAGGCGCTGGAAGAAACCAACAAGGCAGAAAAACGTCTGGGCGAATCCGGTGCAACGCACATGGCGCGCGCCACAGCTTACCGGCAAATGCGCGTGCTGAGCAAAGCTGAGCAGGAATACCGGATTGCTCTGAAGTATGCGCCTGACGATCTTAAAGTCCATGAAGCGCTGGCTGACGCGTACTACCATGACCGTCATTACGGCCAGGCGATTACCGAATTGCAGACAGCGCTGCAGCTTTCCCCCGGCGATCCGGTTATCTATGCCAACCTCGCATCTGCGCATGCGCAGATGGGGCATCGCGCTGAGACGTTTAAGTACATTCAGGCCGCTGAGCGCGAAGCTGTGGATCAGTCAGCCATCCTGATCGCCACCGGTGATGCTCTCATGACCCTGGGCGATCGCGCTGCGGCGCTGGAGCGCTTCAATCGCGCACTGGATGCCCCGGATGCCAACCGCGTGGATGTGCGGCTAGAGTTTGCCAAGCTGTTTGTGCAGCAAGGGAAGCTGAATGACGCGAAGCAGGAGGTTGGACTTGCCTTTGCTGAGTCGCGCATTGGTGAGGCTTCGCCGATCACGGCAGACAATCTGGTAGAAGCAGCCAATGTCTTTCTTGCCGCGCATGATTTTGATCTGGCGCAGCGGTATTTTGTGAAAGCCAGAGACATGGGCGCGTCAGACGATACTGTTGCCATCGGCCTGGCAAACACCTACATCGCGCAGGGCGACGATCGCAAAGCGGAGCAGGAGCTTTCCGCGCTGGGAAATTCGGCTGACACGCAGCAGAGCTACGATTATCAGCTGGCCTGGGCCAACATTTACAGCCAGCGCCATGACAATCCGCGCGCAATTACCGCATTTGCGCATGCCAATCAGCTCGCGGCAGACGATCCAACAGCGGAGCGCGGACTGTTGCAGGCAAGCGGCCAGGAGGGTATGCCGCTGCCATGGCAGCACAAGCTGGACGTACAAAGTGACATTTCTACGGGCGCGATTTTCGAGGACGCCACTCTGTATGAGATGGACGCCAAATTCCTGGGTTCACCAGTGCCGCCGCGTTCATCGCAGGAGACGGATATCGGGAGCTCATTCCGCTATCATCCGGGAACTTTCCTGCCCATCAACGGCTTCTTTGGGGTGAAGAATTACAGAGGAACAATCTCCATCCCAAGCCAGCTGCAAATTGTGCGGCGCAACACATATGACACTGTGTTCAACGTGGGAACCACGCCGGTGCTGCGGCTGGGAGGCTCGCGCATCATTCTTGATCCGGGAATCCAGTTCACCCTCCGGCGTGACACGGAATCGCCGTTTCAAATGAACCAGCAGTTGTTTCGCCAGTATCTGTATCTGAGCACATCGCCGTTCTTCAACTGGCTGACGGTGCGCGGCAGCGCGATCCACGAATCCGGCCCGTTCACGGAGCAGAATTTGTCTTCGCGCGATCTGGCAGCCACTGTTGAGTTTGAAGTTGGCCGTCCGTGGGGCAGCAATGCCCTGATCACTGGATACTCTGCCCGCGACCTGCTCTTCCATCCTCTGGTGCGTGAATTTTTCACCACCGCAACATGGGTAGGAGTGGAGCACAAGTTCGGGCAGAAGGCGACGCTCACAGGCCTGGGAAAGTACATCCGCTCGTGGCGAGTGCAGGACCTGAGCTTTGCTACGGCGCAGATACTGGTTCCCGGCGCGCGGATGGAGATCAGGCCTAATGATCGCTGGTCGATTGACGGCTCAGTTGATTTCACCCGCGGCGAAGGCTTCCATCTGTACGACAACTTTCAGAGTGGATTCCTCATCTCCTACATGAAGCCCTTGCGCCGGAGCGTGGATGACGGCAGCGGCGCACTGGCAATTGATTATCCGCTGCGGTTCTCTGTGGGACTGCAGCAGCAGTCGTTCTTTAGCTATACCGGAACCGGCAGCACGTCAGCATGGCGGCCGGTTGTGAAAATTTCCATTTTTTAGGTTTAGGGGCCAATGAAGATTTGCCTGGTTACCGGTTTTCCTCCGAGCAAGGAAGTACTCAACGAGTACGGCTTTCACATCGCGCGCGAGTTGAGCGCAGATCCGCAGATCAGCCTGACAGTTCTGGCTGATGAGTACTCAGGGCCTGAACCTGAGCTGCCAGAGTTCGACGTTGTGCGCTGCTGGAGCGTTAATAAGCTCAGCAATCACGCGCGCCTGCTGCGGGCGATCCGCGATTGCAAGCCAGATGTGGTGTGGTTCAACCTGGTCTTCTCCAGTTTCGGGAATAAAGAGCATCCGCTGGCTGCGTTTTCCGGCCTCACGCTTCCGGCTGCAACGCGCATGGCCGGCTATTACACGCACGTGACGTTGCATCATCTGATGGACCACATTGACCTGAGCGATGCAGGCGTGCGCCACAAGGCCCTATTCAAGGTGGCAGGCAATGTGGCCACGCGGATGCTGCTGATGGCCAATTCAATCTCGGTGCTGCTGCCGGCCTACCGGCGGACGTTGATTAAGAAATATCGTGGTGAAAACATCCACTTCCGCGCACATGGCGTGCTTTCCTCGCGGCCGGAATTTCCTGATTTTTCCCGGCGAGGGAACCCTGAGCACCGTATTCTCGCGTTTGGCAAATGGGGCACGTACAAGCGTTGCGAGATGCTGATTGAGGCGTTTGAAGAACAGGTCTCCCCGCGCGTCCCCGATGCCAAGCTGGTGATTGCCGGCATGAACAATACGAATTCACCGGGATACATTGAGGGCCTGCAGGCACGGTACGGGAGCCATCCCAAGATCGAGTTCACGGGCTATGTTCCTGAAGAAAAGATCCCGGAGATTTTTGGGACAGCTTCATTCATGGTGATGCCATACACGTCAGCCACTGGAGCCAGCGGCGTCGCCAATCTGGCGGCAGCGCACGGCGTGCCGATCATCTGTTCTGACGTACCTGATTTTCGCGAGATGGGCGAGAGCGGCGGGCTGGCCATTAAGTTCTATCCTATCGGCGACAAGGCAGCCCTGGCCCGCAACATGATCGAGCTGCTGGAGAACGAGAAGGAGCAGCACGATATGGCGGAGCAAAACTTCTCCGCGGCGCTGCGCATGACCATGCCACAGATCATTCGCCAGTACGTACGTGCCTTTGATCGCCATCAGCGCGCGCGTGCTCTGGAAGCAGTCTCGCGCTTCCGGCGCATACCGGCCTGGGTCCCCTCGCGTTCGGCGATTTACCGGGCTTCGCGCTGGGGGACATGGAACTAAGCAAACAATCGTCACAATAAAAATTTGAAGGGCCACCTTGGTTAGGTGGCCCAATTCATTTCGAAACATTATTTATTCCGTAATGATGGCGCTGCGGAACGGCATCTTGCCAACTGGATATGACTGCAGCTTCTTCATCGCCCCGCTTGCTGGATCGAAGGTCAAGACCGTGATCTGGTCGGGAGGCGGCGGAGTGCCCAGATTGCTGGACTGTCCTACGATCACAAAGTGCCCGCTCGGGTCCATGTTGATGAAGCCCCCTCCTTGCCCGATAGATTCCGACGTGCCGATCTGGCTGATATTGGCGATTGACGCATCAATCGAGAAGACGTGCACCACAGAGCCGTCCAGAACAAGCAGGAATTTTCCCGTAACGTCAACCGTCTCGTCGATAAAGCTTGATGAGCTGGATGGGAAGACCAGGGGGGCCGCAGTAGGCTTGCCAGTGCTATCAATGGTATAAGGCTGGATCGCGCCCAGTGTGCCGTCAATGCCGAAGGCCGCGTTCCCGTTGGGCCGCTGGATCGTCAGCGCGCTCTGCTCCTCCTGCCCGCCGGGTTGCGGTGTACCCAGTGTGCCGCTGGCCGCACGTGGAAGCACAAGGATACCGCCCGCGCCGTGGAAGCCTGAGGTCCCTACGACTACAAAGCTGTTGTTCATCGTTATGCTCACAGGCTGGTTGCACAAATCGCATGCTCCGGAAAGCAGGAACGGCGAGCCGGGCAGCGCCGTCAGGACTCCCGTGGGACTGACACTGAAGCCATAAATCACGTTGTTGGCGCCATCAGAAGATTGGCCTGCCACATAGACGTCCTGCGCGTCAGCAGCGAGGGCTGCCGTCGCAGCGACTGCCCCGTTGCCTGCAATCGCGGGCTTGCCCGTGGCTGGGTCAATCGCATAGGCCGAGAGGGTGGTTGAGTTCGCCACCATCAGGAACCGGCCGCTTGAAGCCAAAAAGCCGCTGATCGGGAATGGCGAGCCAGGCACCAGCGTAAGGGTCCCATCCGGGTTTAACCGATATTCGTCGGTGGGCTGGCCGGGGCTGCTCACCCCATCTACAAAAACAAATGTTCCATGCGCCTGAGGGGTGGGAGTGGGACTGGGGCTAGGCCCTGGCGAAGGAGTTGGATTAGGTGTTGGCGTCGGTCTGGGGGTGTTCGCGCTTACACCGCCGCAGCCAACCAGGAATGCAAGTAGGATAAGGCCCAGAAAACTCACACTCCAGGCAGGTAGAAATCTCTTCATCATTTCTTCTCCACCAGGGGCGATAAGGTAGGTTGCTGCTGAATAGGAAAGCAGAAAAGCAAAGCAGGTTGGCTGCTTAGGTGTGTTTTGTAGCAGCTTGAGCCCTGCTCAGAGAGGGCGCGCCTCTCTGAGCGCTCGAAATGCTACTTTGTAACGTACTTTGCAGTCGCCACGTTGTCGCCGCGATCGTAAACGCGCACTACTACAACGTGCTCTGTGCTGACCGGAGCCGGCGCCGCCGCTACTGGTTGCTTGTTGCGTTTGCCCTTCTTCTCTACCGGCTGCTCCTGAGCAGGTGGAGCGCTGCTCAAGACGACGCTGAAATCGTAGTTTTCAGACTTTGAATCTGAAAGAGCGCCTACCGGTTCCACGTATTGCCAGTCGCCCGCGTCAATGGAGTATTCAGCGCGCTTGATCGGCGAGCCATCATCGGCTGCGTGAAAGGTTACGTGCAGCTCTTGTCCTTCAACACGCGCCGCCAGGTTTTCAATTCGCGGAGCTGTGTTGTCTATCTCGAAGCGCTGGCTTTGCTTCTCGTCGGAAAGAGAATCTTCGGGGCTGTGTGACGGTGCATCGCTGGCGACGACCCTTACCGTATAGCCGCCATCGGGGAGCAATCCGGAATCAAAGGAGTAGAACTTGTCAGTCAGCCCTGATTTCAGCAGCTTCCAGTCGCGCTCATTATCGCCACGGTAATAGACTGAAAAAACCAGGTTGTCATCGTTGTCGTCATGCGCGGCCCAACGCACTGCAACGGCGCCTCGGTCGCGATTGGCCGTAGGCGCGTTCTCTACGTGCTGGTTAAGGAGTTGCGGCGGCGGGCCGAGGTTCACCGCGATGGTTTCGGGAACCGAGATGTGCGGCTGCGGCTGAAAGCGCGCGCCCACCTGCACGACAACTTCGTCCACCACCGGAGCAACATTCTTGGAGAGATAGTTGATGGTGACTTCATCAATCTGTGTCGGTGGATTGGCCGGCTTGAGCACGGCGCGCCACTGAATGAAGCGGGCTGCGGGCACGTCGGTCCGCGCGTCTTTGCTCAGGTCAACACGCGACCACGCGCTCCAGTTGCGGTCAGGATTATCAACATTGCCGCTGCGGGCGAACAGCTCAAAATTGCCGCGGCCCCGGACCTCAGCGCGTCCCCAGCGCGAGAAGATGCGAGCATCATCCACGTCGCTCTCAAACGTGCCTTCAGGCTCGGTATTGTTGCTCATCAGAAAGATCTTTCCCAGATTGCTGCTTGAGCAATACAGGCCATTATTCGGCGCTTTGCTGAATGCGCTGACCTGGTTGGCGCTGGCCTTTATTAGATCAGTGAAGTCGCCGTTCTTTTCGATGGCGATGATGCGGCCCTTGTTCCCGGTCCCGGCGATCAACCTTCCCGCGCCGTCAAAGGCAAGCGCATAGACAATGTCCTCATGCGATGACCAGATTTTTCGCGGAGAGCCGTCCGGAGCAATGATGTAAACATCAGAGCCGGCAAGGTTCACATTACCTGTGAGCGGCGCGCCTGCAGCCGGAGCGCCCTGCGCTGGAGCGCCTGAACCGGATTGAATGGAGCTCGGCTGGAAAGAACGCTTTTCGCCGGTTCCTGAAGCATAGATGTTTCCCTGAGCATCCACGGCGAGCGCGGTAATTTCTTTTCGCGGTGCGCTGTAGAGCACAAAGCCTTCGCCGGAGGGAGAGATACGGTAAACCAGTCCGCTGCCATCCGAGCCGGCGATCAGATTTCCGCGAGGATCGAACGTCAGCACGCGAATGTGCGCTTCATCCGACTTGAAAAACACTGAGCCCTGTTTGTTCTTCTCTACGCGATAGATCTCGCCACTGTCGCCCGTTGCGATGTAGAGGCGGCCTTGCGCGTCAAAGGCCATGTCCCAGATGTATTTGGTCCTGGGATCAAAGAACAGCTCCGAGGCAAATTCCGGCGCGGTTGCTGAACCGCCGGGCTTGCGCGTGATGCGGTACACCTTGCCATCAGGCGAGGTGGCGGCATAAATGGCGCCATCCGGTCCAAGTGCGATCGCCTGCACCTGCAGCTCTTTTGGCTCAAAAATCACTGCCGACTTGCCGTCCGGCGTGACACGATAGACGCGCGCAGGCGCACCGGTGGCGGCATAAACTGCGCCGTCTTTGTCCGACGCAATGCCCCAGATGAAGGTCGAAGGGCTGGTATAGATTGCTTTGAAAGCAGGAGCGAGCTCGATCTGGCCGGTGCTGCGGATGGCTACGCCGCGCGCGGTGCCGCGTTCAAAATCGTCATAGCCGGTTTCTTTCCATTGCCGCGTGCCTTCTGCGAAGGCAAGGTTTACGAAGGCAAGTACAAATAAAGCAAAAAACGTTTTTCTCATCACATTCAAGGTTAACAGGCGCGCAAGGTGGAGAGGAATCTCAAGTGCGCGGGAATTGGCGTATATATCGCCGTTGATCTTGCTTAGCTCCCCATTTCACTCCGCTCGGCGATGTTCAGAAGCACAAGCTGGGCAGGATCATAAAACGCGATCCTGCGCGCCAGACAGAAAGAATGGCGGAGATATCCCAGCAGGAAATACCTCATTGATACGAAATAGCTAAACAAAAAAGACATTCTTTTAAATTGATAATTTAGTAATTTTGTAATTTGGTAATTTAGTAAATGAAACCAAGCAGTCAGCAGACCGATTTCAATTACCCATTTACCAAATTACCCAATTACAAATTCACTTAATGCTGAGGCTGATGATCTGCGCTCCATTTACCACGAAGCCAACCGGGGTTGATGACTCATTCACCGCCGACTCATTGAAGACCACCATCTCCTGCGTGGCGCGCATGCCTTCCATCACATTCATTACGGAGAGCGGCACAGCGGGCATCACTTTATCTTCTACGGTCGCCTGTGGATTGGCCTCAAGCAGCGAGACATAAAGATGATCGTTCAAATGCTCTTTATTCAGCAGCTCGATGGTTGAATTCAAGTCCAGGCGGCGGCTCATGCCTGGGGCGCTTTTATGGGAACGGTCAAGCGTCTCAGCGTCACTCACCAAAATGCGCAGCGTGCCTTTGGGAACTGAAGTCGGGACACGCACGGGAATACGGCGCACAAAGCGCTCGCCGCGATACGGGCGAAGCACGGCTTCAATCGTGATCTCGTCTCCGGGGCGAGCTTCCGTCACGTCAGTGCGCGCGCTCTCCAGCACGGCGGAGTGGCGTTCGCGCTCCAGATCGAATTCCAGGTTTACACCGCTGATCGTCGGAGTTTCAAAAGGATTGTCATAGATACGGCCAAAATGTTCGCCGAGTGACATGGCCACTGCGTATGCAGTGGGCGTGGCATCCACGGGAGAGAACATGTTGGTCATGCGCACGTCAGAAAATCCGGTGACGTGGATTTTCCCATTCATGCGATAGGTGGTCTCTTCGCCGTACTGGTTCATGCCCATCAGCGCGTTATAGACCGTGGCCATCATCATCAACGGGGTGAGCTTGGCGTTGTTCAGAACTTCGTAGTGGTATTCGCGCGGGCCGCTGGGACCGTGAATGTTGAGCGTGACTGGGATCATCTCCGGCTCGCGGCCAAAGCGACCAAGAATGCCGGTGTGGCGGTCCTGGACGAATGCGCCCACAGCCTCAGTGGTATTTACGATCTTGAAAGCGTTCAGCGGCGAAGCCAGCGTAGCCACAACGTTCGCTTTGGTCATGGGCATATCCACCATGCCGTACTGCGTCAGCGGATGGCCGCACGCCAGCAGATGGTCTTTATCCATGTAAGTCACGGTGCAGGTGGCGGCGACGTCCATATCGCCCCGAACCATGATTGCGCTCACGGCAGAGCCGGGCGCCAGCGGCTCAGGCTGCTTTTCTTTGCTGGCTGAGCCCACGCCCATGACCGGAGTAATTCCGGCGGCGGCGAAGTTTGACGCAAATTGCTTGATGGCTGATTCATTGAAGCCGTTGAAGACGAAAGGCGCGTCGATGGGCTGCAGATATTGCGCGTAACTTTGAATAGGGTTGCTGTCAGTTCCGGGAGTGCTCGTTCTAGTAGCGCCGAATGGCTTGGCTGAAGTTGTTGCGCCAACGGCGGGCATGCTGGAGTCAAATTCGTTGATCTCAAGCATCTGCTCGATCGGGGTTATGCCGGCGATGGGCTCTTTTGAAAACTGGCCAATGCGATAGGCAATTGCGCCGAGAAGCTTGCCGTCAATATAAACCGGGCTGCCGCTCATGCCGGCCACAACGCCGGTGAACTGAGCTTTCTCGCCTTCAAGGCGAACCAGAACCACGTCACTCTTGGGACCATTCAGGTTCCGCAGGACGCCCAGAACAGTAACGCCCATGGGCTCAGGCTGCATGCCTTCAAAAACGGTATACCCAACACCCTTCATACCCGGATGAACGTCATCTACTTTCATGATCTGGGTCTGGGAGAGTTCCTGCTTCGCGGCAGGCTGCTGGGCTTTTGCTTGTTTGGGCATTTGGGCAGAGGCAATGCCCAGGAAGACGAAGAGAGCGATCGATACCAAAACGGCTTTTCTCATACTGCGAACCCAATCGGGGAATACAATTGTACGAACCGGGGCTCTGGCAGCGCCGTGAAAAAGCCACTCAAATCCTGAGTTCGTGCATCTATACTAAGATAGAAACTCACAAAAAGGCAGCTAGAAATGTGCTTAATACAGAAGGCTTTATTACCAAAATCTCTTAAGGTAAATACCTGTGGGTTGGTGCTGACTTTGATTCTGGGCCTAGGAAGTTCATCTGGATTTGCACAAGGCCAGCAGCCTCAGGCAAGCCCAAGCCCCACGCCCTCGGCCAACGCGCCGGCAGAGGCAGGCGGTCCGGCGGGCGATATCGGCCCGATTGCAGTGCCAAAGAAGAAAGAGGAGCCGAAGAAAGAGGCTCCGCCGGAGCGTCCCAAGACGCCGACCGAAGGAAACTTCTCCATGCACATCGCCTCGCAGCTGGTCACGGTGGACGTAGGCGTGCTTTCAAAAGAGGGCGAGTTTATCCCCGGGCTGAAGAAGGAATACTTCAAGATTTATGAAGACGGTGTTCCGCAGACTATTACATCGTTCAGCCAGATTCAGGCGCCCATCACGGCTGTGATGCTGGTGGAGTTCTCCAACAACCAATACTTTTACAACTTTCAAATTGACTCAATCCAGGCCTCGTGGGTATTTGCCCAAACCCTTAAGAAAGAGGACTGGGTCGCGATGATCTCCTACGATCTCAAGGAGCACATTCTGGAAGACTTTACCCAGGACAAAAATGCGATCAAAGGCGCTGTTGCCAGCCTGCAGCCGGGTATGGCCATGAGCCAGGAGACGAACCTGTTTGACGCGCTTTATGACACGCTGGACCGACTGGAGGGCGTTGAAGGCCGCAAGTACATCGTTCTGATCACCAGTGGACGTGACAGCTTCAGCAAGCGCACTCTTGACCAGGTGCTAAAAAAAGTACAGGCTTCTCGCGATATTTCCATTTATGTGGTCAGCACCGGCCAAGCGCTGCGGAACTATGCTGAGACGCATGGATTGATGCGGTATCTGTGCCCGATCACAGAGTTTGCCTGCGAGATGACTTTTGCGCAGGCAGATAACCAGATGAACGCAATTGCCAAGATGACTGGCGGGCGGCTTTACAAGCCTTTGTTTTCTGCCAGCTTCAAAGATGTTTTTCTCGATATCTCACAGACCATTCGCAACCAGTACAGCCTGGCTTACCATCCGACGAACCCCGCGCAGGACGGCTCATTCCGCAAAATCAAGGTTGAGCTGGTGGATGAGACTGGCCATCCACTGAAGATGCGGAACCAAAAGGGCAAGGAAGTGAAATACCAGGTTCTCGCCCGAGAAGGGTACAGGGCAAAGCAGCAGGTGGAATAGATTTTAAATCCCGAGTGCAGCGAGGGATCGCTACTCACTCTAAGAACATCTAGGGCCGCGAATCAGCGCAAATATGCGAATAATCCTTTGAAAATTGGGCAGTTTATTTGCGTCCTTTGCGTGAATTCGTGGCTTAATTTTCCGAGCGGGTAGGGCTCCCTCGCTGCGCTCGGGATTAAAACAAACTAGTGGAAGTAGTGCTGCAGCAGCACCATCAAGCCCACGCCGATAAAAACCATAAAAGCAATGCGCAGACCCGGCTCTTTGTTGACCTCAGGAATCAGGTCAGAAGCGGCAACGTAAAGCGTTACGCCGGCAGCCAACGGAAGCCCGGCCGCTATCGAGCGTGTAAACACGGTGATAGTCAAGACGCCTAATACCGTCGCAATACCCAAAAGCGCGGAGGCGAGCCAAGCCATCTTGCGGCTACTGCCACCTGCCAACATCACGGATGAAGCAGTGAACCCTTCCGGAACTTTATGCAGGATTACCGCGAGGAAGATCACCCAGCCCAGCCAGCCGGAGATCAGAAAGCCGGAGGCAATGGCGATGCCATCAAAAAATGTGTGGATGACCAGCCCAAACAATACGGAATAACTGCGATGCCGGCTGCCGAACTCCGAATGCGTCTCTTCGCCGAAGTGGAAGTGGCCGGTGAGGGTGTGCTCAAAGAAATGGGCGATGAAATATCCTGCGAGCAATAAAAGCGGAGCGCGGCGACCGGCCAGCGCCATGCTTTCCGGCAGCATCTCCAGGAGAGCGGTTCCGAGCATAAAGCCTGCACCCAGTGCGACGAAATAGCGGAGATAGTGGCGCTCCCAGTCTTTCTGCACCACCACGGCGCCACCCAGTCCATTGGCTACGGCGGCGGCCACACCGAGCAAAATGCTTGTTGTAATTGGATTCATGTGCGAATCATTCAGAGTAGCAGATCAGGCCTGCCGCGCGGAGTGAGAGATCAGCCGCTATGCCGTATGTGAAGCACGTCGCCATCCTGGACAATGTAGTCTTTGCCTTCAAGCCGAAGCTGCCCTTTGGCGCGGGCATTGGCCTCTGAGCCGGCGTCCAGCAGCGTGTCCCAATGGATGGTTTCAGCGCGGATGAAATGCTTCTCCAGATCGGAATGGATTGCGCCGGCGGCGGACTGCGCGCGCGAATTTTTCGGCACGGTCCAGGCGCGGCACTCATCTTCGCCGATGGTGAAGAAAGAAATTACGCCCAGCAGCTCATAGGTCTTGCGGATGAGCCGCGTCAAGCCGCTTTCTTTGAGGCCGTAGCTGGAAAGAAATTCCTGCGCTTCTTCGTCGCTCATCTCGGCCAGTTCGGCTTCGACTTTGCCGCAGATAGCTGTGGCGCCGGCGTTCTTGCGGGAAGAGATTTCTTTCAATCCGAACTTATCAACGGCTTTTTCCAGGTCGTCGCCCAATGTCTGCGACTCATTCACGTTCAGCACATAGAGGATCGGTTTCTGACTCAGGAACATGAAGCCGCGAATGCGCTTTTCATCGTCCGGGGTAATTTCCATCTCGCGCAGCGGCAGCTCTTTTTCCAGATGCGCCTTGGCGCGCAGGATCAAGTCATTTTCGCGCTCCAGCTCTGCGTTCTTCATCTTCTTGAGATCTTTTTCCAGGCGCTCCAGGCGCTTCTCCACCTGGCCCAGATCGCTCACGATCAAATCAAAATCCACGCTCTTGGCGTCGCGTAGGGGATTGATGTCGCCCACGTGTGGAATGGAGGGATCATCAAAGGCGCGCAGCACATGGGCCAGCGCGTCCACCGTGCGCAGAGCGGTGAGGAAAGCGGTTTCCTTAAGGGCCTCCTGGCCGATGGCAGCGACGTCAGCGTATTCCACGCTGGCATGCGTCAGCTTTTTGGGATTGTATTGCGCAGCCAGACGGTCGAGACGGTCGTCAGGAACCTTGGCGATGCCGAGATGCGCTTCACGTGGATTGGAATGGCCACGGGCCGATACGTCCACTTTGGTCAGGATTTTAAACAGAGATGTCTTGCCCACCTGCGGCAGGCCGATGATTCCTGATTTCATTTGTTTATGTCGCTTTGCTCCAAAACCGCCAGGGAAACTCGTGTTCTCTTAGATTTATTTTTGCACTTGTTGCAGCGGGCTCAGCGCGTGGTCGGCTTCGCCCTTACTCAATTAGCAGTCTGCTCTCGATTCAAAACATTCTAGTTTTTCATGAGGAGCGGCGAGCGGTCAAAGCGACAGCACCAATTCCCAGCAGCAACACGCCTCCTTCAACACGCGTGGACCAGGCGTGGAGGCGATCAAATTCCGGGCGGGGATCGTTGCCGGGGAGCCTATCCACTGCCTGCATTTCGGCGCGAAGGGTGCGCATTTTGGGAGTGATGCGGAATTGCGAGGTTGCGGTCAATGCCAGCATGACCACAATCAGGATATGGCTGGCGGCGAACAGCTTGGGACGCGCATGCTTGAGCTGGTTATAGAGCAGTGAGCAGACAAGAAAGACGAAGCCGGAGATCAGTCCCATCCAGTGCAGCTTGGCGAGTGACGCGCTCACAACATCACCCGCAAGCCGCGTTGTCGGCAGGACCGTGAACAGAGTCGGCGCTTCAACAAAGGCAAAGAAGATGATCCCGCCGATCCATACGATCAGGGCGAGTAGCATGAGAAAACGCAGGAACGACATGGTGGGAGAAGTATAGCGATTTCTGCAATCCCGAACGAAGTGAGGGAACTCTATAACAGCTAGAATCTTGAGGGTAACAACTGAACTCGCAGCCGAGGGCGGCTGCGGTCCACGAGTTCATAAGGTTATATGGATCCCTCACTTCGTTCGGGATTTCAGAAAAACTAGACCGGAACCGGCACAGACTGAATGATGTCGCGCAGGATGTTCTCTGCCTGATCTGACTTCTTGAGAGTGGAAGAATAGCGGGCATTGACCACCAGGCGATGCGAGAAGGCCGGCACCACCAGTGATTTGAAGTCGGACGGAATGGCAAACTGGCGGCCCTCAAGATAAGCCATGGCTTGCGCGGCGCGGTAGAGCATCAATGATCCGCGGGGTGAAACGCCAAGCGAGAGCGTTTCAATTTCGCGCGTCTTTTTCACGATCTGCAAAGCGTAATCCACCAGCGAATCGTCAACTTTCACCTGCGTGACTTCGTCCTGCATCGCGATGATGTCTGCTCCGGTTGCGACGGGCTTGACGGAATCAAGACGGGCAGCGCCGGCTTCAGAGCGCAGGATTTCACGTTCATTACTGGGCTGCGGATATCCCATGTGGACGCGCAGCAAGAAGCGGTCAAGCTGGGATTCCGGCAGCGGATAAGTTCCGTGATGCTCGATTGGATTCTGCGTCGCAATAACCAGAAATGGCTGCGGCAGCGGGTGCGAGTTGCCGTCCATGGTGACCTGGCCCTCACTCATGGCTTCCAGCAGCGCGGATTGCGTCTTGGGCGTGGTGCGGTTGATCTCGTCCGCCAGCAGCACGTTGGTGAAGATGGGGCCGGCCTTGAATTCAAATTGGCCTTCCGCGGCGGAGTACACGGAGATTCCCAGCACGTCAGAAGGCAGCATGTCACTGGTGAACTGTATGCGCTGAAAGCTGCAATCCAGAGCGCGCGAAAGAGCGTGTGCCAGGGTTGTCTTGCCTACACCAGGAACGCCTTCAATGAGCAGATGGCCGCGTGCCAGCACAGCGACCAAAGCCAGGCGCAGAACTTCGTCATTGCCGCGGATGATGGTCCGCAGAGAGCGTTCAATTGCCGCTGCGCGGGAACTGGTGCCGGAAGGTGCTGAATGAAGCTGAGTTGGGGCCATTCGAGTGATTTCTATTTATTGTATCGCTGCTCCTTATTACTATGCGCTGCATTAGCTTGATTCCTCAAGCGACGAAAGGGCTGATACCTGTGCCCAAAGTAACCAGAGCCGCCTAAGTAGATCGCCGGAGATGAGAAGAATTGCAAAAACAATTAAACACGGAGGACACAGAGGAACACAGAGATTCTGAGAAGTCGCGCGGCAGACTCTGTGTTGCTCTGTGCCCTCTGTGGTTAGCTTTAGTTCTTATTGATATTCCTGCGGCTGGCCCGTCAGCCGCTCGATGCGCTTATAGATCGGCGGATGCGTGGAAAAGAGATTTCCAATATTCATTCCGAAGAGCGGCTGCACAATGAACAGATGCGCTGTGGATGGCGAAGCCACCAGCGGAACGCGCTTGGAATAGGCATCGAGTTTCTGCAGGGCGCGGGCCAATGCGTACGGATTATGCGTGATGTGGGCGCCTGTGGCGTCAGCCTCATATTCGCGCGTGCGCGAGACCCATAACTGAATCAGCATGGCCGCCAGCGGCGCGAGCAGGATCATAAAGATTCCACCGCTGCGGTCGCGATCGCGGCTGTCTCCGCCAAGCCCGAACCAGAAGCCCATGCGGGCCAGCATGGTAATGGCGCCGGCCAGAGTGGCGGCAATCGAGCTGGTCAGGATGTCGCGATTGCGAACGTGCCCCAACTCATGCGCCAGAACGCCTTCGAGCTCTTCATCATCCAGCAGATTCAAAATGCCCTGAGTTACAGCAACTGATGCGTGTTGAGGATTGCGGCCTGTAGCAAAAGCGTTGGGTGAATCTGTTGGGATCACGTAAAGCTTTGGCATGGGCAAGCCGGTTTTCTGAATGAGGCGCTCGACTACGGAATAAAGCCGTGGAAGCTGCTCACGCGTGACCGGCTGCGCCTGATACATGGCAAGGGCGATTTTGTCAGAGAAAAAATACGAGATGAAATTGGTTATGCCGGCGAGTACAAAGCCCAGGACCATCCCATTCCGTCCGCCAAAGTAGTCTCCAACCCCGATGGCCAGAAGGGTAAGCAACGTCAGCAGAAAGAATGTTTTCAAGTTGTTCATATCAAATAATGATGCTAAATCGTGACGGAAGATTCTGGAAAGCAGATGTGCCAGACATTTCACAGTTGTTCCGGAATGTATGCAAAGAAAGTGACAGTGTCTTTGTTAAAAATTGTTAAGACGAGAGCAGCTTCTTGCAAACCATTGAAAATGAAAGTAGAGCTTGAAAAATCCTTAGATATTCTAATCTGTTTCTAATGAATTGCTAATAGCTGGTTGAGTACTCTCTACGCAGGCCAATATCGTATTCGATAGGTTTCTGCACTGACAGGGCCACCTCTACGATACTTCCGAGCTTTTTCCTCCGCTAAAGCGTGCCTATCCAGCGGAATGCTGTTGACCGTCTTTGAAGTCTGAAGTCTTGCTACACATTTAAGGAGCGCAGCTATGAGTCATAGAGATGATGGATTTTTCTTATCTGAAAAATCCTCCAAAGCCCGCATTCGAGAAGCTGAAAACGCGCGGAAAAATCGTGCGGAGATACTCAAAGCTTTTTCGCAGGGCAAAGTTACCCGTCGAGAACTGGTGAAATGGGGCTTAATAACAGCTGGTGGAGCACTTGCCCCGATTCACGGCCTCAATCCATTTGTTTCCAGCGCCTACGCGGACGGCGGCAGTGGCATTCCCACGGGCATGCCGCCCAGCCCGCTGTTCGGCGTGCTTCCGTTCAGCACACCGATGCCGCGGTTTGACGTGATTCCACGCGGCACCAACCCTATGGGCGGCGATCTCACGCCGATCCCACAGGCCCAGGCCAACCAGACCCAGCAACCGCTGGATCCGGCATTGGTCGGCGGACAGACCGGTTTGACTGGCCCGATTGAAGGCCGTCCTCCGGGGGCAATCTGGGCGCACCAGCGGTTTACTCAGTTCACCCCGCAGATTTCTATTGAGATGTCACAGGCCCAGGCGCAGACCAACACGGTTTACAACCCGGGTGTGGCTTCGAATATGAACTCCGGCATCAATCCTGCGACACCGATTCCTTTGAAGTTCCATCCCGGCCTCCCGACGCAAAATCCCAACTCAGTGTGGACCTTCAACGGCACCATTCCGCCGAAGTTGGTCATGGCGCGTTACGGCGAGCCGCTCCTGTTCCGCCATCACAACAAGCTGCCCGCTGATGTGACGCAGAACGCCGGCTTCGGACGGAACACCATCTCCACGCACGAGCACAACGGCCACCATGGTGCGGAGAATGACGGCTTTACCGGCGCGTTCTTCTTCCCCAACCAGTTCTATGACTATCACTGGCCAATCGTGCTGGGCGGATGGACCACCATCAACACCGCAGCCACCGATCCCCGGGCCGGCAGCCCGGCTGACAATGGCGGGATCAACAAGGTCCCGGGCGACTGGCGCGAAACCATGTCCACGCACTGGTTCCACGATCACATGTTCACGTTCACCTCACAGAACGTGTACAAGGGCAACGCTGCGATGTTCAACATCTACAGCGCGCTCGATCGTGGCGATGAGACGGTCAATGACGGGGTGAACCTGCGTCTGCCTTCCGGTTCGTCGAACGGAAAAGGCTGGGGCAACCTGGATTATGACGTGAACCTGATGCTGAACGAGAAGGCGTTCGATGCCAACGGTCAGCTCTTCATGGACATCTTCCAGTTTGACGGCTTCATTGGCGACGTGATGTGCGTGAACCTGACGTACAAGCCTTACTTTGAAGTCGAGCGTCGCAAATACCGCTTCCGCATCCTGAATGCCAGCGTGTCGCGCTTCTTCAAGTACGGCCTGTCTGACGGCTCAGCGATGATCCAGATCGCCAATGACGGCAACCTGCTGCCTACACCGGTAGTGCAGACCGTCTCTGACGAGCAGGGCATTGCAGAGCGCTATGACTGGGTGATCGACTTCTCGCGCTACAACATTGGCGACAAGGTATGGATGGTGAACGTGTGCGAGCACCAGGACGGCAAGAAGCCTTCAGCCGACCTGACGATTGCGCAGGCGCTCTCCGGCCAGTCAGCTGATCCTTGCGTAGGCAAGTTCCTGGAGTTCCGCATCGTGCGGAATCCGGCGACACCAGATGTCAGCCAGGTGCCGAACGTGCTGATCCCGAACCCCGACCTGTCGAACATTCCGGTTACGCGTCAGCGTACCTTTGAGTTCGGCAGCGGCGCTTCGCAGCCACTGCCTGCCAGCGATCCAGCGGCTTACACCACTGGCGCCGGTGGACAAACCGGACCCTGGGGCGTGAAGGTGGATAACACCGGCGCAATGCTCAACGCGAGCTTCGGCCGCGTCTCGGCGGCGCCGCAGTACGGCACGCGCGAGATCTGGACGCTCAAGAACGGCGGCGGCGGTTGGGACCACCCGATCCACATCCACTTTGAAGAAGGCCAGATCCTGGCCCGGAACGGCAGCGCGTCAAACGTTCCGGCATGGGAGAAGGGCCGCAAGGATGTGTATCGCCTGCGTCCGGGTGGAAGCGTGACCCTGACAATGCAGTTCCGCGACTGGGGCGGGATGTTCATGGAGCACTGCCACAACACAGTGCACGAGGACAACGCCATGCTGGTTCGCTGGGAGATTGATGACGGAGGCGCGCCGTTCCTGCGGCCGTTGCCGACGCCGATTCCGTCTCCGCAGGGCGTCAGCTTCGTGGCTCCGGACGACATTGCTCCGACCGCTTTCTAAGCAGACGGAGTGCAACAAGAAACAACAGACTGGCGGCCTGCAGCAACGGGCCGCCAGATCTGATTAGAAATATTCCGGGGCAGCAGTATGGGGACAGCAAGGGAGTGCATCATGCGACGGAAGCGCCAGGCGGGCTTCTCAGTTTTAACCGCCGTTTTTACCGTTATCATTCTTTTAACCGCATCAAGCCCGGCCGGAGCTCAAAGCCGCTGGGGCGCCAATTATTTTCCCAACGTGGTGTTAACCACGCAGGATGGCGAAAAAGTCCATTTTTACGATGACGTTCTCAAGGGCAAAAGTGTTGTTATTGATTTGATCTATACGCACTGCGTGGATGCCTGCCCTCTGGAAACTGCACGGCTGGCCCAGATACAGAGAATGCTGGGCGATCGCGTTGGCAAAGACATTTTCTTCTATTCCATCACCATTGATCCAGCGCATGATACGCCGCAAGTCCTGAAGGAATATGCCAAGAAGTATCACGTTGGTCCGGGCTGGACGTTTTTGACCGGCAAGAAAGCCGACATCGAGTTGGTGGGCAGAAAGCTGGGCCTTTGGAGCGATCCTGATCCGAACAATCCTGATGGGCACGCACCGACCGTGCTGATTGGAAATGAGCCCGGCGGGCAATGGATGCGCAACGCCGCTACCGACAATCCGCGCTTCCTGGCAAACATGATTGGCAACTGGCTCAACGGGTGGGCAAGCTCCAAGCCGATAGACGCCAACATGAACTATGAGAAGGCGGCGCAGATCGATTTGAAGGACAGAGGCCGGTACGTTTTTGCTTCACAGTGTGCGGCGTGCCACACAATTGGCCACGGCGACAAGATTGGTCCGGATCTGCAGGGCATAACCAACGTGCGTGAGCGCGCGTGGCTGGAGCGCTTCATCACCACACCGGACAAGGTGCTGGCGGAAAAAGATCCAATCGCGGTGGCGCTGTTCAAAAAATATAACCAGGTCAACATGCCGAACCTGCGCCTGGCTGATGTGGACCTGAAAAACCTGATGAGTTTCCTGGAGCAGCAGAGCGCCGCGCAGCAGAAAGATGCTCCTGCGGCGGACAAGCCCGCCTCCGAAACATACAAACCCGCTGCCGGAGCGGACAAAGTTCCGGCGGTGAAGAGCGGCTCCGGCGAGCCGCTGCGGTAACACTCGGCAGCTTTGGCTGGCTGCCCGTGGCAAATCAAGTTGGCTGCGCTCGATCACTTTTCGGGAGAAGGCGAACGCGAGCGAAATGTCCTTCTTCTAGTCGAGCGTCTTTAGGTGCAGGTGGTTACGGGACCGCCTGCACCGCTCTTGTTTTGGGGTAAGAATTCACCGCAGAGGACGCGAAGGTCGCCAGAGAGATCAAAAGAAATTTCACCACTGATTTGCACTGATGACACTGATTTTAGATCGTGGGTTTAGTGTTATTAGCAGCTCGGTCCCTTCGCGTTTGCATCCCGTAGGGGTTAAGTTTTCAACGCATTCCTGATTGCCAATAATTCCTTCAGCAGATTTTCCAGATTGTTCAGCGGTAGTGCGTTTGCGCCGTCAGACTTGGCTTCGGCGGGGTTGTCATGCACTTCCATGAAGACGCCGTCCACGCCCGCCGCGACGGCTGCGCGCGAGAGCAGAGGAATGAATTCCGGCTGGCCGCCGGAGACGGTTTTGCCGCCCGCGCCGGATGAAGGAAGCTGCACGGAGTGCGTCGCGTCAAATACCACGGGGGCAAACTGGCGCATGATGGCCAGCGAGCGCATGTCCACCACGAGATTGTTGTAGCCGAAGGAACTGCCGCGCTCGGTGAGGAAGACATTGTTGTTGCCGGACTCACGTACCTTCTCTACAGCATGCTTCATATCCCAGGGCGAGACGAACTGGCCTTTTTTGATATTGATGGTCTTGGCATGTTTCGCGGCAGCGACCAGCAGGTCCGTCTGGCGGCAGAGGAAGGCGGGAATTTGCACCACGTCCACGGCTTCGGCTACGGCAGGAACGTCGGCGGCTTCATGGACATCTGTAAGCACGGGCACACCGGCTTCCTTCTTTACTTTTTCCAGGATGCGCAGGCCTTCTTCCAGCCCCGGTCCACGAAAGCTCTGGAGAGAAGTGCGGTTAGCTTTGTCATAAGACGCTTTGAAGATGTAGGGGATTTGCAGCTTGCGCGCAATCGCGCTGATCTCTTCGGCCATTTTGAGCGCGTGGTTCTCGCTTTCGATCACGCACGGGCCGGCGATGAGGAAGAGGGTCTCCCCTAATTCGAGATTATCGATGGTGAGTATGGTATCGCCCGGCATGCATTAACGAGAATTTGGTAATTGGGTAATTTGGTAATTGAGTAATTTAGTTCTGAAGTGGAGAGTAATCCACCCTCAACAACTTTTCAATTACCAATTTACCCAATTACCAAATTTCTTGCCCATGTACCAATTGTTTATCGCCTTACGGTCCGCTCCGACCTCAAGAACATCTCCACGTCTTCCGCAGATTTTGTATCACGGCGGCGCTGGCGGTTTTCATAGCTTGCCTTGATGAAGCTACTGAAGAGTGGATGCGGCTCCAGCGGCTTGGATTTGAATTCAGGATGGAACTGGCAGCCCAGGAAATATGGGTGATCGGGGATCTCCACGATCTCGACATACGTTCCATCAGGCGTGGCGCCGGTGATCTGCAGGCCGCCGCCGGCGAGCACAGCCTCATACTCGCGGTTGAACTCGTAACGATGGCGGTGGCGCTCGCTGATTTCCGTCGCGCCGTAAGCTTTGGCGGCATGGCTGTTGGGCTCCAGCTTGCAGGTCCAGGCGCCAAGGCGCATGGTGCCGCCGAGTTCGTCCACACCGGTGAGCTCGCGCAGCTTATAGATGATGCGGTGTGGCGTTGCAGGATCAAATTCGCTGGAGTTGGCCTCCTGCAGACCGCAGACATTGCGCGCGTATTCAATGCACGCGGTCTGCATGCCCAGGCAGATGCCGAAGTAGGGAACTTTTTTCTCGCGCGCGTAGCGGATGCCGTTCAGCATGCCTTCAATCCCGCGCTTGCCGAAACCGCCGGGAACCAGGATTCCGTCAAAGCCTTCGAGCTGCATCTCGTAATCGCGATTGCCGTCGCGGCTCTCCAGCCCTTCGGCTTCCACCCAAGTCAAGTTCAGCTTCAGGTTATGCGCCACTGCGCCGTGAATCAGCGCTTCTTTGAGTGATTTGTAGGAATCTTCATACTCAACGTACTTGCCGACAATTCCGATGTGCACTTCGTCATTGGGATTGTAAACGCGATGCATCAGCTCTTCCCAGCGCGCCAGCTCGGGCTGCCTGGAGTCAATGCGGAGGTAGCGCAGGACAAGCGTGTCCACACCTTCACGCGCGAAGACCAGCGGCACCTCATAGATTGAGGCAACGTCTTTTGCGGTGATGACGGCTTCATCTTCCACGTTGCAGAAGAGCGCGATCTTGGACTTGAGCTCTTTTGACAAGAAGCGATCGGTGCGGCAGAGCAGGATGTCCGGCTGAATTCCGATGCTCAGCAGCTCCTTCACCGAGTGCTGCGTGGGCTTGGTCTTGAGCTCGCCGGCTGCCCCGATCCATGGCACCAGCGTGACGTGAATAAAGATGGTGTTGTCGCGACCCAATTCCTGGCGCATCTGGCGGATGGCTTCTAAAAACGGCAGCGATTCAATATCGCCCACGGTGCCGCCGATCTCTACCAGGCAGACATCCACGTCCTGAGCGACTTTTTTCATGGCGGCTTTAATTTCGTTGGTGACGTGCGGAATCACCTGCACGGTCTTGCCCAGGTAGTCGCCGCGGCGCTCCTTGGTGATGATCTGTTCGTAAATGCGGCCTGTGGTCCAGTTGTTGTCGCGTAAGAGCTTGGCATGGGTAAAGCGCTCATAGTGGCCGAGATCCAAGTCGGTTTCGGCGCCATCATCGGTGACGAAGACTTCACCGTGCTGAAAAGGCGACATGGTGCCGGGATCAACATTGAGATAGGGATCAAACTTCATCAGGTTGACCTTGAGGCCGCGGCTCTCCAGCAGGCAGCCGATGGAGGCCGCTGCCAGTCCCTTACCCAGTGAAGACACAACACCGCCGGTTACGAAAACATATTTCGCCGCCATAAGCTCCTCGCGTAAATAGATTGTTCAGGGGTGAATTTTGAGGGTGCTGATCCCCGGCTTTGAAGTGGCTTGCGCCAGTGGCCGCCTGTCCAATCAAGCCAAACCCCGGTTTGAATGGGGGCCCAATAGAACCTCTTGGGGTGCACGATCAATTATACCGGAGATCGGCTGTGGAAAGCAGGGCAGAAACTCGGGTGAGCTTACAATCCTGCCTCCCGGGCTGAGATCTGCGCAATCGCAGACCAATCTGATTCGCCCAATCCCTGGGCCAGCGCGGAGAGAAAACGGTCACGCACCAGGCTGGCCATCGGCATCGGCACCGACTTTTCCTCGGCGGCGAGCAGAAGCAGACGGTTGTCCTTGAGGCCCAGCGGCAGCTTAAAGCCTGGCGGATTGAATTTTTCCGCGGCGATGAGACCGCCATAGGTTTTGTAGATTGGCGCGTTGAAAAGCGAGTTGGTGAGGACCTCAAGAAACTGATTGGCATCGAGCCCAGATTTGCGCACGAGAGCCATGCTTTCCGCCAGGCTTTCAATCACCGTGGTAATCAGGAAATTTCCGGTTAGCTTGATCACGTTGGCGCCGGAGGACTCTTCGCCGGCAGTAAAGGTCTTCTGCCCAACGACGTCAAACAAAGGCTGGCAGCGCTCCACCGCAGCGGTTGGTCCGGCAGCGACGACGAACAGCTTGGCGGCAGCCGCAGCTTCCGGGCGGCCAAAAACCGGCGCAGCAACGTAGTGTTGCTTTCGCTCGCGATGCGCGGCAGCCAGACGGCGCGAGATCTGCACGCTGATGGTGCTCATGGAGACGTGAATGGCGTTCGCGGGCAAAGATTCGAGAATGTTTCCCGGACCAAAGACCATAGCTTCAACTGCATGATCATCGGCCAGCATGGTGATCACAACTTCAGCATTGGTAGCAACGTCACGAGGAGTATCGGCAACAGTGGTGCCGGCGGAGGCCAGCTCTTCAGCGCGGCTGCGCGTGCGGTTATAAACCGTGAGCTGGTGACCGGCTTTGATGAGATTGTGCGCCATTGGCGAGCCCATGTTGCCCAAGCCGACAAAACCTACCTTCATAGCTGACCTCATTTCATGAGCAAGTCTTCCTGCTGGATGATCACCCATTATCTGATGTTGAAGGGCCGCTTGCGGATACTGCAGACGAAAAACAGCGAATCGCGCCCGGAGATCGGCGCGATTCACAAAAATTCCCTGAATATTTTAGAGCTGCGAATCTCTTGTTTGCGGAGGAAAAAGGGCCTTGTGATCCCCAATGACCTACAAGGCCCTGGTTGGAGGGGGACCTGATTTCGTATGCCGGTCTCCCGCATTAGTGATTCAGGCGAGGGACCTCTCGCCTGTCACTAAACATAAAAAATCCATCCATTGGCGGCGGCTGAGGGGGAGTTGTGCGCATGGCTACCTGCTCCCCGAGTATTTCCAGCGCCTGTGACTTGTTCGCAATACGGATCTCTGCAAGGCGAGTGCGTTTGTCTCGAGTCGCGAAAAGGAGTTTGCTGGTTGTAGGAGGAGTTCCTTCTTCTACGGAGCGCGTGATCAGAGAAGCAACGACGTTTTTGTGAGAGTCGCGCATTGCAATTAATCCGTTGCCGACGAAGATGAACTGATAATGCCCGGGATGAAATGTATGCTTGCCGATATGAAACTTGAACGGCACGTCAGCGCTGAGTACGTTATAGGCGTGTGCCTGTGCGCTGGCAGGCGTGGCGGCGACCGCCATTGAAAGCACAATCAAGGCCAGCAAGAAAATCCGTTTGACGGAGTTCGAGTTTCTGGTTGCCATCGTCACTTCTCCTTGCATGATTTTGGGTGTTGGTTCACTTGCCGCGATACGGTTCATCACTCGCAAGAGCGTCAGCCAAAATTTTTTTGCATCGGAGCGCAGAGGCCACGCATCCTCAGCGTTGTTCCGATCATCGTGTCCTCATTAAGCACCGTGGTGTGGTTGCGAGTACTTCCGGATTTATTGCTTTTTTATTATTTTTTTATGGGCGCGTGATGAGCAGAGCCGTCGGCATTTATAAGTTTGGCGCGTTTCAACTGGACCCTGGAGAGCATCGCCTGGTACGAGACGGTGCTGAAGTATGTCTTCAGCCCAAGGCGTTTGAAATTCTGCGCGTTTTGGTGGAACAGGCGGGACGTTTGCTTACAAAAGAAGAGCTGTTGAGCCGGGTGTGGCCAGATGCACTGGTGGAAGAAAACAACCTTAACAAGAACATTTCTCTGCTGCGGAAAGCCCTGGAGTGCTCCGGCGGCAAGTGCCATATAGAAACCATTCCGCGCGTGGGCTATCGCTTTGTTGCTGAGGTGTCATGCACAACGCCGGCCGTTTCCCCGCAGACTGCTAATCATCACGCTGCGGCGGAAGCTTCGCCGGAAAAATCCATTGCAGTGCTTTACTTCGAGAACCTGAGCGGAGACAAAGAAGACGAATACTTTCGAGATGGCATGACTGAAGATGTCATCACTGAGCTGGCGAAGATCAGAGGCTTGCGGGTCTTTCCTCGATCCTCGGTGCTTGCGTTTCGAGACATGCCTTCGCCGATCGCCAAGGTCGCCCAGCAATTGCATGCTGCGTTTGTGCTGGAGGGCAGCATCCGTCGCGCCGGCTGCCATCTGAGAATCACCGCGCGCCTTGCCGAGACCAGCTCCGGGCACTCGTTATGGAGTGAGCGCTACGACCGCAGCATTAAAGATGTGTTCGCTATTCAGGATGAGATCGCGCACAACATCGCGCGAGCGCTGCGCGTGGTGCTGACGGAAAAAGAGAAGCACGCGATCGAAAAGGTCCCGACCAGCAACATCCAGGCCTATGATTGTTATCTTCGCGGGCGGCAATATTTCTATCAGCTGCGGCGCAAGAGCCTGGAGTTTGCACGCCAGATGTTCACCCGCGCCATTGAAATTGATCCAGGCTATGCGCGCGCTCATGCCGGCGTTGCCGACTGCTGCTCCTTCCTCTATATGTGGTTCGAAGCGAGGGAAGAGAACCTGCTCGAAGCGCTCTCAGCCGCTGCGCAGGCGGTAGTGCTGGAACCGCAATCGGCGCAGGCGCATGCATCGCTTGGATTGGCTGAGTTCTTAAGCAAGAACTATGAAAGCGCGCGCGAGGCATTTGAGATCTCTCTTGAGCTCGATCCTGAATTGTTTGAAGCTTCATACTTTTACGCTCGATCCTGTTTCTCCCAGGGCCAGTACGAAAAAGCAGCAGCGTTGTTCAGCAAAGCCAGCGAGATCAGCCCCGAAAATTACGAAGCGCCGTGCCTGCAGGGCCTTTGCCTGCGCGCTCTTGAACGCAATGACGAGGCACACGAGGTCCTCTGGGAGGCTTGCCACAAGGCTGAGCAGCGCCTTGAGCTTTACCCTGACGACGCGCGGGCATTCTGCCTGGGCTCCTGCGCTTTATATGACATCGGCGCATATGACCGTGCGCGTGAATGGGCAGAGCGCGCTCTTGCCATGGATCCTGAAGAGGGAACCGTCCTTTATAACGTGGCCTGCACCTATGCCAAACTCCACGACATCAACAAAGCCATTGACTGCCTGGATAAGGCCTTCCGGCAGGGCTTTGGCCATAAGGAGTGGGTTGAGCACGATCCGGATCTGGCATCACTGCGCAACCATCCTCGTTACAAATGCCTGATGTGGCAGATGGAAGGAAGGCACTTCGCGACCGCGAAGTGAGCCGCCCGCCTCGCTGTCATTGAAGTTTCGGTACGATCATCCCGCTTTCCGTGCGCTTCATCACTTTTCTCCAGCAGCAACCCTGTTCTTCTCCTTAAAACCTTAGTATTAAGCAATTCTTCTTGAAATAAAGAGCAGTAATGAGGGGTAACATGGGGCTTCTCAGCAACCTCGGTTTCTGGGAACGGGCACACACATGCTTCTGGGGACCCTGGCGGTTGAGAAGGAGTATCCCCCTATGAAGCGTTTAGCGATGCTCGCTCTCATTACACTTTTCTTCTGTTGTCTTGCGGCGGCACAGAGCGCGTCAACGGCGACAATCGTCGGCCAGATACTTGATCCGCAGGGCGCCGTGGTTCCCAATGCAACAGTAACAGCCACCAATTCGGCAACGGGAGTTGGCCGTTCGGTGGTTACCACTTCCACAGGCAATTACACTATCCCAAATCTTCCACCCGGAACCTACAACGTAAGAGTAGAGCAGAAGGGTTTTGCACCTGGCGAAACAAAGAATGTAGTTCTCAACGTAGGAGACCAGCGGGACCTCAGTTTCAAACTTGCGGTGGCAGGATCAACAGAATCAATCGAGGTCACAACCGCAGCCCCACTCATTGAGACCACTAAGACCGACGTTTCCACAACAGTCACGAACCTGGACATGGAGCGGCTGCCTACGTTTGCCGGCAGTGCCGTCATCGGCGGCGCCGTGAATGACTACGCGCAACTGGCGCTGACTGCTCCTGGCGTAAAAAGCGATACCAGCGGACTTACCACGGGAGACCTGATTGCGCCCGGTTCAACCAATAATCGCGGCAACCTTTACAACGTGGACGGCGCGAACATCACGGACCAGCTTGTTTCCGGCCGCGATACGACAGGCGCCTCCGTTGACGAAGTCCAGGAGTTTCAGGTAATCACAAACAACTATAACGCTGAGTACGGCCAGGCAACCGGTCTGGTGCTGAACGCGGTAACCAAGTCCGGAACGAACGGAGTTCACGGTGAAGGGCATGCATACTTCCGCGGCCGTAATCTTGCATCGTCAGATCCTTTTTACAATCTGAGTTTTCTGGACCCAGCGACTGGACTCATACCGGCCACCGAGACCCGCTGTCCTGCAAACCGCATTGGAACCAGCGATATTGAAGGATGTGCGCGGGCCCCGTTCCATCGCACAGAAGGTGGCTTCACTCTGGGCGGGCCATTCGTGAAGAACAAGCTCTTCTGGTTCGCGAGTTATGAGATCAGCCGCCAGGAGTCTCCGCTCATCTTGACTCCTTTCGGGTCTTCGCAGAATGCTCCGCAACCTGTCCATAACCTGCTTTACTCGGGCAAGATTGATTACAAAATCGGCAGCAATAACACGCTGACTGCACGGTACGCGGTTGACCGTCTCAGAATCACCAATCAGATCGTTCAGACAGGAGCGAATGTCACGCCTGACGATCTCACCGCTCAGACGATTAACGATCTAAGCGCAAACGTCGGCTTTATTTCCACTCTGACGCCGACGGTGGTCAACGAAGCGCGGTTCGTGTTTTTCCGCTTTATCAACACTCTTGCGGACCAAAGCACAGCGCCGGGAGTGATCCATCCTGACGGTACGACGACTGGAGCTGACTTCTGCTGCCCGCAAGGTGGATTGCAAAAACGATATCAATACATCGACAACCTGACAGTGACCCGGGGAAACCACACCATGAAATACGGGTTCAACATCAGCTATTACCCATGGTTCTCACTGTTCCAGCAATTCCATTTTGGGCAGTACACGCTGGATTCAAGCGGCGCGCCCAGCAGCTTTACGTTTGGTGTGGGGCCCGGAGCTGTGACCTCAAAAGACAATATCTACGGCTTCTACGCTCAGGACACATGGAAAGTCAGCAAAAAGTTAACAGTGAATTATGGCCTGCGATGGGACTATGAAGCTGGTGCATTCAAGGGCGGGCCAATCCACGGGCCGAACTCGAGTTGTTTTCAGGCCAATGGGCTGATTCCTGCCTGCTCCAAAGACATGAATAATTTCCAGCCTCGTCTTGGATTCACCTATGCCATCGGAGACAGGACATTGCTTCACGCTTCCGGAGCCGAAACTACCATGCTGGCTTTCAACAACGTGGTGCTTGACTCGCTGAATTTTGACGGCATAACACTTAACACCGCCACCACAACGGATCCCGCCGTGCTGGCAGCATTTCCTAATCCTCCCAGTCCCGCATTACTGGTGGCGCCGCTGTGTCCTCCAAAGTGCGGACGCGTGAGACCCATTTCTACGCACCTCAGGAACCCCGAAATGCGTAGCGTAAACGTGGGCATTGAGCATCAATTTACCAACACGCTCAAAGGGGAAGTGGAGTACATTGGGCAATTTGGATTTGGCCTGTTTGGTGAGCGGGACACCAATGCTCCGCCAATGCTCGCTGACCCCGCGCACCCTGGGTTCTTCTTTTATGGCCCGCGGCCCAATCACAACTTCAACCCAATCCGAACCAATGAGAACTCGCGAACCTCGCACTACAACGGCCTGCTGGTAAGCGCAGAGAAAAGGCTCTCCAATCACATTCAATTCAATGCCAGCTATACCTGGTCGCATACGTTGACTTCCGGGGAAGACTTCTTCGGTATCTCTGAACCGGCAGACTTCATAAACATCCGGCCGGAGCTTGGCCCCGCATACAATGACATCCGCCATGCCGTGAATATGGGAGTTGTTCTGGACTCCGGCAAAATGTTCGGCGGCGGCTTCATGGGCAAACTTGTGAACAACCTCGGCTTGAGCTGGTTAGGGCAAATTCAGTCAGGCCGTCCTTATCCTCTTTCCACCGGCAGCTCAGAGTTTGGAAACGGCAGCCGGTTCTTCGGTGCAGGCAGCGAAACCCAGCAACGTCCTAATATCCTGCCGGACGGCACGGTTTCAGTTGCAGGAATCGGCACCTTTGATGGCTTCGCCGCCAACTTTGGGCCGAATGCTCCATCTACATGCCTGGCAAATGGTGGTCCGTCGTCTGTGTGCAATGCCATTGTGCCTAACACCTTCCTGGCGCCAGCTAATGCTGACCCACACGGCCCGGTAGATGCCATCACCGGCGAAGTGGTGGATTTCAGGTTCCCCAGCGGCAGTGTGGAGAGGAACGTGGCCAGGGGCGATCCGTTCCTGCGCTTTGACGCGTCTCTGCATAAGGACATTGTTGTTCCCAACCACGAAAATGTAAGGATCGAACTGCGGTTTGACGCTTTCAATGTCTTTAACAGCGCCAACTACAATTCCTTCAACAGCAATGACGTGCTCACAGCGTTACCTTTGTCCACCACCACCAACGCTGCCGGCGGCGTTGTTCCTAACGCTGATTTCTTCACCTGCGTTGGTTGCCAACGGCCTGACGGCACGTTCGTGGGCATTAACGGTCAGGTATTGCATCTCAACGATCTCAGGAACGGTAGGGTCAGCCCCAGCCTGCTGCCGTCCCAGCGGATCTTTAACGGTCTTGGAGATCCCGGTGCTGACGACTTGAACTCCATCGGGCCAAGAAAACTCCAACTCTCCTTCCACGTGCGTTTCTAGATTTCGGCACGCGCAAAATGAGGCGGGTCTCCGGACTGGGGACCCGCCTTTTTTTGCCAACGATCTCTGCGTAGAACATGCTGTCTTTCGTGTTTCATCACCCCCATTTATCCGATTCCAGGCGGGATTTTTAGCGCGTTATCAGACGAATAAAAAACAAAGATTTTCATTGAAAGCTGCTGCGAAATCGGCTATCTTAGGTGAGTACGACCGGGCAGCGGCTCCGGTGGGAGATCAAGGTGCGCTGAAGGCTTCCAAAGAGGCACCGGCAAGACCCATTAATTAAAAAGGTACGCATCCAGTTGTGGTCCACGGGAGGCATGCGGGACGTCCGCCACAACAATTTGAGCAGCAGGCTCAGCGAAAGAAGACAATAGTCTTTTTTAGCTTGTTGCGAGTGCGGGGAGACGTGTCTAACCACAGAGGACACGAAGGGCACAGAGAGATTCTCAGCATCTGAATCGGGACATCGGGACATCTGAAAAGCAAAGCATTCACCGCAGAGGACGCAAAGAAAACATTTGCCGCTGATTTGCGCAGATGAGCGCAGATATGAGTATCAGCTGCTGCTGGCTACTAGCTGCCAGCCGAGACAAAGAAGCCACCTTGGGGGTGGCTTTTTTATTGAGTGCCGGGACAAATGTCGCAGGGGCTAAAGCCCGAAGCTTTTACGGTCCAGAGCGGCCCGGCTAAAGCCCGGGCCCTGATACGAAGCAAACCACACAACAAGCCAAAGGTTGATTTACGAAAGCGGCAAAGAAGCCACCTACGGGTGGCTTTTTTGCTTTAGCAATCAGCATTCAGCACTCAGCCATTAGTAAAAGCAAAACTCCCACCCAAACCAAAACACCAGGCCGACACACAAATTGTTTACGGCGACCAGGAGAAAAACAGGCATGCCAAATCGAAAGATGAACGAGAGAAGCGCAAACCAAGAAGCCGGCAGAAAGAATGCGCTGAGCAAGCAGGAGATCATCGCCGAGATCAGGAAGTTGCAGAAGAAGCTGGGACGGATACCGACGCTCAAAGAACTGGTGAGGCTGACGAGGGCGAGCCGGTTCGCCATCACGGTGAGGTTCGGGATGTACCGGAACGCGCTGGTGGAGTGCGGGCTGTATAAGCCGGGGAACAAGCTATCAGTGGATGAGTTGTTTGAGGACTGGGCGGCGGTGGCGCGGAAGCTGGGCAAAGGGCCGAGCATCGGCGAGTACCGGAAGCATGCGAAGTACAGCCATGGGCCGCTGATCAACTATTTTGGCGGATGGAGGCATGTGCCGGCGGGGCTGCTACAGCATGGGCGGGCGGAGCAGAAGGAGCGGCAGTGGCCAGACGTAATGCAACTGCTGGCCTGGTATGTGGCTCCGGGGCCGGGCGGCGCTGGGGTGAGGAAGCATCTGCCGCCGGGGCCGACGATGCCGAAGCCGCGGATCTCGCCGGACGAGCCGATTTATGGCGCGCCATTTTTCTGGACGCCGCTAGGTATGGGTCCGACAACGGAGAATGCCGTGATGTTTCTGTTTGGAGCGATGGCGCGGGAGCTGGGGTTCATGATGATCCGGCTGCAACCGGGGTTTCCGGATGGCGAGGGCTTCAGGGAAGTTGAGCCGGGGAGGTGGCAGTTGAAGAGGATCGAATTTGAACTGGAGAGCCGGAACTATGTGACGCATGGGCATCCGGTGGGAGGGGCGCACATCCTGGTGTGCTGGAAACATAACTGGCCGGAGTGTCCGCTGGAGGTGATTGAGCTGAGGAAGCTGGTGCCGGAGATGCCGAAGATGGTGAAGATGCCCGGGATTTGAAATTGCACCACCCTGGCTTTTTAAATCAGCAATATTGTGGTAAAGTGAATAAATAGCGAAAGAACTGTTGTTTTTTTGCTGCAGGTGAGAAAGGAAGTTATGCGCTTCGAGGAACCCCGTATAGAAGCACTTGATTTGAATGAGCCGGATATTGCCTACAAGTTGATCGCGCAAGATCTCTGTGGTGAAACCTATTACGGGCCGCTCCAACCACATATCAAATCACAGGTCTCATCAGTTCTTAAAATGGCAAACGCCGAAGGCTTGAATTACGAACAATTCAATGAGCTTCTTCTGCTTCTCGATCAAGACAGGGTGACCAGAGCATTCTTTGATAGATTTTTTGAAGGGTTTATAAGTGATCTTGAGCATTTGGCGAAAAGCATAATTAAGTTCCGAGGGTTCGCAATGCTCTGTTTTGGGAACTTTCGTTTCGCTTATAAACATCTGAGCAGATGCAATCAAGAACAGCAAGACCAAATAATAAGGCGTTTTCAGCGCCCGAAAACCGAAATCATTCGGACTTTCAAGGATCGTCCTACTCCAGCATTGAGAATAAGCAAAGTGAAGCGGAATGAAACCTGGTGTGGCGGGTATATAGCTATGCGGAAATACGAGAAAGAAGCCAAACTTCTCGCGGAAGAATTGAAGAAATCACCAGGGAATCTGGATCTGATAAAGCAAGGAGATTTTTACAAGAGGCTCAGCGAACAAATAAAAACAGTTCAGCAAACGGCTTTGAATAACACTGATGTTTACCTGACTTGGGATTACATGGATGTATATATCGCCACATCAATGCGCAACCAATGGGAGTTCGAGGAAACCGCAGATTTTGTTCAGGAACTTTTCCAGTCGGGGAAGATCAAGAATCTTGGTTTACGTTATTTCGATCCAACACAGTCTCTCTGCGCCTTTCGAATTGACAAAGGCCTTGTTGAGGCGCTCATGCTCAAACGGGCGCTTTGTACGGTGTACATGGTCCAAGAGTCCGATACGATGGGGAAGGATTCAGAACTCGCATCTACCCTCGCCCAAGGAAAACCGGTGATAGCGTATGTCCCCAAAATTGATCCTCTCAAGCATGCGGAGAAATTGAAAAACTACCCCCTGGATTTTTTTCGTATCAGGTTTCAAGTGCTACAGATTGAAGGTGTCCTTGATGATCCAGCGTGTTCCAGTGAACTTGCTGCGGCCGATCCCAAGTTCCCAGACAAAATTCAGGAATTCCTCTCCGAATGGAACGAATACAGGAATCGACAGCCGTTTACATTGTGGAAAACTCAGGAAGAAGAGTTCAAAAAAAATTTGAAAATTTTTCCACTGATGTGTCGGCTTTTATCATTTGCCGAGAAGCACAATTTTGAAAAGAGAGCCGGTGTTTTGAAAACTGTGCACCCTCTCGGCCTCCAAGTTCATCTTGAATCAGGAGTGGCAAATGGCGTGCTAGTAGTTCGCAGTGTTGTCGAGTGTGCTGATGTGCTACTCAGAGTGCTGACAAATGATTTGAAATTTCAGATTATTACGGATGAAAAACAAGGATGCACAATTTTGAAAGAAAATATTACAGATTGTGCCTTTCGCGCTGTCTCTCTTTATGAGAAACTTGCAAATTCATTTTGGAATTTTTATTTAAATAACCCAGATCCGCGAGGTGCCGTATGAAGAAAGTGATGCAAATAAATTTTTCCACATCTTACCGTTCCACAGACCTCACGTGGCAGGAGCAAAATGCGCCTTCCCACCTGCTCAATGAGGATTGCGTGGAGCGCCTCACAGAGGCCCTCGAGACCGCTCGAAATTCCAATAATGAAAATCTGGAAGAAGATTGATCTTTTGAAGCTTCAGGTTGGGTGTTTAGTCCAGGAAATTGTCGCCACGTGCTTTCCTTCACGTGGCGTTTTTCATTTCAAATCTCGCAGCAAACACCAGCGACTTTAGCATCCTAGGCGCAATAACTTGCAGCCTGTATGCATTTACTTGTAACATCTGAGTTGAAGCTTGGTACTCCCGCAAAATTTGTGACAAACGAAGAAAAACTGAAATTAAAAGTCAACGTGAGTCTTGTATTCCGCCCAGGAACGCCAATAGACAAGCAGCAGCTCTTTGCAGGAAGACTCGATCAAGTCAACGATGTCTTAAATGCCGCATTGCAGCCAGGTCGCCATGTGATGATGTTTGGTGAAAGAGGTGTAGGAAAGACATCACTGGCAAAAGTGATTTCGGAAATATTGAAGGCGAATAATGGCTATCGACTTTTGAACTGTGGAACCATAAATTGTGACAGCGGTGACGATTTCAATTCTCTGTGGCGCAAGATTTTTCGGGAGATTTCCTTCGCACTGCAAACACGGAATCCTGGGTTTAGTCCCCGCATCGACCAACCAGGCTTGTTGGAATCAATTCTCCCTAACCGCAAACTAAATCCTGATGATGTTCGTTATGTGCTGAGGCAAGTTGGCGAGCACACGCTCATCATCATTGATGAAGTAGATCGGCTCACAGACGCTCAATCAAAATCGCAGTTGGCAGATGCTATCAAAAACTTATCTGACCATGCCGCCGAAACCACGTTAATTTTGGTCGGGGTTGCGGACTCCGTTGACGAGTTGGTTGCAGAACACAACTCAATTGATAGAGCGCTCGTTCAAGTTCCTATACCACGAATGTCAATGGGCGAGTTGGTCGAAATCATCGACAACGGATTAAGCGCCGCAAAGATGACTTCTCAACCCGAAGTTAGCCGTTGGATTGGGCACTTATCACAAGGTCTGCCGCACTACACACACTCTTTAGGACTGTACTCTGCGTTCAAGGCTATAGAAGAAGGCCGGCTCGAAGTAACTGTTGATGACGTTTTATATGCGACAAGAATGACAGTCGAAAAATCGCATACCATTCACAGTATATATAACCGCGCCACCAGCAGTCCGCAGAAGCAAAACCTTTTTGCAGAGGTACTTCGGGCGTGCGCACTTGCTCAAACTGACGAACTGGGTTTTTTTACCGCCGCAGCCGTTAGTGCTCCCATGAGCCGAATAATGGGCAGAACATACTATGTTCCTAACTTTTCAAGACACCTTTTTCACCTCTGCGAGGCAAAGCGGGGACCAATCCTTAAGAAAGTAGGTGAACCCCGCAGAATTCGTTTCAGATTTGCTGATCCTATGATGCAGCCTTTCGTAATAATTCACGATTACGCAAATGGAACATTGACTAACGAATTGCTCAAGCAAGCACAAGGAAGAACAAAGGAATCTAACGACCAACCCTCTGCTACGGGATAGAGTGCTGGCGATGAGCGTTGGTTTGATCCTGATTGAGTGCGCGCCGTTCTTTGTTCTGGCCGGGTTGGGCGTGTACTGTTTGTTGGTATGCTTTTTCCGTCGTGGCGCGATGCGGGATGGAGGCACTGGAAGGCGTATTACGGATCGCCGGATTTCTCGGTGGTGGGCAAAGATATTTGGCTGCGGAAGCCGGACGCTGAGGGTGATATGGCGGAGCGTCCGGCGCAGCTTCTTTATTTTGCCTGGGAGTGGGGGCGCTGTTGATCGCGTTTGTTGGGATACGCCATTTGCCGGCCTGCCGGCGGCAGCACCGGATATTTTGAGCGGGTTGTCGGGCTAGTTATTCGCGCTCCGCTAACGCTACGCTCCGGCCTTCGGCAGAGCGGATTTGTTGTGTTAGAGATGCTTTACGCGGCCCTGAAGGGCCGCTCTTCCACCGCGCTTGCGCGCCGGACGCGACAAGCACAGGCATGAGTGCCTGTGCCACAAAGATTCAGCACCGCTAACGTAGGCCTACGCTAGTAAGGAAGAAATCGGGCATGAAAGATCGGGTCATCTGATCTCGGGACATCGGCCAAAGGCAATCTACCGCGGATGGGCGCGGATCAGCCGTTGTTTGCTCCCACCCTTTGCGGCATAGACGCTTTCGTGGTGTATTCCGTTATGGAAGGCCGCAAAGGATGGGGCACCCAAAGTCGAGACGATATGGATTTTTGTATAAAATGGTGGTTGGCGAGGGGAGAGGGTCAAAGGTCTATCAGCGCTCCTTTTGGTAGCTAGAAATTGACAGTAATCGGAGCTACCGGGGTATGGAGACGTAGCAATGCTACGTCTCTACGTTGAGATTATCGAGTCAAGAGATTATCGAGTCCAAGAGATTATTGAGTCCAGGGTGAGATTATGGGTTCCAGAAGCTCTGGTTTGTAAAGTTCAGGCAACCAAAGATGCTGGTAAGTGCTTCCATTCCTTATTCCAATGGGGCAAGCACAGACTGAACCGCAAACGCATAAACAGGGCTGGCCGTACAACGAAGCAGCTACATTGCCGCATCCTAGGGAGCAGCGGCCTCAAAAGGGCAAATTGACTCAAGCTAAAAAACTAGTCGCATCCGGTATGACCGAAGCCGAGGCGATTGAACGTGCCAAAGCCGGTGACGCAGAATGTTTTGAAGCTCTGTATGGGCTGCACAAGCGTCGTGTGTATTCACTGTGCCTGCGCATGACCGGTAACACGGCTGAAGCTGAAGACCTGACGCAGGAGGCGTTCCTCCAGCTTTATCGGAAGATTGCGACGTTCCGCGGCGAGTCGGCGTTTTCAACGTGGCTGCATCGGCTGGCGGTGAACGTGGTCCTGATGCATCTGCGCAAAAAGGGATTGCCCGAGGTTTCGCTGGACGAAGCCCTGGAGCCGCAGCATGAAGACGGTCCGAAGAAGGACATCGGCGCACGGGACAACGTGCTGGCAGGCTCGATTGATCGGGTGAACCTGGAGCGGGCGATTGAGAGTTTACCGCCGGGGTACAGAATCATTTTCGTGCTGCATGATGTGGAAGGGTACGAGCACAATGAAATAGCGGAGATGATGGGGTGCTCGATTGGGAACAGCAAGTCGCAATTACACAAGGCGCGCATGAAGCTGCGTGACCTGTTAAAGCTCAGCAGAGCCGAAAAGGCCGCCCGTCGGTAGCAAAGTCGGGCTGAGTGAAAGAGAAAGTCCATAGTGCGACAGGGGCTTCAACCGGCGGTAGCCGGGGAAAGCCCAGGGAATAGGGAAGATCGGCTATGGGTTCCCCCTGCATAGCAAGTTGGGAGAGGATGAAGAAAATGAATTGCCAGCAGTTCCAGGAAGTCTTGCCATACATCATCGAATCAGGTGGCAAGCCTGATGAAGAAGAGCACCTGAAAACCTGTACCGCATGCACTGCGCTGGTGCAGGACCTGCTTTATATAGCGGAACAGGCGAAGCTCCTTTTGCCCATGCACGATCCAAACCCGCGCGTTTGGAACAGCATTGAGCAGTCCTTGCAGCAAGAAGGATTGCTCCCGGAGGATCGAATGTCCCGCCAGGGACATATATCATCGAACCTCCAAACAGAAGCGAAAAGCGGGACGACTCTAGGATGGGCCTTGGCCCTCACGGCGGCAGTAATCTTCGCTGTGTTGCTTGTTAACTATAAAACTCACCAGTTGCCGCAACCCCAAGTCTCGGCGCAAAATAGCATTACTGATTCAGCACAGATGGATGGCGACGACCAGCAGTTGATCGCGCAGGTGTCGCAGGCCGACCCCGGCGCGCGCAGCGCCTATGAAAGCAGCCTGCGTGAGGCGAATGCTTATATCGCTGACGCGCAAGCAGAGGTGCAGAGCAACCCGGACGACCCGGCCGCGCAGGAGCTGCTGCAGGACGCCTATCAGCAGAAGGAGATGCTGTACCAGATGGCAGTTGCCCGCTCGTTGCCCTGAGCGAATGAGGAGGCTTAGCACGGCCATGAAACTGTTCCCCAACATCGCGGCCCGCGAAAACAGAACGCGCCCTAATCACCGCGCTCTTCTCATCGCACTTGCAGGGCTGGCAGGCTTTTGCCTTGCCGCTCATGCTGCTGACAATCGGAAAGAAGCCCGCATTGACCTCGCTCCCGGCGGCAATGTCAACATCGTCAACGCCGGCGGCTCCGTTATGCTGCACTCCGCTCCCGGACATCAGGTCGTCGTCAGCTACACAACGCATTCTGACAAAGTTGAAGTTGATCAGAACACTTCTGCCAACAATCAGCGACTCGAGCTGCTCACGCACGCCATCAACGGGCAGAAGCCCACAGCGGACGAAGCCAAAGTTGATTACGAAATCGGTCTTCCTTCCGGCACTTCCGTGAGCGTAACCACTGTCTCTGCTCCGATCACGGCTGACGGCCTTAACGGTGACATCAGTCTTTCCTCTGAAACCGGGCAGATCACCGTCCGCAACGTGGCGAAATCACACTTGCAGGTCCGCAGCATGGCTGCGCCTGTGAGTCTCAGCAATGTCATCGCTGCGCATGTTGATGTGCAATCCAGCGGCGGTGCTGTGAAGCTTGAGAATGTGAATGGGCCGCGAGTCTCCGTCGGCACCAGCAGCGGAAACATTGAGTACCATGGCGACTGCTCCGGTGGTGGCGACTACATCATGACGACCCACAGCGGCTCCATTGATCTCACTCTGCCTGCCACAGCCTCCGTTGATCTCACCGCGCGCTCCAGCAAGGGCTCGGTGGAAAATGAATTTCCGCTTGAAGAAAAGGCACATCACAGCTTCATCCCTCAGCAGGGACGTTCCTTTGCAGGTACCTCCAATTCCGGCTCATCTTCGGTTGAGCTCCAGTCTTTCAGTGGTAAAATCCGCGTGAAGAAGCAGTAATTTCTGCCTTCTGTCGATAAGAAAAGTAAAGAAACTGAATGCGCCGTGTCGTGCTCATCGGCTTTATGGGTGCTGGAAAGACCTCGGTTGGACGTGCACTGGCGCGCCGCCTGCGCTGGCAGTTTCAAGATCTCGATGATCTGATCGAGCAGCGCGAGCAAAAAACTGTCGCGAAAATATTCGCGAGCGCTGGAGAAGCCGCTTTTCGTGCAGCAGAAACTTCTGCTTTACACCATCTGCTGCAAGAGAGCGCAACTGCGGGCGATCTGGTATTGGCGCTGGGTGGCGGAGCGTTCGTGCAGCCGCAGAATCGCGCGATGCTCGAGCAGGCAGGAGCAGTCACAGTCCTGCTGGAAGCGCCGCTCGAAGAGTTGAAGCGTCGCTGCCAGAATGAGCGCCGGGTGCGGCCTCTGGCACAGCAGGAAGAAAGATTTGCCGAGCTGTTTGTCGCCAGGCGCGCCCATTATGAATTGGCGCAGTTTCGCGTGCAGACTCTGGGCAAGCAGGTGGAGCAGGTGGCGGCGGAAGTTGAAAGCCTGCTGAAGCAGTAGAGATATTTGGAGGTACAAAGTGAAGTCATTCAAGTTGGCCATTCTTCTGGGCGCTCTGTGCGCATCATCCATTCCACTGGGCGCGGCTGACAAGCCCAGGGAAAAGAGCAGCTCCCACGTAGCAGACTCCGGAAGCTTCGGCATCTACATAAACGGCAAGCGCGTCGGCACTGAGACCTTTAACATTACTGAGACTCTCGACAACGCGCGCCGCCCTGAGTACTCCACCGCGACCTCAGAAATCAAATTTGACGACGGCCGCTTCAAGGCTGACCAGACCGCCGAGATGCAGATCTCAGCCAAGGGCGAGCTGCGCTCTTACGTCTGGCACGCTACGGTGCCGCAAAAAGAAGAAACCTCCGTTGAGCCCAAAGACCAGCTTCTGGTTGAGCACGTCATTCCAGCCGACCAGAAAAAAGTTGACGTTCCACACATGCTCCCGGTTTCAACCGTCATACTCGACGATAACTTTTTCTCGCAGCGCGAAGTCCTGCTGTGGTGGTATCTCGCCAGCGGCTGCCGCCGGCAGAACAACGATCTCATGTGCGGCACCGGACGCTTCGTCATCCTCGTGCCGCGCCAGCATATGTCCGGCAACGCGACACTCGAACTCGTCGGCCAGGATAAAGTCATGATCAAAGGCGCTGAGCGTGAACTCAATAAAGTGAAGCTTGAGACCAGCGGCCCGCAGTCGCTTACCTGGCTCAATGAGCAGAACCGCGAATCCGATTCTTCACAGTGGCTCCTCTGGGTTGACGATCAATACAAGGTCATCAAAATGACCGTTTCCGGCAGCAATGTTGAGGTAGTTAGGGACTAATGAATTGGAACCCAGGAAAACTTCATCCCATTTAGCCATACGAGAGCAAAATTCAACCGGCAGATTAGAATGCTGCCGGTTTTTGATTGTTTTGAGCTGCTTCAATTCTTGCGGATGAGCAGGCCGCAGGCGTTAGCCATCTCCGTAGGATCAGGCAGATCGAACTGCACCACCACCTCCGCACCAAGATATTCGTCCACACCCAGGACCAACTTCTTGATCGGGTCGTTTGTCCCTTCCTTGTGCGTCATAAAGTGCCCATAAAGTACGGTATTAAGCTCGATTTCCGGAGGGAACATGGCGGTCCCATCCGTCCCAACTCCCCAGTACTCCTTGTGCATTTTGCCGTCATCAAGCCGGTACTGAACATAAGCGTTGCCCCGCGCTGTGCGGTCCAGCACCGTGTGAACTGCGATATAGGAATCCATGAGCTTGCCATACGTGTATCCGCCACCTGTGTGATGTCGATTGCCCGGAATGCACTTGACGACGAATACCGGAGGCTGGTCACCACCAGTTTTCGGAGGTGTCAGGAACTTGCCGGTGAGGGTGTATTGGGAATATGACGTGCCGCGTAGCGGGTCAGACTTGTCTTCACGTTCCCATTTTGTAGTCTGCGCAAAGCAGAGCATGGCAAAGCACATCACAATGGCATAGACGAGGGCTTTTTTCATGGCAACAGATGATAGCAATTGAAGATTGTGGTGACGAGAATTTTTTGTGCACGGTTTATGCCGTCCCCGGCATCGTCGGTTTGCCGAACGCCTCTCGACTCCGTTAGAATCACAAGTTCCCTTGAGCACGTTCGAGTCTGCTGTACCAGCCAATCATGAAAATTCACGAGTATCAGGCAAAGACAATCCTTGCGAAGTATGGCGTCGCGGTGCCTCGCGGCGAAATGGCGCTGACCCGCGCTGAAGCCGAAAAAGCCGCGCACCGGCTGTTTGAAGAGGGCGCCAAAGGCGTGGTGGTGAAAGCGCAGATCCATGCCGGCGGACGCGGCAAAGGCGGTGGCGTGAAGGTGGCCAAAAACCTGGAAGAGGCCAAGCAGTGGGCTGACAAAATTCTCGGCATGCGCCTGGTCACCCACCAGACGGGACCGGAAGGGAAGATCGTCCAGCGCCTGCTGATCGAAGAGACGCTGCCCATCGAGCGCGAACTATATCTCGGCATCGTGGTGGACCGGGCGACTGCGCGTCCGGTGTTCATGGCCTCGGCTGCTGGCGGCATGGAGATCGAAGAGGTTGCGGCGCGCGATCCTAACGCGATTTTGAAAGAGACCATAGATCCCATGATCGGCTTCCAGCCATTTCATGCGCGCAAGCTTGCTTTCGGGCTGGCGCTCAAGGCGGAGCAGATCAATGAAGCCGTCAAGTTGATGACCGGGCTCTATCGCGCGTTCGTCGAGACGGACGCTTCACTGTGCGAAATCAATCCGTTCATCACCACCACTGACGGCCGGCTGTTTGCTCTGGATGCCAAGTTCAGCTTTGACGATAACGCGCTCTTCCGCCACAAGGACCTGAAAGAGTTGCGCGACATCAGCGAAGAAGATCCGCTCGAAGTCGAAGCCTCAAAGTACAACCTGAACTACATCAAGCTGGACGGCAACATTGCCTGCCTGGTGAACGGCGCCGGCCTGGCCATGGCGACCATGGACATCATCAAGTACGCGGGCGGCGCGCCGGCAAACTTTCTCGACGTGGGCGGCGGCGCAAACGCGCAGCAGATCGGTCATGCTTTCGAAATCCTGCTGAGTGACAAGAACGTGAAGGCGATCCTGATCAATATTTTTGGCGGCATTCTGCGCGTGGACACGCTGGCGGACGGAGTGGTGCAGGCCGCAAAGGCGACCAACCTCAAGCTGCCGCTGGTGCTGCGGCTGGAAGGAACCAACGTGGAGCAAGGGCGCGAGATATTGAAGAACTCCGGGCTGAATTTCCAGGTGGCGGAGACGATGAAGGACGCAGCGGAAAAAGTGGTGGCAGCCGCGGGCAAGTGATACCGGATTTCCATGATGGCTATCTGGATGGCCTGTTCGTTACTGGCAGAACGGCGAAAATTTTTCTTCGAACGGTTACAGGGCAAAGATACACATTGATTTTGCGGGAAGTCGAGCGTTTTCACGCTGAAAATTTTCTGGAAGGAAATATTATCTTCGATGTGAAATTTTTTCAGCCGGAGCAGTTGACCGAGGGCGCTGTTTTGGATGCATATGGATACAACGAGAAAAGATTTGTGATCCAAGACTGGATATGCGATGCCAACCAGCGCGGGCTACAGGCGGTTGAAATTTCGGCATCGTACGGATGTGAGGCCCGGGTCTTCTTTCGGGGTTACAAATTATTGCAGGGCTACACTTCTTTGACCGGCGACGAACCGCAAGCACCTGTATAAGGAATACATGGCAATCTTAGTAAATAAATCAACGCGGCTGATGATCCAGGGAATTACCGGGCGTGAGGGCACGTTTCACGCCAAGACCTGCGCAGCCTATGGCACCAATGTTGTTGGCGGCGTAACGCCCGGCAAGGGCGGCACAACACACGAAGGCTGGCCGGTTTTCAATACGGTAGCTGAGTGCCGGGAGAAGACCGGCGCGAACACCACAATTATTTTCGTGCCGCCACAGTTTGCCGCCGACGCGCTCATGGAGGCCATCGACGCCGAGGTTCCGCTCATTATCTCCATCACAGAAGGCATTCCGGTTCTGGACATGGTGCGCGCCTACGAGTTCCTGAAGCAGAAAGGGAAGTCACGGCTGATCGGGCCAAATTGCCCGGGCATCATCTCGCCCGGCAAGGCCAAAGTCGGAATCATGCCCGGACACATACATAAAGAAGGGAATATTGGCATCGTTTCGCGCTCAGGCACGCTGACCTACGAAGCCGTTTATCAGCTGACACAGCGCGGTATCGGCCAGTCAACCGCTATCGGTATCGGTGGTGACCCAATCATCGGCACGAACTTTGTGGATGCGCTGAAGCTCTTCAATGAAGACCCGGAGACGCACGCCATCATCATGATCGGCGAGATTGGCGGCAACGCGGAAGAGACTGCCGCCGAGTACGTGAAGCAACACGTGAAAAAGCCTGTGGTCTCGTTCATCGCCGGACAGACCGCGCCTCCAGGCCGGCGCATGGGTCACGCTGGCGCAATCATCTCCGGCGGCCACGGCACAGCGGCAGAAAAGATCAAAGCACTGGAAGCCGCAGGAATTGCAGTCGCAAAATCGCCGGCCATGATGGCGCAGACTCTGCTGGACCGGATTGGAACGGTCAAGGTTTAAGAATTTCACTGCAGAGAAACGCTAGAGAGACCAGGGATTTCAACGTAGAGACGTAGCATGCTGCGTCTCAAGCCAAGACAGGAGCCTTTAACCAGGAATGAACACATTGCAACGCACTTTTTCCATCATCAAACCGGACGCGGTGGCCAAAGGCGCCACTGGCGACATTCTCCACATGCTTCAGGAAAAAGGTTTCCGCATCATCGGCATGAAGATGCTGGAAATCACCAAGCAGCAGGCTGAGGGCTTTTACGCCGTCCACGCCAGCCGTCCCTTCTTTGACTCGCTCACAACGTTCATGTCCAGCGGCCCCATCGTGGTGCTGGCTCTTGAGAAAGACAACGCCATTGCCGACCTTCGCAAGCTCATGGGCGCCACCAACCCGGCCAACGCCGAGCCGGGCACCATCCGCAAGAAATGGGCCTCAAGCATCGAGCACAACGCGGTCCACGGCTCTGACGCCGACGAGACCGCGCGCTTCGAGCTGAGCTACTTCTTCGCCGGCTACGAGCTGACACGATAAGGAACTTCCTACCACTGATTTGCGCTGATAACACTGATCGGACTTATCAGTGTCATCAGTGCGAATCAGTGGTAAGAGTTACTGGAATTGCTTTCTGAATTCTTCCATCTGCTGCTTCAGCTCCGCCACTTCTTTTTGCAGCACCGCGACCTGTTCTTCTAGCTGAATGATTCGCTCGGCTTCCGAGGAAACGGCGGATGCCAGAGAGGAGTCTGCCGCAGGCTCCCAGCTCTCCACGTCGCCGGAGAGCAAATGCGCATAACGAATTTCCTTTGTCCCGGGCCGGCGCCCCAGCGCTTTGGCCAGAGGAGGCTCGCGTCGCATGAGCTGCTGCAACGCCGAGAGCACGTCATCAAGATGCTCGAACTGGTACATGCGCTCCGTGCGTCCACGCAGCTCGCCCGGTGTCTGCGGGCCGCGCAGCAGAAGCACGCACATGATCGCCGTCTCCGGCCGCGTGAGGTTCAGCGCCTCTTGCAGCCGATGCTCGTACTTCGTCACGCGACTGTCAGCGCCGCTGGCGGTTCCGGCGAGCCCTTTGTCACTCAGGTTACGCAGCGCCAGGCGCACCGTCTCTTCGTCAAAATTCGTGACCGGCTCGCGATTGTTCTTCTGGTTGCAGGCGTTGATGAGTGCATTGAGCGAGAGCGGATAGTAATCCGGAGTGGTGATGTCCTTTTCGATCAGCGACCCCAGAACGCGGGCCTCAGCGGCGTTGAGGATAAAGTTCACGGGAATAGGGTATCAGGAGGGCGTGACTACGGCATTACAAATGCCCATGTGACCGCCATCACTGTTTTATAATCAATATCTACGCAATCCTAAAGAGCTAGGCGAATTAATGGCGACAACAATCGATTTAGGCGTTCAGGAGCGCACGGCATTCACGCCGCCGCCGGGACGCAAGGTCAACGATTTCAGCATTCAGGTGGCCACGGTGAACGGTTCGGGTTCACAGTCGGCCAATACCGTGCTGCTGCGCAGCATTTTTCAGATGGGCATCCCCGTCTCCGGCAAAAATCTCTTTCCGTCGAACATTGCCGGCCTGCCGACGTGGTACACCATCCGCGCCAGCAAGCACGGCTACATCGCGCGTAAAAAGGAAATTGATTTTCTGGTGGCCATGAACGCCGAGACGGCGCAGGAGGATGTGATGTCGCTGGCGCCGGGCGCCGCGTGCGTCTATGACGAGCCCCTAAACCTCTCCCGCCTGCGCACCGACATTACTTTTTATCCCGTGCCGTTTGACAAGCTGGTGGCCCCGGTCTGCCCTGAGGCCAAGCTGCGCAAGCTGGTCAAAAATATGATTTACGTCGGCGTGGTCGATGCGCTGCTGGGGATCGAGCGCACCGAGTCGGAAAAAGCGCTGACCAAGCACTTCGCCAAGAAGAAAAAGGCCGCCGAGCTGAACACCGCCGCCATCCGCGCCGGATACGATTACGCGCTAGCCACCTTTACCAAGCACGACCCGTTCTGGGTGGAGCGCATGAATGAGACCGCGGGTAAGATCATCATTGACGGCAACGCCGCCGCGGCCCTGGGCTGCATGTTTGCCGGCGTGACGGTGGTTACGTGGTATCCCATCACGCCTTCAAGCTCGCTGGTGGAGACGCTGATTGAATACCTGAAGGAGTATCGCATCGGCGCCGATGGCAAGGCGACATTCGCCGTCGTTCAGGCGGAAGACGAGTTAGCTGCCGCGGGCATGGTGCTGGGCGCGGGCTGGAGCGGCGCGCGCTCCATGACCTCGACTTCCGGCCCGGGCATCTCGCTTATGGCTGAGTTTATTGGCCTTGGCTATTACACAGAGCTTCCCGGCGTCTTCTTCGATATCCAGCGCGTTGGCCCTTCCACCGGCCTGCCCACTCGCACTATGCAAGGCGATGTTCTCTCATGCGCTTTCCTTTCCCATGGCGACACCAAGCATATCCTATTGCTGCCTTCGTCTGTGGAAGAGTGCTTCAGCCTGGCCATGGATGCGTTTGAACTGACCGAGCAATTCCAGACTCCGGTCTTCGTGCTCTCCGATCTTGACCTGGGCATGAACAACTGGATGGCCGATCCATTCAAGTATCCGGAGAAGCCGATCACGCGCGGCAAGGTGCTGAATGAAGAAGACCTGAAGCGCCTGGGCGGCTTTGCCCGCTATAAAGATGTTGATGGTGACGGCATTCCTTACCGCACGCTGCCCGGAACGAAGCATCCGGCGGCCTCTTATTTCACGCGCGGCAGCGGCCACAATGAAAAAGCGCAGTACAGTGAGCGACCGGACGATTACGTGAACAACATGAACCGCCTCGCGCGCAAGTTTGAAACTGCGCGCAAGTTCGTGCCCGCGCCGGTGGCCGAAGTCAACGGTACATCGAAGATCGGGATCATCGCTTACGGCACATCGCACTGGGCGCTTACGGAGAGCCACGACCAGTTGCTGAAGGAGCACAACATCGCCACGGACTATCTCCGCCTGCGCGCCTATCCGTTCAACCAGGACGTGCACGACTTTATTAAAAACCACGACCGCGTTTACGTCGTAGAGCAAAACCGCGACGCACAGATGTTCCAGCTCTTGAAGCTCGATATCGCAGCAGATCAGGTTACAAAGCTGCGCAGCGTGCTGCACTATAACGGTCTGCCCATCGACGCGCGCTCCGTGACCGACGCAATTGTTTCCCAGGAGGCCAAGTAATGTCCGCGACCACAACGCCCACTCCCGCTCCCAAAACGAACCATATCGGGCTGACCGTGCTCGACTATCGCGGATCGAAGACCACCCTGTGCGCAGGCTGCGGCCACAATGCCATCACTGAGCGCATTATTGACGCGATGTATGAAATGGGCATTCAGCCGGAAATGGTGGCCAAGCTCTCGGGCATCGGCTGCTCTTCCAAGACGCCGGCTTACTTCATGAGCCGCGGACACGGCTTCAACTCCGTGCACGGGCGCATGCCCTCGGTGGCAACCGGCGTGGCGCTGGCCAACCAGAAGCTGATGCTGATAGGCGTCTCCGGCGACGGCGATACGGCTTCCATCGGCATTGGCCAGTTCGTGCACCTGATGCGCCGCAACCTGCCGGTGATCTACATCATTGAAGACAACGGCGTGTATGGGCTGACCAAGGGCCAGTTCTCCGCCACGGCCGATCTCGGCTCCAAGCTCAAGACCGGCGTGATCAACGATCTGCCGCCGATCGACACCTGCGCGCTCGCGATCCAGTTGGGCGCCACATTCGTTGCGCGCTCCTTCTCAGGCGACAAGAAACAGCTCCACACGCTGTTGAAGGCCGCCATTGCGCACCGCGGCACGGTGATGATTGACGTGATCTCGCCCTGTGTGACCTTCAATGACCATGAAGGCTCAACCAAGTCCTACAAGTATTCCAAAGATCACGAAGAGCCGATTCAGGACGTGAACTTTATCCCGAGCTTTGAGAACATCGAGGTGGACTACGATCCTGGAACCACGGCGACCGTCCGAATGCATGATGGCTCACAGCTTCGACTGCGTAAGCTGCATCGCGACTACGACGCCACAGACAGGGTCGGCGCTCTGCGCTTGCTTGCTGAATCACATGAAAAAGGCGAGATGCTGACCGGCGTTTTCTATGTGAACACCACCGCGCCAAGTTTCATCGAACAGTTGAATCTGACAGGTGATTCACTGGCCAAGCTGCCGCAGGAGGTGGTTCGCCCCTCACGCCAGGCGCTGGACGAGATTATGGAAGAGCTGAGATAGGGATTTGAAAATCGGGTAATTTTGTAATCGGGTAATTTTAAGCAATTCAGATTTCAAATTACCCGATTACCCGATTTCCAATTTGCCTTCACGCGGCCAGGTCGTCATCCTTCTTCTGGTTCTGATTTTCCTTCTGCCTTTCACCTGGATCCTGGTCCACTACTTCCATTTCAGGTTCGCCTGATTCGGGATCGATCCCGCGTGACGGATTCTGTTCAGGGTTCTTCTTGTCCTTATTGCGCTCTTCCTGATTGATAGGTTGCTTCATGTTGGCCTCAGGCCAGTTTGAGTCCAGCGAACCGGTAAGGGATGTATTCCGTGCTTCGAAGCGCACTTAACTTCCAGTCCTGGCCAGCAGTTAAATAGCTTTATTTTTAAGCAGTTGATCTCCAGTTAATCTCGTTTCATCTTCAATTTACCTCCGGTGAATTGTCGTGCTGCCGGCCTTTCTCCATCCTAAGCGGCAGGAGGGAACAAAACCATGCGTACTCACTTCACTCGTTTTGAAATCTTTGTTGCTGTTGCTTTGCTGATTGGCTCCGCAGCTTGCGGCTTTGCACAAAATCAGGTAGGCCGCCCTGATCGCCTCACGTACTCAGGTAATTGCACTTCCATTGGACAGTATCCGGGTTGCCAGAATGGCTCGCCTTTCAACGGCAGCCAATATCCGGCTGGGTTCCACCCACAAGTGCAGCAGATGCAATCGCAGCAGAATAACGCCTATGCTGAATACCAGGAGCAACAGCGCCGGCGCGCAGCAGCCCAGGCCGCAGCCATTCGTGCACAGCGCTCAGAGCCGCAGGCGCATGCCAATCCTGACGCGCCCGATCAATCTGAGCTGCTCAGGAACTCCAAAGACCACGACTTCATCCTGCACAACTTTCACACCATGTATGTGGACGCCCGCGATGCGCAATACTTCGGCAGTGACCAGATGAAAGCCGCTCTGGGCAGGAACAAGGAATTTCAGAAGCTCAATATCCGACTTGTGGACGATCCCCGCGTGGCCGATGTGGTATTGAAGGTCAGCTATACCTTTGCGTGGGATTATCCCTTTGAACTTCGCCATCAGAACACCACATACGTTTTGCTGGCCGGAAAGGGCCAAGGTCCGTTCTCCGGGCCGCTGGGCGCGGCTAATGTCGCACGGCAGTTCGTAAATGCTGCTAAGCCGTGGCGAGAAACAAAATCCACCACAAAGACACAGAGACACGGAGAAGATCAGGCAGGAAAGGTGGAGGCAAACACTGAAAGAAAATAAGACCGCCTGTAATCAACACAAGGCTGTCAGCCAGCATCTTGTTTTCTCTGTGCTTCAGTGTCTCCGTGGTAGGTTTTCAGCTCACATGTAGATCACGTAAGAGCTGAACCACAGTGCGCTGGGCAGGCTGCCGGGTTTTCGCGAAGTCAGGATGACGTTGTAGTCCTGCGAGACCGGCAGCGCATCAAGAAAGGTCACATCGCGGCGGTCGGGCTGTATGGTCGCAAGGTAGCGAAGAAAATCCTGCAGGTGCAGTCCGCCGTCATAGCATGAGCCGGCAAATGAGAGATCGACATTTTCACTATTGAAATGGCATGCCAATGATGCCGTCAGCGAAACGGCGTGTTCGTATGCAGGAGAGGACACTCGCCCTGGCTCGGGATTATCAAACACAATCCGCAGGCGGCGCTCATCCTCGCGCGTAAACTCGCGCACCTTCATCGCGCCGGTCTTGGCCGTGGCTTTCCAGTCAACAAAGCGCGCGGGATCCTGTGGCGTATGCTCGCGTATGCGGTACAGCTCGCTTCCGCGCCCGCGCACAAAAGATACGAACTCTCCGGTGATCATCGGCAGCAGTTCCAGAAAGTCGTCTGACTCAAGCAGCGCCGGATAGACCAGCAGGTCGCGCTCCAGCCTGACCTTGCGGCTCTTGATCAGGAAGGAAAACGGGAAGCGCGTGGCCAGGCTGAAGCCTTCCTGCGTGTAGTGACCACGACGCGGAAATGCCAGCTCAAGATCTACTCCAATCGAGCTTCTCGGTCCCACAAAAGGAAAATAGACCGGCCGGGTCAGGATTTTTGGCTGCCATGCTGCCGGCTTCTTTTTGCGCAAGACGTAGTCCGGCAGCTTAAACCACTGCTTTCGCCTGGGGAAGATGAACTCCGTACGGCTCCACTCCCAGCCGCGCTGCTTCTTTTTCTTGTCATCCGGAGTAAAAATTTTCACGGAAAATGCGGGCATCCATAGCCGCGGATTAATCAGGTTCACCCGCAGCTGCACCGGCTTGGTGGCAAAGGCATTCCGCGGAACAATCACATCCAATTCCAACCCTCGCAGTACCGCAGCCGAAGCAATACCGGAAACCACGATTGCAGCCAACATCGCTCCCACTACAATGTAAAGCAGGTTGTTCGCGGTGTTCATTGCCGCTATCCCGATCACCAGTAACACACCGAGATAAGCCGTGCCTTCGCGGGTCAGCTCGTAGTCAAAAGCATCATTCTTTCGCGCAACGGCAACACGCCGAAATAGAAAAGGAACCGTTAGAATCCCGACTATCCCGGCCAGAAAAAGGGCTGAAAGCGCAAAAATGGCGGTCGCCATCATGTTGCCGCGGTCGCGCGCTACGGAAGAAAACACCGCCGCCGTAAATGCCAGGGCCAACCCTGCCACAGCAACAAAAAACCGCTGCCACGCCTCACGGTCCACGTTGGCCAGCGCCGACTTCAGATAATCCCGCATTCGTTAGCTTTAGTGTGGCACAGTTCGCAGGCACCGGATAGGTACCTTTGGTTCTTAGGTAATAGTGTTTCTGAAATCCCAAACTCGCGATTGGCCTCAGATTTCTTTGTGGCCATAGGGTTCCCTTGCTGCACTCGGAAGTTCACGTTGGCCGAACTTTTCCAGGAACTCCATTGCCAGCCGATTGAACTGCTCAGGCATTTCCTCAAACGGCAGATGACCTGCGCCTTCAATAATCGCCAGCTCACTATCGGGCAGCTTTTGGCGAAGAACCTCTGCAGAGCGGATATCCACTGCGCCGTCCCTTGTGCCCCAGACCAGCAGCGTGGGCGCTTGCACCTTTGCGATGGCTTCCGGCAGCGCTGCCAAGTCCTTCTCCCAGCAGCGCAAAGTTTGAATAATGTTGCGCGCCAGCCCTTTGCGCAGAACCATGCGTGAATAGCCATCCAGCGTTCCAGGAGGAATGCGGCTCGGATCGCCGTACATGCGCTCCAGGGCCACAAGGTGCAATGGCCGGGAGAATGGCATCCCCAGTCGAAGCAGCGTTCCGCCAACCTTGCCGGCAAAGAATCGTACTCGCCGCAGCCCAAATTCTGACCACGGATTAACCGGAGCCGCCAATACCAGGGAACGTACCATCTTCGGGTTCAATGCCGCCAAAAAAAGCGCCACCGCGCCGCCCCATGATGCTGCTACCACGTCCACAGGGCTGCCTTGTCGCTCCAGGCAGGAATGCAAGCGGTGCGCCTGGGCCTCCATGCCGCAATGGTCATCAAGGGCAGCGTGCGATTCCCCATGCCCCGGCAGATCGATCGCATACGTCGTGAATCGCTCAGCAAAAAAAGGCAGGTTGAGACGCCAGCAGAAAGAGCCGCCCAACAATCCGTGAATCAGGATCAAAGGCGGCCCTGATCCGGCTTCCAAGTATTGAAAGCACTGGCCGTTGATCTCAGCAGATTGTCTTTTTATTTCCACCAGTTCTCCCACTTATTGAAGACAACCCCATTCCTGATTCAGGTAGTCAAATTGAATGTTATCGCCTCTGTCGCTTCTTTTTGCGGGACTTTCCTCCAAAATGTCCCGCATTTTTTTGTTTTCTAAGGCAAAATGAAGCACATTAGCCCTATGCTGGCCTCCTACAAAAAGTCACACAAAAAATACTGAATTCCGTAGCTTTTGCTGTATAGGCGATCTATAATTTTGTAAACAATAGGAAACAGGGAAGTTATTGCCTACTTCTAATTATTATCATGGCATCCGACTTGCTCGAACCAAAATCTAGCCTTCTACCTGATGTAAGCAGGCAGGCGGCTGGGGCTTTCAGGAACCAGCGGATGCGAAAAGACTTCATAATCCGGTCTTCAGCCATCGGGTTGGCGCTTGCGACAGTTGCGCTTCTGGTTTTCGCCGTCATCAACTGGCAGAAGGAAAGCAAGTATCGCACTCCGTTTGATGGCGTCTGGTGGAGGGAGAACTCCGGCGGTCTTGTTGCTCGCGGACTCACTCCGAACGGTCCCGGAGAGAAAGCCGGAATCAAAGTTGGCGACCGCCTTTTGCGCGTCAACAATCAGCCAAAAGAAAGCGCCATCAAGAACATCGTGGAGTTCGAGCGGCTTCTTGACCGTACCGGCGTCTATTCCCGCGCAACGTACCTGATTGATCGCCACGGTGAGAACATAGAAATTCCGGCAGTCATCACCGAGCCTGCCAATAACTCCATGAAGATAGGCCAGCGGCTTATTGCGCTGATCTATCTGGCAATTGGCTTGTACGTTCTCTTCCGGCGCTGGACCGCTCCCAAATCCACGCACTTTTACGTCTTCTGCCTGGTATCGTTCGTCCTCTACTCGTTCCATTACACGGGCAGGCTGAACACGTTTGACTGGATCATCTTCTGGGGCAACATTGCCGCTGGAGTGCTGCAGGCCGCCCTGTTCCTGCACTTTGCGCTTACCTTCCCTGAGCACCGCAATGTGTTCAAGAAAATGCGCTGGCTGGTGACGCTGGTGTATCTGCCCGGCGTTCTGGTTCTTGGCTCCTGGATCTATGCTCGCCTGCAGCTGCGGCCCACTGAAGCGCTGCGCTGGAACCTTGACCGGCTGCAGATGCTCTATACCACCGTTTATTTCGTGATCGCCACCGTGGTGCTCTGGCGCAACTACCGCAGAGCCACCACGCCGCTCCAGGAGCAGCAGCTCAAGTGGATTTCGCGCGGGACGCTCTTCGCCATTGGGCCTTACACGCTGTTTTACGTTGTTCCCTATCTCTTCGGCGCATTGCCCACGGCGACGATGAAAGTTTCCGTGCTTTCGCTGGTCTTTCTGCCCATCGCCTGGGGATACGCGATTGTGCGTTACCGGCTGATGGATGTGGACCTCATCTTCAAACGCGGCGTGGCGTACACGCTGGCTACAGCAGCGATTGTGGGCGCGTACTTTGCTGTGATCGGAGGCCTGGCCAGCTCCATCAGCACCAAGTTTCCCAATACCGGCACCGTCGGGTTGATCGCCGGCATCATCATCACGGCGCTGGTCTTTGAGCCGCTCAAGAATTGGATCCAGGTGCGCGTTGACCGCTTCTTCTATCGCAAACGCTATGATTATCGCCGCACGCTGATCGAATTCGGCCGTGAGCTTAGCTCAGAGATGGATTTGGGCACCATGCTCAGCTCCGTGATTGACCGGCTTTCGCGCACCCTGCTGGTTGACCGCATCGCCATCTTCCTGGCCACTGATGCGGAAGCCAACCAATTTGTGCTGGAAAAGTCGTTTGGCATCAGGTACTCCGGCCCGCTCGATCTCAACTTCCTGGTGGTCGAACGCCCTGAGCATTACGCCGGCCATATGTTCTTCGATAACACGCGCAAGGCGCTGCAAGAGAGCGTCGCCGCGCGCGAGACCATCGCCAAGCTGAACCTGAATTACTACATCCCTTGCACAGTGCAGAATCGAACGATTGCAGTGCTTGGCCTGGGAAAGACCGTTTCCGGCGAATTCCTCTCCAGCGACGATGTTGAATTGCTGGAAACTCTGGCCGGCTACATCGGCATCGCGATCCAGAATGCGCGCCTCTACGCTTCACTTGAGCAGAAGGCGAGCGAGTACGAGCGCCTGAAGGACTTCAACGAGAACATCGTAGAGTCCATCAACGTAGGCGTTTTGGCTGTTGATCTTGAGGACCGGGTGGAATCCTGGAACTCGCAGATGGAAGTGATGTATGCGATGCCGCGCTCGCAGGTTCTGGGGGAGCGGCTGAGCCAGATATTCCCTGCGTCATTCGTGGAAGAGTTCTATCGCGTCCGCCAGAACCCCGGTATTCACAACCTTTATAAGTTCCGCATCAGCACGCCGGCGGGCGACACGCGCATCGCCAACGTCGCGATTGCTCCGCTGGTCACCAGGAAATTCCACGTGATTGGCCGGCTCATCATCGTGGACGACATCACTGAGCGCATGGAACTGGAATCGCAACTGAGCCAGGCGGAAAAGCTCTCCTCCATCGGCCTGCTGGCTGCTGGAGTCGCGCATGAGGTCAATACGCCGCTGGCAGTCATCTCCAGCTATGCGCAGATGCTCTCAAAACAGATCAATGGCGACGCCAAGCTGGGTCCGCTGCTTGAGAAGATTACGCGCCAGACCTTCCGCGCTTCGGAGATCGTCAACAACCTGCTGAACTTCTCCCGCACAAGCGCCACTGAGTTCAGCGAGGTTGATCTGAACAAGATCATCACGGAGACGCTCACGCTGCTGGAGCATCAACTCAAGATCTCGCACATCAAGGTGGAGACCAGGTTTTACGATGGGCTGCCGCTGATTCACGGCAATACCGGTAAGCTGCAGCAGGTCTTCCTGAACCTGTTCCTCAACGCCAAAGACGCCATGGCCGGAAACGGCGGCACGTTGAGCATCACCACCAGCAATGGCGACTCCGTGCAGGTCAGCATCAGTGACAGTGGCGCAGGCATCGCGCCGGAGCACATTCAAAAAATTTACGATCCGTTCTTCACCACCAAAAACAACCCGCAGGAAGGCCAATCGCGCGGGACCGGCCTGGGGCTGTCTGTAACTTACGGAATCATTCAGGAGCATGCAGGCAAGATACGAGTAGATTCACAACCAGGCCAGGGGACAAGGTTCTATCTTGAGTTCCCCCTGAGAAAGGCAGTCAATGTCTGAAGCTGCGGTACTCCCTCGCACCAACGCCGAAGCCGGCGTTGGCGGCTCCATCCTGATCATCGATGATGAAGCGGCCATTCGCGAATCACTGGAAACCCTCCTTGACTTTGAAGGGTACAGCGTAGAATCCGTTGGCACTGCAACGGACGGGCTCGCGCGTTTAGCTGAGAAAACCTTCGACCTTGTGCTGCTCGATTTTGCTCTGCCTGATCGCAATGGCCTGGAAGTGCTTACTGAGATTCGTGCACGAGATTCTCAGCTTCCTGTCATCATGATTACCGCTTACGGCACTCTGGACAATGCTGTTCGCGCCATGCAGAAGGGTGCTACCAACTTTGTCCAGAAACCATGGGACAATGAAAAGCTTCTTGCTGACGTGCGCGCCTCAGTGGGGCTGCGCCGGGTGGAAGAAGAGAATGAGCAGCTCAAGCGCGCCCTGAAGCAGCGCTATAACTTTGAGCAGATCGTCGGCAAGTCTGACGCCATGCTCAAGATTTTCGATCTCGTTGGCCAGGTGGCCTCCAGCCGCTCCACAGTTCTCATCCAGGGAGAAAGCGGCACCGGCAAAGAACTGATTGCCAAGGCGATTCACGTCAACTCGCCGCGCAAAAATCATCCCTTTGTTCCGGTAAATACCGGCTCCATGCCGGCGGACTTGCTGGAATCCACATTATTTGGTCACGTCAAGGGCGCGTTTACCAGTGCCATTTCATCCAAGAAGGGCCTGTTTGAGGTCGCAAGCGGCGGCACGATCTTCCTCGATGAGATCGGCACCATGAGCCTGGAGACGCAGTCAAAGATTCTGCGCGTGCTGCAGGACCGCAAGTTCATGCACCTGGGCGGCGTCCATGAAATTCAGGTCGATGTCCGCGTCATAGCGGCGACCAATATTGATTTGCAGCACCTGGTACGCGAAGGCAAGTTCCGCGAAGACCTTTTCTATCGGCTAAATGTAATCACCGTGGACCTGCCGCCGTTGCGCAGCCGCACGGAAGATATCCCGCTGCTGGTGGTGCACTTCCTGGAAAAATTTGGCCGGGAAAACGGCAAGGCCGTCTCGCACATCTCGCCTGAAGCGCTGCGTCCGCTCATGGATTATGGCTGGCCCGGCAACGTGCGCGAATTGGAAAACGTGATTGAGCGCGCCGTGGTGCTCTCTAATGGCTCAACCATCGGCATTGAGCTGATACCTGACCACATTGTGGGCCGCGGGTCGGAAGGCAAGATGTTTGAGCACCGGCCTGATGCTTCGCTGTTTGAGATCGTGGAAGACTGCGAGCGCCGCCTCATCGTCAACATGCTGGAGAAGTGCAATTGGAACCAGACGGAGGCTGCTGATCGCTTCCACATCCCGCTTTCCACGCTGAATCAGAAGATCAAGCGGCTGAACATTGAGATCAGGAAGAAGGGTTCCCGGGATTAGCAGACTGCTCGCGAGGAAGAGGCCTGCCCATGCTTTTCTGCTATAGTTGGGTTTCTCGGATGGAACTCATCTCTCCGATTGATATCGCGAAGCGCAGTATCCTGGCTGTTCAGGATTACACTTATCTTTCCCTGCGCGCCATCGGCAATCTGGTGCAGAAGCCGCTCTACCTTGCCGACATTATTCAGCAAGCGGACTTTATTGGCGTGGGCTCGCTGCCCATCGTCATGCTGACAGGTATGTTCACCGGCATCGTGCTGGCGCTGAATACCTCCAAGACGCTGGAGCAGTTTGGCTCGCTTTCGCTTACCGGACAGCTGGTTTCTTTCTCCATGGTGCGCGAACTCGGCCCGGTGCTTACCAGCCTTATGGTCGCCGGCCGCAACGCCTCTGGCATGGCCAGCGAACTTGGCTCCATGAAGGTGACCGAGCAGATTGACGCCATGCGGGCCCTGGGCACTGATCCTTATAAAAAGCTGGTCACGCCCCGCGTAATCGCCACGGTCTTCATGATGTTTTTTCTTACCATCATCTCTGATTTGGTGGGGCTGGTGGGCGGCTGGATCATCTCCTTCGCCATGCTTGGGCTGGACACTTATCAGTACTGGAACAGCGCATACCAGATTCTGAAATATAACGACGTAATCACCGGACTGGCCAAGCCCCTGGTCTTTGGCTTCATCATCGCTACCGTGGGCTGCTATTACGGCATGACGACCAAGGGCGGTACCCAGGGTGTGGGCCGCTCCACAACGCAGGCCGTGGTTGCCTCTTCGGTCTTGATCCTTGCGGTGGACGCCGTGCTCACGCAGCTGTTTATTACTTTAAGATAAGCTCCATGCCATTGTCAGATAACGGCCATCAGGATACTGTTCACAAGGCAATCATCTTTGAGGATGTCTCGCTGAGCTTTGATGATCTCACTGTTCTGGATGGTGTCTCTTTCGAACTCAAGCGCGGCGAAACCAAGGTGATCTTTGGCGTCGCCGGATCTGGCAAAAGCACGCTTTTGAAGTTGTGCCTCGGGCTGCTCAAGCCTGATTCCGGCCACATTTATGTTCTTGGGCATGACATCACCACCATGACTGAAGAAGAGCTGTTTGATCTGCGCAGCAAGGTGGGAATCGTCTTTCAGGAAAGCGCGCTCTTTGACTCTCTCAACGTGCATGACAACGTGGCTTTTCGCCTGATGGAAGAACATCTGCCTGAATCAGAAGTGGAGAAGCGCGTACGAGAGTCCCTGAGCTTTGTGGAACTGGAAGAAGCCATCAACAAACTTCCTGCAGAGCTTTCCGGTGGAATGCGGCGGCGCGTTGGAATTGCTCGCGCCGTTATTACGCAGCCTGAGGTTCTGCTTTACGATTCGCCGACCGGCGGATTAGATCCCATCACTTCCACAACAATCATCGAGTTGATTATGAAGCAGCGCGATGTCTATAAAACCAGCGCCCTGCTGGTTACGCATCGCCTGCAGGATGGCTTCACACTGGCCAGCCACTATTACGATCCTGCCACCAGGCATATGCAGCCTGCTGATGGCATGCCTTCTCGCGACATTCACACACGCTTCATGATCCTGCGCGATGGCAAGGTGATTTTCGAAGGAACCGCCCCGGAACTGGGGAAGGTGGAAGATACTTATATTAAAGAATACATTTCTTAGGGCAATACCAGAATTGCCCTATCCAGGCACCGGGTGGAGCAGGCCTTAAGGCCTGCGATAAAGATGCTGGGGAGACCGGCTTTAGCCGCCGAGGTGAAACATTCCAGGCAATATCACTGCTTATAAGAGACCCTAACGCAGGGCTTAAGCTCTGCCACAGTCGGAGCACACAGCACAATTAAGTGGTCTAATTTCCTGCCCTAGCAGCCGCTGCGCGCGCCGCCAACCTTTCCTGCAGTCCCTTTACCCGCGCTTTGGCTTTTGGAGTTGAGGCCAGCTTTTCCAGATTCAACAAAAATTCGCGATCAATATATTCTTTCCGCGCTTGCGGGATGTACTGCCCAAATTTCGCCCAGAGGAAATAGGGTTCACCATTGCTGGCGAAGAAAAGCTCTTCATTGATCGCGCCCTGCAGGACCATTGCCGCAGCCATGTTCCAGTAAGTGAGCACCTGGCGGAACCATGCATTCTGCTCTGTGCCGAAGCTGGTCATCAGATTCTTGAACTCGTCATAGCTCTGCGGCCAGAACTCTCCCACCACGAACTTCCTGGCGGCCCGCATTACCGGATCGGTTCGCAATTCGTAAAGCTGCATGATCAACTGGGCATCGTTTGCAGTGGGTTTCTTGGCCATGTATCTCTCCTGGCAAAACAACCAATATAGTCTATAGCTACTAACTTCTGGCCGCTAGTTTTTGGCTTTTAGCTCTTGGCCCCAATGGTCGGACATATGGTGGCAGATCCCCTGATACTTCTCTCTGTGTTCCTTCGTGCCTGTGGCGAACGTCTTTATCCTGCTTCGCGCTGTTCTGCGCTGGATTGTTGCTGAATCATCCACTCGGGGGTGGGGATCGAGCGCGAGTAATCGCATTTTACCGCTGCTGCGGCCGGCTTGGCTTCTTCTGCGGCCTCTGCAGCTTTTTTGCCGCGCGGCTTTCTTTTTGGCCTGGGCTCTTCTTCCTCAGCGGATTTCTTGGTGTTATTCGGGCATACCAGCATGGAGCCTGACTTCAAATGCTTCTCCAGCAGATACGGGCTGCCGCACTCCGGACATGTCTCTGCCACCGGCTTATAAGCCGAGGTGAAGTCGCACTTGGGATAATTCGAGCAACCATAGAACGTGTTGCCGCGGCGGCGCGCCTTCTTCTCCACCAGTTCGCCATCGGCGCATTGCGGGCATTTCACGCCGATATAGTTCTGCTTGATGTACTTGCACTCAGGATATCCGCTGCACGAAATGAACTCGCCGTAACGTCCATGCCGCATCACCATGTTGCGGCCGCACTTGGGGCAAAGCTCTTCCAGCGGAACATCGGGCACGCGCTTGCCCTGATCGAGCCGGCGAGTGGTGCGGCAATCGGGATAGCCAGTGCAAGCCATAAACTGGCCAAAGCGGCCGCGCTTCAACACCATCACGCGCCCACAGTTCTCGCAATACTCATCCTGGCCGGTCTCCGGCATCTCCGCCGTGTCCAGTTCCGGCAGGTTGATGGGATTTTCTTTGGTAAATGTGCAGCTTTCAGGATCGTCTTTTTTATAGGCGCTGCAGGCATAAAAGGAGCCATGCTTGCCCCACTTCAGCACCAGAGGAGAGCCGCACCGCTCGCACTTTTCATCAGTGGGCTTCTCCATCCGCTTCACGTTCTCCATGTGTTTTTCAGCGTAGCGGAGGTCCTTCTCAAACTTCTTGTAGAACTCGCCCAGCGCGTCAGTCCACTTTTCTTTGCCTTCTTCAATCTCGTCAAGCTCTTCTTCCAGCCGCGCCGTATAAGCAGGATCGAAGATTTCTTCAAAATTCTTGACCAGCAGATCAGTCACCACCAACCCTGTTTCCGTGGGAATGAATTTGCCGCCGATCTTCTGTACGTACTGCCGTTCCTGGATGGTGGAAAGAATCGTCGAATACGTCGATGGCCGGCCAATGCCGCGCTCTTCCAGCTCTTTCACCAGCGACGCTTCGTTGAATCGAGGCGGCGGCTCAGTGAAGTGCTGCTCCGGCTTCAGTTCGCGCAGCGTCAGCTTTTGGCCCACTTCCAGCTGCGGGAGCTTGTGCTTGAGCGCCTCATCTTCTTCGTCCTTCGCGTCCTTGGACTCTTCGTAAACTTTCAAAAATCCTTCAAACTTCAGCACTGATCCGGTCACGCGGAAGGTAAAGGACTCGCCGTTTTTGGCTTCAATATCTACGCTGGTCTGGTCAAAGACGGCAGGCATCATCTGCGAGGCCACAAAGCGCTGCCAGATCAGCTTGTAAACCTTGTATTCATCTTCCTGGAGATATTTCTTGATCTCGTCAGGATGCCGCGCCACGGACGATGGCCGGATAGCTTCGTGCGCTTCCTGTGCAGCCTTTCGTGACTTGTACTCGTTCGGCTTCTCGGGCAGAAAATCGTTTCCGTAGGTCGAGCCAATTAATTGCCGAACTTCAGTCAGCGCATCTGGCGCAACGCGGACTGAATCCGTACGCATATAAGTAATGAGGCCGACGGAGCCTTCATCGCCCAGATCAATGCCTTCATACAGGCGCTGGGCAATCATCATCACGCGCTTTACGCTGAAGCGCAGCTTGCGCGATCCGTCTTGTTGCAGTTTGCTCGTGGTAAATGGCGGAGCAGCACTGCGCCGGCGCTCCTTCTTTTCAATGTTGCGTACCGACCACTGCGCCTTCTCCAGCGCCGCGGTGATCTTCTTCGACTCTTCCTCGTTCGGGACTTCGGTCTTTTCGTCACCACGGCCAATAAAGCGCGCATCGAAAGCGGGTGGTTTCCCGCCGGAAAGATGCGCGTCAATGGTCCAGTATTCTTTCTTCTCAAACGCTTTGACCTCGCGCTCACGCTCCACAATCAGGCGCAGCGCGACAGTCTGTACGCGTCCCGCGGAGAGTCCGCGACGGACTTTGTCCCACAACAACGGCGACACCTGATAGCCTACGATGCGATCCAGAACGCGCCGCGTCTGCTGCGCGTCCACAAGATTGCGGTCAATATCACGCGGATGCTGAAACGCTTCCTGCACCGCTTTCTTCGTGATCTCATTGAAGGTCACGCGACGGAACTCAATCCCGCCTTTTTTCTTTTTCTTGCCGCCGCCGTTTTCGCTAAGCTCTTCTTCCAAATGCGCGGCAATGGCTTCGCCTTCGCGGTCCGGGTCAGGCGCCAGATACACGGCGACCGCGCCCTTGGCCATCTTCTTCAGCTTGGCCACAACTTTTTCTTTTCCCGGGATAACCACGTACTCGGTGGAGAAGTCGCCTTCCAGGTCCACACCGAGCTGGCTCTTGGGCAGATCTTTGATGTGGCCCAGCGAGGCTTCCACCTCGTAGTCCTTGCCCAGGTATTTATTGATGGTCTTCGCCTTGGTGGGCGATTCGACGATGACGAGTGATTTTGGCAATGTCTCTGATCCTATTTCGACACTAACATAATTGAAAAGCTGCTAGCTACTAGCTGCTGGCTCCGGGCCCCGCTTTCGCAGCCTTCGAGTTCAGCGATTTGAGCTTCGGTGTTTGCTGAATGGAAGTCACCAAAGCAGTTAACATACGTTGCACCTCGATCAGTTTCTTCTCCAGTTCATTGTGTGTTGTATCAGATAAGAATTTCAAATCTCTTGCGAGCAATAGATGATATTCCACTTCAGAAGCTGAGCCCCTTGCGATTTGGAGAAATCTGACCAATTCTCCATCAGAACGCCGGCCGCAACCTTCGGCAATATTAGCACCCACGGAGACGGCTGCCCGGCGCAGTTGGCTTGTTAATCCGTAAATTTCCTCTCGAGGAAAGTTTCTCGACGCCGAATATATTGAAACGGTCATCTCGTGCGCTTTCTGCCAAACTTTCAACTCCTTGAAATTCTTCATTGCGTCCTCATCTGTTGTAGCTAGCAGCTAGTGGCTAGGAGCTAAAAGCTAAAAGCTCTTCACATAATTCTTGCCGGGAAGCTGCTTGATTTTCCCGTTTAACTCAAGCTCAAATAATGCCGCAAATACTTCTGACGACGATATTTCCGGCTCCAGCCGTTCAATAATTTCGTCAATGTGAGTCAGCGAATCCTGTTTCAGGACCGCGAGGATTTTTCTATCGCGCGGCGTGAGTTCTTCAAACAAGCTGGAGGATTGCGGCTTCTCCTCTGATGCCGCAGAGCCCCTTTCGGATTCAAGCTGGTTTTTTACTGTGGCCGGCAGCTCCTCCCAAATGTCTTCCCATGTTGCAGTTAGCTTGGCGCCTTGCTTGATGAGCGTATTCGGCCCCCAGGAGTTGCGTGAGGTCACATTGCCTGGCACGGCAAAGATCTCGCGGCTCTGCTCCAGAGCGCAACGTGCAGTAATGCGGGTGCCACTGTACTCTCCCGCTTCAACGACAAGCACGCCGAGAGAAAGTCCACTGATAATGCGGTTGCGAATAGGGAAGTTCTGCGGCGCGGCAAATGTCTCCAACGGAAATTCACTGATCAATGCGCCGCCTAATTCAAGAATGCTATCGGCGATTTTCTTGTTTTCCCGGGGATAAATCACATCCACGCCAGTGCCGAATACCGCCACGGTTTTGCCTTTGGCTTTGATTGCGCCGCGATGTCCGGCCGTATCCACTCCACGCGCCATGCCGCTGAAGATGACCAAGCCGCGAGCAGCCAGATCACAGCCCAGCCGCTCCGCCATGCCGATTCCATAAGGTGTAGGATGCCGCGTGCCGATAATCGCAATTCCCGGGCGGGAGAGCACCTCTGCATTCCCGCGAACGTAGAGCACGAGCGGAGGATCGTAAATCTCAGCCAGGCGCGAAGGCCAGAGCGCATCTTCACGGCAGAGCACCTGGACGCCGGCTGCTGCAGCCTTGGCAAACTCATCGTGTGCGAGTTCCAGTGATTTTCCGAGCGCAATGTGTTGGGCTGATTGTGCCTGCAGGTTCTCCGCTTCCAGCTCAGTCAACGATGCATGAAAAATTTCCTGAATATTCCCAAAGCGCTCCACCAGCTTGCGCCCGCGAGTGGGGCCCAGCCCCGGAGTGAGCGAGAGAGCCAGCCAGTAAATATTGTTCGAGATTCCCGCAGAGGTGGTAGCCATGGGTCGAGTCACCGATTGGGCGGACTGTACACGCATTGTGAAAACTCTGTCAACCCCGATGCTGACTGGCGGCTTGTTAAAATAACTTCAGCATGTCGCTTCTTCGCATCTCTGCCATCAGCTTTCTGAATACCGCTCCGCTCATGTGGGACTTTGAAAACGGACCATCTGCGGCGCGCCTGCGCGAGCAATTCCAGATCAGTTACACCATTCCTTCACACTGCGCGCAGCAGCTGAATGAAGGTTCAGCGGATATCGGCATCATCCCGGTTGCGGCCTATGTGACTATTCCAGATCTTGTCATCGTGCCTGACGTGGCGATTGCTGCCAAGAATAAGGTCCGTTCGATTCTGCTGGTGAGCAAGGTGCCGCTGGAGAAAATCCGCAGCGTGGCCACAGACGATTCTTCCCGCACCTCTGCGGCGTTGGTGGAGATTTATCTGCGCAAATTCGTCGGCGGAGATCCTGGTTTCACGCGGCAGAAACCTGATCTCAAACAGATGCTCCAGTGGCATGATGCCGCGCTGCTGATCGGCGACCCGGCCCTGCAAGCACGGACAGATGGCTATTACGTTTTTGATCTAGCCGAGGAGTGGCGGCGATGGACAGGGCGGCCGTTTGTGTTTGCCTTCTGGGCTGTGCGCAAGGCTGCTTTGCAAGGCGCGGTGAACGAGCTAAACATCGCGCGGGTATTTCAGCAATCGCGTGACAATGGCCTCCAGCATATTCCGGAAATCGCCTCCGCCTGGGCGCCAAAACTCGGGCTTTCAACCAAGCTGATTTCCGAATACCTGACCGAGAACGTGGACTATCTCCTGGACCACGAAAACCTGGAAGGCCTGCGGCTCTACTTTCGCTACGGCAATGAATTAGGAATATTCGCCCGAGCACCCGAACTGGAGTTCCTGCCGCAATCAAACCTGGCCGCCAGACTGTAAAGATTTCTTGCCCCTCTTAGGTTTAATTAGTTTCATCGCTGGATAAACGTCTTGCTTGACGTGTAAGAAGTCAGTAAAAGCGGGAATTCCTGCCCTGAATCCGCATCCAATATTCGTGCCCTTTATTATTTTTCTCACGCTGGGTGCCTGGCTGGAGCGGTTGGGCGGGCTGGGGCTGATCCTGCTTGGCTTTGCCGATAACTCCGTGATTCCCATGCCTGGCAGCATGGACGCACTGACAGTTGTGCTCTCTGCACACCAGAGAAGCTGGTGGCCGTATTACGCGCTGATGGCGACGATCGGGGGCGTTGTAGGCGGATATACGACGTATAAGCTTGGCGAGAAGAGTAGTGAAGCGGCTTTGGAAAAAAAGCTGCCGAAAGCAAAAGCAGAACGGTTCTACAAGATTTTCAACAAATACGGCTTCTGGAGCCTCTTTGTACCTGCCCTGCTGCCGCCGCCCATTCCTTACTCTCCTTTTTTGCTGATCGCGGGCGCGCTGAAATATTCAAGAAGGAATTTCTTTATCGCGGTGGCATCTGCCCGCGTCATCCGGTATTCATTGCTCGCCTGGCTCGGGTCCATGTATAGCAAGCAGATCTTCGGCTTCTTTCATGAGTATTACAAGCCGCTCTTCTGGACGCTGCTCTCGCTGGCGATTGCTGGCGGAATCGCAGCTCTCATCTGGACCTGGAAGCGCAAGCGAGAAGGCAAACCGGTGATCCCGGACGTGAAAGGTCCGCAATCACGTGCGGCCTAGCTGGCTTTCACACTCGGGATGAAGTCATTGCCGTCTGCCTGCTCCGTAGTCGCGGCTTCTTCCTGAGGTGGTGGCGAGTCATCTACCGGAGCAAGCTTGGAAACGAGCTCGGGAGTGGGAGCGGGCGCTGTCTGAGCTTCTGGCTCGGCCGTGAGACTTGGCGCGGTTTTTTCTTCAGGCGCCGTGAGCAGCCCCAGGTCGCCATCCAGCGTGTAAACGAACTCAAACTCTTCTTCACTCAGCATGCCGCCGCGCACCGGATGCATCACGTTATTGCGAATGCGATTGAGCTGCACCAGCCGCTCCAGAAGGTCTTTTTTGTTCTGCGTAACTTCAGCAGGAAGATACTTGCTCAGGGTGTTCCATTTGCGGTCGAGAATTTCACGCAACGCAATCAGGTGCGTATAGTTGTATGGCTCAGGAGCAGGTTCAGGATCTTTTTCGCGCAGGGCGGCGCATTCCGCGCGGATGTGGTCCGGCACGCCGCCGCGCCACCAATCTTCTTCACCGAACTCGGAAATGAAGACGCGCCTAATGAACCTGTGCAGCCGAACTTCAATGTTGCGCACAATCTCATACATGTCGCCCAGCACTACAGGCGCGCGCCGATACTGAAGGTACATGCGGACGTCAAAGGTGTTCACGTGAATGCCGCGCTTGGCCAGCTCGCGGCAGATGCGGCTGGGCGACGGCTTCCTGATTTCTGCCACAACAGCTTCAATGGCGCGCCTGACCTGGCGCTTGAGGGAGAATGCAATGTCTGACCGGCGCAGCTCGCCTTCGCCAATCTTGCTCCACAGATAGCTCATTACATAAGAGGTGCGCAGCCCCATCTTAGAGGCGATCTGGCTGGGGCTGTTGCCCTGGCGAAGGAGAGCGCAGGCTTGGTCGCGTTTCGACATATTTAGTAAGATGCAGAAACTCGCGCAGCTAGCCATCTGAGTAACATTAAGTCAAAACTACAATCTTGCCGCTGATAAACACTGATGGCAGAGATAACCCCTATTTTGATCTGTGCTATCCGTGTTCATCTGTGGTGAGGTTCTTACTGGCGATTGTTCCGCACAAATTGCTGACCGCAGAAGGCCGGATGTTAAAATAAGATCGTTCATGTCCCTCACCAAACAACAAGCGCTTGATCTCTTCCGCTCAGACGACCTGATTGGCATAGGTATGGAGGCCGATGCGGTTCGCCGCAAATGGCATCCTGAAGGCGTGGCAACGTACATTATTGATCGCAACATTAATTACACGAACTTCTGCACTGAGTACTGCACCTTCTGCGCCTTTTATGCGCCGGTCAAAGGTCCCGGCAGGGCCAAGGGCTACGTGCTGGACATGGAGACCATCTACGAGAAGATCCGCGAGACCGTGGAAGTTGGCGGCACGGGCGTGCTCATGCAGGGTGGCCTGCACCCCGATCTGAAGATCGAATGGTATGAAGAGATGTTGCGCGGCATCAAGAAGCGCTTTCCGCAGGTCCATCTGCATTGCTTCTCGGCATCAGAGATCATTCATTTTGCCGACGTCAGCGGACTGACAATTGAAGACACTATCAAGCGTCTGCGCGATGCGGGCCTGGATTCCATTCCCGGCGGCGGCGCAGAAATTCTGGACGACGAAGTCCGCTACAAGATCGCTCGCCTCAAGTGCCTGACTGAAGATTGGCTCAACGTGCACCGCACCGCCCACAAGCTGGGCATGCGCACCACCGCCACCATGATGTTCGGTGTTGGCGAGACCTTTGAACACCGCATCAATCATTTCCAGCGCGTTTACGATTTGCAGGAAGAGACCGGCGGCTTCACTGCGTTCATCCCCTGGAGCTTCCAGCCTAAAAACACCGCACTTGGCGGACGCCACTGGGACGAGGCGACGGCTGTCGAGTACCTGAAAACCCTGGCCATCTCGCGGCTGTTCCTCTCGAACTTTGAAAATGTGCAGTCAAGCTGGGTCACGCAGGGGCTAAAGGTCTGCCAGCTCGGGCTGCGCTTCGGCGGCAATGACGTGGGATCAGTCATGCTGGAAGAGAACGTCGTGCGCTCCGCCGGCGTCACCAACTGCACCACTGAAGAAGAGCTGCGGCGGATGATCCGCGATGCCGGCTTTGTGCCGAAACGGCGGGATACGCTGTATAGGCAGTTGTTTTTGAATTAGCTTCCTGTAAGGTCCAGCTTTTCTGAAATCCCGAACCCGCGTTTTTGCGGGTGAGGGATTCCTATTGAGCCTTTGGATATTTAGGTTAGCTTTCCGATCACGCGCGATGTCGGCGATCTCGACGATTCCTGCCCTCCCCCTCCCTAGGTATCCCATATCATCCCAGTTCATCCCAGATTGGCGTAGAGTTCCAGAGGGTTCAGATGATCCGATGTCCCGATGACCAGATGTTCCGATCCTGGGAGGGGTACCCCTACCCCCGGTTTCGACGCCATTCGACCCCAGCCGACCCCATTCGACCCGATGCTGAGAGCATCGGCAGTGGGTGACAACTAGGATCCGGGACTGAATGCTCATTGCTATTTTTCAAAGAACTCCAACTTCACCCCTCAGGGCTGCCAGAGAATAGCGCGATTCTGCTGGTGAATCAATTACGAAATAGTACATCTTGACAAAAGCATTCTCCGGAAGCATTTACCTTCGACGGAGATTATCACGTTATCAGACCCGCTTGCCTTTAACTTGCTCTTCTTTAAACTGTGGTACCGTCAGCAGTTAGAAATGGAATCCTATCTCTGCTGTATATGATCGCGGGGCAACAAAGTGGGTTCCGCTAAACGTGGAAAGAAAGTTATAAAGCGCCGTCTTGTTCGTGATGTTGATTGCGCTCACATGTAGGCTCCATCTATACCTATCGCCACGAAAAAGATTGTCATGCCCCACAGCCAAGTCGAACAAATTACGTGGTGCAATGCGCGGCGGATTGTGATCGTCGTTTTCTGTTCCAGGCGGGGGAATTGAAACGCGGGTAGAGCCGTACTGTGAAGGATCGCAGGTAGTCAGTGGCGCGCTGAGCATCGGAAACTGCTTGCCGCAGAAAAGGCCCGCTTGGATCTGCTGGTCCGCCGTTAGGCCTGTTAGGTCAACCGGAGTGCTGTTATCAATCGCAAACGGCACCGCGCCGGCCACAAGGCCGCTGTCATACCGCCAGTTGAATCCTACCCACGGGCCGCGCTTGCCCATTTGGTATTGCAGGTGCGTGGTTTCATTGAAAGCCTCATCATGATCAATTCGAAATGCGCCAACCGATGAGGGCGCAGCTCCAGCGCCGCCGATCTGCGGAGTGAAGAAACGCGAAGCCACGCTGGAGAAGACAAACAATGCGGTGAAGCCGTGATAGTTGGGCACGCTTACGCGTCCGGCGAAGCCCGGAATTTTCGAGTTATGCCACTCGATCGGGAAGGTCAGCGGCGTGCTGCCAAAGACCCCGAAGTCGTAAGCATTATGCGTATATTTCCAGACATACTCGCCGGAGAAGACCAGGTATTTTCCAAACGCCTGCTGCAGCCCTGCATGGAACTCATTGCGCCAGCCGGGAGCAAACGGAGTTGCGGAATCGGAAACGCATACCAGCAGCGGATTCAGCACGGGGTTTGCACAGCCGGTGCTGGAAAGGATTAGGTTTTCATTGAAGGGTGTCTCCAAAAGCCTCGCGTAGGAGGCGCGCAGAACTGTGTTTGTCTTTTTGAAATTGTAGGAAATTCCCAGGCGCGGCTGCACTTCGTTGTGGGAGACAAAGCCGTTGTAGTTATCGTCCCGAATTCCTATTTTAAAAATCCAGTTGCCCGCGCTGATTGCGTCCTGCACGTATGTGGAGAGCAGCTTGATATCGGCGTGCCCGTTAAAGGGAAACAGGCCGCCTCCCCGCGTCAGATCAACAGGAAGCAGCAGGCTGTTGAAGCCGGGATTCGCCGAGCCGCCGGGATTCGCCGCTCCTCCGCACTGTCCCGGATCAGTAATCGAAGGATCGGTATTGGGAGTTCCATTGGCATTGAAGCAGACTGCATTCAATGTGGGATCAACAATGCCGAATCTGTCGTGCTCATCCAGAAATGTGTGCTGGTAAGTTATCCCGGTTTTGAAATTGTGGATGCCCTTTGAATAAGAAAGATCAGTGCGAAGGCCGGCATTCGTGAGCCTGCGGTCCTGTTCCAGCGTTTCCTGCTGCAGCGCAGGCGCGAGATCGGCAAAAGGATCGCTGCTTCGGTAGTAGTTGAACTGGTCATGACGCAGGAACGCGCCCAATGTGAGCACGGTATTTGCATTTACCAGTCGGTTCCACGAAGGAGAAATGTTGAACGTCCTGATCTGCGCCCGCTGGTCTGCCGCAGTTACCGTAGCGCCATTTGGGCCGAGTCCGCTGTTGTCCACCACCAAGCCTGACCACGCGTCGGCGGTCTGCGCGTCAAAGGTGTTGGGTACCTGAAACCATGAGCGCGTGAAGCCCAGATCGAAATGGACGGAATCGGCCTGGGAGAGCTGAAAATCTACCCGATTAAAAATGTTCTGCTCGTTGCCCTTGTCATGGATGATCGCCAGCTCAGGAGTATCAAGAAAGCGCCCGCTGTTGAGCCCGTTTACGGCGATGAAATTGCCCCATTTCTGCCCACCGTATGCCAGGTTGAAGGCAGCATTGCTGGTGCCAAAGCTCCCGTAGGACGTACTAAGAGCGCCGTGCGGGGTGGTTACGCCCTGGCCCGACCGGGTCGTCACGTTGATAACGACACTCGCCTTCTCGCCGAATTCGGCGGGTGGCGCTCCGGAGATCACCTCAAGCGACTCGACGGCATCGAGCGGAATCTGGTTGGAGAAGATCTTGCTTTGCTGGTCGGTGATGGGCTGGCCGTCCACTGAGAAGGAATTTTCCGCGTGATCGCCCATGCCGTGAAATAGCCCGTTTGAATCGGCCGCAATACCCGGAGAGGCCAGCGTGACCAGCGAACTCACTGAAGAGGAGGTGCTCTCAAGGGGGATCTTATCGAACAATCCACGATCAACGTCGGTGTGGAATGTCGTGTCAGCCTCAACCAGGTCAGCTCCTGCGGCCTCCACCGTAACCGTCTCGCTGCCGCCGATTACTTTTAAGGCAATATTCAGATTGGCTGGGACTACTGATCGCACATCCACGTCTTGCGAATACGGCGCAAATCCCTTCACGCTCACTGTAAGGTGATAAGGGTTGAACGGCACGTTGGGAAAGCTGAATTTGCCGGAGCTGTCCGTCGTAACCGTGCGCGAGTATCCGCTCACCGGATTGTGAATCTCAACTGTGGCGCCTGGGACCACCGCGTTGGTCTGGTCGGCAACTGTGCCCTGAATCACTCCTGACGTGGAAGTTTGGCCAAATAACTCGCAGGTAAATAAGAATAAAACCGTAATGAATACAAATGTAGATACCCGCAAAACCGCCTTCATGGAAATACGCATAGCTCCTCCAAATGAGTTGGCAAATGAGTGTTTTTGGAATGAAATTTAAGAGAAGAACACCTATGCCTGCGGAGGAGGACGGGAGAAGTGCCACGCTGAATAGAGATCCAGCAGTTCATCGTGATCTTGTGCGCATAGCAGATATCCGGTTGTGGTAAACACAACGTGCAGCTGCGCCACTACAGCTATTTGTGCAGAAGAATGAGCTGCCTGGCAGATGGAGCAATGGTTGGTAGTTGTCGCTGAATCATTGGAATGAAAATGTGCTTGGGCGGCAACCGAAACGGAGAGCAACAAAAGGCAGACGATCACAATGCAACGCCTGGTCGCAAAGCTTCGGGCGAACTTTTGTTGCAGCATCACTTGCCTGTCTTAATTAGACCGCGAGTCTCAGGAATTGTCTACTCTCCGTTTGTCACCGGCGGCGCAGGACCAGCGCATTGCGGTGTGAGCGACGGGTGATCAGCCGCAGAATAGGTTACAATCTAATCTTTTGAGCACCAATGGTTTGGGAGCCTGTCTTTGAACGTCTTTGCCAGTTTCGCGCTCTTCCTGCTAGTTAGTTCCCAGAAGGGAATCATCCATTATTTCAAGTCCCAGTTTCTGGACAAGACTTTCAAAGGTCTTTACTCGCCGAACGCGTTTGATCTCACCCTGCTTATTCCGTATTTCGTTGTGATGACCATTCTGGCCGCATATGGCATTCACCGCTATGTGCTGGTTTACATGTATTACCGCAACCGGAAGAACCGCACGACGGAGCCGCCGTCCCGCTTTGCTGAGCTTCCCCGCGTCACCGTGCAGCTTCCCATCTATAACGAGCAGTTTGTGATCGACCGTCTGGTTGAAGCAATCTGCAAGCTCGACTATCCCAAAGACAAGCTCGATATCCAGGTGCTGGACGACTCGACCGACGAAACAGTGTCGGTTGCGCAGGGCGTAGTGGACCGCTACGCGGCGCTGGGTCATCCCATCACGTATATTCACCGCACGAATCGCGAAGGGTTCAAAGCGGGAGCGCTCGAAAACGGAATGAAGTTAGCGAAAGGCGATTTTATCGCCATTTTTGACGCCGATTTTGTTCCTCCGGAAGACTGGCTGATGCGCGTGATCCACCATTTTGCCGAGCCGCAGATCGGCATGGTGCAGACGCGCTGGACGCACCTGAACCGTAATTATTCTTTTCTGACTGAAGTCGAGGCCATTCTGCTCGACGGGCATTTTGTGCTGGAGCACGGCGGACGCTCGCGCAGCAAGGTCTTCTTCAACTTCAACGGCACGGCCGGCATGTGGCGCCGTCAGGCAATTATTGACGGTGGCGGCTGGCAGCATGACACACTGACTGAAGACACCGACCTTTCTTATCGTTCACAGCTTGCTGGCTGGAAATTTAAATATCTTCAAGACGTGGAGTGCCCGGCAGAGCTTCCCATTGAGATGACGGCCTTCAAGACGCAGCAGGCGCGCTGGGCCAAAGGGCTGATCCAGACCGGCAAAAAAATTCTTCCTAAGGTTTTCGGCAGTGATGTGCCTTTCCGAGTGAAGGTAGAGGCGTTTTATCACTTGAGCGCGAACCTCAGCTATCCGCTGATGATTGTGCTCTCAACACTGCTGATGCCCGCCATGATTATCCGCTCCTTCGGCGGATGGTTCCAGATGCTGGTGATTGATCTGCCGCTGTTTCTTGCATCCACTTTTTCCATCTCCAGCTTCTATCTGGTTTCACAGAAAGAACTGTTCCCCCGGCGCTGGCCGCGAACATTTTTCTATCTGCCATTTCTCATGGCGCTGGGCATAGGACTTACCCTTACCAATACTCGCGCTGTAATGGAAGCGCTGTTTGGAATTAAGTCTTCATTCAAACGCACACCGAAATATCGCGTGCAGTCAAAGGCGGACAAAGCGCTGGGACAAAAATACCGGCGTCGCCTGGGGCTTGTGCCATGGCTGGAGCTTCTCGTCGGCAGCTACTTTGTGATGATGTGCCTTTACGCCTTCACCAGCGAGAACTACTGGACTATCCCATTTCTCATGCTGTTTGTGCTGGGATATTGGTACACCGGGTTGATGTCACTGCTGCAGGGCAGGTTTGAGCGGCGCAGCAAGGCCGCGGCTGAGCCCCATACTAAGCCTTTCCCCGTAGGGGTCTAAGGGCATTTTCCGGCGTTTGGGTTCGGCAGCTCTGGTATGCTAACGCCACATGCTCATGAAGGTTCTGTTTGTTGTGCTGGTGCTCTCCATCGCCGCTATTGTGGTGGCTGCGGGCGCCATGCTTTGGCGATTGCGATGGCACTTGCGCCGTCCTCATGTGATTCCGCCTGCCATCGAAATACCAGAACATGAGCCGGTAGAGAAGACGTAAGCGGCTCGCGCCTACGAGATGTTTAGTCCGGAATAAAATTTAGCCCAGGTTCTCCTTGTGGCCTCCATTGCAGCAAAAGTGTTATAGGATTTTTAAAGGATTTTTAAATATGTCATCTTCGTCTGTTTCCACCGCTGTCAGAGAAATCACTGTCGCTCATAGTCCTGATTCTGACGATGCATTCATGTTCTACGGCCTGGCCACGAACAAAGTGCGCGTGCCCGGCCTGAAATTTACGCACACGCTGACGGACATTGAAACGCTGAATCGCAAAGCCATGGAAGGCTATTACGACGTGAGCGCCATCTCTTTTCACGCCTATCCTTACGTGCAGGATAAGTACGCGCTTATGCCTTGCGGCGGGAGTGTTGGCGAGCAATATGGCCCCATGGTGGTTGCGCCACGGATGTTTGGCCATGAAGAGCTCAAGCGCATGAAGGTGGCTGTCCCGGGCACCATGACCACAGCATACCTGGCGCTGAAGCTGTTTGCCCCGCAGATTGAAACGGCGGTTGTCCCTTTTGATCAGATCATTCCGCAAGTTCTGGCTGGTAAGTACGAAGCAGGACTCATTATTCATGAGGGCCAGCTCACCTATGAGCGATCAGGGCTGAATCGCATTCTTGATCTGGGCAAGTGGTGGCATGAGCAAACCGGGCTGCCTCTGCCGCTCGGCGGAAATGCAATTCGTCGCGAGCTTGGGCCGGAGCTGATTCACACTGTGACTCGCGCTCTGCGGCAAAGCATCCAGTATGCGCTGGATCATCGCGAACCGGCGCTGGCCTATGCCATGCAGTTTGCCCGCGACCTGGATACGCAGATGGCAGACCGCTTCGTGGGAATGTACGTGAACGAGCGTACGCTGGATTACGGCGAAGACGGCAAAGAAGCCGTCGCCAAGCTGCTGGAGATGGGATATCGCGCGGGAATTATTCCGCACAAGCCGCAGGTAGAGTTCGTCTAAAGAAATCAGCCGCGAATCAGCAATTGTGTTTTTCATGCTAATTCGCGGCCAGGATTTTTAGTACCTGCGGAAGCCTCCGCCACTGCCGCCGCGTCCGCCTCCGCCGCCACGACTTCCGCCACGGCCTCCACCACCGCCGCCTCTTCCACGGCCAAAGCCGCCACCGCCGCCTCCGCCGCGGTTGAAGCCGCCGCCTCCGCCGGTTTTCGGCCGGGCTTCATTCACGTTCAAGGCGCGTGAGCCGAGTTGATAGCCATTCATGGCGTTAATCGCCTTTTCGGCCTCTTCATCGTTAGTCATCTCCACGAAACCGAATCCGCGCGGCTGTCCGGTATCGCGATCGGTCACGATCGTCACCTTATCGACCTGCCCATAAGCTGCAAAAGCCTGCCGAAGTTCATCTTCATTAACCTTGAAATCCAAATTACCTACGTAAATATTTTTCATCGTTGCCTTTCCGGATTGCAGGCGCCAGCTTTGGGCGATCAGGAGTTGGTTGACATAAGAAAAGACAATCAATCTTAACTGCCATTCGCGCCTGTATGAGCTCATCCAGCCTACGCCTCAGGGAGAGAAGATGCAAATAGTCCACCGGGGAACTTAGTTTTCCCGGAGGTTGCATCTTCCTTGCTGTCAGGAACAAAGAGCTGGGACTATAATTTCCAGAGGAGGACTCAATTCATGTGGCCTCTTAGTCTTGTGCTTTTCTCTGCCATCGCGGCTCAACCGCAGCAGAACCCAACGCCTGATTTCAAACCCGACATCAGCAAGCTGAGAGTGCAAATGCAGCGTCAAGATCCGGCGTTTCTGCAAAGACGTCTGGATGCTCGGCAGAACGATAACGTCTGCTACTTCATTCGCAGCTATCACTTCCGCCGCCAGGATGGCCTTGCTCCTGTGCCTGCAGGCGTAACTACCTGCACGCCGGCAAACGCTTTTAGGCAGAAACAAGTATTGAAGCCGGGCGGGCTGCTGGTGCCGCTAACGATGCAGCAAAATCAGGAAGACGATCAAAAACGGTAGCAAGCTCTGCTAGCCTGGTTGCCGCTCCATCTGAATGTATATCTGGTCTTCTGCTGTGCGGATGAAGCCCAGGCGCTCATAGAGCCGCAGCGCTGGATTGCTTCTTAATACCTGCAGCCTGAGTGGAAGTTTCTGTTCGTTACATTGCTCGATCAGTTGCCGGATTAAATCTCCACCAATCCCTTTTTTGCGATACTCCGGCATCAATGCAATATCAATCAGGACCGCGGCCGGCTGTTCACGTGAGACCATCATTCGACCAATCGGAGTTCCATCCTGCTCAATGATGTGGTGCTCGGCCTGTGCATAGCTCATGGCATACCAGCGTTGCTGCGCGGTGAACTGCATGAGCAAAAAGGCTTCCTGCTGTGCCGGAGGCCAGCCGAAAGGCGCAATTTCATCGGCACGCGTGCTGGCGTAAAGTTTAAAGAGGAAATTTCGGTCATACTCGTGATACGGCCGCAGAGAGATGGGCATGATTGTCCTGCATTGTAAATTAGCCGCTAGCCATTAGCTCTTAGCTTTTAGCTCTTAGCTTTTAGCTCTTAGCTTTTAGCTCTTTCATCTGGTGCGCGGGGTTTTGGCTAAAGGCTAAGAGCTAATGACTAACGGCTGTTCTTCTTTTCATACTCCCTTAACATTCGCTCTGTAAGCTGATGCCCATGGGCGCACTCAATAGAACGCTGATCGCGCAGGACGAACAAACGCTGGAAAAATCTTCTGACTCGGAAATTCCTGAGAAGCAGAAAATCTTCGTCGTGGAAGATGATTCCGATATTGCGCGTCTTTTGCGGCACAATCTGGAAGTTGCGGGATACCGTGTGCGTACCTATTCCAGCACTCACTCCGTTCTGGCCGACGCTCTCAAGGAACGCCCTGCCTTGCTGCTGCTGGACATCATGCTTCCCGGCGGTGATGGGCTGGAACTCTGCCGGCAGGTGCGCCAGTCAGGCCGCGCGCTCTCAGGTATTCCGATCGTCTTTTTAACAGCCAAGACAGGCGAAGCCGACCGCATTCGCGGGCTTGAGACCGGTGCAGACGACTACATCACCAAGCCATTCAGCCCACGCGAGCTGGTAGCGCGCCTCAAGGCAGTCTTGCGTCGTTGTGAAGCGCCTCTGGGACCTTCTGTGATTCGCGCCGGCGAGCTGGAAATTGATTCCTCTGCCATGACGTTGACCGTCCGCGGCGCTGCCATGACTACCACTGCAACGGAGTTCCGTCTGTTGCATTACCTTGCGCAGCATGCTGGCCGTGTTTTCACGCGTGACCAGATTCTTGATGCCGTCTGGCGGGAAACAACTTTTGTCAGCCCGCGTTCCGTGGATGTTTATGTGAGAAAGCTGCGCTCCAAGATTGAAGTTGATCCCGAACATCCTCGATATTTAAAGACGGTGCGCGGCGCCGGCTATCGCTTTGAAGTGCCAAAAAAGTGAATCTCTTCGCCTAAGTCCATCATCTACAACTTAGTTCTGCGCGCTCAGGAAACTTCATCGGGTTTTATTTTCTGCTTCATCGGACGTTAACCGGTGATCGATACAATCGTCTAACTAGTAAACGCTTACAAAAGGTGTTTCAAAATGACGACCCAGGCAGTAAAGGCGCAATCTCCCCGTAACAAAATCATCAGCCTTCTTCTCGAAATGGGCCTAAAGGTGGACCAGGCCGTTGCACAGGCTATTACAGCTCTGCTGCGCTCTGATACTCATCAGCAGCCGGGGCTGCTGGCAAACGCAGTCGCTATTCAAGAGCTGGAGGTCGCTCTGGATGGAGTGGTTTTCGATGCTCTGGAGAGTGGTGAACTGCCGGCTTCTGAGGTCCGGCAGGCAAGTGCTGTGATTAACATCAACAAAGACCTGGCGCGTCTGGGCAAGCTGGCGGCCAATCTGGGCCGGAAGGTAAGCCAGGTAGGTGAGCATCGCCAGCATGAGGACCTTTCGCGTCTGCAGCCGCTGGCCATTGCCGTCTCTCATCTGTGCCGCCAGACTTTGCAGTCACTCATCAGAATGGATCTGGTTCTGGCTACTAATGCTGCAGCAGGTAGCTCATCAGTGGACGCATACCGTGACTATGTGGTCCGGGGATCGCGTGATTCAGGATCGCCCTTGAATGACGAGCAGAGCGTGCATTTGATTTTTGCCTCACGCTGCCTGGAACAGATCGCGGATTATACGATTGACTTGTCAGAAAACCTCGTGACTTTTCTTGAAAGCGAGCCTTGCCCGCAGCCGGAGTTGGCAATCAGGCAGCACATGGCTTGCTGAGCAGAGCTGGAATGAGAACGTTTTGCACAAGATTTATTACGATTTAATAATCTTTTCATATTTGCCTTTTATAAAGTGCCTGGCTCCGCAAGCAAATTCCAGCCGTATTTTGATCGCCTGAAATGCGGCGAAAGGCAAGCAGTTGTTATGGATTCACCAGCAGTACTCCTCTCCAAAGAATCTTCCGGACAAGCCCATCTTGTTGAACTGGCGATGCGGGCGTGTGATGCCGCTCACCAATCTGTCTCGCACGCTCTTGACGGCTTGATCAATGGTTCAAACTCGGCGCTCATGGCCGTCCGCAAATGCGAAGAGCACCTGGACAACATGGACCGTGAGATGGACGAGTCACTGGCCATCGTGATCACACAGGTTACGCCGCAACAGGCGCGCGAGCTGCTGGCCTGCATGAAGCTCATGCTTGATCTTGAGCGCGTCGGCGACCTTATTGCCAGCTTCGCTGAGCGCTCCGCCATCGTCCGCAACCGTATTGAGATGGAAGACGTGGAGCAGCTCACGCGCATGGGCTGTCTTCTGGAAAACATGCTGGGCGCCATGGCCCAGGCGTTCGCTTCACGGAACATTGAACAGGCAATCCGGGTCCTTCGCAATGACGCGGAGATTGACCGGCTGCGTAATCTGATCGTAGTGCGCCACACCGAAAATGTAGAAGGACTCAAAGGGCCTGAGAGCCTGCATGTGCTCTCAATGGCGAACGCGCTGGAGCGCGCCGGAGACCACATCAAGAACATGGCTGAAGAGCTCTGCCATCTGGCTACCGGCCACACCATGCGGCATCTTATCCGGACCAAAGATAAGCCAATCGAGCAGCTTTTTCTCGACTGGCTCGCCAAGCAGAGCAGTTCGCACGAATAGGGAGAGCGCCACACGCATGTTGTGCCAGGAGCAGCTCACAATCGGCTAACGTGGAACTCTCAAGCGCTCTGGGACAAAGCGGCGACAATGGAAAATCCAGCAGTTTCCAACCCTTTGCCAGTTGCATCCCATTCATAGACCCCGGTGTGCACGGACGCGCCTGGGCAGGAAAGGGAGAATCAAAATGCGTTTGGTTGATAATCTCCGCAAAGCTGAAAAGAAAGGCGCCATGACCATTCGGCGAGGGGTGGAACGCGCACGCGAGGAATGGGCTGACGTTGAGCGCCGCATACGCCAGCGGATGCGAATCTACCCGCAAAAGCCAAAAACGGCAGCAGCTGGAATGGCTGCCGTGGATCTGGATGAAACCGCAGTACCTAATACATCAGCTTCTAACCGCAAGCCTATTGTTTCAGTAAACGGCCGTGATCTCAAGGAAGGCTGATCTTTCGATTTCATCTGCTATTTAAACCAGTAGCCGGCTCGCAGATTGGGCCGGCTATTTATTTTTTGCTCAGACTAAAAGCTGGAGTTCTGTTTCTTCTTCAGCTCGTCCACAAAAGCGGACCAACCCTCAAATTCGTAAGAGATGCTTCATTCGAAAATTCGGCAAAGATTGCATCGCGCGCCGACCTGATTACTTCCGTTTGTCGCGCGGCGGAGTAAAGGGCGCTTTGCGTAAAGGAACAATAGCCCCCTGTCGAGGGTCAGCATGGGCGTTGCTGGCGCGAAATGCAACTTCTTCCTGCACAAACCGGACGAAGTCCTGCATCTTGCGGTTCATGTCTTCCATGCGCTCGCGCATCTGCAGAATGATGGCAATGCCGGCGATGTTCACGCCCAGGTCGCGCGCCAGGTTCAGAATGAACTCCAGCCGCTGCAAATCTTCTTCCGTGTAAAGACGCGTGTTGCCCTCGGTCCGCGATGGCTTGAGCAGCCCTTCTCGCTCATATAAGCGAAGCGTCTGCGGATGAATGCCATACATCTCCGCAACCGCCGAGATCATATAAGCGCCTTTGGATTTGCGTTTAGCACTCATAACAATGTCTTTTCTATCGTCGCTGCATCCACCCTCGGGGTGGAGCAAGACTTTTACACCGGTTCTAGGTCTGTCTGGACAGCCATTTTGAATTATGTGGCACAGGCACTCTTGCCTGTGCTCAGTAAAAATCTGAAGGATGCAGGCACAGACAGGAGTGTCTGTGCCATATCTGTCCAGACCAACTTTGAAACCGGACCAAGCTCCTGCTAAAAACCTCCTAAGCCACGCTTCTTCGCATAAATGCAGTGATCATAGCCGCGCCAGAAAATCACCTTCTCGCAATTCATTCCATTCTTCTCCGCCACCCGCCGCGACTGCACATTCTCCGGACGGATCATCGAGATGACCCGGGCTGCGCCCAGCTTAGTGAACGCATACTGCATGCACGCCAGCGCGGCCTCAGTAGCATAGCCGTTACCCCAGAGATCGCGCCGCACATGATAACCGATCTCAAGCTCGCTCTTGCCCTCAACTTCCTGCAGAGTGCCACCGCAGTCGCCGATCAGTTCGCCGCTCGACTTGAGCAGCACGGCCCAAAGCCCGTGCCCGTCCCGGCGGTAGCGTCCAATGTTCTTCTCGATCCAAAATTCAACCGCCTTGCGGTCGAAAGCAGCCGGATAGTATTGCATTGCAATCGGATCGCCCAGGACCGCCTCAAGCGCATCTGCATCCTCCGGAACAAGCTCACGGAGGCGCAGGCGGGCAGTCTCAAAAATCACACTTTGCTCCACAGCTCCACGCGCGGATCTTCCGGGTTCAGCTTCTGCAGTTCCTGCCATAGTTCGCGCGCCTTCAGGTCACGGGCCTCAGGCACTGCGACTTTGACCTCAACGATCTCGTCACCGCGTTTGCTTTCATGCGTCGCCGAAGGTACGCCTTTTTCGCGCAGACGGAGCTTTTGTCCGCTCTGCGTCCCTGGAGGAATCTTGAGTTGCGAGCGGCCGTCGATCGTTGGGACTTCAATCTTGGCGCCCAACGCGGCCTCCCATGCCGCCACCGGCACGGTGACGTAGATATCGTCGCCATCGCGGCGAAACACCGGATGCTCGCCCACACGAATAATAATGTAGAGGTCTCCCGGGGAACCGCTGTTTGTTCCTGCATTGCCTTTGCCGGCAATGCGGATGCGTTGCCCATCGCGCGTGCCCGGCTTGATGCGCACTTCAAGCGGCTCAGTGCGTTCCACCACGCCTTCACCGTGGCAGACCGGGCATGGCTGCTGACTCTTGCCCGTGCCACCGCATCGCGGGCAGGGCATGTTGAACTTCATGCCGCCGCTCGACTGCGTAAGCTGCCCGGCGCCGTGGCATTGCGGACAGGTTGTGGGCGTGCCCACCACGCCGCTGCCGTGGCAGTTCGCGCAGGTATCCAGGCGAGTGATATTGAGGCGCATTACTGAGCCGCGAATGGCATCCCAAAAGCCGACATTGACCTGATATTCCAGATCGGAGCCGCGCTCCGGTTCGTGCTCCGCCGCAGCGCCGCCTCGGCCGCCTCCTCCAAAGATGCTGGAAAAAATGTCGCGGAAGCCGCCTGCACCCTGGCGTCCGGCTGAGCCGCCGGTATCGGAAAAATCAAAGCCGCCGAAATCAAAGCCCTGCGCTCCCGCGCTGCGCGTTCTGCCGCCTGAAGGCCCTGCACCGAAGCCGCCAGCGCCAAAGCCTCCGCCACGAGCGTAAGCTTCAGCCGCTGCGGGATCAATATTGTCTGAATAAAAGCCGAGCTGGTCGTAAATCTTGCGCTTCTTGGGGTCGCTCAGCACGTCATTGGCTTCAGAGATCTCTTTGAATTTTTCTTCAGCCTTTTTGTCCCCGGGATTGACGTCAGGATGGTATTTGCGGGCGAGCTTGCGGAAGGCCTTGCGGATGTCGTCCGCCGAGGCGGATTTCTTTACGCCGAGAAGGCCATAATAATCTTTTTGTTGAGTCGTTGCCATGAATCTAGTTTTTGCTAATTACTAAGTACCAATTACTGCTTTTCCGGCACCTTCGTCGCCTGCCAGGCCACGGCCTGCCACTTGCCGTTGCGCTTCAGAAACGTCCCAGTGTTGCGGAAGTAAGCCGTGGTTGGCTTGCCGTTCTCCGTATTGTGCATGATGAGGCGGAAGTTCACCACAGCCATATCGCCGTAAGGATGCACGGTGAAATCATCGGCCTCAAACGTGGCTTGCGGTTCGTTCGTTGCGCGCACGTCAATGTTCTTGAGGATTTCCGCCTTGTTCACGGTAACACCCGCAGAGCGGGTATAGATCACGTCATCGGCGAAGAAGTCCTGGAAAACTGCCGGGTCGTTTTTCGGTACGTTGCTTAGAAAGTCGCGCACGCGCTGGGTCACCTGCTGCACGACCGGATCTTGCGTTGCTGCCGGTTTGGCCGCCTGCGCCATCGCCATCATCGGCAAAAGGGCCGCAACAGCAAACATCCGCAAACCACGACGTTTCATGTATCGCATTTTTGCTCCTAGTGAAGCCATTAGCAATTGGCAGTTAGCAATTAGCAAAATCACGCATCGTCTAATTGCCAATTGCTATTTGCTAATTGCTTGCTTACGCCGCCCCGACTTCCTGAATCAGAAACTGCGCCTCTGGTTCATCGATGGTGGCTTTGTCCACGAACTGCTGTGCTGCTTCCAGCGTATAGAGCCCAGGCATCACTATCCAGTTGACTACCTGGCTCCAGCCTTCTGCCATCTTCACGACTAAATATTTCTTCAATTTGGGCTCCCTCTATGCTTCTTCATTCTTTCCATAGTGACTGAAGGCGGCTTGCGGGCCGCCTTCAACTCAGTTTGCTTGTTTTGGACTTATTTCTTGTCCTCCACGTCAACGTACTCGGCGTCAATCACGCCTTCGTCTTTCTTCTCTTGCTGCTGGCCACCGGCGCCCTCGGCCTGCGCGCCCGGTTGCGGACCGCCTGCCGGCGGAGCCTGCGTGGCTTTATACATGACCTCCGCCAGTTTGTGCGAAGCCTGGGTCAGCTTCTCGCGAGCCGAATTCATTGCCGCCGCATCGGTGCCTTCCAGAGCTTTCTTGGCATCGGCAATCGCGGTCTCGACCTGGGTCTTCTCGTCGCCAGAGATCTTGTCGCCATGCTCCTTCAGGGTCTTTTCCACCTGATAGACCATGCCATCGAGCTGATTGCGGGCCTCAATCTCCTCACGCTTGGCTTTGTCCTCGCCCGCGTGCGCTTCGGCTTCCTTGGCCATGCGCTCCACTTCTTCCTTGCTGAGGCCGGAAGAAGAAGTAATCGTGATCTTCTGCTCCTTGTTGGTGGCCTTGTCTTTCGCGGTCACGTTCAGGATTCCGTTCGCGTCAATGTCAAACGTCACCTCAATCTGGGGCACGCCACGCGGGGCCGGCGGAATGCCGGTCAGGTGGAACTTGCCCAGAGTGCGGTTGTCCCTTGCCAACGGGCGCTCTCCCTGCAGCACGTGGACTTCAACTGAAGGCTGGCTATCAGCCGCTGTGGAGAAAGTCTCCGTGCGCTTGGTCGGGATGGTGGTGTTGCGCGGGATCATCTGCGTCGCCACGCCGCCCAGAGTTTCGATCGACAAAGTGAGCGGAGTCACGTCAAGCAGCAGCAGGTCTTTCACATCGCCTGCCAGCACGCCCGCCTGCACCGCAGCGCCAATGGCTACGACTTCATCCGGGTTCACGCCTTTGTGCGGCTCTTTGCCGAACAGCTCTTTTACCAGAGCCTGAATGCGAGGCATGCGGGTCTGTCCGCCAACCAGCACCACTTCGTCAATCTTACTGGGATCAACGCCTGCATCCTTCATCGCCTGCTTGCATGGCCCAACAGAGCGCTGGATGATGTCATCCACCATCTGCTCCAGCTTGGCCCGAGTGAGCTTCTTCACCAGGTGCTTGGGACCTGATGCATCTGCGGTGATGAAGGGCAGATTGATCTCGGTTTCCATGGTGGTGGAAAGCTCGATCTTGGCCTTCTCTGCCGCGTCACGCAGACGCTGCAATGCCATCTCATTGCCCTTGGCGCGCAGGTCAAGGCCTTCATCTTTCTTGAATTCGTCCACAAGCCAGTCAACAATGCGCTGGTCAATGTTGTCACCGCCCAGATGCGTGTCGCCGTTGGTGGACTTCACCTCAATCACGCCTTCGCCCACTTCGAGGATCGAAATATCAAAGGTACCGCCGCCAAAGTCATACACGGCGATGGTCTCGTCCTTCTTTTTGTCCAGGCCGTAGGCCAGGGCGGCCGCAGTAGGTTCGTTGACGATGCGCTTTACATCCAGGCCGGCGATCTTGCCGGCATCTTTGGTCGCCTGGCGCTGCGCGTCATTAAAGTAGGCCGGAACGGTGATCACGGCTTCGGTCACCGTCTGGCCAAGATAATCTTCTGCCGCCTTCTTGAGCTTTTGCAGGATCATGGCGGAGACCTGCGGCGGGGTATATTCATGTCCCTGCGCCACAACCGCAACGTGATCACCCTGGCGTACCACTTTGTACGGGACCATCTTCATTTCTTCATTCACTTCATCAAAGCGGCGTCCCATAAAGCGCTTGATTGAATAAACCGTGTTTTCCGGATTGGTGATGGCCTGCCGCTTGGCGACTTGCCCAACCAAACGCTCCCCGGATTTGGTAAATCCGACTACCGATGGAGTGGTGCGACCACCTTCTTCATTGGCGATTACCTTTGGCTCGCCACCTTCCATAACGGCCACCACTGAGTTCGTGGTGCCGAGATCAATTCCTATAATTTTGCCCATGGCTTACTGCCTCCCCTGGCTTATAAGTGCCTATGAATCAGCATCTACTCCCATAACAACAAAATTATTATGAGATGTGAGTCACTTATTGTCAAGGTATTGGATGAGCTTATGTATCAGCAGGTTGCAGAAAAAATGAAGACTTTAAAGGGCTTATGTTTCGCTATTTATGGGTGAATTTCCCAGCTGGCAAGAGCGGTGGTCGTGCGCATTATTTCAAATTTGAGCCCGTCGATCTGTGCGTCTGTGGCCAGCCCCCCGGCGGCAGCGGCCTGCTCTACCTCAAGCGCGGCTTTTGCAGCTTCAGTTGCCTCAAACACCCCGCACATGCCTTTGAGAGTATGGGCGTCAAGCCGGACTTGAAAGATGTTCTTCTCAACCCTTGCTCTTTCCAGGTTCTGTAATATTTTGCCTGACTCCAGTGGGAACATGGTAGCCAGCTCTGCTACCAATTGTTTATCTCCGCCGCAGCGGGCTAGTACCCGCTCCGGATTGAGTTTGAAAAGTGCGGCTGCAGGCGCCGAAGAAGCGGAGCTTTCTGAAAGATTCCCATCATTGGAGAATGTATTGGCCTCGTGTCTATTGAGCGCCAGTAGATTGCGGGCAATAACGTCCGCAAGCTCCTTGCGGGAGATGGGCTTGGCGATGTAATCGTCCATGCCATTCGCGAGACAACGCTCCCGGTCACCCTGCATGGCATGAGCGGTCATGGCAATAATGGGGATGCGCATGCCGGATTCTTCCTGCTGCCTCCGCAGGAGCTGTGTTGCTTCAAAGCCGTCCATTTCGGGCATTTGTATGTCCATCAAAACCAGATCAAAGCGCTCACGGGAATAAAGCTCCAGCGCTTCGCGGCCATTATTGGCGATGGCTACACAATGGCCAAATTTGTTCAGCAATCCAACTGCTACCTTCTGATTGAAAACATTGTCTTCCGCCAGCAGAATGTGCAAAGGCTCCGGGGCCGCGCAGGGTGAAAGCACCCGTGGCGATCGCGAATTCATAGCGGGATGTTCAACGTTCCTTCCAAGCGCTTTGATTATCAGCTTCAGCAGTTCCTGGCGGGATAGTGGCTTGATGCCATATTCCGATACTCCCAATTCCTGGCTATGGCGTGCATCGTCCGGCTGGTCGCCTGAGGTCAGCATCATGACAGCAGTAGTCCGGAGCATGGGATCGGCAAGGATTTTTTCCAGGAGCATGAAGCCGTCCATCTCCGGCATGTGACGATCCACGATCATCAGTGAGTAATGCTGCCCAGCAGTGGCACTTTGGCGGAGAAGGGTAAAAGCTTCAGAGACGTTCGCAGCCAGGTCCGGAACCATTTCCCATTGAAGCAGCATGTCGCGGAAAATCCGGCGATTGGTAAAGTTGTCATCCACAACCAACACGCGGAGGCCGCTCAATTCCTGTATGGCGGTGGCGCGCTGATCAGCAGCAGTTGAAGAGTGCTCCAGATGTGCAGTGAAGTGGAATGTGGCGCCCTGACCCAGCGTACTCTCCACCCAGATGCGCCCCAGCATCATTGCAATCAGGCGGGATGAGATGGTCAGGCCCAGCCCGGTGCCGCCAAATTGTCGCGTAGTGGAGTTGTCCGTCTGTTCGAACGCCTCAAAGATTTTTGAGAGCTTGTCTGGCGCAATGCCGATTCCCGTATCGCTCACGGCAAAGTGAAGAAGCATTCCGTCAGCACTATTCTCCTCAACCCGTATGGAGAGAACCACCTCACCCTGTTGCGTGAACTTGACCGCATTTCCAAGCAGGTTCAGCAAGACCTGCCGGAGCCGGCCGTCGTCGCCAAACACGTATTCGGGCACGGCAGGGTCCACCTCAAAGGCAAGCTCCAGCCCTTTCTGATGAGCGTGCAGCGAGAGTGTCCGCATGGTTTCAGAAACCATGCCCTCCAGACAAAAAGAGCGGGGATGCAGAGAGAGCTTGCCTGCCTCAATCTTTGAAAAGTCCAGAACATCATTGATGATTGAAAGCAGGCCGTCCGCTGAGGATTTTGTCAGGCCGAGATAATCGCGCTGCGTTGCGGTCAAATCGGTTTCCAGAGCCAGCTCTACCATGCCGAGAATCCCGTTCATAGGGGTGCGAATTTCATGGCTCATATTGGCCAGAAATTCACTCTTGGCGCGGCTGGCAGCTTCTGCCACCACTCTGGCATGTTCAAGCTGTTCCATGGCGGCGCGCAACTCCCGGGTACGTGCGGCGACCTCTTCTTCCAGGTGCTCGTGATGGTCCTTCAGTTTCTTATCACGCTGTTCGATCGCCGACAGCATATCCTCAAAATCTTCAATTAGCAGCCCAATTTCCTGGTAGCCGTATGACAAAGGCCCGAGATGGTAATAAGGAGTATTGCGCAATGCCCGCGCTCGGTTGGCCAGGACAAGAATGGGCTCTGAGATTTCCCGCTGCAGGCGCGAAGCCAGGAGAAAGGCCAGACACGCTGAAATTGCCAGCACTATCAGGGACATAAAGATGTTGCGCAGCACATAGAAGTGCAGCGAACTCAAGTCCCTTTCCAGCAATAGAGTGCCTACAATTTCGTGCTTGAGGCGGACTGATCTGACCACGCGCAAAGAGTTGTGGCTGAAAATGCTGGCTTCTGATTGTGGAGCCTCTGCTGGAATTTCCCGTTCGGAAACACCAGGGCGCAGATAAGTTGCAAAAATGGCGCCATTCTTTTTGTACAGGCGCGCTGCAACCACGTGAGAATCCGAACTAAGTGCGTTGAGCGTTTCTGATGCCCCTTTAAAGTCATTGAAATAGAGAGAGTCTGTGCTGCCGGCCCCGATGACTCCCGCCAGAAGATCGGCATTTTGCAAAATTTTGTTTCTGGACCAAATGATTGATTGCCAGGTAAAAACTGTGCACGCGAGCAGGAGTGCAGCCACCGTGGTGGCCATGATGATTTGGATTAGCTTTCGGCGAAGAGGTGTACTGGCACCGGCGGACATTATTGGCTGATCCTTTCTACGTGAGCGCCGGAAGCACTCACAGATTGTCCATTGATTTTCCAATGCGAAGCCCATTGCTCACAGCAAAAACAGCAATCTCTAGTCATGAATCGGCCAAACAACCGGGTTCTTGAGTAAAAAAGTGTGCTTAGTTGCCATTAGGAGGCTAAGAAAGTTCCTGGCCTTGCCGATAAATATGTGAGGTCAGCTGTGGGTCAATCGCGACGAAAGTAGAGAAAGAGTTGATGAGCCTTGCAGTATTCGAATACCCATCAGTCATTGAGTCTGAAAGCGAAATCATTCGGACCGATTCAGTGCTGGTTGCCGACGATGATGCCATCTCGCGCACCATGCTTCAGTCCTGCCTGGCGAAATGGGGGCTGAACGTGACTGCGGCGCAAGACGGGTTCCAGGCCTGGCATGAGCTGGAAAAGCCGGATGCACCCAGCTTGATCATTTTGGACTGGATGATGCCGGGTTTTTCCGGCATTGAGCTTTGCCGCAAAATCCGGGCGCGCAAGACCTCGAATTATCCTTACATCCTCTTGCTCACCTCAAGAGACGCAAAAGAAAACATTGTGGAAGGACTGGATGCGGGGGCCGACGACTACCTGGTCAAACCGTTCAACATAAACGAACTCAAGGCGCGCCTCGCTGTGGGAGGCCGCATTCTGGCCCTGCAGAATGAGTTGTTTCGTACGCAGCAGGAGCTCAGGTTCCAGGCGCAGCACGATAGTTTGACCCGGCTCTGGAACCGCGGCGCGATCATGGCGTTCATGGAGCGGGAAATTGCCCGGAGCCGGCGCAGCACTTCCCAGTTGGGCGTTCTGCTGCTGGACATCGATCATTTCAAAAACGTGAACGATACTTACGGCCACATGATAGGCGATACGGTGCTCCAGAAGGTTGCTGAACGGCTTTCTACGGGCATACGCGCTTATGATTGGCTGGGAAGATACGGTGGTGAAGAGTTCATCGTATTGCTTGCGAACTGCAATGCTGAAAAGGTGAGGTTGTGCGCTGAACGTATTCGCGAAATTGTTGCAGCCGAGCCGGTCAAGACCTTAAGCGGCCCGTTGAAGATTACCGTGAGCGTTGGTGCAGCCTTGTGCCCACAGGACGATGCTGCAACGCCTGAGGAATCCCTGCAGCTCGCGGATACCGCCCTCTATCGGGCAAAACAGAATGGCCGCAACCGCATTGAAGTTGCCTGGTAAACAGGTCAGGCGGCTGGTCCAGCTGACCTGAACTGAAAATCCTGCTCCTGCGGGTGCGTTCCTTCTACTTGATACTTAGGTAGAACTTCGCGAAGGGCCCACTCGATGCGGTCCACTGAATCATTAATGAGCTGAAGCTGCATGGCGTCGAGCGACGGCCGTTGCTGTGCGCCCCAGAACCGGATGACCTGCAGGGCGTTTCGAATGTGGTGATTGAGTTCGGCAATGGTCTCCATGCGTGCCTGGATCAGTTCACGATGGATCTTTTCTTCACGCGCTAGCTGATAAAAAAGTCCGCCGGCAAATAGCCCCGTAATTGTATTGCTTACGATGAGCATGCCCAGCCGGGGCAATCCTTCTTTCATCAGAATGCGGTCCAGAAAAATGCCAATGGCTGAGACCACCACGACGATGGTAAAAGTCACGAATCCAGTCCGGCGTGACCAGTTCGCTTTGTGGACGACAAAGGGATTTTTTTTCACAGCGTTTTTCCTTTTAAATTAAGGCAGAAAACAGAGCTGCCCTTCACCAAACTTAATTCCCAACTTTGCAGAACAACTACTCCACCGTGACTGACTTTGCCAAATTGCGCGGCTGGTCAACGTCACATCCGCGGCGCACTGCAATGTGGTATGCGAGCAGTTGCAGCGGTACGACTTCTAAAATCGGCAGCAACAGCTCCGGAGCATGCGGAACATAGAGCACATGGTCAACGGAATCTTTGATCTCTTCATCGCCTTCAATCGCAACGGCGATCACCTTCCCGCCGCGCGCTTTTACTTCTTTCACGTTGGACATGGTCTTTTCGTAGCGCTGTATAGAATTGGGGTCATTGGGATCGAAGGTCGCCACCATCACGACGGGGAGGTTCTCATCAATCAGCGCGTTTGGGCCGTGCTTCATCTCGCCGGCGGGATAGCCTTCTGCGTGGATGTAAGAGATTTCCTTCAGCTTGAGCGCGCCTTCCAGCGCAATGGGATAGTGAATGCCACGGCCCAGGAAAAGAAAATCCTGTACACGGGAATACTCTCTGGCCAGCTCTTCACATTGGTCATCGCGCGTGAGCAGTTGCTCCAGCTTCGCAGGAATCTTGAGCAACTCGTCAATATAGCGGCAGGCCTCTGCTTTCGAGGTTGTTCCGCGCTGCTCTCCCAGATGGAGCGCCAGTAGAAAGAGCGCAGCCAACTGCGCGGTGAAAGCCTTGGTGGAGGCCACGCCAATCTCCGGCCCGGCATGCGTATAGATGGTGCCTGCAGCTTCGCGCGCGATCATCGCACCCACTACGTTGCAAATGGCCAGTGTCTTTGAGCCTTTGGCTTTGGCCTCGCGCTGTGCGGCAATAGTGTCTGCTGTCTCTCCAGATTGCGTGATCAGCAGCGTAATCTCTTTATCTGAGGTGATCGGGTCGCGATAGCGGAATTCGCTGGCATAGTCCACCTCAACCGGAATGCGCGCCAACCGCTCAATCATGAATTTGCCGGCCAGAGCTGCGTGCCAGCTTGTGCCGCAGGCGGCGATATTGATTTTTTGTACATTGCGGAGCTCGTCTTCGGTGATCTCCATCTCTTCTAGAAAAACCTTGCCTGAGTCCAGTGAGACGCGGCCCAGTGTGGTCTCGCGCACGGCGCGGGGCTGCTCGTAAATTTCCTTGAGCATAAAGTGCTTGTAGCCGCCCTTTTCCGCCATGATCGGGTCCCAGGTCACGTGCTGTACGTCTCGCTTGACCGGCTTGCCATCGAAATCCGTGAGTTGCACGCCGGAAGGAGTAACCACTGCCAGGTCGCCGTCATGCAGGAAGAAGAGATCGCGAGTATGGTTGAGCACCGCAGGTACATCAGAAGCGACAAAATACTCGTCATCGCCCAAGCCGATGATCGCAGGCGGGCCATTGCGGGCAGCGACAATCTTATTAGGCTCATCTTCTGAAATCACAGCCAGGGCAAAGACGCCGGAGAGCAGCTTTACGGTTTTGCGGACAGCATCTTCCAGGCTTGGGCGGTGCCCGTTGGCTTTGTGATAGATATTTTTTTCGATCAGGTGGGCAATGACCTCAGTGTCAGTCTCGGTCGAAAACTTGTGGCCTTCTTCAATTAACTTCTTCTTGAGCGAGAGATAGTTTTCGACAATGCCGTTGTGCACCACCACGATCTTGCCGGTGCAGTCACGGTGAGGATGCGCATTTTCTTCCGTCGGACGGCCATGCGTGGCCCAGCGAGTGTGGCCGATACCGTAGGTGCCCTCAAGCGGCTTGAGCCGGATAATCTCTTCCAGGTTGCGCAGCTTGCCCTCAGCACGGCGCACCTGCAGCTCGCCCGCGTTGCCGTTCCCGGCCACCGCGATGCCGGCGGAGTCATATCCGCGATATTCAAGCTTCTTGAGCCCATCAATGATGACGGGTACAACGCGTTTTTTCCCTACGTAACCTACGATTCCACACATAAATTCATTCCGATCAGCTGTGTTAATTCTGATTGCACGCCTGTGGCCATTCCAGGGTTAACGATTGGACTCTGGAACTCGATTGGGGGATTCTCATATTCTACTCCGAACCCGCCAAGCCTCACGTATAACTCAGTGGATTCAGAGCGGTTAGCGAATAGTAATGGGCGAATGGGAGAGTCCAGTCGGATGGGAAAGCAGAGCTGCTCGGCAGGAATATATGCAATCGAATTCAACAAATGTCTAAATGCCAGCTGTTACTCCTCAATTCGGTATGTGAACTCTTCGATCACCGGGTTCGTTAGAACCTCTTTGGCAATGCGCTCAACCTCGGCCTTGGCGGCAGCTTTGTCCAGACCGCCATCCAGATTGATCTCAAAAAATTTACCCTGACGAACGGCGTCAATGCCCTTGTAGCCCATCTTTTTGAGCGCGCCGTGAATGGTTTTGCCCTGAGGATCAAGGACGGTGGTCTTGAGCATGACGGTGACGTAGGCTTTCATGGATAGAACTATTTTACAGGAGCACGGACGGGCGAGCAGACGCGATCAGCTCAAGAAATTGGCGGGCTACTCTCCCAGCAACTCGCCGAATGGGTGCAGTGACGGCACGTGATCACAGATGACCTTTATGGCAGCCATAATTGGCACGGCGAGAATCAGGCCCATCGCGCCCCAGATGAAACCCCAGAGCAGCAACGAGATAGTTACGGCCAGCGGATTCAATTGCAAACGCTTACCCAGAACTTTGGGGTAAAGAACGTTCATGGAAAAAACATGCAAGCCCAGGACCGTCGCGAAAACAATGATGATTCCCATTTCACTTAGCTGGCCGATTCCTGCGGCAAGTGGCGGCAAAAGCGCGAGAAGAACTCCAAGGTAGGGTACGAGGCTCAGGAAGCCGCTGATGAAACCTAAAAAATAAAAATAGGGCAAGCCCAACAGCCCGAACACCACCAGGCTGCAAATGCTCATGAAAACCCCGATGAAAAAGTTGCCGGCAATGAAGCTTCTCATCATCAGGGAGATTTGTCCCAGCGTGACGTATGCCGTGCTGCGATACTGCGGACTGAAGAGTTGTACGGTCTTGGTCCGGGCGTGCTCCTGCCAGCTCAGCATGAAATAAACCAGGAAGGGAATAAAGCAGAGTGTCAGCACAGTCTCAGTGACTGCGCCGATGTGTTCTGTGATCAGCCCGGAACCAGAGCCATTTTGTACTTTTACCGGCAGCGGTTTTTTGCCGCCGGTCTCGGTTGAGGGCAGGACCTGCTCCGTGGTCTTCTCAATTGCGCTCGTCTTCTGCCGGACATGCGCAAGCAGGCCTTGAATCTTCTGAGAATACTTAGGCAATTCCTGAATAAAACTCACGGCGCGGTTATAGAAAAAATAGCTCGCTCCATACGTTGCCGCCAGCAGCAGCAGGACAGCCAGGACTGCGCCTGCGCTGCGCGGAACGCGTATGCGCTCCAGGAAGACTACAAACGGCTCCAGCATGAAGGTGATCAGAACGGAGATCAGCAACGTAACCAGCACCAGCTTGCCGACATAACACATGGCTAAACCGGCGGCCACGGCTACGATGATCTGGGCGACCGACCCAGCGCGCAGCGCACGATTGATTTTGCGCTCTTCCTGTTGCTGCAGCTCTCCTGCCGAGGCTTGCGCTTCCGGCAAAGCCTGCGGCTTGAGCTGCTCTTTTCCCGGCGGAATGATGCGGTTCGTAGCCATGCTGGTTATAAGATGCGCCGTATAATCGCCGTGTGGACGCTCCCGGACGTATTTTGGCCATTGATTACGGCACCCGCCGCATGGGGCTGGCCGTTTCCGATCCTTTGGGCATCACCGCCCAGGGGCTGGAGACATTGGAGCGCAAGAACAAGCGCGCCGACTTTGGCCGGCTGGAGCGCACCATCCGCGAATACCAGGTAAGGGAGATTGTGCTTGGCTATCCGCTGCGGATGAGCGGGCAGGAGGGCACGCAGTCGCAGAAAGTGGCTGAGTTCGCCGAGGAGCTGCGGCAGCGCTTTCAGCTTCCTGTCCACCTTTGGGATGAGCGGCTCACCTCAGCCGAAGCGAATCGCCTGCTCCGGGAAGCCGAGCTGAGCATTAAGAAACGCGCGCAGGCTGTTGACCGGATGGCGGCAGTGCTGATCCTGCAAAGCTTTCTGCAGGCGCGAAGCATTCAGTAAGTCTTTGCTGCTCGCCGCCCGGGCCTCAAGTTGGCTCTGCATGTTTCAAGTACAATAAGCGCTTTTGATTGGCTGATGCCGCTGACCATCGTACAAGCCGGAAACCCTGTTCTGCGCAGGCCTGCGCGGCTACTGCGCCCCAATGAGGTCCGCAGCCGCGAGATCCGCGAGTTGGTCGAGCAGATGAAAGAAACCATGCACGCGGCGCCAGGCGTAGGGCTGGCAGCGCCGCAGATCGGGCAGGGAATTCAGCTGGCGGTGATAGAAGATCGCCCGGAATACACCAGAGACTGGACGCCGGAGCAACTCATCGAACGCGAGCGCAAGCCTGTGCCGTTCCACGTGATTATCAATCCAAAAATTACTTTGCTGGGTGAAGAGCATGTGGAGTTTTTTGAAGGCTGCCTGAGCCTCTCAGACATGATGGCGCTCACGCCGCGAGCCAGAAGAGTCCGCGTGGAATGCCTGAATGAAAAAGGAGAGACAAAAGTGATTGAGGCCTCTGGATGGTATGCGCGCATCCTGCAGCATGAGATCGATCACCTGCATGGAACCATGTACGTTGACCGCATGTATCCGCGCACGCTGATGACCGTGGAGAACTTCACGGAGCACTGGAGAAACAAGACGTTGGTGGATCTCAAGAAAGAACTGCTCGCAGCAGATTTGCGCTGATAAAGCTGATGAATTTTCAGGAATCAGCGTCTGGATTTTGCACGGACAAGCAAGACTGACCTTCAGTCCGCGATGCCTATAACAAAACCGCGTTCTCTGCCTTGCAACCTATTGCAAGCAAGCCACCTATTACCTCAGTAATCTTATTGCCGTACCCATTTCAGCATAGACTTGCCAAATCATGAGTATTGGAAGCCGTATTTGTGCCCTGCTTTTGCTGGCTGCGACCCTTGGTGCTTCTACTGAAGCCAAGCAGCTGGCGGTGATCGTCGATAAGACGAACAATACCGGAGGGATGTCTGCGGCCGATCTGACCAAGGTTTTCAAATTCGATAACCACAAGTGGCCCGACGGACGCCCCGTAATCCTGGTGCTTCGCGATCCTTCAACACCGGAGATGCAGACCGCAATCCAGAAGCTCTATCACATGCAGCCGGACGAATTCAAAGCGCTGCTGTCCGCGCACCACAACGGCGTTGTGATGGTGCATAGCGAAGAAGAGCTGCTGAAGTCAGTGGAGTCCATCCCTGGTGCAGTCGGCCTGGTAGATGTGTATTCCATCACCGGCCGGGTAAACGTGCTCAAAGTTGACGGCAAGCTTCCCCTGCAACAGGGATATTTCCTCAAAGGCAACTAACCAAGCCTGTGCGGCGGCAGCGGCCGCCACAAGCAGCATTCAAGGAGCAGCAAATGACGAACAAGATTGCAATTCTTACTTCGGCGGTACTCCTTTCCTTTGCATTGCAGGCTGTAGCCCATGACGCGTCCACAGGCATGCACATCTCCACCAAGTCGCCGCAGGCCCACGTCTTCTTTGAAAAAGGCATGGACAAGATGGAGATGTTGCACATTCAGGACGGCCTTGAAAATTTCCGCAATTCGGTGAAAGCCGATCCTCAGTTTGCCCTTGGCCACATTATCCTCATGTTCTTCACTGAGGACCCGACGGAAAAGGTATCGGAACTCGATAAAGCCCTTGCGACCCGCGCCACTGCCAATCAGGAAGAAAAGCTGGTCATTGACTGGCTGGCCAATCAGAGCCAGGCGCACTGGATTCCCGCCATTCAGGCCATGAATGAGGCACTGGAAAAGCATCCGCATGACAAGCATCTGCACTGGCTTGCCGGCTGGTGGCTGCTGGTTGACCACAACCAGTCACAGCGCGCCGTAAATATGTTTGAGCGCGTGATGCAGCTCGACCCTAAGTTTGCCGATGCCTACAACGAAGCTGCTTATTGCTATGCCAGAATGGGCAACTTCGATAAGGCTTTTGCCGATATCAAGCGCTACTCTGAGCTGGTGCCCAACGAGCCCAATCCGCAGGACTCATACGCGGAGATCTCGCGCATGGCAGGACGTTTTGAAGATGCGCTCACGCATTACCGCATGTCCCTCAAGATCGATCCCAGCTTCAATGAGTCGCAGCTCGGCCTGGGCGATACTTATGCCCTGATGGGCCAGGAGGAGCGTGCGCGTGAGGAATACGCCAAGGCAATTGCCGCGGCTCCTCCGGTGCGCAAAGTGACCTGGGGATTGCAGTCGGCAGCGACCTACGTGCGCGAAGGCAATCTGGCCGGCGCTGACAAGGCTTTCAACGCCGTCGCCGAGCAGGCGCATGAAAAAGATTTTGCCAACCTGGAAGCAGAGGCTTATCGCAGCATGTCCATGTACCAGCTGGATGAAGCGGCTGCGCTGAACCTGCTGGCCAAAGCTGAAGCCGTGCTGCATGAAGACTACAAAGTTCCGCAGTCACTGCTGAATGAAGAGATGGCTTCTGTGCTGCGCACCCGCGTGGAGCGCGCTCTGCACGGCGGCAACAAAGAGCTGGCTGCCAGCACGCTCAAGCAGATGCAGGCCCTCTCTGATGCCAATGGCGCCGATAGCCTGATCGCCACTGCCACGCATGCCGCTGCTGGCGAGATAGCGCTGGCTCAAGGCAATTTTGCTGAGGCCGTGAATAACCTTGAAGAAGACGATTCAAATGCAATCTCAATGCGCGCCCTTGTGACTGCCTATGAAAAGAATGAGCAGCACGGGAATGCGCACCGGCTTTCCGCCAAGCTGGCGTCACTCAACGTTCCTTTAATTGAGCAGGCGCTGGTTGTGCCGCAGTTCCGCAAGGAATGGGCCGCACAAGTGGCTGCAGCAAAGGCGAGACCCTGGGATAGCAGAAACAAATATTGATTTTCGTAATGAGCCTGCACGCTAACAGCCTGGGGTAACCCAGGCTGTTTTGTTTTGATTTCGCATGAAACTTGGCAGTTCTACGCTCAGGGTTTCATAGCGGCAGGTCTTTTGATCACCGATTCTTTCGATTTTTCCTGCAAAAAATCCAGCTACTCCGTTCTTAGCTTAGCGACCACCAGTGGGCCGAAGGCCAGGAAGTCGTGACCAGCTATTGATTCGCCCTTTCTGACTTCTGTTCGCGGAAGTGCAATTGTCTCCCCTACGAACAGCCGTTCCCCACCGGCTGCGCCAATGCTGTGCCTATTGAATTCTTCTGAATGAGAGGCATTCTTATGAGAAGGGCAACATCTTTTTTATCTACACATCTGAAATTGGATCCGCGCTCATCCGAGCAAATCCGCGGTAAGTTTCCCCGATTTTCTTCAGACCTGCGCGTCTATGCAGTCAGTTTAGTTTTACTGGCATTCTTCGTACTGCCTGCAATAGCTCAGACTACTGCGCCCCAGCTTACGGCCGATGCATCCCACACGCCCGGCTGGGTTGTGATTCCAGTGGACGAGTACCAGAACCTTCGCGCTCGGGCTTTTCCTGCGGAGCGCGATCCTGAACCGCCGCCGGTTGATGCCACGCTCACCCGCGTTGATTACGATCTGCACATCCTCGGCGATCTGGCCACCGGTCGCGCCAGCCTTACGATTGACGTGCTGAAAGAAGGATGGGTGCGCGTGCCTGTTCCGGCGGGATTGCTGGTGCGTGAGGCCCGCCTGGACGGGAAATTGGTTTCACTCGTCTCTGGCACGCCAGGTAAGGGCAGCACCCAGCCGACTGTGGTGCTGGCCCGTGCAGGCCGCGCTGTGTTGCTCCTCGATATCGCGCTGCCGGTGAATGCCTCAGCAGGCGAAGAGCGGATCACGCTACCTTCAACTGCTTCCGGTATCACGCGTGCGCACGTCCAACTTCCGCGCATGGGCGTGGACGTAAAGCTTGCCGGCGGGCTGCTGGCAGAGAAATCTGAGAGCGGTGGCGAGAGTCTCTGGTTGGCCTATGCTCGCGGCAATGAGCCGTTGACCTTCACCTGGCGGCGCAAGATGGAAGATCACCACGTTACGCTGCCGCTGCGCCAGCGCGGATCACTCACGCAGCTCACCAGCCTCGGCGAGGATTCAACCTCCATCTATGCGGAAGTAAATCTTGAGGTCACGCAGGGCGCCGCCAAAGAGGCGCGCATACAGCTTCCGGAAAACATCACGGTAAACCAGGTCTCCGGCGCCATGGTGGCAGACTGGGAAGTCAAAGCCGGTGAACTCGCAGTGACCTTTCTTGAGCCGGTAGAGCAGTCCGCGCGATTTGTGATCACCGGTGAGAGCAAGACAGCGCGCGACGGCCACATTGATATTTCTCTCATGCGCCTGCTCAATACTGAGCGCGATACCGGTGGCGTCGCAGTTGAGGTGCTGGGCGCTGGCGAAATCAAAGACCTGAAATCGCAGGGCCTGGAGAATGCCGATGCCACCGAACTTGGCGAATACGTGGCCGCCCGGCAGTCGCCTTCAATGGTCGCCTTCCGCTTCCGCTCCGGAGATGCCAAAGCTCCGCGCTCGCTTGCCGTTGACGTGGCACGCTACACGCAGCAGGCAGTGCTGCTGGCAAACGTGGAAGAGGCGCGCTATCGCGTGCTGCTGAGCAAAGAGGGCAAGACTCTGGTGCAGGCGCTCTATGCGATTCGCAATAACCAGCGGAATTTTCTCAAGATCACACTGCCACAGGGCGCTGCCATCTGGAGCGCTTCGCTGGAAGGCAAGCCGGTGCGTCCGGGGCAGTCACCCGATGGCAGCTTGCTCTTGCCTCTGGAAAAATCGCGCGCTGGCGAAGAAGCGCCGGTCTTTGCCGTGGAAATTTTCTATCTGGTGCGTGACTCGGCCTGGGGTGATAAAGGCAAGGCCACACTGGCGCTTCCGGCGTTGGATCTGCCCGTTTCGCGGACTGGCGTACTGCTCTACCATCCACCGCTATTTAAGGTCTCACCTGAGCCGGGCTCGTTCCGTTCGGAGCCGTATGCAGCTCCATCATCACAGGCATTCGCAATCCTGATGCGAGATTTCAGCCCTGAGTATGGCAGAAACTCGGGTGCGATTGATATTGAGACAAAAAATGGACCTCCGCAATCGCCCACGCAAACCCTGGTTGATAACTTCAAGACCAAATCTTTTGGCGGGCGCAGCGCCAAGGTGCTGCCGATCCGGCCGGCGTTTCCGGCCTTTGGTCCGTCATTGTTCTTTGTCTCTGAGCTAACCGCGGAAAATCACGCTCCCGCCCTGGAGCTGAGCTATCAGCGCGAGAAGAAAGAAGGTTCAAAATGAAAAAGCTGCTTGCAATCCTGATGGTTTTTTCCATGAGTGCGTTTGGCGGGGAAAACGCTTCTTTGCCGCTTCCGACCACGGGCAACGTCACGCTCACGCTGGCTGAGTACAACCGGCTGGTGGAGCTTGCCTCTAAGTCTGCAAAGAAGCGCGAGACGCCGCCCCTGGCTTATGCGCTTAAGCGCGCCGACTTGAAGCTGCACGCTACGAATGACAATGTGCTTGGCACAGTCCAGATGGATGGCGAAGTCTTCAGCAAAGCTGCAGCTAAGGTCCCATTGACCACCGGACTCACTATTCTCAACGCGCGGCAGGAAGGCAAGGCTCTGCCGCTGGAGCAGGAAGGCTCGACCTCAGTGGCAGTGCTGCCCGGAGCTTCAGAATTTTCCGTCGCGCTTGAGACCGGCTTGCCTCTGGTGGTTGAGGCGGGCCGCGCCTCATTCAATCTGCCGGTGCCTGCAGCTGGAAGTGTGCGGCTTTCACTGGCAATTCCCGGCGATCACTCGATGGTCCGCATCAGCCCCGGCCTGATTACTTCGCGGACATCAGAAAAAGGCCAGACCCTGATTGAAGCCACGCTTGTCCCCGGACAGCCGGCCAACATCTGGTGGGCGACTGGAGTTGTGCAGGCGCCGGTCGTGAAGCACGAGGTGCGTTTTCTCTCCGATGTGAAGACGCTGGTCACGATCAACGACGAAGAACTGCGCGTCGCGGCCTTGTGCGACATCAATGTTGTGCAGGGTGATCCAGCGCAGTTTGCGGTCGAGCTGCCTGCGGGTTATGAGATCACCGGCGTTTCCGGCTCTACGGTTGACTCAAGTGAAATTGAAAATGGCAAGCTGATTGTGCGGCTCAATTCCTCCGCGCCACGCAACCATGAGTTCCTCATCTCCATGGAGCGCCCGCTCAGCGGCGCCAAAGCCAGTGCGCCATTTCTGAGTTTCAAAGACTCGCAGCGCGAAACCGGCGAGGTGCTGGTGGAAGGCACAGGCGCCATGGAGCTCACCGCCACCGAAGGCGGCGGCCTCAAGCGCATGGACCTGAAAGAAGTGAATCCCTACCTGCGCTCGCTGGCGCGCTTTCCGTTGCAGGCGGCGTTCCGCTATCATCGCCAGCCCACGGAGATTCCGACACTGGCGCTTGAATGGACCCGATTCCCCGATAGCAGCGTGCTTGCCGCCGTTGCCGAGCACGCTGTGGTCACGACGCTGGTCACGGTGGAAGGCCGCACACTGACCGAGGTGAAGCTCACGGTGAAGAACCAGGCGCAACCATTCCTGAAAGTCAATCTGCCGCAAGGTGCAACCATCGTCTCCGCCGATGTTGCCGGCGAAAAAGTGAAGCCGGTGCAGGGGCCGGACGGCAATCGCGTGCCGTTGCTGCGCGCAGGCTTCCGCCCCAACGGGCCATATGAAGTTTCATTCGTCTTCGTGCTCGCCGGCACGCCGTTCGCCAAGAAAGGCGGTTCTGAGCTGGCGCTGCCCAGCATGGACGTCCCCATCAGCCTGCTGGAATGGGAGCTCTTCCTGCCTGAGCAGTACAAGGTGAAGGACTTTGGCGGTGACGCTATTGCTGCCTACCTGCTGCCCACTGCGTTTGCCGAATCAGGTGACACGGTGATCAGCACGTTCTCCGGAGTGAATGTGCGCAGTACAAGAATTCAGGAACATGAAGGGCTGGATACTCTGGCGCAATTTGTTCCTGGAGTTGCTGGAGGACCGCTATCGCCGGGACAGATCGGGGGGTACGTTCTCGACCAGACAGGAGCAGTGATCGGCGGGGCTCGAGTTTCGGTAACAAATGTAGAGCGAGGACTGGTTAGGATGGCAACGACAGACAGTAACGGGCATTGGGTAGTAATGAACATGCCTTCAGGCCATGTGAAGATCGAAGCCGAAGCACCGGGGTTCAGAAAGACCGTGTATTCCAATACACGTTACGATGAGAGCCGCCCTTCAGCGTACCGGATCACTCTAAACGTTGCTGCGGCTACTGAAACAGTTGAGGTCACAGCGGAAGCGCCGATGATCGACACCATGCAATCGCAGGTGACGAACACGTTCAGCGGCACAACTGTGGGCACCATTGGCGGAGTGTATAGCGGTTCCGGCGAGAAGAAAGATCATGATCGTAAAAAGCAGGAACAGATCGCGCAGAACACTGCCTCAGACAACGTACTCAATCTGCAGAAGCGCGTGGCCGGAGTGCTGCCGGTACGCGTCGATGTCCCAAGGGCAGGGAATTCGTATCGCTTTGCCCGTGCCCTGGTGCTCGATGAAGAGACCAAAGTGACGTTTAGCTACAAGACGAGTGCAAAACGATGAACCAGTGTTTTATATGGCACAGGCAATCTTGCCTGTGCCCATAATCAATCGTGAAGGATAGAGGCACAGACAGGAGTGTCTGTGCCACACAGTTGCTTTCGGGAATTGCCGCGTCATCGGCTGACTTCTTATTTCACGTACTTCGGCTGCTCGCCTTTGCTCCAGGGATCGTAGTTGTGGGCAAAACGGACGCGGTCCGGAATGGGCGGATGATCGGCGTACCAGAACACAACCGCTTTGCTCGGATACGGATAAGACAATGCAAGCTCTCCCAGGACCTGAAATGCGTGGGCTGCGGCTTCCTGTGAATTGGCATTGATGCCGTGCGTGACTTCCAATCCGTAAACGTCTGCGTTGTGCTCAAGCTGCCGGCTAAAGCCGTTGCCAATGGGCGCGGAGAGCGTCCCCATGATGGAGAAAATCAGAAGCAGCATCACCAGCGCCGCCCAGTCCCAGGGCTCATGCATGCGCCAGCGCTGTTGGAAGCGCGGGAATGTCCAGTTCGCAATGCGGTACAGCAGGTAAAAGCCTATGAACAATCCGACTGCTGTCGCGGCAATGCCGATCAGGATGTGATTTAGAACGTAATGTCCCATCTCATGGCCGAAGACGAACAGCGTTTCCGGCGTTGTGGCGTTCTTGATCGTCGTATCCCACACCACCACGCGCTTGGATGGCCCAAAGCCCGTTACATAGGCGTTGAGCGTCGTAACCTTCTCGCTGGCCTTCATCAGGAACATGCGGTCGCGCGGGATATCCATTCCGCCGCGCTTTGTGACCTGCTGGATCGCCGTCACCAGTTCGGGATTGCTCTTATCCAGCGGCTCAAATTTATTGAACAGCGGATCAATGATGACCGGCGCAATAAAAATGAGGAAAATGACGAAAGGAACTGCGCACAGCCAGGCATAGAACCACCAGCGCTTCGGGCTCTTGCGAATCAGACTGGTGATTCCCCAGGCGGCCAGCGTAAAGATAACAAGCGCCACCAGCATGCCCTTAAAAACATCACCGAACCATGAAGCCCAGCCCTGCACGGATAAGCCATACTGCCGGCTGATGCTCTGCTGGTAAGCATCGAGCGGAAGCTGCAGGGCCGTCGTCGTGATCAGAAGCAAGGCCACAAAAATCAGCGCCTGTACTAAGCGGTTCTTGCCCGCGGCTTCCGCGATATCGCGATACTTAGCGGCAACGCCGAAATACAGCAATCCTAAAAGGATCAACAAGCCATAGAGCGTATCGATGATCCGTAGCTTTCCCCGCAGGTCATAAAGAGCCGTCGACTTGGCCAGCTTGTCCGGCGGCAAGGTGTATTCGGAGGTCTGCATGGCAGGGGCGCTCTGGGCAGTATTCGCTGTAGGCGACGGGGGAGCGGCCGGAGCCTGTGCCAGCGCTTTCTGCGGCATGAAGGACAGACAAATCACCAGTAGCAAAAGAGAGCTGAGCAGCTTCATGGAAGCAGCCTCCTCAGGGATGTGCGGATTCCGGCAAGATAGCAGATTTTCATGAAATCCCGAAGCGGCAGCGAGGGATCCCTATTCAAAACAAGAGCTTTTTATGCGATTGGCATGAATAAAATCATCCTTTTCGCATCTGCTCCCTCGCTGCGCTCGGGACTTCGGAACCTGCCAGCAACCCTCCGACTGCCGTGGGGTTATAAAATAGGAGAAGAATTCTACATTTCATCAACTCGGCTTCTTTATGGCGCGTTTTATCAAGAGCATTCCCTTTTTAGCTGCGGCAGTTATTGCCTTTGCCTGCACGCTGCTCTGGGCGCAGCAGAATCCCAAGAGGCTCATCATGAAGGACGGCTCCTATCAGTCTGCCACGCAATGGGAGATCAAAGGCGATCGCGTGCGTTATTACAGCGCCGAGCGTTATGACTGGGAAGAGCTCCCTAAAGATCTGGTGGACTGGGCCGCCACGGACAACTACAACAAAGACCGCGCGGGCTCGCGGGATGAAGACATCAAAGAGATTGCCAAAGCCGATGAAGCCGATGAGCGGGAATCTCCGCTGGTTGCGCCCGGCTTGCGGCTGCCGAATACCGGCGGGGTGATTCTCTTTGACCAGTTCAATAACCAGCCGCAGCTGGTGGAGTTGATCCAGAACGGGAGCGAACTCAACAAGCACATGGGCCGGAACATCCTGCGCTCGGCAATCAACCCGCTGGCGCTCTCTTCCACGCAGACCATAGAACTCAAAGGCGAGCATGCGCGCGTGCAGGCGCACGTGGCGCAGCCGGCGATTTACCTCAATATCGATACAGCAGATAATTCCCAGCCGGAGTTTACGCAGAAACAGGATAAAGACCAGCAGCCCAACCGCTATGGCATTGTGCGCGTGGAGATGAAGAAAGACACACGCATTGTCGGCAAACTGAACGTTGCAATGTATGGCAAGGTGAGCCAGAAAGAATCGTGGATTCCGGTGGCCACGTCTCCGCTGGGAGACTGGGTGAAACTCACGCCATCACAGCCGCTCCCCCCCGGAGAATATGCGGTGGTGGAACTGCTCGACAAGAAGCAGATCAATCTTTTTGTCTGGGACTTCGGCGTAAACCCCGCCGCCCCGCAGAACCCAAGCGCCTGGACGCCAAAACAGCCGGAGAAGAGCAACACGGGAACGAATCAGAGCCCGGTGCTGGAGAAGAGGCCGAAGTAGCATGGTGTAATCCCGAAGCGGAGCGAGGGAACCCCTACAGTTTATTTGCCGCTGATTTTCGCAGATAAACGCAGATAAATAGGGTAGAGATTCGCAATTGTCGGTTTCGATACCTAACGGGGGTCGCGTTTATTCGCGACGAACAAATTTCTGAAAGATTATAGGGTTCCCTCGCTACCCTCGGGATTTCAGAACAAAACCTACTTCAGCATGCCCTGTTGGGCTACGGCGATATTGTCGCGGCTGGAGTTTTTCACCATATACATCATCTCGTCGGCCTGGCGGATGATCTCGTGCGAGCTCTTGGCGTCTTCAGGATACGTTGCAAGGCCCATGCTGCAGCGGACGTTCAGATTGAGCCCATCTTCAGCGAGGAAGACGGTCTTGCGCATCATGTCCTGGATACGTTTGGCCACGACGAGAGCAGAGTGCTTGTCTGTCTGCGGAAGCAGGATGACGAATTCATCGCCTCCATAGCGGAAGGCGTAGTCAATCAAGCGCAGTTGTGATTTGATCTTGAACCCAATTTCCTGCAGCAGCTTGCTGCCGACCAAATGCCCATAAGTGTCATTGACGTTCTTGAAGTGGTCCAGATCAAGGAAGATCACGCTGAACTCATAACCGAAGCGCGCTGACCGGTAAACCTCAGCCTCAAGCGTCTTATAAAGATGACGCGCATTGTAGAGGCCGGTGCAATCGTCAGTGATTGTGAGTTCCTGAATTTTTTCAACGGCCCTGGCGTTGTCAATTGCGATGGCGGCGTAGTCACAGAGCGCATGCAGAAAGAACATCTCCTGCTCGCCAAAGCTTTCCATGGCGCAGTTGATGAGCTGGATCACGCCCAGCACGCGGTGCTTGGACTGCAGGGGCACGCAGATGATGGAGCGGGTCTTCCACTTGGTCATCTCGTCAATGCGCTTGGCGAAGCGGGGATCGTTATAGACATCGGGAACAATGAGCGACTCACCGTGGCGAGCTACCCAGCCTGCAATGCCTTCGCCGACCTTAAGCCGAACGGTCTTGAGCGTTTCGGCAGCGTCTCCTACGGCGATAGCGAAGTAGAGCTCGTCCTTTTGTTCATCGACCATCAGGAGTGACCATGTGTCCGGGCGGAAGAACTCCGCCATTTTGTCCATGATGGTTTGCAGGATTGAATCAAGATTCAGTGAAGAAGTCAGTGCCTTCGCAACATCATTGAAGATGGCGACTTCCTGTAACTGTCTCTTAGTCCTGCGCTCAGGTCCTGCTGCCTCGTTCATCTAGGGGGTTGGTCCTTGTGCCGAAGGCGCAAAAAATGGCCGACGGAAAAGAGTGAACTTTTGCGTATTATCGCTTGATTTTAGGAAATCGGCAACCGGACAATAGCCCTGAATCCACGAGAGTAATAGCCCTAACGTACCTTGAAACTAGTTGTGAAATCAGCAGTTACAGGGTATTTTGTTGTATCTGGGAGTTTTGGGCTATCTTGTATGCGCCAAGTAACGCAAATGCCCCACAAAGAGAGCGCGCCAACCATGGCTGGCTTTGGTGACCGGCTGCGGCGCGAGCGCGAAATGCGCGGCGTTACCCTGGATGAAATCTGCGAATCCACCAAAATCGCCCGCCGCCACCTTGAAGCCCTGGAAAAAGAGCGTTTTGACCAGCTTCCCGGGGGCGTCTTTAACAAAGGCTTTGTGCGGGCTTACGCACGTTTTCTGGGGATCGATGAAGACCAGGCCGTGGCCGACTACTCGCTTGCCAGCAATGAACAGCCTGAGCCCGAAGATAAATTTCCTCTGGAGATTCATGTTGAGCCCGATCCTGAATTAAATCCGCGGCGGTCACGTCTGCCGCTGGTTTTTGCCCTGGCTGCATTAGTGGGTGTACTGGTGGGCTATTTCTTTTGGCTTAAGTCAAAGCCGAGTGGCAGCCCAACGCAGCCGACGCAACAGGCTTCACCAGCGCCCAAAAGTGCTGCGCCTGGCGTAGCGCCTGCGGCTACTGATTCTGCGGTATCGACGGCTGCAGCACAGGAAAGTCCAACTCCAACCGAGGCTGCGGCGGATCAGCAAGCATCAGGAAAGAAGTTCACGCTTGTGGTCAAGGCCAAAGAGGATTCATGGGTTTCCATCGTCGCCGATGGAAAATCAGTGATGCAGAAAACCCTGAGCGCCGACAAGCAAAAGCGGATCAAGGCAGACCGCGAAATTATCCTCAGGACCGGGAATGCGGGCGGAATTGAAGTGACTTTCAATGGCCGGGACATGGGTCCTCTGGGCAATGAAAATGAGGCCCGAACACTCACCTTTAATGCTACCGGCCTAGTACAATAACCTATAGACTCAAACGGACTTAAGGGCCGATAATATGTTGATCGACCCGGTTCACCGTGCAAAACACCCCATTCGGCTGCGTTTCCGCCGGTTGTAACGCCAAACCGTTGTTTCTGGTTGGGGCCCTTGCGTAGGCTATTTAGAGTCCTACGGATTAATTGGCAATAGAGAATTTTCAGGAGGAAAGTGCATTGGCTTCACGCGAAAAGTTTTTGTTTACCTCTGAGTCGGTCACGGAAGGCCACCCAGACAAGATTGCAGACCAGATTTCAGATGCGATTCTAGACGCCTGCATCGCCGAAGATCCTTACAGCCGCGTGGCCTGTGAGACGCTTACCGCCACCGGCCTGGTGGTGATCGCCGGCGAAATCACAACCAAGACGTACGTTGATTTTCAGAAAGTAGTCCGCGGCGTGGTGCAGTCCATTGGCTATGACAACGCGCTCTACGGCTTTGACTCCAACACCTGCGCGGTGATCTCCAGCATCAACAAGCAGTCTGGCGATATTGCCATGGGCGTGGATACGGGCGGCGCCGGCGATCAGGGCATGATGTTCGGCTACGCCAGCAACGAGACCGAAAATTACATGCCAGCGGCAATCGATCTGGCCCACAAGCTCACCCTTCGCCTCACTGAAGTTCGCAAGAACGGAATGCTTCCTTATCTCCGGCCTGACGGCAAATCCCAGGTAACAGTTGAATACGGACCGAATCACAAGCCCAAGCGCGTAGATGCCGTGGTGATTTCCACCCAACACGCTGAATCTGTCGATAACGAGACTCTCCGCGCCGACATTATTCAACACGTGATTCAGGCTGCGATTCCCGCCAACCTGCTGGATGCCGACACCAAGTACCACATTAACCCTACTGGCCGTTTCGTGATCGGCGGACCGATGGGCGATACTGGACTGACCGGACGCAAAATCATCGTTGACTCTTACGGCGGCATGGGACGCCACGGCGGCGGCGCTTTTAGCGGAAAGGATCCGACCAAGGTTGATCGCTCCGCCTGCTATATGTGCCGCTATATCGCCAAAAACATCGTCGCCTCCGGCCTAGCTGATCGTTGCGAAGTGCAGCTCGCTTATGCCATCGGCGTAGCCGAGCCAGTCAGCGTTCTGGTGGATACCTTCGGTACTGGCAAGGTGAGCGAAGAGAAGCTGGAGCAGCTTGTCCGCGAAAACTTCCAGCTCACACCCAAGGGAATTATTGAGTCGCTGAAGCTGCGCCGGCCTATATATAAGAAGACCGCGGCTTACGGGCACTTCGGCCGCAAGGACCCCGACTTTACCTGGGAAGCCACGGACAAGGCCGCCAAGCTGCGCGAAGCGGCGGCAGGAAAAGCCGAATCCAAGGCCAACGTGGGCGCTTCGCGATAGATTCATGGTAGAGACGTAGCATGCTACGTCTCTACGTTTTAATGTCTGGATGAGGTCAAAGTCCATCCGGATTTCAAATTCTCGAGCCTTCACGGCATTCAGGAGAACATGGCAACTACCACCGTTACGCAAACTTCGTTTGATATTAAAAACATTGAACTGGCCGATCTGGGCAAGCGCCGCATTGAGTGGGCCAACCAGTCCATGCCCGTGCTGCAGAGCATCCGCAAGGAGTTCATCAAGAACCAGCCGCTCAAGGGCATTCGCGTTTCCGCGTGCCTGCACGTGACCACGGAGACCGCCAACCTGGCCATCACGCTGCGCGATGGCGGCGCTGATGTGGTGTTGTGCGCATCCAACCCGCTCTCCACGCAGGATGACGTGGCTGCTTCTCTGGTGCGCGATTACGGAATTGCCGTCCATGCCATTAAGGGCGAGGACAACGACACCTATTACAAGCACATTCTCTCCGCGCTGGACCACAAGCCGCACATGACCATGGATGACGGCGCTGACCTGGTTTCCACGGCGCTCACCAAGCGGCAGGACGTGCTGGAAGGCATCATCGCCGGAACCGAAGAAACCACAACCGGCGTGATCCGGCTGCGCGCCATGGCAAAAGACGGCCAGTTGAAGTATCCGATCATCGCCGTGAATGATGCGCTGACCAAGCACATGTTTGACAATCGCTACGGCACCGGCCAGTCCACCATGGATGGGGTAATCCGCTGCACCAACTCGCTGATTGCCGGTTCCAAGTTCGTGGTCGCGGGCTATGGCTGGTGTGGACGTGGACTGGCTTCGCGGGCGCGCGGCATGGGCGCGGATGTGATCGTTACGGAAATCGATTCAACCAAGGCGATTGAGGCCGTGATGGACGGCTACCGCGTCATGTCGATGAATGAAGCTGCCAAGATTGGCGATATTTTCGTCACCGTCACCGGCAACAAGAACGTCGTCAGCCGCGAGCACTTTGACCTGATGAAGAACGGTGCTGTGGTCGCGAACTCCGGCCACTTCAACGTGGAAATCGACATTCCCGCGCTGGAAAAGATGTCTTCTTCCAAGCGCCAGACCCGTGAGTTTGTTGACGAATACGCGATGAAAGACGGGCGCAAAATCTATCTGCTGGGCGAAGGCCGCCTCATCAACCTGGCTGCCGCTGAAGGCCATCCGGCTTCAGTAATGGACATGAGCTTTGCCAACCAGGCGCTCTCCGCCGAGTATCTGGTGAAAAACCATCAGTCGCTGGAGCGCAAGGTGTACGCCGTTCCGGAAGAGCTGGATAAGAAAGTGGCGCGGCTGAAGCTCGAATCCATGGGCATTAAGATCGACAAGCTCACGCCCGAGCAGGAAGAGTATCTGGCGAGCTGGAGCGAAGGCACGTAACCCCGCAGCAACAGACAGATTCACGGCGACTCGCAAGAGTCGCCGTTTTTCTTTACCGTAATGCCCGCGCAAAAGAGCCTTTCCGCATCTCACATTGGGTGTGGCTGGAACGTATAGGGATGGTCCGTCGTCACTCCTGCACACCGACCCAATGACGCCAGCTCAAGAGGAAAAATATGAGGGGTCTATTTGTTTTGGGAGCCGTGTTGCTGATTCTGGGACTGGTGTCTCTGGTGGTCCCCATTCCCCACCATGAACGCGAAGGCGTGAAAGTGGGTGGGGCATCGGTCGGCATCGAGACCAAGCATGATGAGAAAGTCTCGCCTATCATAAGCGCCGTGCTGATCGCCGCCGGTGCGGGGTTGATGTTTGCGGGAAAAAGATCGTAAAGCGCAATTCGTGTTCGATCTCCGATGGCGGCTGCGGCCGCCGTTTTCTTTGATGCTCCAATTTTCCCGCTCGCGACATCATCTATAATGCCCAGTTTCGTCATCTTTGCACGACGAAAGGGTTCAATTGATGTTCACGCGGATAGCCCTCGTCTCATTCATATTCAGCATCGGCACGCTCGCAGGCACTCAGCAGCCGGCTTCACAATCGCAACCAGCCGTTTCCGTCGCCGCGCAACAGCAACACGAAGATGCGGCATTGGCCGAGACAGCGCCGGTAGTAACGCACCATCAGATCACCGTTGCCGGCAAGCCATTCAAATACACAGCTACGGCGGGACGATTTGTTCTCAAACCAGAAAATGGCCCCGCTGAAGCGGCAATTTTCTTTACTGCTTATACGTTGGAAGGCGAAGAAACCAGGACGCGCCCGCTTACCTTTGTCTTCAATGGCGGCCCCGGCACCGCAACGGCCTAGCTGCACATGGGCGCGCTGGGGCCAAAGAAGATCAAGCTGGAAAAAGATGGTGGAGTGCCCGCGCCGCCTTATGTGACCGTAGAGAATCCGGAAACTATCCTCGACCGCACTGATCTTGTTTTTATCGATGCGCCGGGAACCGGCTACAGCCGCGTGCGTCCTGACCTGACCAAGAAGTTTTACAGCGTGCCGGGCGATGCAGATGCCTTCTATCGGTTCATCCGCATCTATCTCACGCGTTACAAACGCTGGGGCTCTCCGCTGTTTCTCTTTGGCGAGAGCTACGGCACCACGCGCGCCGCGGCGCTGGCAAACCACCTGACTGACAATTACATTCCGGTCAGCGGCGTGGCGCTGCTATCTGTTGGGCTTGATTTTCAGACGCTGCTGGCGGGCAATCTCAACGATCTGCCGTACCAAGTGATTGTTCCCAGCTATACCATGATCGCGGCGTATCACAAGAAGCTGGCGCCTGAGCTCACGGCCAACCTGGACGAGACAATCAAAAAAGTGGAGCAGTGGTGCGCCACTGACTATGCCCAGGCACTCGCACAAGGAAACGTGCTTGATCCGGAGAAGCGCAAGCAGATCGTTGCTCAGCTTGCCGCTCACACAGGGTTGAAGCCAGACTTGATTGAAGAGTATGACCTGCGCATCGAGCCGCAAGTGTTCATGCACAACCTGCTGAAAGACCGCAAGCTTGAAGTTGGCCGCGTGGATGGCCGCTTCGCCTCGCCCAGGCCGCAGAGCAATGCTCACGAGCCATTTTTTGATCCGGCTATGGCTGCGATGTTCCCAGCCTTCAATGCAGCCATGAATGACTATGCGGAGACCGAACTGGGATACAAATCAGAGCTGCCTTACGTGATCTGGGATTATGAGGGCGTGAATCACGTGTGGGATTGGGGCACCGCGATGAACTTTAGTGCGGGACTCGGAGGCTATCCGCAGACGGCCACGAACCTGCAGTCGGCCATGGCAAAGAATAAATACCTGAAAGTGCTGGTGATGGAAGGCATGTACGATCTGGCCACGCCGTTCTATGCCAGCTCTTACACCTTTCAGCATATGCGGCTCAACGCCGACTATCGCAAGAACATCACCTTTGCCGATTTCAAGGGCGGCCACATGGTCTATAACGACGCTGCCGCTCTCAAAGAGATGAAGCGTTCGTTGGATGAGTGGTATCAGGAGACGCTGAAGCAGGTTAAATAAATTTCTGTCAGAAGCGGCTCGTTAGCGAAGTATCTCAATCTGTGTGAGCGGATGGACCTCATTCCAGTTATTGTCGCGATCCGTCACGTAAGCGCCGGTAACGCGGACGCGATCGCCCACGCTGGGGGCCGTGATTGAAGAAGTGAATCCCGCGCAGGCAGCCGTAACTTCGTTTTGGTTGGAAGGATGATCGCAAATCGCCTCAACGATCAGGTTGCGCTGTGCATGCATCACGTTGATCAGGTTCAAGACTGACTTGCGATCGGGATTGAGCCCAATATGCAAATCACCGTCCCGAGCCCGATGCACTGAAACGACGCGACCTTCGACCTGAGTGCATGCTTCAATCACCTTCAACCGCTCCGGCTGGTACACATGCTTCCACAGATCAGCATTGCAACTCGCTGCAGGAAGTTTTACAGGGGGCCTGCCTGAATAGCATAGCTTGGCGGCAGCGAAAACAGCTATGAGCGCCAGCAACACGCCCAGCGCAATGCGTCCTGCCGCTCGATTCAATGCCGGTCTCTCCACATGGCTCTTTCTTCTTATCTCATCCCGCCCCGCAAAGCAAATACGGAGAGGCTACGCTCTTGCGCTCGAACGCAAGAACCGCCCTTATTTGCGTTCCAGAATACGGCGGAGCATCACCAGCTGTCCCAGGTGATAGGCATTATGATCGGCCACGAGCAGGGCCTCACGCAAGAGAGTCTGGCCGTCACCATGAGGGAGCCTGGCAAAGAGGTCGTGCCTGGCATCACTTACCAGAGTGCACATTTCTTTGAGATCAGCCAAAACCTGCTTTACGCTCGTGTCCCAGGCTTTGTCGTTCGGCGGCGCTTCAGTTTTGGGCCAATATTCGTCCGGCCATTTAGGGGATTTATGGCGCGCATCCTTGCTGAACTCGAGGATGTCCCACTGAGCAATGCGGATATGCTCCAGCAACTGCCACGGCGTGTGCGGAGCGCCCTCAGGCTTTTTGCCGCGCAGCTCACGGGGGAAATCTTTGAGGCTGCCTTCCAGATCGATATGCGCTTCAGCTTTGGTGAGAACGTTGATCAGGTGCTGGCGGAGAGGATCTGTTGTCGTCATGGCATGGTTGGATGATCGCGATGCGCAATGAGAATCAAAAATGTTCGGAGTAAAACTGCGGGCCGGAGCTGCTTTGATTCTGACGCGCCTATTTCGTTTGCCGGTCCGGCGGGACAGAAACAATCTGCGTCGCTTTCAGCTGATCCAGCTCAAGCATGGTTTTGCTCCAGCGATCGCGGTGCTTTCGCGTGGCGTTTGGAGCATTGGGGTCGCGATAGAAGGCGAGAATGTCATCCCGCAAAGGCTGGTTCGCCCCGGTGAATTTGGATTTTGCGAGCTTGTCCAGGAGCTTGCTATAGGTTTCATCAGTCAATGAGTATTCGCCCGGACGCGTCTCTTTGCCGGTATCAAAATCCTTATTGGGCAGAGACAGATTTCCTTGTCTGAGATCGCCAGCATATTTTCTGTATAGGTCCACCGTATCGTTCACGCTCTTGAAATACAGCGTCTCCGTATCTGGATACGGCATTTTGAAGGCAATAGCTTTGAATGGGCCGACCTTAGGAATGATCTTAAAAATTACCGCCATGAGTTTGGCGCCGAAGCCGGGCCTCTGATATTTCTTACCCCATTCCTTCTCATAATCAGCGCGCTTCAGGTTATAGAGAAATTTTTTCTTGGCAAAGCTGCGATCTTCTTTGACCATTTCATCCTTTTTCGTCAGCAGGGCAACGCGGGTCATCTCAGGAACAACGCGGCCAACCGCCCAGCGAAAAGAGCCGATCGAGAGATCGAGATCGCTGAAAATGTCATCCAACTTCACGCCATAGGTCTTGAGGAATGCGCGTTCAAGCACCGGCTTGGCTACTTCAAAACCGATGAAGTTGTGATAAGCGTCTGAGGTATAGCGCTGCTTGGCTACCTGCACCACGTCAAAGCCGAACTCGGTGCGGATATGGGCTTTTTTGTCTTCGGCATAGGTGACAACCGGGCCATATTTCGCGCGGAGCCTGGGAAATTCCTTGGCTACTGCGGCATTCACCACGGGATGGCCGACAATGTCAGCGGTGTAATGCGCCATGGCGCCCAGAGCAAAGGCATATTCATTGAGGTCACTGGCTTCGTCCAGCAGGGCCTTAACAAAGTCTCCGCTGCGGACGTAATGAACCATGTCACTGAAGGTCTTGTTGCCGAACGGGTAATATCCCATGTCCTGGATCAGGCAGCCGCCGTAAGCATAGGCGCGGGCCTTGCGTAGGTCGTCCGGTGTTGATCCCGGATATTTCTGCAAGAGAAGCGGCTGAATCTGGTCAGCCCACAGTAGATCCACGATCTGCTCATGCGTGAGGACAGAGTAGCCGCTGCAAACCTGACAGGTTGCGAAAATGAGAGTTAAAAATAAAAAAATTCCAAACGCCGATTTCCGCATGTTCCTTCCCTCAATCCAGAACTGCTACCTCTGACCTTAGATGCGGAACTCTGGAGCCAAGCTGAAGCAGGCGAGCGAATCTTGTTTCCGGTTAGCTTTTAATACCGGGTGGGATTAATGGCCTTTCCAGGTGGGTTTACGCTTTTCCATCCATGCGTTGATGCCTTCTTTGGCATCTTCCGTATGCATCAGCTCTTCAAGGTAGATTTTTTCAGCGCGGGCCAGACCTTTATCGAGATGAATGGAGTCCCAGGCATAGAAGGCTTTTTTTGTTATCGCTAAAGCCGCCGGACTGAGCTTGAGCAGATGATCGAGCGTTCCCTGGATGACTTCTTGCAACTCGCCTTCAGGGTGCGCCTCATTGGCCAAGCCCCAGGCTGCAGCCTCTTCTCCGCTGAACGTGCGCCCGGTGAAGACCAGATCGGCAGCGCGCTTCTGCCCGACCAACGCTGACAAGGCCGCGCATGCCACGGGCGGATAGCAACCCAATGTAATCTCGGGGAATCCCCACTTGGCTTTGTGCGTGGTATAGACCATGTCACACACCATGGCCAGCTCCGCGCCACCGCCCAGGCAGACGCCATGGACCTCAGCGATGGTGATCTTGGGGAACTTCACCAGCGCGCCGATCACGCCGTGGAACTTCTGGAACATAGTCTGGATATTGTCCGGCGTGTGTATGGCGACATCAACGCCGGCAGAAAAGCCGCGCTCTCCGCCTGTGAGCATAATGACGGAAATCTCGCTGCGCTGCTCCAATTGCTGAAACGCGGCAAGTAGTTCGTCCATCATCTGGAAGTCGATGACGTTGAGCGGCGGGTGGTGCAGAGTGATGTGGGCCAGTGGGCCGCGCATTTCTATAGCGAGACGATTCATGTTTTTTCTGAAATCTCGAACGCGCGTACTTTGCGCGTAAGGATCACTATGCTTTCCAGGCTGCATCGGTTTCGCAGTCTTGTCCTGCCTTGCCCCCACCTTCTCCAGCGGTAGGGATCCCTCACCCGCATAAAGCGGGTTCGGGACTGCGGAAAAAGCTACGTCCAGAACCCCTTCGTATCGTACTCCCGAATCGCCTTCAACTCCGCTGCGTTCGGCTCCGGAGTGTTCTTCACGTTATCAGCGACCTTCAATTTCCATCCCGTATTTTCCAGCACATCATCCACAGTCACGCCAGGATGCACGGTGGAAAGAAAGGCCTCACCGTCGTCGCCAAAGCGCAGCAAGCACTTGCTGGTGATTACGGCCGAAGGGCCGCCGCGCGGCAGACCCACGCGCTTGCGCCAGCCTGCGCCTTCTCCATTGCCTGGGCTGGTAATGTAGCTTACGCGCTCCGGTAGGCGATGCCGCGAGTGCTCCAGCAGCGAGACAAAGCGCTGCGCCAAAGATGCGATGTCGCAGGCGCCGCCGGAGCCCGGGAGCCGCACGAAACCATTTTTGCCGTGAACCTGTGTGGAATTCAGGTTGCCGAACTTGTCCACCTCAGCCGCGCCCAGAAAGCCCAGGTTCACGCGCCCTGACTGCAGCAGACTCATGACATCAACCATGCTCAGGCACTGGGTCGCGCCTTTGATGTTTGGAGGATCAGCCATGGTATAGATCAACTCAGACGATGGCGTGGAGCGGATCACGCCGTTTTCAAAGAGGCCGACGGCGGTGGGCGCATGCGTTTTCTTGGCGACGACAAAGGCGATCAGCGGCAGGCGCATCCCGACAAAGACGACCTCGCCATCTTTGATCTCGCGCGCCGCGGCGACAACCATGAGTTCGTTCAGCGTATAGGGAGGATGTTTGGAGACTTCCATGATTGTGGAAACTGATCGCAGCCTTCTGCCCCTATAAAAGCTACTAGCCTCTAGCTGCTAGCTTCTAGCCAACCCGTCATCCGATTTTGCTAGTGGCTAGCTACTAGTAGCTAGCAGCTGGTTTACTGCACCGCGTTCAGCGCGCTCTTCCGCACCTCTCCGATGGTGAGCAGCGGGTCTTTCGCGCCGGCCTTGGGTGCAATCCATTTCCTCTCCGCGCCGATGATGTCCATCAGCAGCTTCTTGTCCGCCGGAGTCGGCAGCCAGGTATCAAGCTGCTGTTTGTATTCCTTTTCTTCCAACTGCTGGCCGGTCTGCGGGTGGAAGTACTGCCCTTTCCAGCGGCCAATCATGCGGTTGAACTTGATGTCAGGGCAGTACAGCTCAGTGCTGCCGGGGCGCTGGCCGGCGCTGATGCGCTTTACCAGTTGCACGCATTCGTCGCGATAAAGGTGGCGGTTATAGTCATTCAAATTGTCGAGATCAGGAGCGGTCTCGTTCTTGAGTTCGTCGTAACGCCCTTTGAGTCCCCAGGTATAGGCCCAGTGCGCGGAAGATGAATTGTCCGTGCCGAACAGGTCATAGGCGCTGGAGATCCACTTGTTGAGATACTTCTGCATGAGCCAGCCGGGAACCACGCCGGCTTCAGCAATGCGCGCCAGACCGGTATTGCCGGTGCCCATGTGGAAGGCCTCTTCACGCAACATGTAACTCATGGAGCGGCCCAGCGGCGCGAATGCCGAAAATTTGAGCATCTGGAGCTGGAACTTGCCGTCGCGGTCAACAAAGTCGGTGAAGGCGAAAAAGTCCAGCCAGTTGTCGCACTCCTCGTTGAACGAGCCGAGCAGGCGCTTGTTCTCATAGGCCTTGCGCTCAAGCATCTTCTGCGCCTCAACTTTGCCGGTGGCGCCAAAGTGCTCAATCAGCAGCGCGCACATCTGCCAGCCGTGCCGCATCTCTTCAATCATGACGCGGGTGAGCGCGGAGCGATCATAGTCACTGGGTGCGGTTTCAAACAAATAGCGCTGTTGCTCCACGCTGGCGAACTCGGTATCGCCCTGATAGACGATCAGGTTCAACAGCGCGTCACGCATGTTCTGCGTGGGAATCTGGCGGACGTTCTCCCACTTGGAGCGGCCCTTGTAATAGCCGAAAGAAATCTCCTCGGTCTCGATGGCGCCGTAGAGCGTGTCAAACTTGAAATTCTTGATGTCGTCATTGTTGACGCCGATCTCTTCACGCCACTCTTTGAAGAGGCCGACCCAGTCACTGAAAGTCCCGATCTTGTGTATTTTGCCTGGCATGGTTACCCCAAATTTGATCTTTTTCTGAAATCCCGAACCCCGCACATTTTGCGGGTGAGGGATCACTATTGCCTTCCAAGCTGCCTCGGTCCCGAAGTCTTCTCCTGACTACCCTGTCTTTCTCGATCGGGTAGGGATCCCTCACCCGCAAAACACGCGGGTTCGGGACTTCGGAAAAACTACAGGTTCATCCACACCGACTTCAGCTCCGTGTAATGTTCAATTGCATGCATGCCCAGCTCGCGGCCGAAGCCAGATTGCTTGTAGCCGCCGAACGGCAGCGAGGCGTCCATCACGCCATAAGTGTTGATCCACACCGTTCCCGCCTTCAGCCGGCGCGAGAGCTGGTGCGCCTTCTTGATGTCATTGGTCCAGACCGCGGCGGCCAGGCCATAGATGTTTTTATTGGCAAGTTCGGCCACCTGCTCCACGTCGTCAAAGGTGAGCGTGGCCAGGACAGGGCCAAAGATCTCTTCTTGCGCGATCTTCATGTCATTGTTCACGCCGCCGAAGATCGTTGGCTCGATGAAGTACCCGTGATCGCCGTTGACGTGCGCGCGCTTGCCTCCGGCCAGCAGCTTGGCGCCTTCTTTTTGTCCCGCTTCGATGTAGCCGAGCACGGTCTGCATCTGCTTTTCGCTGACGATCGCGCCCAGGCGCGTCTTGGGATCAAGCGGGTCGCCGAGTTTTATTTTTTTGCTGAACTCGAGCAGCTTCGTCACGAACTCGTCTTCGGCTTTCTGCTCGATGAACAGGCGCGAGCCAGCACAACAGACCTCGCCCTTGCCGTAGAAGATGCCGTTCAGCGCGCCTTTGACGGCCGAGTCCATCTGCGAATCGGCAAAGACGATGTTGGGTGACTTGCCGCCCAACTCCAGCGTCACGCGTTTCAGCGTATCAGCCGAGCTACGCATGATCTCTTTGCCCACCGAGGTCGAACCGGTGAACGCGACTTTATCCACGCCAGGATGCTTCACCAGCGCGGCTCCGGTCTGCGGCCCGCCGGTAATAATGTTGAGCACGCCCGGCGGAAGCCCGGCTTCGAGCGCCAGTTCACCAAAACGCAGCGCGGTGAGCGGTGTCTGCTCGGCGGGCTTGAGCACTACGGTGTTGCCGCAGGCCAGCGCCGGGCCAAGCTTCCAGCTTGCCAGCAGCAGCGGGAAGTTCCACGCCACGATCGCCCCCACTACGCCTATGGGCTCGCGCAGCGTGTAAGTGAAAGCGTTATTGAAGGTGTTGACGGTCTCGCCGTGAATTTTTGTCGCCCAGCCCGCGTAATAGCGGAAGACATCGGCGACCATGGGCATGTCAACATAGCGCGACTCGAAGATCGGCTTGCCGTTGTTAAGCGTCTCCAGCTCGGCAAGCTCATCAATGTTCTTTTCGATCAGGTCAGCGATGCGCCACAGCACCTTGCCGCGCTCGCTGGCGGACATCTTTCGCCACGATCCAGTGACATCGTCGAAGGCCTTGCGCGCCGCAGCGACTGCCTGATCCACATCCTGCGCGCCGGCGTCGGCGACCTGTGTTAACACATCGCCTGTGGCGGGATTGAAGGTATCGAATGACTTATTGGTCTCCGACCACTGGCCGTTGATCAGGAGTTTGCCGGGGGAGATGCGTGCTTTGGTTGCTGTAATCATGTTCTTAGCCCTTAGCTATTAGCCTTTAGCTCTTAGCTTGATTCTGGTGGACCGCAGCCCCTTGCCTGCGCTGCGTTAGATTTTTTGTGGCACAGGCACTCTTGTCTGTGTCGCCCCTCCGGGGCTCGAATTTTTATTGACGCCTACCCAGCCTTCCGGCTCGCATGCGCTCGCCTTCAGGCTGGGCTAACTTCTTTTCGCGCCTACGGCGCTGGAGATTGGGTCCGTATAAATCCCTTCTCTTCCGAAAGTGAACTGTTTGGGGCTATTTTCACTCGCACCTTCGGGCTATTTTTCTTCCGGCTGGCAGCTAATGGCTAGCTGCTAGCAGCTAGCAGCTATTTCGCTTTGAAAGTCGCCGGCCGCTTCTCGACGTACGCGTTCAGGCCTTCCTTGGCGTCTTCACTGGCGAAGAGCCGCTGTTGCAGCTCGCGCTCCACGGCCAGCGCCGACTCCATCGGGATCTCCCAGCCGGTCTGCACTGAGCGCTTGATGTTGCCCACGGCCTTGGCGGCCTTGTTCGGCGGCGTGAACTGGCGCGCGTACTCCATGATGTTCTCCATGAAGTTCTCGCGCTCGTAAATGTCATTGATGATGCCCATTTCCTTCGCTTCTTCAAAGGTGAAGGTGTTGCCGGTGACCATGAGCTCGATTGCTTTGCTCTTGCCCACGATGCGGCTCAGGCGCTGCGTTCCTCCGGTACCGGGCAGCACGCCCAGGTTGATCTCGGGCAGGCCGATCTTGCCGGAGTCGCGGCGGGCAATGCGGATATCGGCCGCCATGGCGATCTCAAGGCCGCCGCCCACACAGTGGCCGTTGATGGCTGCGATCACCAGCTTGGGCGTGTGCTCCAGGCGCAGCAGCGTTTCATTGGCGTGCAGGCAGAAATAATATTTAAAGGTCGGGTCAACGGTGGAGAGCATCTTGATGTTGGCGCCGGCGGAGAAAAATTTGTCGCCCGAGCCGGTCAGCAGCAGGACATAAACATCGTTGTCCATGCGCGCCTTCAAAATGCATTCATCGAGCTGCCGGTTCATCTCGTAGGTGTAAGTATTTGCCGGCGGATCGTTGAGTTCAATGACGGCAACGCCGTCTTCAACACGATAGTTGACCAGGGTCTTGGTTTCCGTTGCTGTGGTTGTCGCCATGGGAAGAACGCTCCTTATGATTTCAAACTTGAATTCAGGCGCTCAGAGTTCTTGCGCCTGGTCTTGCTGGGCCCGTCGGGGGCACCTGGGCTAAGCACACCGCGAAGAAACAGGTCGCCCAACTCCTGCGCCAGCGCTTTGGCATCGGCGTCAATCCGCGGGTTATGCCAGGTGTAAATCCAATTGATCATGCCGAAGAGGCCCAGCACCGCGAGCCTTCCGGAAAATTGTAGTCCTTTTGCCTGCCGCAAATCTTCCAGAAGGTCCAGGCAAATCTTGTAATATTCGCGCTTGATGGAGCGTATTTCAGTGCCACGCCCGTTCTTGAGCGTCTCATCCTCATGCGTAAGGACTTTCATGGCCTCTTTGTTGGCCAGAAAATAATCCACATGGTTTTCAATGAATATGCGGATCCGCTCTTCAGGGCCGGTTGTGCCTTGCAGCCGCTGCTGCACCCGTTCAATGATGGTGCGGAAGGTGTGCTTCTGGATGAGGTAAAGCAGCTCTTCCTTGGATTCAAAGTAATGGTAGAGGCCGGCCAGCGACATGCCTGCTGCGCGCGAAAGGTCGCGCATGGAAGCGCCTTCATACCCTTTATCACAGAAAATCTGTGCCGCGTGGTCAAGGACCTTGGCTAGCTGGCGGTCAAAGCGGGAATCCACAGTTCCCGAGTGGCCATCCCGATGGGATGCGGCACGGCTTTTGCGCCCGTAAGAGCGGGGGAGTGCAGGCCGGGTTTCCACGGTAGCCAGCGCCATAAGAGAAGTTACCGAACGTTCGTTCGGAATCTTTATTATCACGCTGGGTTGCCTGGTACGTCAAGGATGCCAGGCCTTTTGGGAGATGGGTTCAGTGGGAACGGGCAGAAACGCAAGGCCCCTAGCATCCAGAGAGTGGCAGTGTCTTCAGTTACTTATTCTCGTCCAGCCTATATTTTTTCTATTGCCACCCTCCACTATATGGGTAAGCGGATTTCAGGTTTAGTGACGACGGATGTACGCCGCTTGTTGCTTGAGCGGCCTTGTATTTCCCCCACGGTTTGACTCCATAAGAGGTTCAATCGAAGGCATTTCGCCGTCTTTTACAAGAAATCTGATTGAAGAAAGTTGTTCCAGGCAGGCGCGAGAGCTGTCAGATAAAGCAGAACAAAATTTTGAATTAGACGGCGGACTGAGCACGATTCCCCCTGCACATCTTGGTCCCCTTCCAGGAGAAAAAACATAAATGAAGCATCAACTTCCCAAGCACTCATGGGCTCCGGTGACCAGGATATTGTTTGCATGCATGGTAGTAGCGGCACTTATTTTGGCTACGGGTTGCGGTGGCGGATCAGGCTTGAGCGCCGGCCCAACCCCAACGCCCACTGCGGGCGCAACCTCAACGCAGGTCCGCTTTGGCGATGCGCCGGCTGACAGCGTGATTGCGTTTGAAGTCTCCGTTTCAGCGTTGTCACTTACGCCGGCAGGCGGAGGATCGCCGGTAACAGTCACTGTCCCGGCCAATAACCGCATCGAGTTGACGCACGCTTCGGGCAAATTTGAGCCTTTTATCACCGGCAACCTGCCTCAGGGCACGTTCTCCGCAGCAAACCTTACACTCATCAATTCCGAGCTGACTTTCCTCAACAGCACCGGCACGCCCGTGCACATCAACGGACCGGCCAGCGCCTCGATCACTGTTCCACTGACGCCGAACCTCACGATTGGCTCCAGCCCGCTGGTGCTGAATATTGACGTAAACGTAGCCAACTCAATCACAACAAGCGGCGGCGTAGTGAACGGGATCAGCTTTGGCCCGACTTCATTCAACATCACTGCAAAAGCGCCCGGCGCGGCTGCAAACCAGCAGGATGATGACGGCGAAATTGAAGACGTCCAGGGCACAGTAACCGCAGTGAACGGCACCAGCTTCACGCTCAAGGTCGGTCAGACCGGTTCGTCAATGACCTTCAATACTGACGCCACCACCCAGTTCAAAGATGGCGCCACGAATGTGGCCGGCCTGCTGAACCAGGTAGTGACTGTGGAAGGCTTCACCAAGTCTGACGGCAGCCTTTTCGCCAGCGAAGTGGAAGGCCTGGAGAGCGCCACCGGAGCGGAAGTTGAAGGCCTGATCACCGCCATCAGTGGAACCACGCTTACGGTTACGGCGCAAGACGGCATCGGAAGCGGCATGGACGACACCAAAGTGGGCGCGACGTTCAGCGTGAATATCGCCGGCCTGCAGGCCAGCAAGTTCCGCGTTTCGTCCGGCAACGGGTTTGGCGGCGGACTGCCCAACGCTACCTTCCCCTTCGACGCGACTACGATCCACCAGGGTCAGCGCATTGAGGTTGACACCAACTCGGCTGTCCCGCCTGCGAATGGCGCCATTACTCCGGACAAGATCGCCCTGCAGCAGCAGGGAGTCTCCGGCACAGTGGCAAACGCTGCGGCCAACACGTTCGACATTAATCTTGCGACCGATTCCGCCCTGCGCACGATTTCAGGCCAGACGGTGGTGCACGTAACCAAGACTTCCAGCACTGATAGCCGCGTGACAGTGGCGAACGGCGCTACGGTCCAGGTACGCGGACTGCTGTTCTGGAACGGAACATCGTGGCAGATGATTGCACGGCGTATTCGATAGATCAAAGTTAGACTTTAGGCTAGCTCCTGGCCGCATCTACCTGATGCGGCCTTTTTTTGCTTGTCGCACAGCAAAGCTGGATGAATAGAAACGAACCACTGGCTAAGCAATCTTGAATCGGGAATTCAAGAATTTCAGCGGCTGGAATGCGTGAAGCTGCGACAACTGCTGGTCATTGGTAGGTATTTGCAGAACAGTGTTGTCGTTGGTTTTCAACTTGCGCTGCAGCAGCGCTGCTCTAGGATTGAAATCACAAGATCCTTTACCGCAGATCCCTTACCCAGGAATGGCTGCTGCTTATTGGCGCGGCGGCACGGTAGTCACCTGTTCGCCGCTAAACAGATTCATCCCCACAGCGGCTGCGGGGATGAGTAGATTTCTGCTAGACGCTACTTACCAGCGTGGTTCACGAGGCTGGCGTGCATGGCCGCGATAGTCATTACGGCTGTTACCGCCGCGAAATCCTCCGCGATCCGCTTTAGGGCGCGCTTCGTTGACTGTGAGCTGGCGTCCACCGGAATTTTTGCCATTGAGCTCAGCGATAGCCCGGTCAGCTTCGTCATTGCTCGGCATTTCGACAAAACCAAAGCCACGTGAGCGTCCTGTGGCGCGATCTGTGACGACCGTGGCGCTATCGACCGCCCCAAAGGGCTCGAAAAGGGACCTGAGCTCCCCTTCCGTAAGACTGAAAGAGAAATTGCCTACAAAGATCTTTTTCATGTGAACCTTCTCTAGATTCGAGGAATTGGCGTTCTCAGCAGAAATAGGCAGGACGGCGGACAAGACGGCGTGTCTATCACAGTCGAGGACCAGAAAATCATAGCAGGGAAAAAGACCGTTTCCCACTCGAAAGAAAGGAGAGTGGCGCACTTTGGCGCATGGGACATCCCGCTTGCATTCAGCACAATCTTAACTTTGGTTGCGCAAAAATAATCTGTCCCGAGGGAACTTATGCCACATTTTGTGAGAGATATTGAAGAGATCAGGAAGCGCGCCATCAACAAGATGGAAGAAGGCGCGGTAACGGAGAGCTATAAAGGCGACGTCAACAAAACAGTTGAGATTCTCAATGAAGCTTTGGCTACGGAGATCGTGTGCGTGCTGCGCTACATGCACCATTACTTTATGGCTACAGGCGTCCACGCGAAGAGCGTTGCAGGCGAATTCAAAGAGCACGCCGACGACGAGCGCGAACATGCAGATGCGCTCGCTGAGCGCATTCAGCAACTGGGCGGCAAGCCTGACTTCAATCCCAAGGGGCTGCTTGAGCGCTCGGTTTCGCAATATGTGGAAGGCGAAACGCTGGGAGAGATGATCCGCGAAGACCTGATCGCCGAACGGATTGTGGTGGAGGTGTACCAGGAGATGGTCCGCTTCTTTGGCGACAACGATCCCACCACTCGCGTGCTAATGGAAGATCTTCTACGCAAAGAAGAAGAGCACGCCAGCGATCTGGCTGATCTGCTCTATATTGCCGATCCGGAATCCGGCGAAACGGAGGGAGAAGATCCTGGCACAGATCCGCTGCGACGGGAAGCCAAAGGCAGGCGCGAGCGCACAGAAGAAGAGCTGAAGCAGGGGATGGGGAAGAAGCCGGCAGCGTAGGTTCAAAAAATTAACCGCAAAGGACGTGAAGGACGCAAAGAATAATGAGCAAATTTCATTATCCGTTACGGCCTTTGCGCCCGTTGCGGTGAATTCTTGTCCGGACTAGTTGCTAACGCCCAGCTGCGTCAATATAAACGCATAATCGAACGCAATTTCCTTCAAATGCTCATAGCGTCCTGACGCACCGCCATGGCCGGCGGCCATGTTGGTCTTGAGCAGCAGGACATTTTTATCGGTCTTGAGCGTGCGCAGCTTGGCGACGTATTTTGCCGGCTCCCAGTACATCACCTGGCTGTCATTGAATGAGGTTTTCACCAGCATCACCGGATACGCGCCTTTCTTCAGGTTGTCATAGGGCGAGTATTTGAGCATGTAGTCATACGCGGCTTTCTCATTGGGATTTCCCCACTCTTCATACTCAGGCACGGTCAGCGGCAGCGATGCGTCAAGCATCGTGTTCATCACATCGACAAAAGGCACATGCGAAACGACTACCTTGAACAGGTCAGGACGCAGGTTGGTTACAGCGCCCATCAGCAGTCCGCCGGCAGAGCCGCCTTCGATGGCAATTTTGTCGCGCGCACCATACTTGTTTGCCACCAGATATTCAGTGCAGGCGATGAAATCGGTGAAGGTGTTCATCTTGTTCATCATCCGGCCGGCATCGTGCCAGGGCTTGCCAAGATCGCCACCGCCGCGGATGTGCGCATACGCCATGACGACGCCACGATCAAGCAGCGACAAGCGCGTGGAGCTGAAGGCGACGGGCAGAATCGCACCGTAAGATCCGTAGCCATAAACATACAGAGGGTTCGAGCCGTCAGCCTTCTTCAGGTCCTTGCGATAAACGATGGAGACGGGCACCTTCACGCCGTCCTGCGCGGTGGCCCAGACGCGCTCCGACTGATATTTGGTGGCGTCAAAGCCGCCAGGAACTTCTGTTTGCTTGAGCAGCGTGGAAGTGTGCTTCTCCACGTCATAATCAAAGATCGAGGCGGGCGTAACCAGCGACTGGTAGGAATAGCGGAACCTGTTGGTTTTGTACTCGCGGTTGATCTGCGCTGAGGCGGTATAGACCGGCTCAGGATAGGTAATTCGCTTCTTTTCGCCGCTCAAGAAATTTACGACCGTAAGCTGGGGCAGGCCTTGTTCGCGCTCCACCAGAACGTAAAAGTCCTGAAAGACTTGAATATCATTCAGCATCACATCGGCGCGTGTGGGAACAATTTCCTTCCAGTTTTCCTTGCCCGGCGCACTCACCGGAGCCGATACCAGGCGGAAGGTGCGGCCCTTGTCATTGGTGCGGATCAAGAACTGGTCGCCGTGATCGTCGGCATAGTATTCAACGTCCTGCTGGCGCGGCGCAATCAGCTTCCACTCGCCCGTGGGGTTTGAAGCGTCAAGGTAGCGCTGCTCGGAGGTGGTGTGGCTGCCGATCTGCAATCCAATGTATTTTCTGCTGCGTGACTTGCCGACGCCGATGTTGAAGCGTTCATCCGGCTCTTCAAAAACCAGGGCGTCTTTGCCGGGCTCTGAGCCCAGCGTGTGGCGATATAGGCGGTACTGGCGTTTGGTCTTTTCTTCTTCCACGGTGTAGAAGAGAGTCTTGTTGTCATTGGCCCAGGCAATGGAGCCCACCTTGTCGGCGATGACCTCAGAGTCTTTGCCGGTGCGCAGGTCGCGGACGCGCAGCTTGTACTGGCGGAAACCGGTATTGTCCGTGGTGTAGGCCAGCAGATTGCCGTCATCGCTGGGCTCATACGCTCCCAGCGCCATGAAGGGCTGGCCCTGGGCAAGCTGGTTCACGTCAATCGTGATTTCTTCTGGGGCTTCCAGGCTGCTCTTCTTGCGGGCAAAGATCTGATACTGCTGCCCCTTCTCCCAGCGCGAGTAATAGAAATAACCGCCGTCTTTGTAAGGGACGTTGACGTCAGTCTCCTTGATGTGGCTCACCATCTCGTCATAGAGCTTCTGCTGCAGCGACTGTGTGGGCTTCATCACTGCGTCGGCGTAGGTGTTCTCGTCCACCAGGTACTTGGCGACTTCAGGATTCGACTTGTCGCGCAGCCAGCGATAGTCGTCCACAAGGTGGCCGCCGTTGATGTGGTTCTCCGTGTGCACGGCTTTTGCGACGGGCGGCGGAGGCGGCGGAGGAGCAGCGGCTGCGTCATTGGAGGCTTTGGCTTTGTCTTTGTCTGTGGCGTTCAGGAATGTGCTCATGAGGCAAAAAAGGACAACCAATGATTTTTTCATAAAACCGCCTTTTGCGAGTGGGAACCTATGGGCGTGGCGATTATAAACCCGTGAGCTTGGTTTGAATGCCTCGTCAGCATTGGCAATCTCGTTCGTTTTTCTCCGTGTCTCCGTGCCTCTGTGGTAAATTTGTTTTTCAGCGTTCATCTTCGGCAAATTCCTCTTCTTCAATCTTCACTCTGCCCACGTTGCTCAACGCCAACTGCAGGTAATACCCCAAAATTGACGCCTCTTTCTTGTCCAGCTTTCCATCCACCACCGCCTGCGCTCCCTTGGCGATCGCCGCATGAATTCCGTTCGCGTCCGCCAGGCTTGGCAGCTTGATCTTCTCCGGCCTTGCCTCTTCCATCATCAGGTGCATGTGGCAATACTTCTTCCCGCGGACCCGCGGCGCACGGCATGTCCCGCCATTTGCTTTCGGATACCGGCAACGCGCCGCCATGTGCGCCCGTTCCATTGTCGTTTTCATCTTGTTGAAGATTTTCTGGTTCGCCTCGTCAAACTCCAGCGCCTTGTTCTGGGCCTCCGGGTCCTGCGCCACGTACTCCCGATACGCCTCAAATGCCTCGCCCAACTGCTTCAGCAACTGCCCCGCCTGGCTTTTCGGCCATTCCCGGCGCTCCCGCTCTTTGTGCTCCCGAAGCCGGCGCTCGTCGCGAATCTTCATAATGGCCAAACGCGCCTCGTGCAAGTTTGCCTGTGACCATAATTCCCGCTCTTCAGCTATGAATCCCTGTGAGTCCTCACCATCTCTATAACCGAACCCATCTGTCGGCCCATACGGCGCTGGATTGCCTGCCATGGATTACTCCTTGCCTTCAATTACCAAATACCAATTTACCCAATCACCAAATTTGCAGACCCACCCGGCTATAGCCGTTTTTGTTGAAAACAAAGGCCTGACCCCAATTCGACAGGCCTGTCATAGGCCTGTCGATCTCAATCTTTTCATTTAAACTAACTACGATTTGCGTCATTCCTCTCGTGTCTCATAGTCGAAAATATGACGAAAATATATTTGCTATATTAGCGCATGGATGAGAGAATGTAAAGCGAATCTATGGAGCGGTGACGCGGCTTTAGATCCCGTCAGGCGAGTTTAATCTTGATTTTGCTTCACCAGTGTGGTGAACTGCGGTGACGTTGGAGAGCACCAGGATGGAAGAAAACCAAGACAGCCCCAAAAAAGCGAATGCGCAGGTGCGCGCCACTATCAGTTTCCCACCTGAGATATACAGCTCGCTCGAGGATATCGCAAGGCTAAAGAAAGTTTCCCTTGCATGGGTAGTTCGCGATGCCACCGAGAAGTATATTGCGGACAAATGGCCGCTCCTTTTCAAAGGACAGGGGTGAACGGCATGCCGTCATTTTATGAGTTCTTCGCGGGCGGGGGAATGGTGCGTGCGGGCTTAGGTCAAGAATGGCGCTGTATATTCGCCAACGACTTTGACCACAAAAAGGGACGAATTTATGAGGCAAACTGGGGTAAGGCGGAATTGAAAACAGCAGACATTGGTTCTCTTACCGCCAAGGATCTTCCTGGCATTGCGGATCTTGCTTGGGCGTCATTTCCCTGCCAAGACCTTTCTCTCGCGGGGGGTGGAGCAGGATTAAAAGGCGACCGATCGGGTACTTTTTGGCCATTTTGGAACTTGATGAAGGCTCTCATGGGAGAGAACCGCGCTCCTCGCATTATCGTGCTTGAGAATGTGTGTGGGACCCTGACTTCACATGGGGGAAAAGATTTCGCCACAATCTGCGATGGCTTCCAACAAGCGGGCTATTCCGTTGGAGCACTAGTTATTGATGCCGCGTTGTTCGTCGCTCACTCCCGTCCTCGTCTCTTTGTAATTGGAGTTCATGAAAGCGTGAAGCGCCCGAAGGAACTGATTGTGGACGAACCTTTTCACCCATGGCATACACGGGCGTTGCGGACTGCTCACGAAAAGCTGAGTAGTAAGACTAAGGATGCTTGGGTCTGGTGGCATCTTCAACCACCTCCTAAACGCATGGAATGTTTGGCGACTTTGATAGAAGAAAACCCAAATAGCATCTCATGGTTCTCGTCAGAAGAAACTCAGCAACTCCTCGATATGATGAGTCCCGTTAATCGCTCTAAGGTTGACAAAGCTCAGCGTATGGGTCATAAAGTCGTCGGGGCTGTTTACAAGCGAACTCGCCTCACCCAAAAGGGTGGCAAGATACAGCGAGCAGAGGTGCGATTCGACGGTGTATCCGGGTGTTTGCGAACACCCGCTGGCGGATCTAGTCGCCAAGTAATTTTGGTAGTGGAAGGACAAAATATCAAAGCACGGCTCATTTCAAGCAGAGAAACTGCGCGGTTGATGGGATTGCCCGATACTTACATACTCCCAGAGAATTACAACGAAGCTTACCATTTAACTGGTGATGGCGTAGTGGTCCCGGTTGTTCGCTATCTTGCAGGGAGTATTCTCGAACCGCTTCTCAATCCAGTGTCCCGAGGCACCACGGCAGCAGCATGAGTGTCATACCTTGTATTCAAAATCACGAGCTGCTGAAGCTAATTCAAGATTATGCAGAAATTCTAAAAACTGAAGCTCACAAATTGGGCAGCCACGGCTTAAGCGAAGAAGAATTTTACAACAGCGGGCTTTTCAGAGGCGCAATAGAACGTATCCGAGGACAATTTTCCGCAACGATGCGGGACAAAAGAGAGTTCGGTCGGCATATCCTCAACTACATGCAAGATCAGGATGTTATTCAGAATTGGGACTCCGCTGGGGAAGCGAACCGACATGACTACATGGTCCGAATGAAATCAGGCCGAGTATGCGCCATCGAGCTTAAGGGCTGTCTGGATGGCAATAACACAAACATCTTTGAGCGTCCTGCGAATGCCCACGAGTTCCTCATCTGGAGCGTCTGCACTAGTCCAGGTGCTAATCCACGCCGAAATGCATGGTCCGGAATTCATACACGGCTCAGTGCAGAAATCATTTCTCGGCAACAACGTGTGGATGGCCTAGTAATTTGGGATATGGTATGCGGAACAGTTGGTCGCCCCTGTCCGAAGCTCATTGGAACTAATGAACGCATGACTCCGGTAGCCCATTATTTGCTGCCTCCGCCGTGCATTTACGTAATGCCGGCAACGATTGCAAGTCCCAGAAACAATCCCCGCCCGTCAGCGCAGTCCCTTGAAGAGGTTCAATTGCTTAAGGCCTTCCACGACTGCTTTGGCGGGAGGGAAGAAGAAGTTAACTATGTGGATTTTGAAGTCGAGCACCAAGGAGCCGAAACTATGCGCAAAACTATTATTCGGCGGGCTGGAGCAGTCGTGCAAGAGTCTAATTTAACACCTATCCGGAGGTCTTGATGGAACTGCATGATGTCAGGCGCCGCACCATGCAGGCGGTAAAAAGCAAAGACACCCGCCCAGAATTACTTGTTCGCCACCTCATCCATCGCATGGGGTTTCGGTTTCGGCTGCACAGCAAAATTCTCCCTGGAAAACCCGATCTAGTATTCCCGAGTAAGCGCAAAATAATTTTTGTACATGGCTGTTTCTGGCACGGGCATGACTGTATGCGTGGTGCTCGCGTTCCCAAACAGAACCGGGAGTATTGGACCCGGAAAATCATGCAAAACCGAACTCGAGATCAGGTCCATTTAGAACAGCTCGAGGCGAAAGGGTGGACACCCTTAATTATTTGGGAATGCCAACTTCGAGACGCGTGTGGGTTGAGAGCGCAAATTCTGAGATTCTTGCGAACATGTCATTAATTGCAGCCCTGAGAAAAAGTATTTGGCGCGGCCTTCAGTTTGTTCAGCAGGGCGAAATGGGTACCTCCAAAAACCTACTTTTTCATTGCCGTTTCGGCCACCTGTTTTGATGCAACTGGGGGAGGGCTGGCGGCGTTTTGCAGCTTGTTGGCTTCAGGCACGCCGGTCGGGCTGAGGATCACCATTTTGGAGCGGCCTTCGCGTCCACCGGGCAGGAAGAGCATCTTGTGCTCGGGGTCGTAGGCGATGGAGTAGCCCTTTACGTCGGTCGGCAGCTCGTGGTCAACGGTGTTGCGGTTGAGATCGATGGCCAGGACGGAGCCATCGCCCGAGGCGGCATAGAGCAGATTGCCGTTGAGGTCAAGCACCAGGGCATCCGTCCCGCCGGGGGCGGGAATGCGGGTGATCTCCTGGCCGGTGTCAGCGTTGAGCGCGAGCACAGCGTAGCGCACGGCGACGTAAAGGCGGCGATGCTCTTCGTCGAGCGCCAAGCCGGTGGGCTCAGAGGCCACGAGCTTGAAGCGGCCGGTAATTTTGTTCGAAAGATCAAAGACGGCTACCTGGTTCAGGTCTTGCAGGCTGATCAGGATGGAGCGGCGTCCGGGATCATAGATTAAGTCCTGGGGGAGGGCATTGAGTTCAATTGGCTGGGCCTGGCCGCCACGGTCGGGATCAATGGCGGTAAGGCTGCGGTTGAGCACGCTGGTGATGTAAAGGGTTTTTGTCTGCGGCACCCAAAGCAGCTTGTCAGGGCGGTCCTGAACGGGAATGACTTTCTCGACCTTCCAGTTGCGGGTGTTCACCGCGGCAACGCTGTTGTTGCCGGCCAGCGCGATGTAAAGCATGCCGCCTTCATCATCAACGGCCATGCCGCGGGGGTCGCTGATTTGCGAGATGCGCGCAATCACGCGGCGCTTTACCGGGCTGAAAATTTCGATTGTGTTGGTGCCCGGACGCGTAATGACGACCTGGCCGTTGGCCATGGTGACCTGGTTGAAGCCGGGGCTGCCCGGCAAATCAATCAGCGCCACCTGGCGCAGCTTGGCGGCAGAGCCGGCAATGGAACAGCTCAAAATCGCGAGAAATAGAAGGGTCTTAATATTCCGCATGGGGACAGGGACCTGCCATCAGGGTATTGGGATGCAAGTAGCTGGTGTTCTGCTGCCTGAAAAGCGACCGGCAGCAGCACCTTGCAACAAGGCTGCTGCACTGGTCCGGATCTCAGAATTCTCCATGTACCTTGATGCTGAACACGTTGACGGGGCCGCGGTCCTTATTAAAGGCAGGATTCGCGATGTGCTGATAGTCGCCGGAGAGCCAAAAAACTTTGTGATAGTTGAAGCTATAGAAGGCATCCAGCGCGGTTTCTGCAGCGGAATTGATGCGGCCATCGCCGACAAAGCCATCAATGCCGCCAAGCCGGAGGTAATCCACATGTGCCTGGGAGATCCAGCCGAAGTTTACGCCGATGCCGGTGATGTCCCTGGGACGCGACCAGGTTGAGCCCTTGGCCAGAACGCCGAGCGAGAATGAGCGATCTGTGGAAGTGTAGGCATCTACTTCGGTTTTTCCGTCTGAAAACATCGCACGGGAGAACACGCCGATGTCACGCGCCACATACTGCTGGGCAAATATGCCGACGCCGGATTTTACGTTTGGTTTTCGCGCCCAGCAAAGATCGGGCGCATTGGGATTGCTGGAACCATAGTTAAAGCCGGTGCAGGTTGTTGCGTTGTGCTGCGGATCGGCCTGGAATGCAGCGATGGCATCGCGGAAACGGCCGATGTTCTCGCGATTGCGATAGGCAAGCACACGCACCATGCCGCTCTGCTTGCGGATCTGGTGATCGTGCTCGAGTTCAAACTGGTCGCCAAAGAACTTGAAGAGGCGAAAGTCAATAGGGAGTTGATTGGGGTCTTTGGGTGGAGTCATGTGGCCGAAGCGCACGGCCCAGTCGTCCCAATAAAACTCGGAGACACCTCCCCAGGAGTATCCGCGGGCGTCGGCGGCGAAATCGTAAGCCGCGTAGGTCATGAAGGCGATGTTGTAAAAACCCTGGCGGGGATCGATGTCAAAGGCGTTTTTATCAAGGAAGTCGAGGATGCTGAACTTGCCGGCAACAATGACGAGACGCCGGCTGTCATATGTCTTGCCCAGCTGCTGCTGGCCTGATTCTTTTTGAACGCGATGACCGCCGAAGCCAAACGTCTGCTTAATGTATGCGCGCGCAAGATACAGCTCGGGTGTTTCAGCGCCGCTTTTTTGCAGCTCAAAGTCTTGAATGGCTCCGCCCAGGCCTTTGAGTTGGGAGAGAGGACGCTCAGAAAGGAGTTCCGGCACAACGTAAATCTCAGCGCCTTTCCAGGGCTGCGCGCCTACGTAAAGAGTCCCGGTGCCAGTGAAGCTACGTTCATAAACAGGAAGCAGAGAGTTGGGACTGCCATTCGCATTCGTATAAAGCGCAGGAAAACCGGGCTTCCAGCCGAAGATGTAAGTGAACTGCCCGTAGGCATTCCATTTCTCGTCTTCAAGGTTGTGCTTGCCGCGTTCTGCCAGCAACTTCATGAAGCTGGGCTGATCGTCGTCGGAAGAGGCGGTATCAGTTTGAGCGTTTAGTGAAGCTGAGATGAGCAACATGCATCCCAAAAAGAGGATATGCAGGAGGAACAAGCTTCGACGGGTGATCATTGGCAGGCGCAGCTTAGCTTCCACCTGCGAAGTGGCGAAGGCGGAGCGCCGCGGCGTGGACAGTCGTCGAGTTTGGGTGCTGTATTTGGTTTGCTTCAAATCAGGTGCTCAGAGTTGGAGTGCAGCGCTCAAGACAATCCCGCGGTAACTTTAAAATTTAACAGAAGAGTGCGCGCCTAACATAAAGGTTATGTTAATGCGTGCAATAGTTTCTAAGTGACGGTGATTGCCGCCAAGTACCTGCGTAACATTGTTTAAGTTCATTTGGCTCTGCTATAGTTTGAAAAACGCCTCATGAATACGCGATTCTATTGCCGCAAGCTCTTCATCGCCCTGGCGGTAGCGTGCCTGGCGCCTTTTCTTTCCGCACAGGATGGGCTTAAAGGAGCTTTGTCGCAGGCGAATTTCACGTCGCCGCTGGGCCACACGCTGGCGGTTGCCGATCTGGATGGCGATAGCCAGGCTGATGGCGCAATCCTGATAGATTCGCAGCGGATGGGCGCTCATACCAGCGTCCAGATAAAGCTGCACTTTACCGGCCGGCCTAATAGTGAGTTGAACTTTGAATCGAGTGGCCACGCGTTAGCGGTGCGGGCGTGGGACGTTGACCAAGATGGCGATAACGATTTGGTGGTGGAAGACGCGTTCACCCACAAGCCCCTGCGCGTCTGGATCAACGAAGGGCATGGCGATTTTCATGAAGGCAACGTTCAGGACTTTCCGGCGCTTGCGCTAGAGGCTGATAAGCAGTTGCAGCCGCCCTCTAACCAGCCCTTCGGTCTGCTGTTTTGTGTGGCCCAGCAGCGCGGTTTCGAGATTTCGATTTTGACGGTCCATCTGCTGGGACGTCCTCCGTCAGGCAATACACTGCTTGCGATTTCAACCCATTCTTCCGCAACTTTACAGGCACTGGCATCACACTTTTCCCGCGCTCCTCCTCTCTTTTCTTAATTTCCGCTTGAATTTGGCACGTAAGAATGAGCTCTGCTGTGCCTTGCCATTGATTGTGTGCCCCGAAACGAACCGCCATCTTGAATTGACGATGCGTGTGCGTTTCGCGCTTACAAACTGAAAAACCTCTAGAAATGAAAGCCATGTTGAAGCTAAACCGTATTTTGAGCGCTCTGTCTCTTATCACGCTTGTTGCCATTGCAGGCTGCGGGGATTCTGAGCGCGATACCGCCAAAGCACAAGAAAAATCACCATCGAATTCTGATGCTGTTCGATACGTGAAGGTGATGGAGCAATCCATTCCTGACACGCTGGATTTAGCAGCGAAGGCGCAAGCTGATCCAACCAAGGTTGTGCATATTTTTCCGCCGGCGAGCGGCCGTGTAGTAGCGGTCGAGGTCAAGCCTGGTGATCGTGTTCATCGCGGACAAACTGTGGCCATTTTGAACAGCAGTGACGTTGCCAGTGCCCGCTCTGATTATGCTAAAGCCAAAATCGAAGCGGAACGCGCCACGCGAGCAATGGAGCGGCAGAAGCTCTTGTTTGAGCACGGCGCAGCGGCTGAAAAAGATTTTATTGATGCACAGGCGCAGGCGGATGCCGCGCGTGCTGAGCTGGCGCGGGCGCAGCAACGCCTGGAGTTGCTCAACGTAAATCCTTCAGCCAGTAGTGACCATGTCCCGCTCATCGCGCCGGCCAGTGGCGTTGTGCTCGACGTGAGCGCAGCTGCAGGAGAGTTTTCCAAGTCACTGGAGTCGGCAAATGCGCTGATCACCATTGCTGACCTCAATACCATCTGGATCGTCGGCGACGTTTACGAAAAAGATGTAGCAAAGCTGAATCGCGGCAAGCCGGTCAACATCACGCTCCAGGCTTATCCGGACCAACAATGGAGCGGGCGCATTGAGTCGATCTCCGGGGCGCTCGATCCCACAAGCCGGACGTTGAAGGTGCGCGTCGCGCTTCCGAATGCCGACCAGCACATCAAGCCGGAGATGTTCGGCACCATTCATGTAAAGGCGGGCACACATCAGGCTCTTGTAGTTCCAGCAGCGGCCATCGTTCGTGAAGGCAGCACGACCACAACGTTCGTCAAAGCCGGTGGTAAGACAGAGCAGCGCGCGGTTACCACGGGCCAGACGATTAACGGAAATGTGGAGATCACCGGCGGATTGCATGCCGGTGACGAGGTCGCAGCGGAAGGCGCAGAACTGCTGAAGGGAGGACCCACGGAGTGATGCGGGGCCTCATTCATGCAGTTCTGCGCTATAGAATCATTGCCTTGATCGGCATGGCGGTCTGGCTTGCCGCAGGAATCTGGGCGCTGGTGCGCCTCGATATCGAGGCCTATCCTGATCCCTCGCCGCCATTGGTTGATGTGATCACGCAAAATCCATCATGGTCAGCGGAGGAGATGGAGCAGCAGGTCACGGTCCCGATCGAGACTGCGCTGAACGGCATCCCACGACTCCAATACGTCCGCTCTATCAGCATCTTTGGGTTGAGCGACGTAAAACTCTATTTCGATTTTGACTCCGACTATTTCCGCGATCGCCAGGAAGTCCTGAATCGCCTGCAAACAGTCACGCTGCCGCAGAACCTGCAGCCGCAGCTCTCGCCATGGTCGGCCATTGGCGAGATCTACCGCTATCAACTCAAAGGCGATGGCTACAGCCTGAATGAGATCAAGGCAACGGAAGACTGGTTTGTGCGCCGGGAACTCAAGCAGGTGCCGGGCATTGTTGATGTAACTACGTTCGGCGGAACCACAAAGCAATACCAGGCAGAAATTGATCCGCAAAAGCTGCTGCAATATAACGTCACGCTGCCGCAGGTGCTTTCCGCAATCGCGGCGAACAACCAGAACGCCGGCGGCAATTACCTTGAAGTTGGCGCGCAGAACGTAAACGTGCGCGGGCTCGGCTTGCTCAAAAACGTTTCTGAGATGGGAAATGTGCTGGTGGCGGAGCGGAACAACGCGCCGATCTACCTGCACGACGTTGCTGACATTCATGAAGGCTATCAGCCGCCGCTTGGCCGCGTCGGCCGCGATGGTGACGGCAACATTGTGAAAGGGACCGTGTTACTGCAGCGCGGCGAGCAGTCTTTACCAGCGCTCAGGGCCCTCAAGCAGAAAATTGCTGACCTCAACGGCGGCTTGCTGCCGCGCGGCATGAAAATAGACACAATCTATGATCGCAAGGCCCTCATCAACGTCACTACTGAGACGGTTCGCCACGTCATCCTGGCCGGTTTGATCCTTGTGACTGCGCTGCTCCTGATCTTTCTGGGCGATATTCCGCTGTCTCTGGTTACGGCGCTCACCATTCCTTTTGCGGTTCTCTTTGCCTTCGGCATGATGTCTGTGACGGGTCGTTCCGCAAACCTTATTTCTATTGGCGCAATTGACTTCGGCATCATTGTGGATTCGGCGATTGTCGTGCTGGAGAACATCTATCGCCGAATGCATGAGGCGACAAACGAGCAGCACCGGCTTGATCTGATTGCAGAGGCCACGGCGGAAGCCGCAAAACCGGTGCTCTTTTCCACACTCATTATTCTTGTTGCCTTCATCCCGTTGTTCACCATGAAGGGCGTGCCCGGGCGAATCTTCGCGCCCATGTCAGTAACTTACGGATTCGCGCTCACCGGCGCATTGATTTTTTCGCTGGTCTTCGCGCCCGTGCTGGCTTCTTACCGGCACGGCGTTACGAGCGGGCACGTTGCCGACACTCGCCTGGTGCGCTGGCTCAAGCATCATTACGAGCGCCTGCTGATTCGCGTGCTGTGGCGCCGCAGATTTGTGCTGCCCGTTGCCGTTCTGCTACTGCTTATCTCGCTGGGGTTGTTCTGGACCATCGGTGGTGAGTTCATGCCCAAGCTGGAAGAGGGCAATCTCTGGATTCGCACCACGCTGCCGCAGGATATTTCTTTTGACTACGCGGCCCACCTGGCCGACGAGATGCGCGGCATTTTGCGCGGGTTTCCAGAAGTGCAGCAGGTGGTTTCGCAGGTGGGCAGGCCGGATGATGGCACCGATACCACAACTTTCAACAACATTGAGTTCCAGGTTGATTTGAAACCAGAGTCTTCCTGGAAGACGGCGCGCAGCAAGGATGAACTCATTCAGAAAATGAATGACGCACTCCAGCGCTATCCCGGCGTGGCTTTCAATTTCTCGCAAAACATTCAGGACAACGTTGAAGAAGCCATGTCCGGCGTGAAGGGTGAGAACTCACTCAAGCTTTTTGGCGATGACATTGAGGTGCTGGCAAAAACAGCCGCACGCATACAGGGTGTGATGGCAACGGTGCCAGGTGTTACCGATCTGGCGGTATTCAAAGAAACCGGCCAGCCCAATCTGGTTGTCTCCATTGATCGCGCCAACGCGGGTAGATATGGACTGATGGCGGCGGATGTGAATGCCGCCGTGCAGGCCGCAATCGGCGGCACGGCCGCGACGCAGATTCTGGAAGGCGACCGCCGCTTCGATCTTGTGGTTCGTTATCAGCCTGGATTCAGGCAAGATCCTGAGGTAATGAAAAATATTTTGCTCGCTACTCCTGACGGCAACCGCGTACCGCTGGGGCAGGTGGCGAACATCGGATTCCGCGAGGGCGCGTTCATGGTATATCGCGAGAATGGCCGCCGCTATATTCCGGTTAAGTTCAGCGTCCGTGGCCGCGATCTGGCGGGAACCATTCAGGAAGTGCAGTCCAAGCTGGAAAATTCCATTCGTTTGCCGGAGGGCTATCACTACGAATGGGCCGGTGAATATGAGAACCTTCGCCGGGAGCAGCAGCGGCTGGCCATAATTATTCCGCTCGCCGTGGGCATGATTCTTGCCCTGCTGTATGTCTCCTTCAACTCAATTCGCGACGCGCTCGCCGTGCTTTCAGTGCTGCCATTCGGTATTGCCGGAGGAGTACTGGCGCTGTTGATCTCGCATACGCCGTTCAGCATCTCCGCGGCGGTGGGATTCGCTTCTGTCATCGGCGTGGCGACTCTTGGCGGATTGATTTTTGTTGCCGGTATTCGCCGCGCGGAAGCGCATGAGCATGGAATCAAGCACTCGATCATCCGGGCCAGCGTGGGTGAGATGCGCGCCGTGCTGATGGCGTGTCTGGCTGCTGGGCTAGGACTATTGCCTGCAGCTATTTCGCACGGGATTGGGGCGCAGGCGCAGCAGCCACTCGCTCGCGTGGTAGTGGGCGGAATGGTGACTACATCCCTGGCGATCCTGTTCGTGATCCCGGTGATTGCCAGCCTTGGCCTGGTTACCAGTGAAGCCACAGAGGCACAGGAGGCATGAAAGTGCTGACCCGCGCTCTCTGCACGCTGCTACTGCTCGGCTCCGCCGCCGCGCAGACGCACACGCTTACTCTTGACCAGGCGATTGACCTGGCATTGGCAAGCAGCCCGGCGCTGAAGGCCACGCGCACGCAGATTGATCAGACCAAGGCTCAGGAGATTACCGCTGGCTTGCGCCCCAATCCCGTGCTGCAGGGCGATTCGCAGTTTCTTCCGATCTTCAATCCAAGCCAGTTTACCTTCGACAACTTCAATCAAACGCAGCAGTACGACATTGGAATCGGATACCTATTTGAACGAGGCGGCAAACGCCAACGCAGAATTCAGGCGGCGCGCGACCAGACTGAGGTCACGCGCTTCCAGGTGCGTGATGCAGAAAGGGGCCTCGTATTCTCCGTGGCGCAGCAGTTTGTGAACGCGCAGCTTGCCAAAGCTAACCTTGATTTTGCCACGCAGGCGCTGGAGAGCTTTCGCAAGACCGTTGACATCAGCGAAACGCGCTACAAAGCCGGCGACATCAGCCAGGGCGACCTGCTGAAAATCAAATTGCAGCTTCTGCAGTTTGAAACAGACTTGAGTTCGGCACGCGTGGCCCTGCAACAGGCCATGATCACGCTGCGCCAGCTGATTGGCTATGACGCTGTTGCAGCCGATTTCCAGATTGTGGGCGAGTTGGCCTATCAGCCGCTGACGGAAAGCCGCGAGCAGATTGAGGCCACAGCGCTCCAGAACCGGCCTGATCTGGCTGCCGCCCGGCAGAGCGCTGTTGCTGCCCACAGCCAGCTTGCTTTGGCAAAGGCCGATGCAAAGCAGGACCTTACGACCGCGCTCAGCTATTCGCATACTTCGGGCCTGAGCTCATCTTCCTTTTCGTTCAATATTCCGCTGCCAATCTTCAATCGGAATCAGGGAGAGATCCAGCGCAGCCGCTTCGCAGAAACACAGGCGCACTACAACGCCAGGGCCGCGGAAGACACCGTCCTAAAAGATGTTGAGGCGGCATATGAGCAGACCAAAGCCAATGAAAGCGTTGTGAGTCTGTATCTCTCCGGATATCTCAAGCAGGCACAACAATCGCGCGAGATCAGCGAATTCGCCTTCCGGCAGGGAGCGGTCTCACTGATTGACCTGCTCGATGCCGAGCGCAGCTATCGCAGTACGGAATTGGCCTACAGGCAGGCGGTGGCCAACTATGCGCTGGCTCTCCAGCAATTGCGGCAGGCGGAAGGAGTCATTCATTGAGATACTCCCGAACGCGATTGCGCGGGCTGCCGGGCATCTGAACGCACAATACCCCATCTGATTGATCTGGAATGATAATAGGACAAAGAAATAGTTCACATTCGATGTGAAGTGTTGCGAGTGTGCGTCATTTGTTGCGAACCTGCGATGGTTTGCCGGCGAGCGTTGGAAGATGTGAAGCTGAAGTTCGCCAGATAAAAAAGGTTGGAATATTTGCTACAGTTTTCAGTTGGAGAACCACCAGCATTGCGCAAATTGATACGGAGTAGCGATGATAACTTTGCGTCCGGCAGGACCATGCGGAAAGCGCCGAGCACTTGGCCTTTTTCTCTTGTTTGCAATGCTCAACGCCCTTGCTTTCGGGCAGGATTCACCCAGCCGGACCGAGAGCCATGCTGAAGATCCTGTCCAGGCAAATCCAGGCCGGCCGACTGTATCCACTCCCGCGACGCTGACGCCGGTTGGCTATCTGCAATTTGAATCCGGCGTGCTGGGCGCGGAAAAATCCGGGGAGTTTTCCAACCGTACCGGAATAGAGACAGTTGTAAAGCTATCGCTTGCCCGCAGATTCGAGCTGCTGGTCCAAACCGAGCCCATGGTGTTGTCCGATCTTGGAAACAGAACGGATCACCGTCCCGGCGAGGTCTTTGCCGGGTTTCAGACAGTCGTAAAACATGGTGAGGGCCTGCGGCCCACCATTTCTGTGAGTTATTTCCGGCGGCTCTACGCCAGTCCCGCGCCCGAATTGGACATGGGAACGAATCGCCAGTCTGCACTCTTGCTGGTGAGCGTTGATGTAAAGAAATTTCACATTGACGCAAACGGAATTGTCACCGAGCAGATTACTGACGAGACGCTGGTCCACCGAGCCCAGTTCGGCCAGACTCTTTCTATTTCTCACCCCATAGCCGGCAAGCTGTTCTTCTCCGGAGAGCTTTGGCACTTCTCGCAACCACTCACCAAGTCCAACGCAGTGGGACTTCTGCTGGCGCCCTCCTACAACGTGAACCGCTTTCTTGTTCTGGATGGAGGCTTTAATCGTGGCCTTACCAGTACAAGCACCCGCTGGGAAATATTTGCTGGTTTCACCTACCTGCTGCCTAAGAGACTTTGGTAGCACGCGCGGAGGCGCCAACAATACTCACTGATGCTTGATGAAACTGCCGTTGCGCAGCTCAGTTACAGCTTGACGCAGCTGATCCTGGGTATTCATTACGATTGGACCATACCAGGCCACCGGCTCTTCAATTGGCTTGCCTGAAACCAGCAGAAAACGGATTCCTTCATCGCCGGCCTGCACCACGATCTCGTCGCCGCGATCAAACAGCACCAGCGAATGATTGTTGACATCGTAAACACGCGGCGCATCCGGTTTTGCAACCTGCTCAGTCAGAACTGCACGCGGATTTGACGAGTCGCGGAACGTGCCTGAGCCTGCGAAGACATAGGCAAAAGCGTTGCGCGTGGTCTCAACTTTGAGCCGCTTGCGCTGGTTCGGTGGAACTGAGATGTCCAGATAGTTGGGATCGGCAGCTACGCCCTCAACCGGCCCCCGTTTGCCTCCAAACTCTCCGCAGATGATGCGTACGTGTGTTCCATCGTCTTCGGTGATCTCAGGAATCGCGCTTGAAGGAATATCCTGGTACCGCGGATCAGTCATCTTCAGCGCTGATGGCAAATTGGCCCAGAGCTGAAAGCCGTGCATGCGGCCGTGCTGATCGCCCTTGGGCATCTCCTGATGCAGGATGCCGCTTCCGGCAGTCATCCACTGCACATCGCCGGCTGTCATCTTTCCTTTGTTGCCAAGGCTGTCACCATGCTCGACTGAGCCTGCCAGCACGTACGTGATGGTCTCAATCCCGCGGTGCGGATGCCAGGGAAACCCGGCAAGATAGTCTGCAGGGTTCTCATTACGGAAGTCGTCCAGCAGCAAAAAGGGATCGAACTCTTTGGTCTTGCCGAAGCCGAAAGCTCGTTCCAGCTTTACACCTGCTCCCTCAATGGTGGGCTGGGTATGAATGATTTGTTTGACGGGTCGAAGCGACATTGACTCTCTCCATTCAGGCAGCCTTTTGATGCTCGAAGACGGGTGATGGATTCAGGCCACCTGCATTCGCCCATCCTGACCTGAATTCGAAGGCCTCCGTAGAACACCATGGCCGATTACGCACTGGTGGTTGGATCCTGAGGCGCCGAGTAGCCGCAGCGGGCACGCCAGCTCTGACGGAATTTTTCACGTTCTTCCGGCGTCATATGCTCCCAGCGCTCAGCCATGCGCCTCCGAATGCGAGAGCGAGGACCACCACGAAACCCGTGGCTGCCGAACAGTACCCGGCAAAGCGCCAGCAGTCCCACAGCCTGCCAGAAAGTAATCTGCTTCCATCCGAACAGCGCCGGCAGCAGCCAGTTCCAGAGGCGCATTACAATTTCGCCGCCCACAAAGATAAAGAGCGCTGTTCCCACGATTACTGCCGGAATGATCCAAATCAATTTTCTTATTCGTGATCTCATGTCAGTTTCCTCACGCTTTCATAAATTCGTCGTAGATATCCTGCAGCCGCTCCCGCAGGTGCAGCACCGCATAGCGCTTGCGCGAGAGCTGCGTGTTCAAGCTCACGCCGGTCTCAGCGGCCATCTCTTTAAAACTGCGCTCTTCCAGTTCGTGCGCCACAAAGACTTCACGCTGCTCATCAGGAAGCTCGTCGATTGCCAACTCAAGCTCATCGAGAAGCACATTACGTAAATAGACCGCATCCGGACCGGCATCAGGAGAGGGCAGGAGGTCTTCAACTCTCAGCAGCTCTCCTTCTTCATCCTCGATCGCCGCGCCGCTAAAGTTTTCCGGCTTCTTCTTGCGGAAGACGTCAGTAATGCGATTGCGCGCGACTGTGAAGAGCCAGCTGGTGACGTGCTCAATGGGCATCAGCAGGCGATTGGCCTCTACGAGTTCGTAGAAGACCTCCTGAACAATATCCTCAGCGTCAGCCGGATTGGGCACACGCCGGCGGATGAAGTTGCGCAGCCGCGGCCGCTCCTTTGTGACAATCTCGGAGATTTGACGGTCCTGCTCAGTCATCCAGGCGATGCTCGAAGGCTCATCCATCCCAGTTCTGAAGACGGATAAGAGGTGCAAATATTGTAGAGATTTTGGGTAGTGGTTCAGTTTAGAACGCTCAGAAACGCAAGGTCCCTTACACCTACTCCCACCCACTCGCGCAAAACCCGACGCGAGTGGGACCCGATACTCGCAAGCTGATGACCACCCCAGCAAGCCAAAATCGGGCTTGTTGGGGACCCCGGTGAAAACGCTTGCTCGTTTACGGGGTTCGGGATGACGAGCTTAAAAACTCAAACTGTACCACTACCAGATTTGGGCCGGTCGGCCGCCCTAAGACCAGAACTTCAGCTGTAGATGTGGTGGCGGTAGGCAGCGGCCAAAGGCGAAGTGTAGAGCTAGATCGGTACACGCGAGCGGCGCAGACGCACGGCCGCGGCGATGAAGCCTGCGGCGATTGCCAGTCCAATCCATAGACCTGGCTCAGAAAAAAATCGCCAGGGCGTAAGCGATGTCATGACCTGCATCATGCTGGAGCCAGGCGCGGCAGGAGCTTCAGGGCCTGACAAGCGATTGAGCAGCAGATTGAAAAAGTGTTTGCTGTTGAATACTGCATACTCCACTCCACCCACGAGGAAGGGCGGCAGGAAGGCCCAAATGAATGGCGCGCGCGGCGCCCACGCGGAAACAAACAATAACCAGCCGTACATCGGCGCATACCAGAGGCCGTGGACGGTAAGAATGTGATAGAGCAGCGTCCCAGAGAACTGAAAAAGCGACGCATGCGACCACACGGTTGAGAGACCAAGTCCGCTCCCGAGAAGAACCACACTGCTCAACAACAGCATGAGCGCCTGCGTCACAATGGTGATGGCGAAGCTGAGCAGAGGCAGAATGGCGATGGGAACCGTGACCTTTGCGAGCACGGTGGTGAGGTCAGAGACCGGCATCGACTTCCAGAAGAGTATGCTGCGGTCACGACGCTCGCTATACAGGGCGTCAAGCGAATAAAAAATTCCCACAAGAAAAGCGCTTCCCATGATAAGCCCAGCAGCCATTTCAAATGGCGTGCTGAAATGCTTCGTCGGGTCAAGCGGCCACGCGCCATGTATCCGCACGCGCAGAAGAATTGTGTTCCCCACGAAAGCAGCCAAATAAAAGATGGCGGAGACCAGCGGCACAATGTAAATGGAGCGGTTCTCCCATATCTCGCGCCGTAGTGACCAGTAGAACGAACGAGTAGGTGACGTTGCGGCGCTTTGTGCGGCAACCTGCGATTCCTGTATGACAGACGATGGAGTATTCATTGTGCTGCTCCTTGTGCCTGCTGGTTGCCGATGATGGCAACAAACAAATCGGCGATGCTGGGCGTGCGTACCTCGCCGAGCGTTGCGAGTTGCTGGCGGTCCGCACCTTCAAACAGCAGAATGCTGCGGCCCAGCGCCTGGCGCTCATTCAGGGGCTTGAGCGCGCGTGCCGCGGCAAGCCGGTCAGGATGCACCAGCACTTCTGCATAGCGCGATTCGAACTCTTCCATGCTGCACCCAAAAACGATTCGGCCGCGGTTGATGAACATCACGTCAGTGAGGACGTCCTGGATCTCATCAACTTGATGAGTGGTCATCAGAATGGTGCGGCTGCGGTCAAAGTAATCATTCAGCAGGGAATCGTAAAACTGTTTGCGATAGAGAATGTCGAGGCCAAGCGTGGGTTCGTCAAGCACCAGCAATTTCGCGTCAATCGCCATCACCAACGCAAGGTGCAGCTGGACCACCATGCCCTTGGATAATTCCTTGACCTTACTGTCTCGCTTGATGGTAGTTTTGGCGAGAAACGCTTCAGCCTTAGCGCGATCAAAGCGCGGGTGGACGCCGGCAACGTAGTCGAGCGCCTGAGTAACGCGCATCCAGCGGGGAAGGACTGCGACATCGGAAATGAAGCAGACGTCGCGCATGAGCTGATCGCGTGTAGCCCACGGATCGCGGCCCAGCACTCTGAGCTCGCCCTGGTACGGCGTGAGGCCCAGAATCGCGTTGAGCGCGGTGGTCTTGCCGGCGCCGTTAGGGCCAATGAGGCCGAGAATGCGGCCTTCTTCCACGCGCAGGTTTACACCGTCAAGCGCAACAGTCTTGCCAAAAGCTTTGCGGAGCCCATGGGCTTCTATGCACGCCATAGTTCAGCGCTCCTTTTTTCCAGCATCCGGGCCATCATCCGGTTTGTGGTCCGGAGATGAGCCGCCATTGATGTTCAGCAGCTCTTCAGGCTTGAAGCCGAGCCGCTGAATGGTTGCGGATATTTTGGGCCATTGTTCCAGCAAAAATTTTTGGCGCTCGCCCTGCAGCAGCAGGTTGCGAGCGCCAATTTTGACGAACATACCCAGACCTCGTCTTTTTTCGACAAGCTCTTCGTCCACGAGCTGTTGATAGGCCTTGAGAATGGTGAGCGGATTGACTCGATATTCGGCAGAGACCGTGCGCACAGAGGGCAGAGGGTCGCCTTCCTTCAGCGCGCCGTCAAGAATCATCTCGACGACGCGGTCGCGAAGCTGCCGGTAAATCGGCTGTCCGTTATTCCACTCAAGGTCCATTCGTGTTTCCCGTTGCGTTAGTGGGCGCTGGCCTGCTGCTGCGGTACGCGCTGCAGGTCAACGCGAGCGTGCATCGGCTTGTTGCCCGGCATCATGTACGTCCACTCTTCAGTGTGGTGATTCGCATCAATGATGGTGAACACCGCATGATACATATGCCCAAACTTATCACTGCCGGAGACGTCGAGAAAATCGAATTCAATCTTTTTGCCGTCGTCAGATACCTTGCCGGCCATGCGCGGGCGGTTGCCGGCGTCACAGTAGTGGGTAAGGATCAGCTTGTCAGAGTCAACAAAGAACATGGTGACAGGATGATCGTTCCTGGCGGGATCGTCAGGGGTTTTCGGATCGTACATTTCGTGCACCACAGCATTTCCGCGGGAGGTCACGCGCAGAGAGACTTTCAAGGTATCACTGGCGTCATGAGCATGTGCGTCCATGACAACCGGACCTTTCCAGGCGCCGGCAAGGGTTTTGAGAACAGTAAATGACTTCTCGGCATTTGACTGCGGCTTCTGCGCGTCAGACTGCGCAATCGCCGCAATGGAGAGTGACATCAGCAAAACCGAGAGCGAGAGCATGAAACGAGCGGATTTCATAAAGTTACTCCTTCAAAGATTTTGTTTATGTTTCTGGACCGTGTACTTGCTGCTTGGACTGAGGGTTGCCAGCCCGCGAGTACTATACTGTTATACATAACTATAACACTATATATCGTGTCAAGCGATATTGCGGTGGGCGCTGGTAGTATGCAGAAAATAAAGGGAATATAGTTATCCGATGAAAGCGGAAGGTGATGCGGATGAAAGCACGAAAAATCATCGTCTATATAGCAACGAGCGCTGACGGATACATCGCCAGGCCCAATGGCGATGTGGAATGGCTGAACCGCCTGCCGCCCGCCGACTACGGCATGAAGGCTTTCTACCGGACGATCGATGCGATTGTGATGGGCCGCAAGACTTATGACTGGGGAATGGCATATGCGCGAAAACACAACATGAAAAGCGGTGTGTTCGATACAAGCATCGTGAATTATGTGTTCTCAAAGAAGCCGCCGAAGCGGGCGGCGCCGGGAATAGAGTTTGTTTCCGAGCCGGTAAAGAAATTTGCGCGGCGCCTGCGCACCAAGCCGGGGAAACACATATGGCTGATGGGCGGCGGAGAGTTGATTGCTTCATTTCTCGACGCGAAAGAGATCGACGAGTTCGAAATCCACGTGATTCCCACCCTTATTGGCAAGGGCATTCCGCTGATCGCGCCGCGCCACCGCGATATCGCGCTGAAGTTGCTTGCGGCGAAAAAGTTTCCTGATGGAGTTGTGCGATTGTGCTATGAAGTGGCGAGGTGAGCGGGACTCGCCTAATCATGCCGATATTGTTTTGAGATCCGCAAGCACAGGCAAGAGTGCCTGTGCCACAAAAAAATTAAATGCCTTCCACCGACTGGAACTGGCACAGACAGGAGTGTCTGTGCCACATTGTTTTAAAGCCATTCGGAGTCGTCCGAGATCAGGGCGTGACAGTAATGCTGAGCGCGGCAGTATGGCTGGTAGCAGAGGTTGCCGTAACCGTGATGGAACTGGTGCCCGGGGGAGTTCCGTTCGGGGGACCGGGAGTTCCGCTACTGCTACCTCCGCCGCAACTGCCAAGCAGAACCACAAAAGCAATAGCGGCCAAAAGCGGCGTTAGTTTCCTGATCCTGTTGCCATGTAAAGCAGTAGATACAAGCAGGGCGAAAAAGCCGGCTAAGGCAAGTAGCCACAAAAGAGGTCCAGGCTGCCGATTATTGAGCGGTACAGCAGCTGCAGCGGCAGTTGTGGTGACGGTAAGAGTAGTTGAGACCGGATTGATGCCGGGCGTGAGGACAGCTGGCGAAAAGGTGCAGGTGGAAGCAGCCGGCAATCCGCTGCAGGAGAAGCCCACAGTGGAAGTCATATCACCAGTCGGATTAATGGTGATGTTGAATGTGGCTGTCTGTCCGGCCTTGATGGTTGCGCTCTGCGGCGATGTATTTATGGTGAAATCCGCGGGAACGGTAAGCCGGACATCCTCAACCAGCGCGGCGGAAGTGGCCTGAGGGAACGATGCGTCACCACCGTACGTAGCCTGGATATTATGAAGGCCGACCGCGGGGAAGCTAACAAGGATGCTCGCGGTTGAGGGCCCCAGCGGGGAGATGCCAAGCACATTTCCATCGGCCGTGAAGACAACGCTGCCGGTGGGCGTTCCTGATGAACTTGTTACGGTTGCACGAAACGTCACGGGGTTGCGTACGCGCGCGGGGTTAGGAAAAGCCGTCAAGGTGATGGCGGGCGCTGATGCGGTTGGTTGCGAAGTGTTGACGGAGATCGAACTGAAACCCGGGCCATTGCTGTTGAGAAAAAGCGTATTCGTAGCGGGATCCAGCATGCCGCTGAAGCTGGCGGTCAGGTTGTGCAATCCACCTGCGGAAAATGAACTAGTGATTGCAGCAACGCCGTAAGGATTAACGGCAGCGCTGCCCAAAGTTTGCGCTCCATCAAAGAAGGTGACGCTGCCCGCGGGTACTCCGCCATAAGAAAACACTGATGCAGACAAGGTAACCGGCAGGCCAACGCTGGTAGTGCCCGCCGAGGCAGACATCGTGAACTGCGTGGAAGCCGAGAAACTCGCCGGCGTGGCGAGACTGTTCAGAACCACGGAGACGCTGGTTCCGGTTTGCAGGATAAAGTCTGGCTTGCCATCGCCGTTCATATCAGCAACAGCAATCAGAGTAGAACCTTGCGGAAAGCCCAGCGAGATAGGATCGCCAAACCCGCCGTGCCCATTTCCGGGAAAGTAGCTGCCTAACCCGGGAGATACCAGGTCAATGGTTTGATTGCCATCAACATCGGCGGCAAAGCCATCAGGGCTCCTGATGAAAGGAACGGTGGGGGAAACATATAAAGCGCCACCGTGACCATCGCCAAACGTGATGAAGGAGGCTGATCCCACACCGAAGCGTAGATCTGGGAACCCATCACCGTTGAAGTCGGCTACGGCCGAGACCCAACCCGCAGTATCGCTGAGGAAGCTAGAGCTAATAAGTTCAGAAATGCTGAAATTTGCTGTTCCGTCATTGAGCAGCAGGAAAGACTCATGAAGGAATTCCGGTATTACCCTGCCGGCATTCAGCACGAGGTCAGGTTTTGAGTCTTTATTGGCATCCAGAAGGAGCAGTCCATCCGCAGATGTGGTGTCATTAGCAACCGGGACCACACGAGGAGCGGAAAATCCACCGTGGCCGTCGCCGAAAAGGATGTTGATTTGTGGCGGAGAGGCGACGGGAGCTAAAGCGATATCGCGAAAGCCATCGCCGTTGAAATCGGCAATTACGAAATCTGAAATCTGACCAGTGCTGCCCCTTGGAATCTCGGCGGGCGACGCAAAGCTCCCCTGGCCATTTCCCAGCAGGACCAGAAGATGCGAGTTGGCGGAAGAATCAGTGACTACAGCGATGATGTCTGGATGACCGTCACCGTTGATATCAGCAAGAGAGACGGCGTCCGGTCTGCCGGAAACCGCAAAAAAAGACCCCGGTCCAAGTGCACCACCTGTATTCAGAAAAACGCCGATGTTCTGCAGTGAGGGATTGGCAACAACAAGATCCGGCTTGCCATCGCCATTCAGATCTCCAACCGCAACCTGGTGGTTTTGAGAGTAGGCACACGTACAACACAACAGAAAAACACCGCAGAGCCACGCGCGAGGGAAAATACGCATAAATCCATCTACTCTGGAGCGGGAACATACTAACACGGAAAGAGTAAGCAGAGTAGGCGAAAGCCTTTATGCCGGGGAAGGGTGCAAAATGCAAACTGGCCGCATGTGGACAAGCGAAATTGGTTGATCGGGGTAAGTGCAGAGCAACAAAACCCTCATAGAAAGATGATCATCCAATTAGAGAAGAGAGGAATTAACGAGGGGGGATCATGGTAAAAATCAGCTGCGATGTTTGTGGGAAGGTAAGGCCGCAATCGGACAAGCGGATCGGCGAAGATTCATGGTTAATTGGCTACGATATCGAGGTAGAGAATGCCAATGCACTGCAACGCTCACTGCGCTTCCTGAACCGCTGGGATGACACACGGGTACTGGAACTGGGAGCCATCCACTTATGCTCTGAGAAATGCAAGGATCAGTACATCAGGGAAGCGCGTGCTGCCTGAGGAACTGCTGAGGCGATGATTTCCTGCGAATGGCTTTGTGGCTGCCGCGTCCTTCCACTGCCACGGTGATAGAAAAGCATCAAAAGCATTGCGGTGGCGAGCCAAAGCAAGACCACAAAAAATAAATACTTGTCGAGGCGCGAGTTGCCGCGCTGGTCATTTTGAATAGGCAATTTCATGGCTTACTTAAATAGATGCGCGAGCCCCCTGCTCGGTTACTGCTGCTGGTCCTTATCAGCGAGAAGAAAAGAAATTTTTTAGTAAGTCCCACGCCCGAGATTTACTTCTTATCCACACAAATCCACAGCGCTGCACCATTGTGCGGCATTGACCCGGTAACTTGGCGCGCGTAGATTCGAAAAACAAAGTTTTTGCCACTTTTTGTTCTCTAGTTCGACCAGCCAAAAACAATTTTTTTAACGCTGCCATGGGTGGGGCGTGTGTGGTTGTGGATAAAAGGTACGAGCGGAACCAAGGGGTGAAACTACCCTATTCGCCCCGCAGCCGCCTAAGGCTAACCATATGAATGAGTTGTGGGGTTTGGGGTTGTGGAGGCGTCTAGGGTACAATAGATTGTATTAGCCTCTTGACATGCACAATATACAGGCGTAACTTTCCAACACCAGCGGTTCTGGCCGGACCCGCAGCAAGTCAAAAAAAGCGGGCCCCAATTCAAGGAAGCGCGGCGCTAGAGGTGGCGCCGTAAACAATCATCGCGGTGAAGTTTAGAGGTGTGATCGCATTGCCTTCAACCCCTCACAAGCCAACATCCGGCTTGTGAAGGGGACCCCAGGCGGTGTTGATCTGCCTTGGAGAAAAAGCATGGAGATGAGCTGGTCACGCTGGTTCCGGTGCGAATCAAGTTTTGGATTGCTCCTGGTGCCGAATCAGCCGGGTATTTTTGCCCTGGCGGAAGAGGTGGTGCAGCCAACAGAACCGAACTCGCGGCGCATGCTTGCGGTGTTTGAGGTGCAGGAGGCTGACGATCTGGCGCGGGCGATGAGCCGGCTCTTTGCGGTGGGCAGTCCGTGGCGGGCAAAGCTCGTGGAGTCGCGCTGCTTTGTGCGGTATGCGGTTGCGCCGAGCATTGCCGACCGGCGCGCTGCGGCTTCTGCGCTGAAGACGTGGCTCAGCTCACAGCGAGAGGCAGCGTCACAGATCTTTCAAACGAACTTCGGGCAAACGAACTTCGGCCAAACGAACCCCGGCCAAACCAACCCCGGGGAGCAGAAGCAGCCGGTGGTGATGGCCGTTGGCAATGATACGGAGCCGTTGGATTCGGCGGAGATTTTGGGTGAAATGCGGAGCGAGCGCCGTTCTGCGCGAGCAGAGCATGAGGGTGAAGCAGCGGAGCGTCGCGGAGCCCTTGAATTAAAGACAGTGGCCGAGCGGGCGGTTGATCGCGTGACGCATGGGGTCAAGCTGAGCAAGGTGACTTCGGCCGGAGTTTAGAGGTTGCTATATGAGGCGGGCACAGGGGAGGCTTGTGCCTGAAGGTTTGAGGCAGCAGTTCTCGAGAGAAATGGGAGAGAAATGAGATGGCGGAAAAAATAAAAGTGGCTATGAAGGAAGAGACTCGCACATTGACGCAGCAGCAAACCGCAGGCAAAGCCGCGCCCGGGCTTAAATTTCCGCGCTATTTCACGCGCGCGGGCGTTTCTCCCTACGATGAAGTGGAATGGGAGCTGCGCACGGCGAGCATTACTGATGCCAAAGGCAACAGCATTTTTGAGCAGAAAAATGTGGAGTCGCCCAAAGACTGGTCGATGACCGCCATCAACATTGTGGCCAGCAAATATTTGCATGGCGCGCTGAATACGCCGCAGCGCGAGACCGGCGTCCGCCAACTGATTCAGCGCGTGGCGGAGACTATCCGCGATTGGGGCTGGCAGCAGGGCTACTTTGCCACTGCCGAAGATCGCGACATCTTCCATGACGAGCTGGTGCACATTCTGGTGCAGCAGAAGGCCGCGTTTAATTCGCCGGTATGGTTCAACGTTGGCTGCGACCGCCTGGAGCCCAACTCTGACGCGCAGAACTGGCACTGGAACGCGGAGAAGGGAACGGTGGAGTTTACGACCACAGGCTACAAAGCGCCGCAGTGCTCCGCGTGCTTCATCAATTCTGTCCGCGACTCTCTGGATTCGATTCTGACGCTGGCCAAGACGGAAGGCATGCTCTTTAAGTGGGGCAGCGGCACGGGAACAAATCTTTCGCCGCTGCGCGGATCGAAAGAAGAACTCTCCGGCGGTGGATCGGCCAGCGGTCCGCTGAGCTTCATGAAGGGCTTTGACGCCTTCGCCGGTGTGATTAAGTCGGGCGGCAAGACGCGCCGCGCAGCCAAGATGGTGATCCTGAACGTTGATCATCCTGATATTGAAAGCTTCATCAACTGCAAAATGGACGAGGAGAAAAAAGCCTGGGCGCTGGTGGAAGCCGGCTATGACGGCTCTGGGCCGGACTCCGAGGCCTACAGCTCCATCTTCTTTCAGAACGCCAACAATTCCGTGCGCGTGACTGACGAGTTCATGACGGCCGTTGAGCGCGACAGCGAATTTTTCACCCGCGCCGTAAAAGATCGCAAGCCGATTGAGAGCCACAAGGCGCGCGAGCTGATGCGCAAGATCGCTGAAGCCACGTGGTGGTGCGGTGATCCCGGCATGCAGTACGACACCACAATCAACAAGTGGCATACGTCGAAAAATACGGAGCGCATCAATGCCAGCAATCCCTGCAGCGAGTACATGTTCCTTGACGACTCGGCCTGCAACCTGGCTTCGCTGAACTTGATGAAGTTCATGAAGGCTAACGGCGAGTTTGACGTGCCTGCGTACCGCCACGCCGTTGATGTGCTCATCACCGCGCAGGAAATTCTGGTGGACAACGCCGGGTATCCCACGGAGATGATCTCGCGCAACTCGCATGACTATCGTCCTCTGGGACTGGGCTATGCCAACCTGGGCGCTCTGCTTATGGCCAGCGGCCTGCCTTACGACTCTGACGCCGGCCGCGACTACGCTGCCTGCGTTACCGCCATCATGTGCGGCGAGGCGTATCTGCAGTCGGCGCGCATCGCCGAGCAGTGCCCGCAGCTTGCGCCCGCGACCTCGCGCATTTCGCCGCAGGACGTGAGCGGCGGCGCGTGTCCGGGCTGGTACATCAATCGCGAGCCGTTTCTTGACGTCATCCGCATGCATCGCGCTTCAGTGAACAAGATCACCAAAGAAAATGTTCCCGCTGCGCTCTATGACGGCAGCCGCCAGTGCTGGGACGAAGCTCTTGCCCTGGGCGAGCGCGTTGGCTATCGCAACTCGCAGGTAACGGTGCTTGCGCCCACCGGAACCATCGGCTTCATGATGGACTGCGACACCACCGGCGTTGAGCCCGACCTGGCGCTGGTGAAATACAAAAAGCTGGTCGGCGGCGGCATGATCAAGATCGTGAACCAGACCGTGCCTTCAGCGCTGTTCAAGCTCGGCTACTCATCAGAGCAGGTGAACTCGATTGTGGCTTACATCGACTCCACCGGCACCATTGAGGGCGCGCCCGGAATCAAAGACGAGCATCTCGCCGTCTTCGATTGCAGCTTCAAGCCTTCCAAGGGCACGCGCAGCATCCACTACATGGGCCACGTCAAGATGATGGCGGCAACGCAGCCGTTCATCAGCGGCGCCATCTCCAAGACCGTGAACCTGCCTGAGTCGGCGACCGTGGAAGACATTGCCGAGGCTTACATCCAGTCATGGAAGCTCGGCCTCAAGGCCGTAGCCATTTATCGCGACGGCTCCAAGAAAGCTCAGCCGCTCATGGCCGCCAGTTCGCGCGACGAAGCTGCCAAGCGGGGCACGCGTGCAGAAAAAGCTGCCGCAGCGCCTGCGCTCTCTGCCGCTGAAGCGGCGTTCACGCAACTCACGCCGGAGCAGCAGAGCTTCGCGCTGGAAGTGGTGCGCGTCGCCAACGGCGCAGCCAAGGAAATCCAGGACCAGGTCTATCAGGCGGTGCGGCGTCTGGTCGGCGCCACGCGTGAGGAGCAGGAGACCGCTCCGCCGCGCGCACTGCGGCACCGACTGCCCGGAGAGCGCGCCTCACTCACACACAAATTCGGCATCGCCGGCCATGAAGGCTACATCACCGTGGGCCTCTACAAAGACGGCACCCCAGGCGAGCTCTTCATCCGCATGGCCAAGGAAGGCTCCACAGTCTCCGGCCTTATGGACTCCTTTGCCACCGCAGTCTCGCTGGCCTTGCAGCACGGCGTTCCGCTCAAGCTGCTGTGTGACAAGTTCCAGCACACGCGCTTTGATCCCGCGGGCTTCACCGGCAATCCGGAGATTCCCATCGCCAAGAGCATCATGGACTACATCTTCCGCTGGCTCGATATCCGCTTCGTCACCGGCAAGCAGTATCCGCTGTTCAAGGAGATGGTTGCGCCGGCGACGCCAGCTACCAGCTCTGAGCCTCTGGCTGCCAGCCAGAGCAGTGTTGAAGACACCGCCGCTCGCGTAGTACAACCACCGCTCTCGGCTAGCTACGAAACCACTCCTCCTCAAAGAGGCTTAGCCAGCAGCCAGAAGCCAGCAGCGAGCGGCTCGCCCACGATTGTCGATCGCGGCCTCTACCACTCCGCCGACGCGCTTAAGGAGTTTGTTGACCTGGGCGACGCCCCAAGCTGCCACGTCTGCGGCGCGATCATGACCAGGAACGGGAGTTGCTATAGGTGCATGAGCTGCGGTAGCACGAGCGGGTGCAGTTAAATGGTCGCATAATTAGTAACCCAGTAACCCAAAACGGCCCGGCGCAAGCCGGGCTTTTACTTTGTGTCTCTTCGTGTCCTTTGTGGTTAAAGGGTTTGCCTTCCGATTTCGGCGATCTTGGCAATTTTGGCATTTCTGGCAATGCCCTGCCCCCACCCGGCTTTTTCTCAGCCGCGTTGAAAACAAAGGCCCAGACGCAAATCGACCCAAGCGAGACCCTTGGGTGACCCTTGCGTCACGCTTGGATGACCCATGGGTGACCCAAACTCAATCCCAACCTCAACCCGAATCGGCAGAGGGTTGCCAGAATGAGCTGCGCGGCGCGAAATCGGGCCCCGGCGAGCCTGGGTTTGGCTTGACGGGGTTGGAATTCGCCGCGCGCCACAAACTGTCATCGTGAGCGACCGGTGTAACCGGGAGTCGAACGATCTAGAATAGGCGAAGCCTCACCCAATCCGACTAGCTGCCAGTTGCTATTTGCTCATTTCAAAGAACTCTAATCTTCAACCCCTCGGGGCTGACGTACTCTAGCGCAGTTCTCGATACGAAACAATTGCGAAGAAGGACACTGGCCAAAATTCTCCTGAACCTCCACCGACGCTGTTAAGCGATTCGTGGATCTAGGCGACCCAAGCTGCCAAGTCTGCGGCATGGTCAGAAACGGGAGTTGCTATAGATGTATGGGTTGCGGGAGCACGAGCGGGTGTAGTTAAACCAAAAAATTAGGTCGTTCAACTAAGGTCGCCACAACACGTTCGGCTTTCAAGAAATTCTGTTAATCGGATCTGTCCCCTTTGATAGGAAGGATAATCGGGGGAATATGCATGCGTGCCGTTGTATTAGTAACAAATTCTCGAAAGAAAGGCCATACAACAAGCCGCACCTCATTTGCAGCAAACTGCCGGACTTGATCTGCCGTGACATTTTTTGAATGCATGTGGAGATCGTAGCTCGCAATTAAACGAATTAAAATACGCTTTCCTGCGAGCACCCGGAGACTTAGTGTTGCTCGTAAATCGAATGAGTTCTCAGTGATGTTTGTTGGAACACACCTCAATATTGCTTGATTTTCTGTTTCTTCTTGTTCTAAGTATTCGTCTCGCCGAATCCTGAAGCTCGAATGAACTATTGCAATGGAAAATAGTTCAACGGCTTCCAAGAATTCAGCATATCGCGTGTCGATTTGAAGTGATGTAGGCATTTTTAGGATTCGTCGCGTTGGAAACTTTTCTGATAATCTTTTCTATTGTTGATAAATACAAGCTCTTGAGGTTTTGACATTGCTTGTAAGGCAAACAGCGGAGCAGAGCCGGGAATCGCGAGATCAATCGGCCTCGCACCCCAGCTAGGATTAGTTTGAGCCCAGTGCATTGTTGCTGTGGTAGTGACTGTTGAAGTTATAAGCTGTTTCCATAATGTCTCATTGTGCCGCTCTGACAGTACATGCGCAACATACTGATTAAGGCTTACTCCTTCACGACGTGCTTCCACGCTTAGTGACTTATGTAAGCTGCGAGGTATTCGTAATACAAATTTTCCACTGAAGTCTTCGATTTCCGTAGGTTCAGGTATTGGCTGACCCGCATCATGGCGGCCCTTCAGCCAAAGGGATTTTGTGACCTCTACACCTTCAACGGCTTCGTTAGGAGTGTCGCCAAAACTTACGCACCCTGGCAAATCGGGAATCTCGGCAATAAATCTCCCATCTTCATCTTGGATCAGCTCTATCGCATATTTTAAATTCAGATAATAATTCAGGTCTTTCATAGCTTCTCATCCCAATGTCAATTGAGAACTGTATCTTCGGGATCTGACTCCTCATTTTTTATCTTGGATTCGATGTAGGCAAGAAGTTCTTCCAACGAAACGATCGCACGCTTCGCATATTTTGGAGGAACGTATTCACGCGCGCCGTGCTCCTTTTCCAAGCTGATAGGAAACACATTGGGAAGACCAAATTCGTCCAATCCTCCTTGTGTTAGTACCAAATATAGTACTACATCTTTCAAAAGTCAAGCTATCATTTCACGCATGCGTAACGTTAGGCGATTCAAGATTGACGCTATGTTCAAAGGCAGCCGTCTTATAGCGGCAGCGGAGCGCCCTAATTCTTGCTAGTTACTTCTTTCGGGTTGTCGTGAAGCGGCTGCTGGTCGATGGCCCACTGCTCGCAGCCGGGCTCCCACGGGAATCGGCCCTGCATGTCCGGCCAGAAGCACTGCAGGACCGGGAAGCTGTTCTCATCGTTGTCATAGAACCAGATGGCATAATTCAGCCAATCCCTGTAATGGCTCGGGTGCATCGGCCGGAATTGCACGTCAAAATTCCCGATGATCTCCGCGTATCCCTTACCAGGCTCAAACCGCTCTCCAGCTTTTACGCGCTCCCCAATCGAATTGATCATGCTGTGCTGGAGGTCGATGCTTTGGTTGAAGACGATAATCTCCGGATGTGTGTAGTGATAGAAGAGGCCGGTTGAGTAAGACCAGAGATCGCCTTCTTCTCCCACGCGTGGCGCGACATTCATCACGTGCCAGCCGTACTCATCGATAATCCTGAGGAACTTCTGGTCGAACTCGTTATGACCTTCCAGTTTTTTCGGATCAAGCGGCATCGAGCAGCAGATTATCAGGAATGGGTGAGCGGAAGAAGTTCTTTTGTGCGCTCCGCTGCGCTGCGCGCATGCCTGCGGCAGCGAGGAATTATTTCCTTTTCTATTCCTTTTACACGGCCGCTCTTCCACCGGGAACTGCTCATCGTCTCGATAAGCGAGCCGCAACGATACTGTCGGCTGTAGAGACGTAGCATGCTACGTCTCTACGTTGGCGTTTGGTAAGCTGCCGGCGTTCACATATTGTCAAGAATTCCGGCGCATTCGGCGGAGATTGCTTTGCTGGGACGTCATACTTTGAATCCCTGGCTTTTTCCGGCGCATCTCTTCACTCGGCATGCGAACTGCAGGAATGATTGGCGGGCTTGGGCCGGAATCCACCATTGACTATTACCGCTCCATCATCGCGCGGTTTCGCGCGCGGAGGCCGGATGGAGGCGCTCCCCACATCGTCATCAACAGCCTTGACGTTGATAAAGGTCTTGCCATGCTGGATGCGGGAAAGACCGGCGAGCTGGCGGATTATCTCAGCGCCGGGTTTGAGTTGCTGGCGCGCGCCGGCGCGGATTTTGGTTTTATGGCGGCAAACACGCCGCATCTGGTGTTCGATGAGGTGCAGCGGCGATCAGCGATCCCTCTGCTCAGCATCGTGCGGGCCACCTCTGCACACGCGAAGTCGCTGGGCTTGAAGCGCGTGGGCCTGTTTGGAACTGGATTTACCATGCGGGCAAGCTTCTATCCGGAGGAGTTCCAGCGGGCAGGGATCGCGTTGATTCGGCCCCGTGAGCCCGAGCAGGAGTTTATCCATCGCAAGTACATGGGTGAGTTGCTGAAGAACCAATTTCTTCCGGAAACCAGGGCGGAGATTCTGCGCATTGCCCGCCGGATGAAAGCCGAAGAAGGTGTGGAAGCAGTGGTCCTGGCCGGCACCGAACTGCCGCTGTTGCTGCGCGATTCAGATACAGAAATCAGCTTTCTGGATACGAGCGTGATTCACGTGGAAGCCATTGTCTGCGAGTTGCTGGGTTGAAACTACTTGTCCGCCGGACGCCCGAAGCACAGCACATAGCCGTTGTTATCGGTGATCTCGAAGGCGCGGAGGCCATCGCCGGTATTGGCCAGTTCCCGATGCATGGGGACATCGCGGCCCTTGAACTCCTGGTACAGTGAGTCGGGATCGTCGGTGTAAATGTAAGCGTCCCAGCGCGCCCATTCGTGGCGCGAGCGGTTGGGCTGGGGATGGATCTCTGGCGCGATCTCCTTGAGCATGAGCATTACCTGGTCCCGGCCAACGATGGCGAAGAAGTCAGGGCCGGCGCCGTCACCTCCTCCCTTGAAGCGAACATCAAACCCCAGCCTGGACTGATAAAACGCGAGTGTGGCGGCCAGGTTGTCAACGATAAAAAAGGGAGTCGCACTGTGCAGCATAAGCGAGCGCCGTGGAACGCAAATATAGCTTACGCCACTGGCTAACTTGTTGTGCGCCATTGGCGCTTACTGAGATTTTGGACAATGTCCTTCTTCGCAATTGCTTCGCATCCAGAGTTGCGCTAGGATGCAGCATCACCTGTTAACCAAACCATAAAATTTCGAATTATAGACCGCTTGGGATGGGCTGGGATGACTGGGATAGGCCATCTGGGATAACCCTACGCCAAATTGGGATGGTTGGGATGAAAGGGGAGGGGGTAGGGGAGGGGGTGGAGTATTAACTGGAAGATAAATTTGGGGAGAGCGGGGCATCGGGGCATCGGGACATCGGGGAATCGGGACATCGGGGCATCGGAAAATCGAAAAGCAGATTCCTCGGCTTCGCCTCGGAATGACAATGCCAAAGGTCAGAACAGCAAGGCTTGCGCCGGAAGGGACGCCCGCCCAGGCGGGAAGTACAGAAGTTTCTTTGAAAAATCAATAGTCGGGTAGGAAGACCTACTGTTTTCTTTTATGCGCTCCGCTGCGCTGCGCGCAGGCTCTTCGGCAGAGCGGAAGTGATCTTTTAATCCGTCTTTACGGTACGACTGAAGGTCGTGCCCTGACACGCGTCGGCGCGGCCCAGAATTTCTTTGACTTCGGAGCTCTTTACTGTCGCGCGTAAACGAAGGTCTGGTCCTGCTCGGCGCCCTTGGCATCTTTATTATGCTGGTGGACGGTGATGGTCTTGCCGTCCTGGGAGAGCGTGACGGTGCCGGTTCCGGTTGAGCCGTCTGTGCCGCGGGCTTCTGAGGTGAACTCGTGCGGGGAGGGCATGTGGTAGGTGATCTGCGCGATTGGCTTGCCTTCCATCATCTCGGTGGATTCGGCGTCGGCCTTGCCATCATAGTTGATGGTGTAAGAGTCACCGTTCACGTCTTTGCCGGCGATGGTGTACTGGATGGAATCTTTGCGTGCTGCGGCCACGTGAATGGTTTCTTCACGAGGCGAGGGGCCATTGAATTTGGACTTTGCCAGATCCAGCTTGTAGGTACCAGCCCAGGGATCTTTTGCCGCTCCAGTTTTCTTCTGGCTGAATGCAACGGCGCAGGTGAGCAGCAGGACGAAAATTAAGGACGGTTTCACACAGCCCTCCTTGATTACGGCTTGCAGGAATTAAAGGCTTGTGAAAGGGAAGTGTCAAGCGGAGGTGATGTGAGTTGCAGGGGAAGTGTTTCAGTTTGTCATGCGGCGCGACCGCGAGAATCGCAGCGAAGTTGGGATAGCGAATCGGTTGCGCGTTTTGGCAGAGCTAACGCAGCACAAGGTCGCGATACTCAGGATGCTTCTCAATATAAGCTGCGACTGACGGGCAGATTACGTCAACCTTGACGCCGTTTTCTCGCGCCCAGTCCAGCGCAGACTTGGCCAGCTCAGATGCCAGCCCGTGACCGCGCAGCTGAGGCGGAACCTCACTGTGAATGAGCTGAAGAATTTTGTTGGCGAGGCTGTATTCAAGGTAGGCGATGTGGCCGTTGCGCTCAATTTCAAAGCGTCCGCTGGTGACCTGCTGCTGCGGAGATTTAGGACGGCCGAACATGGTGGCTCCTCACAGTGAACTTCGCGGGCGAAAAAAATTGCAAAGCGCGAGGTTTGAGCCGGCGCTTATTTCGCGGCCACAGCCATGGACTGCCCGCTTGAGGCTTGTTCTTCGCCGTTTTTGGAAGCAGCTTTCATGCCGCTCAGGCTGTTCACGTAGCGAGTCACGCCCTTGTAAAGCGAGTCGGCAATGCGCTGGCGGTAGTCATTGGTTTTCAGCTTCCTGGCATCTTCAGGATTGCTGACAAAGGAAATTTCCGCCAGGATCGAAGGCATGTTGGCGCCGATCAGCACTACAAACGGCGCCTTCTTCACTCCGCGATTGCGCAAGCTGGGATTTTTGGCGCTCAGTCCAGCGTAAAGCGAGCGCTGGACATCCATGGCAAATTCGCGCGACTCGCCAATTTTTTCCTTCAGCGCAATCTTCTTTACCAGGTCCTGCAACTCGTGAATTGACTTCTCTGAAACCGCATTTTCACGCGCTGCAACCTCCAGCGCATCAGCCCGGCTGGTGAAGTTCAGGTAGTAAGTTTCTATGCCGCGTGCGCTTGGATCGTCAGACGAGTTGGCGTGAATCGAGATGAACAGGTCTGCCTGCTCTTTGTTTGCGATTGCCGTGCGCGTCTCCAGAGGAATGAATGTGTCATCGTCGCGGGTGTAAACAACTTCAGCGCCAAGTTTTTCCTCCAGCAGCTTGCCCAGTTTCAGCGCAACATCAAGCACCAGATCTTTTTCCTGCAGGCCGTTCGGACCAATCGTCCCTGTATCGTGCCCGCCGTGGCCCGCATCTACTACGATCTTTCCGATCTTTAGTCCAAGCGCGCGAATCAGTGATCGCTCGCCTGCTGCTGTTGGAGCAGCGGTACGCGTTGTGGTTGCCGGAAGAGAAGAAGTGCGAGCGCTGGGTTCAATGGTCTTCTTCTTGTTGCGGCTTGACTCCTTGGGCGCGATGGCTTCAAAAGTCGGGCCGCTCGTCGGCTTACTGCTTGCCTTATCGGAATCGTCCAGGCCCGTATCATCCACTACCACTTTGGGTGAAACCACCTTGGCGACCTCTGCAGGACTTTCTGTAACTACACGCTCTGTATCTTTGTCCCGATCTCTCCCCGGGCCTTTGACCGCAGCCGGTTTAGTGGTTCCCACACCGCCACCCTTTGCGGTTAGTTCCGTATCGGACGGCTTAACATTCGTGACGGTAACATCATTGCCGGAATCGGCATCAGCCGCAGGCTGCTTCGATTCTGCCGTGGACTTGGTTTCCTGTGGAGCCGGCTTGCTCTCTTGTGGCACGGGCCGCGACGTTTCTTTTTTGCCTGCCACTTGATTGGGCGGCAATTTGCCGTGAATATCAATGATCAGGCGATACGGGTTCGGCAGCAGAAAAGCTGAGTATTCCGCCACATCGTCCACGTCCAGCACCACACGCGCCATGTTGGCCTTGTACTGCGCCACGCGAATCTTGTGCAGGAAGCCGGCATCCACCTCAAAGCTCTTGCCCACCAGCTCTGAGGCCAGCTTGGTCCCGTAAAGATCAAAGAAGATGCGGTCAGGATGCGGCACGCGCCCGGCTTTGTACTGCACTTCCTGCTCCAGATCAATCGCCACGCGCGTGTAATCCGGCGTGGACCAGTGGCGAATGCTGGTCAGCCGTGCCGGCCGATGCTGCTGCGCATCCGCGTTGGTTTGTGCCACTTCTTGCTGCTGGGCCTGTGCGGCTTCTGCTGTAGCCTGGTCAGCCGCTGCTTTGATCGAGTCTTTATCTGCGCGCAGTGTCTTTGTTGTGGAGCGGCGCTCGCGGCTTGGCCGCGCCTTAAAGGGATTGTTCGTTGCGGAAGGATTATCAATCTCCGCAATTGCTTTGCGCGCTTCCTCCGCATGTGAGTTGCCGGGATAATGCTTCAGGAAATCTTCAAATCCCGCCTTGGCCTGGACCTTGTCATCCAAATCATCGCGATAGACTTCCGCAATCGCCAGGAGCGCCTGCGCGCGATACTTGCTGCCCGGATACTCGCGCCGCAAAAACACATATTGCCCAATGGCATCTTTGAAACTCTTCGGATCATTGAGCACGCGGCCCTGTTCTTCCAGCAGCTCAGCCACGGTAAAGACACTGGCATCTGCTTTTGCTGATGTCGGAGCCGTGTGATAAACCTTGCGGTAAGCGTCCAGAATTTTTTCGTAGTCTTCACGCGTGCGGCTGGCTTCAGCTTTGTTTTCCAGGGCGTCGCGCATGCGCTCAGCAACATCAAACTGGGCGCGCGCAGCTTTTTTCTTCTGCTGGACAGTGCGCGCAAAACCGCTAACCGGTGCCAACAAAAGGCAGGCCAGTGCCAGGGCAATCGTATTGCGAGGGAGGATCCTCAAATCCCGATTTCTCATTACTGCAAACTTCAAAGCACCTTACAGAATAAACCCGAACCCGGGCTAATCGTTGTTTGAAAAGACGCGGTGTCCATCAGAGTCGCGTGTCTCCCGCACGCGCGAGGTAAACGCCGAGCCGTGGTAAAGATCTGTAATCTTCTTCACGTAATCGCGTGTCTCGCGATACGGAGGAATGCCGCCGCTCCGTCTTACCGCGCCGCTGCCCGCGTTGTACGCTGCCAGTGAGAGCTCCACGTTTCCATTATAGTTTTCCAGCAGGCTCTTCAGGTGGCGCACGCCCGCGTCAATGTTCTGCCGCGGATCAAACGCGTTGTCCACGTTGAGTGACTTCGCCGTGTATGGCATCAACTGCATCAGGCCTATCGCACCCTTGCGAGAGACCGCATGCGAGTTGAAGTTTGATTCCACCTTCACCACGGCGCGCACCAGGTTCGGATCAACGCCGTGTCGTTCAGCTGCAGCCTCAATCGCCTTATCAACTGTGGCCGCATCCGCCGGACCTGCCTGTGACAATCCCTCGCCCAGATTCACCGGCCTGGAGAGCATCAAACCCCGGCCATTTGTCCGGCCAGGAGAGATGACTGTCTCATTTACCTCGCGGGCTGCGCTGCGGGCTGCCTTCATGGTTGCCGAAGAGGCAAGTGGAACCGGCACCCAGCGATGTTGCTTGTTGCTCCAATACACCAGGTTGCTGTAGCGCGAACTCTGCTGCGAAGCAGGCTCGCCGGTCGAAGCCGTCACCGGCTGTGAAGAAGAGGAGATCGCGTGAGACGACGCAGAAACAGAAGCCGGAGCAGACTGAATCTTCGGCTGAGGCTTGGCCTCATCGCCGGCAACCCAGACCGTATGGCCGTAAGCATCGTGAGTGGCCACAAGGCTCTGCGCACGGGCTGGCTGGCTAGCTACCATCGACGTGGCGCCGATCAGGATGGTAAATAGGTGCTTTTTCATCGGGTTATGCTCTAAATATCAGTTCCCGGCGGCTTCCGCCATCTCACGGAAGGCCAAACACCTTTTGTCCAATCCTGATACTAGAGAAACTGCCAGAGTACAGGGATTATATGCCGCCCAAAACGCGGCGGCAATCGGCTAAAACCAGACGAATCTAGGGGGTGAATAGGGGTAAAACATAGGTGATATCCCTAGAAAACTCATGTAGCACAGCCGCCCCCGGCTGTGGCTTGGAAGACACTTACAAAACTTAAGTAATTCTTCTGCAAAGACCAGACGATCGTCCGTTCAAAAGGTATGGCAATCACCAAAAAATTGAGAGTTGTCTTTTACGCACTGGCAACTTTGGAAGTGCTGGTGTTCTCAGCCCTGTATGCGTGGGGACGGGTAGGAGTGCGCTAGCAGTGATCGGGAGAATTACTCTACAGGCCTGTCATCCTGAGCAAGCCCCGAGTCTCGCTTGCGAGATGAGGGCGCGTCGAAGGATCCCGAGAATGTGTCCTCTGCCAGGCTGAGTCAGGGAGTTCTCACGATAGTGTGAAAGTTGTATCCGTGACAAATTAAGCCAAAAACAATAGAGTTTTCACTTCCGCTCAAAAAAATCTGCGTTCATCAGCGCAAATCTGCGGCCACGGTCTTACTTCAACAGCCCTTCCACCGCGGCATACGCCTCATTCAGCGCTGCATCAAGCTGTGCGGGGTCTTTGCCGCCGGCCTCAGCCATATCGGGGCGTCCGCCGCCGGAGCCGCCGACCTTCTCCGCCACCGGCTTGATAATTTTTCCCGCCTGCACCCTGGAAATCAGGTCCGCTGTGACGCCAACAATCAGCGCAACTTTTCCGTCCTGCACTGATCCCAGCACCACCACGCCGGAGCCCAGTTTATTGCGCATGTTGTCCACCAGGGTTCGCATCTGCCCGCGATCAAGATTGTCCACGCGCTGCGTAACAACTTTTACTCCTTGAACGTCTCGCGCCTTCTCGCCGACGGAGGCCACATTCGCCGCGGCCGACTTCATCCGCATCTGCTCCAGCTCTTTTTGCAGCTTTTTGATCTCGGCTTCTTTCTTCTCCAGTTCATTGCGCAGAGCTTCAGCGGGTGAGCCGGATTTCTGTGACTGCGGCACCAGCGACGTCACAACATTTTCAAGCTTGTGGTCAATCCGGAAATGCTTAAGCGATCCTTCGCCGCTCACGGCCTCAACCCGCCGCACTCCTGAAGAAACGCTACCCTCGTTCAGAATTTTGATCAGCCCAATCTCACCCGTTGCCGCCGTGTGTGTGCCGCCGCAAAGCTCGGTAGAAAAGTCGCCGATCTTGATTACACGCACGCGCTCGCCGTATTTCTCTCCAAAGAGCGCCATGGCGCGGTATTCGTTGATCGCCACATCAATCGGCACATCTTCTATTACTTCAACTTTAGTATTCCGCAGCACCTGCTTGTTGATGAGGTCCTCAATATCCTGCAGCTCCTCATCTGCGACGCCCGCATAGTGCGAAAAATCAAAGCGTAGATGGCCGGGATCCACCAGCGATCCGGCCTGCTTCACATGCCCGCCAAGAGTCTCGCGCAATGCGGCATGCAGCAGATGCGTAGCCGTGTGGTTGCGCATGGTGGCCTCGCGTACGTCGGCATGGACAGACGCATCCACCTTCATCCCCACATGGATTGGCTGGCGCGCCTTGACCTTGTGCGCGCGCACGCCCTGCACCGGCATGTAACAGCCGTTGACCTCAGCAAGAATGGTCGTATGCCCAGTGTCATAAAAGACGCCGATATCGCCTACCTGCCCGCCTGAGTCTGCGTAGAACGGCGTGTGGTCCAGTACCACTTCGCCTTCTTCGCCGGGCTTGAGCTCCTTCACGCCCTGGCCATCTTTTACGATCGCCAGCACTTCGCAGTCATGCGATTCGGTGTAGCGATATCCCTCAAACGCCGTCTTGCCCAGGTCGCGATACACCGGAGACGCGCTCTGTTTTGCGCCGCCCTTCCATGAAGCGCGCGCCCGCTCGCGCTGTGCTTCCATCGCGCGCTCAAAGCCTTCCACGTCCACGCTGATTCCCGCGTCGCGGCAGGTGTCCATGATGAAGTCAAACGGCAACCCGAATGTGTCATACAGCCGGAACGCATCTTCACCGCGATAACGCAGTCCGCGCGCGCTCTGATACTGAAACTGCGCCAGCTCTGCCGGCGAGACGCCCAGCTCATTCACCGGATCGCGCGAAAGCACAACCTTGTGCGAGATGGCATGCTGTTTCCGCAGCTCATTCAGGTCGGCTTCAAGCCGGTCCAGCCCTGCATCCAGCGTGTGTGCAAAGCGCCGCTCTTCTTCATAGACAATCTTTGAGACGCGCTCCGCGCTCTCCTTGAGTTCCGGATACGCATCTTTCATCAGGTCGCGGACGGCCATCACCATCTCATGCATGAATGGCTTGGTGGCGCCCAGCAGCCGGCCATGGCGAATGCCGCGCCTCAGGATCTTGCGCAGCACGTAGCCCCGGCCTTCATTTGCAGGCAGCACACCATCAGAGATGAGGAAGGTTACAGCGCGAGCATGATCGGCGATCACGCGCAGGCTCGCCGCCCCGCGCGAACTTTTCTCCGCCGCCAGCTCTTTGTTCAGATCAACTCCGGTCAGCCGCGCCGCAGCTGCAAGCAGCGGCGTGAACAGATCTGTTTCGTAATTGGAGACCTTGCCTTGCAGCACAGCTGTTACGCGCTCCAATCCCATTCCCGTATCGATCGACGGCTTGGGCAGAGGGTTCAGTGTGCCTGTGTTGTCGCGGTCGAACTGCATAAAGACCAGGTTCCATATCTCCACGTAGCGGCCGCACTCGCAGGGGAACTTGCAGTCGGTGTGGCCTTCGTCAGAGGCCGCAGGCCCCATGTCGTAATGAATTTCGCTGCACGGACCGCAAGGGCCGGTGTCGCCCATCTGCCAGAAGTTGTCCTTCATGCCCATGGCAAAGACGCGCTCTTTGGGCACGCCCACTTCTAGCCAGTATTTTTCCGCTTCGTCATCCCGCGGAATGCCCTGCTCACCGCCAAAGATCGTTGCGTACAGCTTGTCTCGCGGAATGCCGAACCACTCTGAAGCGGTTATGAGTTCCCACGCATAGGAGATCGCTTCAGCCTTGAAGTAGCTGCCAAAGCTGAAATTGCCCAGCATCTCAAAAAATGTGTGATGGCGCTTGGTGAAGCCGACGTTTTCGAGATCATTGTGCTTCCCGCCCGCGCGCACGCACTTCTGCGATGTAGCGGCCTTGTTGTAGTCGCGCTTCTCCACGCCCAGAAAGACGTCTTTGAACTGGTTCATGCCCGCATTGGTAAAGAGCAGCGTGGGATCATTGGCGGGCACCAGCGATGACGAGTGCACACGTCGGTGGCCTTTGCTTTCAAAAAAGCGCAGGAATTTTTCGCGAATCTCAGAGCCGGTCAGCATCGCCTTCTATTGTATCGAAGGGGCAGATATCACGAACTGCTGGCGCAGCTCTTCATCACAAGTGAGAGACGATTTTGCGCCCAATTTCAGCGCCGCGAGTGCGGGTTTCCGGGACATACATGGTGTCAAGGTGAATCATGTTGTCTCCCTTGAGAACGTAGAAAGCATGGCCAAAAGACCCGATCATCGCGTGGTCCCCTACGCCGTCAATTTCCTTGAATCCAGGAACTATTGATAGCGGCGTGCGCAGCGCTCCCCAGTTGCCCGCGCCAAAGTTACCATCCACCGTGAAAGAAAAAACTTTGCCATCTTTATCAGGTTGGGTCAGGCCAAGACCTTTGATCGTTCCTTCCATCTCTTCTGTGTGGCCAAGAAGGACGAGAGGATTGTCGCCCTTGGAGTTCTTCACTGAGGGATCATTTGCGGCCCGTTCAGAGTCGCGCTTTGCCTGCTCCAGCGCGATCTTCTGCAGGTCGGCAAAGGCCGAGGGATTTGTATAGTAGGCGCAGCCGGGATCGTTGCCTTCCATGATCTCTGCGCTCTTTTCAATCGTTACTCCCAGCACCTGCTGCAGGTCCTGCGTCGAAAGCAGGCGGCACATATTTCCCTTGGAGACTAGCACCTGCCTTCGTCCGCCGATAGCGCCGCCTGTCAGCGATGAAACTTTACCTTTCATCCAATGGACGCTATATATCACGGCGCCAAAAGCAGCGAGACAAAGCACCAGAACAATGCCTCCAACAATCAGAATTGCTTTGCCCGCGCCTGATTTCTGTGCCGCTCCAGCCTGCTGTACAGGGGCGGCAGGTTGCGACTGGACTGGCGGGATGCTGGTTGGCTGAACTGCCGCTGGTGCAGGTTGCGGAACAGTCGGCTGGCTTGCCGCAGGTATAGGTTGCGAACTGGTGCTGGACGGGCTTTCAGCCGGCGTTTGTGCGCGCTGTCCGCAGCGGGTGCAAAAGGACCCAGCTAGAGGTGCTCCACACTTTGTACAAAATCCTGGCATGGTTTTTCCTCCCGGTATAAGGCATGTAAGCCGAGCAAGGCTGAAGGGGCTTTCATTTTACTCCTGATAGTGAATCAACACAGCCAGACGTTTCGCCGGGAAATGCACAACCCAGCGTGCCGCGGCAGAGTTGCAGCATTGCGCTTAGAGAGAATAGCTACTTACTTCTTTTTTGCTTTCTTTGCGGAAGCTTTTTTCGGCGCCGGCTTTTTTGCCGCAGGTTTAGCTGCAGCTTTTTTCGCCGGAGCAGCTTTCTTTGCCGCAGCTGCTGGCGCAGGCTTCGGCTTCGCTTTAGCCGCAGGAGCGGCTGGCTTTGCCGGGGTGTGCTTTATCGGCGGCTGCTTGGCTCCGCTTGCAACTGGCGCCGGCGCTGGCTTTGCAGGCTCGGCGGCTGCCGGTGCAGGCGCGGGAGCTTCAGTCACTGCGCCTTTCGGTTTGCGTCCACGCTTCTTGGGGGCCTGCTCTCCCGGAGCGCCAGGTGCTGCTCCCGCTGCTGCAGCAGCTTCCTTCTTACCTCTTCCGCGACGCAGCGGAGGAGGCGGCGGAGGCGGCTCCGGCGGAGAATACGGCTCCAGGAACTTGACGATCTCATTATGCGAACGCAGCTTTCCATCCAGCAGCAGCAGGAAAGCCTCATCCTGAATTTTTTTGTAATCCGGATGCTCCGGCGTAATGCGCATCTCAGCCATCTCAGGGAATGGCAGCTTCTGCCGCACCTGCGGCCACTTGGTCAGGAAATTTTTGATCTTCTGCTCAACGGCCGAAGCCCGCGGCGTAATAGCGTTGAACAGCAGCGCGTCTGGCCGGTTCGTCATCAGGAACTTCCAGGTTGCTGATGGCTGAGCCAGGTCTTTGGCCATGATCCGCTTGGCAAAATCTTTGGCATCATCTTCAAGGTTTTTCCAGCGCGTGACAAATCCCTTGTTGACGATCTGCTTCTGCATCGCCGCAACATCTTTATCGGGAAGCTTGCGCGTGAGGAAGTGCATCACGATAGGGCTCGCGTCCGGATTCAACCCCAGCTCCTGCATCTGCTGCTTGACCTTAAAGAGCTGCGTCAGCCCGGCAGAATCCACCTTGGCCACTGACATGTGCGGCACCAGCACCTTCAGCCAGCCTTCGCGCTCCAGTGCCTTCAGCACTTCGACCGGATTTTCCTCGTGCGCCAGTTGCTCAATCTCATGCCCCACCGTGCGATCGGAAATATTCTCGATGTAGTTATTTTCTTTGGCCGCATCGTAACGTGCCTGGGTGCGCTCTTCCAGAGTCCAATGGAAGCGGGTGCTCAGCCGCGTAGCCCGGATCAGCCGTGAAGGCTCTTCATAAAACGCGTAATTATGCAGGACGCGCAGGACCTTCGCTTCAATATCCGCCACCCCGTTAAATGGGTCTGTCAGCAGGCCGCGCGAGCCCGGATTCAGTGACAGCGCCATGGCATTGACGGTGAAGTCGCGGCGGCGCATGTCGTCGTAAATCGTGCCCGGAGTGATCTCCGGCGGCTTGCCGGGCTTCTCGTATTTTTCTGAGCGCGTACTGGTAACTTCCGCGCGGACATTTCCCGGCAGAAGCAGCATGATGGTGCGGGTGGTGTCGTCCGTGGCTTCAGTGACCGCGCCGGCCTTCTCAAAATCTTTTTGCAGCTTGAGCGCGTTACCCTGCACGGAGAAGTCCAGGTCGCGGATTATGAAGCCGCTGATAATATCGCGGACCGCGCCCCCGGTGAGGAAGACGTTCATATCGTGAGCGCGGGCGGCATCGGTCACCAACGCTACTGCGCGCTGCTGGTCCGGCGTAAGCCGGGTTTCCATCAGATAAATAAAGTCAGCCATCAGCTAAGGAAACACTTTTGCCCGCCCGGCCCTCAGGCCAGGTGAGCTGCCCTATTCCCCCATCTTTTGGTAAGTTGCACTTTATACAAGACTTAGACGGCTACCGCAGGGACATCAAACATTATCATAAAGGTTAACCTTTTGGCTACCCCAAGCACAGGAACCCATCTTGACGCCTTTGATGCCCCTCAAATCAATGCGAGAATCAAATTTGCATGCCTTCAACGCATAAAAAGGTGATTGTTCGCAAACTGGGCCGTGATGTGATGAGTGGATACGTCGCCCCAGCGCATTTTGTCGTGGAAGGCAAGCTGGAATTGCTGAATACCTCAGGCAAAGTGGTGCTGATTGATCTGGCAGAAATCAAAAGCGTAGATTTCGTACGCGACTTCTCTGACACTGCGAGCCCCGGCCGCAAAACCTTCACCACCCGCCCGCGGACTGAGGGTCTGTGGGTTCGGCTCAAGTTTATTGATAACGATGTGCTCGAAGGCATGATGGCCAACGATCTCACGCAGCTTGCTCCTGAAGGCTATCTGATCACGCCGCCCGATACGCGAGGCAACACCCAGCGCATCTTTGTTCCCAAATTGGCATTGACTGAGATGAATGTGCTCGCCGTGATCGGACGCCCTGAGGGCCGCAAGAAGCCCGCTGAGGACGCTCGCCAGGAAAAACTGTTTTCAGAACCTGATGGCCCCCGGCCATAAACTTTGGTTCAAGCCTGTCCGCATTGTTTTTCGAACGCGAACGATTTTTGCCCCAGCCTCTCTTCTAGCAATTACAATCATGCGTTCGGCACTTGGTGAAAAATCGGCCCTTTTGGGGGCATCGTAAGGCGCGAATTTTGATAAATGGTTCGTTATCCCGAACCCCGTCAGCGAGCGCGCGCTTTCTTCAGCGCGAGAGTAGGGGTGAGGGACCTTGTGTTTATTCATCGAGAAAAACGGCAATTACATGAACCTCCAGGACCTCGCCTCCAAACTCGGCGCCACACTCGATCCGCCTGATGCGGAAGGTGAGATTACCTCTGTCGGCTCAATTGATTCCGCCAAGTCAGGCCAGATCACCTTTATCTCCGATTCCAAGTATGCCGCCCGCGCTGGTTCCACTCAGGCCTCGGCACTCATTGTGAATGAAAAGTTTCCTGCAACGGGCAAGCCGCTTTTGCGCGTAAAAAACACGCAATTTGCTTATGCCCGCGCGGTCGAGCTTCTGCACCAACGGCCACGGCAAAAACCTGGTATTCATCCCACGGCTGTCATTGATCCCACTGCGCGCATCGGATCCAACGCTTCCATTGGTGCTTACGTCGTCATTGGCGCCGAGGTCGAAATCGGCGAAGACTGCACGCTGCTTCCGCATATAGTCATTTATGAGCGAGTGAAGATTGGCAATAACTTTTTCGCGCATTCGCATGTCTCCATCCGGGAAGACAGCCAGATCGGCGACAGCGTTCTGCTTCATAACGGCGTGGTGATCGGTTCTGACGGCTTCGGCTTTGCCAAAGACGACAAAGGCGACTGGTACAAAATTCCGCAGACCGGACGCGTGGTGATTGAAGATAATGTAGAAATCCAGGCCAACGGCTGCATTGACCGTGCCAGCCTCGGCGAAACGCGCATCGGCCGCAACGCCAAAATTGACAACCTGACTCATGTCGCGCACAACTGCATCGTGGATGAAAACTCCATGCTGTGCGCCCAGGTTGGTCTCGCGGGTTCAACTGAAATCGGCAAGAACGCGATTCTCGCCGGCCAGGTTGGTGTGGCGGGGCATTGCAAGATCGGCGATGGCGTCATTATCACCGCGCAGAGCGGCACGCATGGCGATATACCACCGGGTTCCATGGTGAGCGGCTCGCCGGCATTCGATCACAAGCAATGGCTGCGCAGCGTGACGGCATTTGCCAAACTGCCGGAGCTTGTGCGCGCGCTGCGGGGAAAGACCAGCAAGGAATGAGAAGCACTCAGCAGTCAGCTCTTTGGTGCTTATGTGTGGGGCAAGCTCCAAATATTTGGAGTTTCTATTTTTCTGATCAGTGTTCTCAGCGTTTATCAGCGGTAAGATTTTGCTTTTAAATTTTGGCAATTTTGGCAATTCCGGCGATTTTGGCAATTAGATGACCGATTCCCGCACAGACTCTACCAAACGCCCCATCCGCGTTCTCCTGCTCGACGACCGCGAAGACAACCTCATCCTCCGCTCCGCAATTCTGCGCCAAAACGGCTATGAAACCGTGACCTCAGCCTCAGTAGAGCAAGCCGAGGCGCACCTGGGAACCATTGACATTGCCGTCCTCGACTATCATCTTGGCGCAGGCAAGTTCGGCACGGAGGTCGCCCAGTCCCTGCGCGACAAACGTCCTGAGGTCCCCATCATCATTCTATCCGCCACGCTGGAAAGAAAATTTGGCGGCGTGGAAGATATGCACCTGCTCAAAGGCTATAGTTCAGTGGATGATCTGCTCGCCGCGCTACGCTCCTTTGAAGCCAAGCGCCGTGGCAAGCCAGTGGTGGTGGATGCGCGTGACTTCTTTTATTCCCGCATCGCCATGGCCATGGGTGAAGACGTGGTGCTGGAAATTCTCGATCGCGACGGCGTCTGGCAGTACGTGAATGAATTCTTTGCCCGGCTCTGCGAAAAGAAGCGCACATGGTTTCCCGGCAAAAACCGCTTTGATGAATTTCCTGAGCTTGGCGCGGAATGGAAAGAGATTGTGCGCACGGTGGCGGATACGCGCGAAACCTACGTGGATCGCAGCTTTGGCGGGCTGCCGCACCTGCCAAACCAGAAGAACCGCTGGAACTGGAACATCCTGGTCTTCCCGCTCAAGCTGCATGACAATCGCAATGGTGCGGTGCTGGCTGCGCGAGTCATCGAAAAAAAATGAAAATCGCTTCGTCCATTTGTTTGTCACTCATTCTCGTGCTCACTGGATGCCGCAGCCACATGACAACTGTAAGGCTGACCAACTCCAGCTCTCAACCTCTCTCGACAATAATCATTGATTATCCCAGCGCGACTTTTGGCAAAGACAAGCTTGCCCCCGGAGAAACGTTCACCTCGCAAATCAGAATCACGGATGCCGGCCCCATCAAGGTGCAGTTCACTGACGCAAAAGGCGTGAACCATACATACACCGGCCCCGCCCTGCGCCCCAACGAAGTAGATCCTGTGTGGATCAATCTGGATCAAAACACGGTCACAGTATCTCGCGGCGGCCCAATTATCCAATAAGGCAAGCTTCGCATTTGCGCAAAATATCTGTGCAGTAAGCTCCGTGCCCCTCTGTGTCCTCTGTGGTAAAGGTTCACTGTCTCTCGAGCGGCAACGCGCTGTTGATCGCTTCGCGCACTGCCTGCATCAGCTCCTCACGAGAGGCAAATTGCTTCGGATCAACTGGCGAATGAAACACCAGCGTCGCTGTGCCGCCTTTTACCATCAAGCTGCCCTTCGGCATCATTTTTTCGGTTCCCAGTATCGTCACCGGCACGATTGAGAAGCCTGTTTCAGCAGCCAGATGAAACGGGCCTTTCTTGAATGGCATCAATCGGCCGTCTGGCGAGCGCGTGCCTTCAGGAAAGATTGTCATGTTGATGTGGTGCTGCATTACTTCGCCTGCGCGGCGGATGCTGCCGATGGCCGAATCGCGATTGCTGCGCTCTACCGGCACAATCTCCGCCAGGTCCAGCGCTTTAGCAAGAATTGGTATGCGCCAGATTTCCTTTTTTGCCAGTACCGATGTGCGGCCAGGAATCAGCGGCACCAGCAGCGGCGGATCGAGATTGGAAACGTGGTTCGACATAAAGATATACGTTCCGGCACGATCAATCTTGTCGAGCCCAACCAGCTTCACCCTGGCGCCCGCAATCCGCGCTCCGCGAAAGGCGAGCCCCATGCCGATCCAGTACAGGAAATCGGCTTTGCCGGTGATAAACGTCCAGGGAAAGGCAATGAGCGCCGCGGGTGGCACCAATACAATCCAGAACAGGAGTGCCGCCACAGTTCGGAAGAACCCAATCACGCGCCCGATCATGAGCGCTGTACGCCTCTTAAATCCTCCAGCTTGCGCGGCAGCTTCTCATAGATCCCGCCGAATCCCCCGTTGGAGAGAATGGCCACCACGTCGCCGCTCTCAAGTTCAGGCGCAACAGCTGCGACAATCGCGTCAGCATCGGCCAGCTCGCGCGCCGATTTGCCCTGCCGCTTGATGCCATTGACCACGGAAGAAGTAGTAAGCCGCTCGTCTTCCGGCACCGCCTCCGGCTTAAAAATGGGCGTGATGATTACCTCATCAGCCAGGGAGAGGCTGTTGACCAGTTCCTTCTGCAGGACTCTCCTGCGGAGCGTATTTGAGCGCGGCTCAAAGATCGCCCACAGCCGCGCATTTGGATAGCGCACGCGCAACGCGGTAAGCGTTGCGGCGATCGCCGTCGGGTGGTGCGCGAAATCGTCAATGATCGTGATCCCATCAATCTGCGCCTTAATTTCCAGTCGGCGCTTCACACTCTTGAATGTCTTGAGCGCCTCCACAATTTGTGGCGGCTCGATGCCAAAATTCGCCGCCATTGCCGCCGCGGCAGTTGCGTTGAGCACGTTGTACTCCCCGGCAAGTACAAATTCAAAATCTACCGGCTCTTTCTGGTCGCGCAGCACGGTCCACGTCGTGCGCTCAGGCTCGAACTTGAGGTTCATGATTCGCCAGAAGGAATCCTCTTTCATCCCATACTTCTCGACCGGGCAAAAAGCTTTAGCAATGCACTCGTCAACATTCTCATTCGCGTCAAACGCGATGATCCGGCCTTTTCGCGGTACCAGGTTCACCAGCCGCTTGAACGCCGTCTTTACCGCCTCAAGATCAGCATAGATATCGGCATGATCAAACTCCACCGAGGTCAGAATGGCCGCCTGCGGAAAGTAGTGCAGGAATTTGGGGCCTTTATCGAAAAAAGCGGTGTCATACTCATCGCCCTCGATGATGAAGTGCTTGCCCTGGCGAAGAGCAAAGCTGCTGCCAAAATTTTCAGCGATCCCGCCAATTAGAAAAGAAGGATCTTTACCCGCCGACTGAAAAATCCACGCGAGCATGGAAGTTGTTGTCGTTTTGCCGTGCGTGCCGGAGATGACAATCGGCTGGCGGGTGCGAAGAAAGAGATCGTAGAGAATGTCGGGCATCGAGCGCAGGAGAATGCGTTCATCCAGCACGTACTCCAGCTCCGGATTGCCGCGCGAGATTGCATTCCCCACAATGACCATGTCCGGCCGCGGTTTCAGGTTGGCCTCAGAGTAAGGCTGCATGATGGGAATGTTGATGGAGGCCAGAAAATCCGACATGGGAGGGTACGCCGCCGCGTCCGAGCCGGTCACCTTGAACCCGCGCTGCTTGAGCAGCCCGGCGAGCGACGCCATGGCCGTGCCGCAGATGCCTATGATGTGTACATGCTGTTGTTCCACGTTTTTTAGATTAACGGATTTAAAACAATCTCACCACTGATAGAGAAATTGCCAAAATCGCCGAAATTGAAAACAAAACCCAGGGTTTCGATCACTAGATCACCCGATCACGCGCGATCACCCGATTTCAATCAGTGTTATCAGTGCTAATCAGTGGTGTGGTTTTCCGTTGCGGCTTCCAAAATCCTTAAACTCACAGATGGGCCTTCGGCCGCCAACTCCGCCTGCACTCCAATCGGCAGCGTGATATTCCCGCTGCTCACGTGCCCCGACCTCAGCCCAAAGACAACTGGAACTCTGAACAATTCGAGCACGCGCATGATTACCTGCTGCAATGTGTAGGTCTCGCCTTGGGGCGGGAGACAGTCCAGCATCTCGCCAAAAATAAATCCGCGTACACCCTCCAGCTTGCCAGCCACACGGAGCTGCATCAACATGCGATCAATGCGAAATGGCTTCTCCGCAATGTCTTCTATAAAGAGAACTGTTCCCTCGGTCTCGATCTCATATGGCGTGCCGAGTGATGCAACCAGCATTGAAAGACAACCGCCATACAGCTTCCCGCGTGCTGTGCCGGGTCGCAGCACCTCCACGCCGTCTGTGGGAACATTCCACTCCGCAACACCGTTCAGTGAGTTATTCCAACTTGAGCTGTCAAAAGTGCCATCGGCGATATCCTTGGCTACCATCGGCCCATGAAACGCCGCTAACCCAGTTCGATCATGGATTGCCGTTATCAAGGTCGTGATGTCACTGCAGCCAATCAGGGCTTTCGGCTTTCTGGCGATCGAATCGAAATCAAGATGCTCCAGCAGATAGTTGCTGCCATAGCCGCCGCGCACGCAGACCAACGCAGCAATATCTTCGCGCTGCCAGAATTCTCGAAATTCTTTCGCGCGCCGCTCTGCTGAGCCGGCAAAATAAAGATCGCGGGCAAAGATCTCCTCTGAATAGACAGGCTCGTATCCCATTTGCCGCAGCCGTTCACAGCCCGCGAGAAATCCATCGCGGCTGAAGCTGCTTGCCGGCGCAATCACTCCAATCTTCGCGCCCGGGAGCAATGCTGGCGGCTGAACGATTCTCTTAGCCAAAAAATTCTCCCCGGCAGACCAATTGAGCAGGTCCACGCAGAAAAACTTTTTCTCTTGACCATCGCACCATCTGTGTTCCACCTGGCGCGTGTACTTTCACTGGCGAATTCACCCGGCCAGCCGCGATCGACGCAACGGCTGAAGCGCAAGAGCCTGTGCCTGATGACTGTGTCTCGCCTACGCCGCGCTCGTAAAAGCGTACTTCAATCTCGTTTTGGCTCTTGATTCGCACAAACTCCACGTTGATGCCGTGCTTAAAATCATGGTGCCGGCCGATCTCCGCTCCCTCACCCCGCCACGCCGGAGAAAACTCTTTCACAAAAACCACGTAATGCGGATTACCCATGGAAACCGGCGTGCCGCGCACCTCGCCGAATGCGACCTTAATGGAAAACTCGTCGCCTACTTGCGGCTCGCCCATGTCCATCTCGAATTCAAAGCGATTTTCTTCGCGCGCAATCAGCTCGCAATGCTTGATGCCGGCTCCCGTACGAATCGCCAACGTTCCGGCGTGGCCATTCGCCACCATATACGCCGCCACACAGCGTGTGCCATTGCCGGAAATTTCCGCCTCGCTGCCGTCGGCATTGATCAGGCGCGCGCGTATGTCTGCATCCTGTGCGGGAAAAAGCCACTCCACGCCGTCTGCGCCCACGCCATTGTGGCGATCGCAGATACGCCGGCTGAATGCATAGAGGTCCGCGGGCGCGTGCTCTCCTTCAATGATCAGGAAATCATTGCCGCAGGCAGAGGCCTTGGTAAAGGGCACCATTGTTTTATTTCGCTTTGCTCCAAACCGCTTCAGCGGCTAGAAATGAAATTGAACTGCTTTCTCGCAAGCGGCTCGGCCAATACGGGCCTCGCCGCCGGTATTCCTTATCAATCGGTTTCCGGCCCCGTCTTGACTTCAAAATTCTTGAGCGCGTCAGACTTGCGGAGAGTTTCCATCAATTCCTTCTGCTCATGCCGCGTGACATCCACGCTGAAGCTCACGCACTGTTTGCCTTCTCTGCGTGTCAGATGCAGGCTTTGAATCTCTTTGCCTCTCTGGTCCATGATGCTATGGATTTCTGAAACCAGGTCTTCCGCCGGCTTCTCTGATACAACAAAATAATTCATCAGAGATGACTTGAGGCTGAACTGTTGCTCTGTCCATCCTAAAACCCGCAGAGCAATGAACATCAGAATGCTTGCGAAGATTGCCAGCAGATAAAGCCCGCCGCCGCATGCCATGCCGATGGAAGCAACCACAAAGATCGTTGCCGCTGTAGTCAGGCCGGAAACATTTCCTGTGCGCGCATGGAGAATCGATCCCGCGCCAATGAAGCCGATGCCGGGAATGATCTGGGCCGCGATGCGCGTATGATCGCCAATGAACGCGCCGGCGAGCTCAGAAGAGAGCACAGTGAACATTGCGGCGCCGAAACAGATAAACATATTGGTGCGCAGACCGGCTGGCCTGCGCTTGAGTTCGCGCTCCAGGCCAATAAAACCGCCGAGCACGGCTGCCAGCAGCAGGCGCGCAACATCCTGCTCAAGCTCATGGCTCCAGCCGAGATGTGGAAAGAAAAATGAAATACTTTGGATCATTGCCGCGCCAGGGGTAACCTCGTACACCATTATTAGCGTATTGCGCGGTAGATGATAGCCCCCACCCGCTGGGGAGTGCCCACTGTAGCAACCTGCTCCAGCCCTTGCGGGAACTGCTGCACCGCATGTGCGACTACATCACCGGGGAACGCGATGATGTAGTCCGCCGACTGTGCCGGGCGGGTAAGCGCCTGCTCCCAGTAAGGCGGGTTGCTCTCGCGCAGCACACGCCGAAACGGGATGCCCGCAATCTGGACGGCGCCGGAGTGTGCGCCGCAGTCCATCATGAGTGTGGCTGAGGGCGGCAGCTTCTTGAGCTCCGCGGCCAGCGCCATCTCCAAGGCCATTCTGGCATCGCCATTGGCATGTGCTTCACGCAGACAAATCGGCGTCACGTACCAGGCAGAAAAATAGCTCACCGCGATCAATAGCGCCGCACCTATCGCCACTTTTTTTGCCGGGAAAAAATTGATCATGAACTGATAGCCCAGGGCGCTGAAGACAGCGATTGCCGGCAGCAGTTGCAATCCATAGCGCACGTTGTAATAGCTGAAGGGCCACCACTCCGGATGGTAAATAGGCACACTCCCCCAGGCCACGCAGAGCATATAAAAAATGACCGGTGTCCAGAGAAGGCTCCATGGAAGAAACTTGCGGGATAAATAAATCGCGCCAAGAAGCGCGACAAAGGCTGCCGTAAAAAGCAGCTTTTCTGCGTAGCCTTCCGCAACATTCATGCGTGAAATTTTTAAAAACTGCAGCGTCGCCACCCGCGGAGAATTTTCCCCAGGATAGGTTGGCATTGTAGGAGTTTTGCTGCGCTCCTGAATGCCCCGCGCAGAATAAGGACCGGTTGCGAACTCCAGGGCGCTGCCGAATGCAAAATAGTTATAGGCAAAAAAAGAAGCAGCCGTGGCGCCGGTAAGCAGAAGATAGACGATGAAGCCGAGCCGCAATTTGCGCGACCCGGTGCGCAATCGCCAGACGATAATCAGGACAGCTGCAGCGATCACCGCCGCAAGAAACCATCCGTCATAGCGTACGAGCATGGCAGCAGACACCATGACGCCGCACTTCATCAGCGACTTGCCTGCATGACTGACGTCTTCCTTTGCTTGTTGCACGAACTCTGAAAAATAGACCGTTGCCCAGACGAACAGCGCAAGATACAGCGCCTCGGTCATGGCTGTAGCCTGCATATAAATAAGGTTGGGGTTGAGCGCGTAGATCAGCGCGGCAAGCCAGGCTGCACCTCGCGAAGCCGAGCCACGCGGCGTTAGTCCGTAAACCAGCCGGAAGACGCCCAGCGTTCCCACAATGTAGGAGATCATTGAGGGAATCGAAGCGCCCAGTCCTGTCTGCCACATGCGGTCATTCACAATGAATGGAATGTCGAGCAGGTGCGGCAAGGGGAGCCACACGGTTCCCAGCCCGAGCAGCGTTGGCGTGCGCGAATCAAAGACGCGCCGCGCAATGTTGATGTGAGCGACGGCGTCGCCGTAAAGAAGAATGGCGCCCTGATGGTAGTAGTAAATCAGAGCGCCAATGGAAATCACAGCGGTAAGGCCCGCGAGCAACCAATAATCACGGCGCGCAGCGGCATTCATTCGATCACTGCTGCTCCTTGTTGATTCGCCGAACCCAAGCAACCAACCGAAGAAGATTCGGCCGCGAATCGCTGCGCAGTTACGCGAATCAATCAAAAATTACTCAATTACCAGATTACCCAATTACCAAATCCCTTTTACGCCTTTGCCTCCTGGCCTTTGCCCAGGTACTTCTCCAGCAGCAGCGCCAGCTTCTGGCGTGTGGCTGCGGGAATTTTATCTTTGTCGGTCTGGATGGCGTACTGCATCGCGGAACCACACGCGCACTTGCGCTCTTTGGGCATGATGCCGACCGCGCGTTTCACCACCTTCGCGGCATTTTCCGCGTTTGCATGCACAACTTTCAGGACCTGGTCCACCGTTACGTCTTCATGTCCGGCGCGCCAGCAGTCATAGTCGGTCACCATGGCGCAGGTGGAGTAGCAAATTTCAGCTTCGCGGCAGAGCTTGGCTTCCTGCAGGTTGGTCATGCCGATCACATCGGCGCCCCAGCTCCGGTACAGGTTTGATTCCGCGCGCGTAGAAAACTGCGGCCCTTCCATGCAGATGTACGTCCCGCCTTTTTTGCCGACCACGCCAATATCCTTGCAGGATTGCGTAAATGCCTCGGCCGCTTCCGGGCAGATGGGATCGCCAAAAGCAACGTGCGCCACAATGCCATGGCCAAAGAACGTGGAGATGCGGTGGATGGTGCGATCAATAAACTGGTCGGGGATCACAAAGTCAGTGGGTTTGTGCTCTTCTTTGAGCGAGCCGACGGCTGAGAGCGACAAGATGCACTCCACGCCCAGCTCCTTCATGCCATAAATATTGGCGCGAAAATTAATCTCCGTGGGCAGGATGCGGTGTCCGCGGCCGTGCCGCGCCAGGAACGCCACCTTGCGCCCTTCCAGTGTGCCGAGCACATATGCATCCGAGGGCTCGCCGAAGGGCGTTTGCACCGTAATCTCGCGGACGTCAGTGAGTCCGGGCATGGAATACAGACCGCTGCCGCCCATAATGCCGATTTCTGCTTGTTGCAAAGGAATCTCCTTCAGAGTGGGGTAAGTTGATTATAAAGGAAGCAGTTCAATGACTACTGCTTTGCAGCTTCGTTCCTGTCTTTACTCCCGTCCCCATCAGCTTCTTCGCTGCGTCCTCCTCAAAGCTTTCAACGGCAATCACCATATTCCCGGTCTGCTGAATGAAGATTGGCCCGTCTGAGCTCGCGTAAGCATCGCGGCCGGGAATCGCGGCGTCGGCGGGCACGCGGCGCAGATCTTTATATCGCTTGGGCAATGCCGCGGCATAAACCCTTGCAAACTCCTGCGCGGCCTTTTCCGTTGCCCATTTGGAAACGTAATAAAGGCCAACGTGTGATGTTGAGTTTTTATCCGGCGGCTTCACACCTTTTTTGCCTGCAGCGTAATACGATCCACCGCGCCATTCTGGTGTGAGTTCTTTAGCAATGTTTTCGTCGGCATAGACGCGCAGCAGGATATTGACGTCCAACTCGCCCACGGCGCCCGCATCGAACGGCTCGTAATCTTTTTTCAGGAAGCCGAAGTCAGGCAGCAGCAGCGGCGGCACGTGGTGTCCCGCAAGATATTCCTTAGGCTCCATCACCTCGCGCGTGGTCTGCGGCATGCGCTCCAGTACGCCTTTGTACGCAAGCTGCTTGCCGCCCGCCACCAGCAGGTCGCGGATAAACTTCATCCCCTGGCGATACGGAAATGCAAGCTCTTCCTGCAGAATCAGGGGCGCGCTATCGAACACAGGACTGTCATGGCTCTTATCCATTCCGGCGCCCATCATGTCCACCACGGCCGGCATCTTGGCCACGCTCTGCTCTGAAGGAGCCAGCACGTAATCAAGCAGCACGATCATTGCCTGCCCTTCCAGCACGGCACTGCGGCAGGTTGACTGCTCGTCATTCCGAATCAGCGCGTCGAGGTCTTTCATTCCCCGTTTTTCAATCTCATCGTCGCGCTTGCTCATCTTTTCCAGGTTGTAGCTCTGGTCTTGCAGCGCGTGCGTGAGTTCGTGTGCCATGACCGGGCGCTGCATCTCCGGCTCATTCCAGTCCAGCAGGTTCATGGTCTTGGTTTTCTCGTCGTAATAGCCGGCTACCTGCTCAGAGAGCAGCTTGATGAGAAAGCCATGTAGGTCAAAGTTGCGCGGCAGCAGCCCAAATTTTTTCTGCACCAGCTCCGACCGCTCAAAGCGGATGCGGTCCGCATCATTCTTGAATTTATCGCCAATATATTTTTCCACCTGCTCGCGGCTGACGATCGTCCGCTTGACCTTCTTCTTCATCGGAAGGCCCGTATCCTCGCTGGCAAAACGCAGGATGTCATCCACCGACTGAAACAGCTCCTTCGCTTCCACCGCGGTGATGGTGTGTTCTTTTTCGACAGGTTCGACTTCCAGCCGGTGAGAAGGCGTGGCCGAGGGCTGCGGCTGAGGAGACGGTTGTGACTGCGGTGTCGGCGATGTCTGTGGTGTCGGCGAGGCTTGCGGCGCAGACTGGGCCGGAGAGGTCGCTCCCGGGATCGAATAACCCCACGAAGAAGGCTGCTGGGTTTGTTGGCTGTTCTGAGCAAAGCCGAAAGAGGCTAAGAAGACGAAGACGGCGATGAGCGATTTCGATTTGAAGAGAAGCTTTCTCATGGAAAGATCAACAGCAGCTCCTCATTCATACTAACAATAAATATGTGTTGGCACCGCAACGACTGCAAACAGCAAAACCTTTGAAACGCGAGGACCAGAGGAATCGGCGGAATCTATGACATCGCTTAAAAACAACGATCCTCCACTTCCTCCTTTCCTCTGTGTTTCAAAGGTTTTTGTGGCTTAAGACAAATTGCCGCTGATCGCAAATCAGCGGCAATTGTCGTTTACAGCTCCGGCTCCGCGGCACGGATGTACTCAATGACCGAATCGCTCCAGCCATCGATGTGCATCCACTTGCCGTAGCCCACGCCGTTCTGGAAGCTGGCCACGTTGATCACGTAGCCGCGCGTCATCGTTCTGGGGTTGGGCACCGAGTCGTGCGACTGCTCGTCCGTGATTACGATCAAGCGATCGTACTTCTCGTCGAGTTCGCCCAGCGCCTTTCCCAGGTACGTGCCGCTGTGCGGCTGGCTGGCGTTCAGCGCATCACGCAGGGCAAAGCCCTGGCGCGAAGGCACGCGCACCAGCCTGTCAGAGAAGGTATAGATACTTACCTGCTCTGCGATCTCACGCAGCAACACCGCCAGCCCGTAAGCTGCGTCATTGCGGCGCATCTCCGCACGGCGCGAAAGCGGCGCGTCCATCGAACCCGAGACGTCAACCAGCAGCACGGTCTTGCCCGGCAGCTTCGGCTGTCCCTCAAGCGAACGGAACATCGACTGCTCCAGCTCCGGCTCCCACTGCGGCGCGTAACGCGCAGCACCGATGAAGCGGAACGGCAGCACGCGCTCAGTCTTCATGCGGCCCAGCGCGGCACGGACCAACTGCTCATCCGCCTTGGCCTCCTGCATGTTGCGAAGGTTGCGGAGCAGCGCCAGCGCGCCCAGCTTGTTCTCGCTGAGCAGACGCTCCCAGGCCTCGCGCTTATCGACGCCGGCGCCCGAAGAGAGCGCTACCTCCCAGGTATCGGGTGTAGCCAGCTCACCGGCGACAAGGCGCTTCCACATCTCAGCCTGCGCGCCATCCACAGGCTTGGCGTGCGTGAGAAAGAGCACATCACGCAGCTTCACCGGAGCGGCGCGGTTGTACTTGGCCAGCGCGTACTCGTCAAACTTGGTGAAGGCCGCGGCCAGCCCCTTCTTCACCTGTGCCGAAAGAGGCTGCTTGCCCTCGCTCCAGTAGAGCGCCACGAACTCAGAAAGTTCGTCAGCACGCTGGATTACGCGCATCAGCGTCTCCGCCACAAGCTGGCGGTGCGTTGCCAGACGCGCCATCTCACGCACCAGCAACAGCGGCGCGTGACGCAGCTTCATCGTCTCGCGGGCCTCCACAGCCAGCGCAGCTACCTTTTCTGCCGACACCTTGGGAACCAGCTCCCGGATGCGTCCGGCGATCGCCACGCCATCCTCATAGAACTGGTCTTCCCAGAGCATGCAGGCCAGCACAGAGCGGCGCAGCTCCTGCTCGGCGGAGATATGCTTCGCCGGAGCGCCCTCGTGGGTGCGCTTCTGCTTCATCCAGGGCAGGTTGAGTAGGTTCATGCGGGCCATTGTCTTTCCTCCAATTTGGTTGTTGCCGCGTCGCGGCTTTTCACTGCAAAGGGTCGCAAAGGTCGCAACGGAAAATTATTTGGTTTCTGAAGCAGCAGGAATTTCTGCCGACTCTGCCTTGTCCTGCCGATCTTGCGAATCCGTTTCTCCAGGCAAGGTAACGAATCCGGCAATGTTGCCTGCGCTCTTGGTCCTGATCTGCCAGGCAATTTCTTTCATGTTGTCGAAATCAGGCAGGCGGCGATCTTCATAGTCCGTGCACTGCATGACCTTGAACGGAACCCGTATGGGATCATACATGCCCGTGCAGATGACGATTCGTTCGCTTTCGGCGTAGCCCTGGATGATTCGCGCATGCGTACATGTGTCACAGCGCGACTCAGTGCCTATGGGCGTTCCGCCGTAAACCTTTCTCAGGCTCATATTCTCTTTCTAAGCAGCATTCGCTGCGGAGTTGGGCGACCGGAAGATCGAACGAATAAGTTTCGCCGGGGAACACGTCGATCAGAGTGCTTTTCCTGGTGCTCTGCAGTTGAGCTATGCCGCGAACGGCAGCAGGGACTTGAACCCCGCAACCCCCAGGTCCCGAAGTAACTCTTATCTTCACCACCGACGAATCATTGTTTTTGCCGGGGAACCAGCGATCCAGGTAAGCTACGCCAGCCTAAGCTGGCGGCAGGAATCGAACCTGCGACCTTCCCGGCAAGCCGGGATGCTCTACCGACTGAAGTAACCCAGATCTACGCCACCGGCAAAAGTCCAAGCAGCCAACGCTGGAAACAAATTCCACACAGGGAACAATCGAACGGAGTTAATGGTCCGTCATTCTAGGTTGAAACTACGGCACTCGAGAGGCCGGCAGGACTCAATCTATCCGCATTAGCTATGCCAACTAGATAGATTTACCTGCACCTACGGACAGGCGATGAAACTCTCGCTCTCCACCACTGATGAATCTTGTTCCAACGTCTAACTGCTGCAAAGGAAGCAGGCTGTTAACTGTTCCTGCTTTCCAACCCTTTCCGGCCGGGGAATCAACGACAAAGTTCAGAGCTTGGATTTTCCCAGGGCCCCCTGTTGAGGGAGGAGAAGTAACTTTTATCTTCACCACCGGCCAAATTTCCTGATCTGCGATTGCCGGCGAGCGGCGGGCGTACAAGGCCTCTCCAAGCCCATTCGCTTCCCGCGAATGCCCGTCTCGCCGGCAACTTTCATACCGGGGAACTGATTCGACCACAGTACATTCCGCTGCTCTGCCAATTGAGCTACGGTCATGGTTCGGACCGGCAGGATTTGAACCTGCTACCTGCGGATTTTCGAAGTAACTCTGGTCTTCGCCACCGGTAATATTTCCATCGGCGACGCCCAGGCGGAAAGAGCAGCCACGTTTTTGCCTAAGGCGTCGCCACTGCGCGCAAACAGCCGCGCCCGCTCAATTTTGTCAGTCGGGGAACCATCGACAGGAGCGTGCATCGGGACGCCCTTTCTGCCGCTGCCTGGTCCCTCGAGGCTACGCCTCCGCCGCTGCAGGGTACGTTGGTCCGGCAGAGCTCCCACTCTGCGCTGCACCCAACATTTCGGTCACTGCGCTCCAAACCGCTTACGATCCTGGTCCTTAATGAGCGCATCTCCGCACTTGCTACATGCGGCTCGGCGCGCAAGTCGGCCTCGCCGCCGTTTGATATTTCAAAACTGCCGGGGGAACAGGCGGTTACGGCGTGTTGTCGATTAACAGTCGAAGTAGCCGAAACCTTCGCCACCCGGGCAATTAATAAACTCATTTGCTGCGCATAGATACAGCTACGCAGGCAATAGTTATGAAACTATCCAAGCTGAAAGAGTTAATGGGTTTGCGTAGGACTGAAGCGCCTGAGGTTAGCTAAGGAAATAGTTAAACGCCCACAGGCTACCAGGACCCGTAACGGGTTCGGTCAGCCTCCGCACCGCATTGTGGTTGATGCATTTCATCTGGGCATTACTCCTACGCATACACAGCGTACCAAACTATAGACGCGGCGTGAAGGTGAAAGTTACGGAATTGCAGAAAATAATTTGTGAAATGAAAACTTTTATGCGTAAAGCGCTGAACAGTTTTTAGTTAATCGATTAGTGCGTCAGCGTGGGAACATTTCAGTAAAGAAATCCTGAAGGACATATAAGCCAATAGGGATCCCTCGCTACGCTCGGGATATAAAACCTGCAATCCACTCCGCCGCCTCTCTCGTCCCCAAACTTCCGCCGATGTCCTGCGTGGTTTTCTTCTGCCGCACAGCTTCGAGCACCGCTTGATTGATACGCTCCGATTCCTGGGCGAAGCCGAGATGCTCCAGCATCATGGCCGCCGTTGATATCGCGCCGATGGGGTTGGCGATGTTCTTGCCAGCAAAAGGCGGCGCAGAGCCGTGCACCGGCTCAAACATTGAGGTTTTGCCGGGATGAATGTTTCCGCTGGCGGCCATGCCCAGCCCGCCCTGAAGCGCTGCGGCCAAGTCGGTAATGATGTCACCAAACATGTTATTGGTCACGATCACGTCAAACTGTTTGGGATCGCGGACCATGTGCATGCAGAGCGCGTCCACGTACATATGCTGCGCCTGGATTTCAGGATATTCAGCGGCAACGATCTTGAAGACGCGCTGCCAGAGGCCACCGGCGAAGGTCATGACGTTGGACTTGTCTGACATCAGGACTTTTTTTCGTCCCTGCTTGCGCGCCAAGTCAAACGCATAGCGGATCACGCGCTCCACGCCTTTGCGGGTGTTGAAATCTTCCTGCGTGGCGATCTCTTCAGAGGTCCCCTGCCTGAGCACGCCGCCCGCGTCAACGTATGGGCCTTCAGTGTTCTCGCGGATCACCACAAAGTCCACATGCTCCGGCTTTACGCCTTTGAGCGGGCAGAGTGATTCGTCAAGCAGCTTGACAGGACGGACATTCGCATACAAATCCATCTTGAAGCGCATACCCAGCAGGATTTCTTTGGCATGAATGTTTGAAGGCACGCGCGGATCGCCCAGCGCTCCGACAAAGATGGCATCGAAATCGCGCGCCAGCATGGTGAAGCCGTCAGCGGGAATGGTGGTTCCGTCTTTGAGGTAGCGGTCGGCCGACCAATCAAAGGTGGTGAACTCGACTGCAGCGCCGGTGGCTTCCACAACTTTCAGCGCCGCTGGGATAACTTCTTTGCCGATGCCATCACCAGGCACGGCTGCAATACGCTTTTTTGCCATAAACGACGAATATACCAAAGGCTGACCAAAGGCGAACTTAGTGTGTGTCGGCGAATTTCAGTCAGGAGATCTCAGCGCATCCCGGTATCAGCATGCACCTCAACTGAGGTAAATCGGCGTGGGCTCACAACTATCTCTTCTGTGTAGATTCTTGGATACAGACCTGCTGCAGGGTCGTTCACGATGACGTATTTACCGGGAGGCAAGGCTATATGAAAGCGGCCATTGTCATCGCTCTCAACTTTAGCCACAGAGCGCTGATCTGAGACTCGCTTCACCACGAGCGTAGTTTTGTAAGGCTCATCAGCGCAGGGACGGTCTTTTTTCACTGGTCCGCCACAAAGCGGACTGCGGCGCACCACGCCTTCAATTCCGCTTGTGGTCTTGCTTCCATGCGACTGTGGCGATGCGCCCGGCGCAACAACCATGCCAGCCACAATGCCCAGAAGGAGCCGCTTTAATGCCAATGATAGAACCATTTGCTGATAGAACGCTTGATCTTCGTACTTTTGCAAGGCTTTGAAGCCGAGCCGGTCCCGGCCATCGCGCTTGTGCCGGACCGCTGCATTATAACGCTTACACTCGCCATCGCCTGAAGTTCGAGAACACGGGAACATCTTCACTTCAGCGAGTGTCAATATTTCCAGCGCGCTAAACCAAATCCGCCGCAGATGCGGCCGGAGCACGGAGCAAAGCCATGTCCATGACCACTGGAGCGCGCAGCGGCCCTGCGGCTGATATCAACGTCACGCCGCTGATCGACGTATTACTGGTGCTGTTGATCATCTTTATGGTGATCCTGCCGCAGCACAGCCTGGGCGAACTGGCCCAGATTCCGCAACCTAACCCTGACAATCGCGTGATGAGTCCTGAAACGCCGGTTGTCATCCAGTTAAAGGACGCGGGCCAGCGGCCGGACCTTACAATCAACCAGAAACAGGTCAAGTGGGCCGATCTTGAAGCCAGCTTGCAGGCCATCTACCGCGCGCGCGAAGACCACGTAGCCTTTTTGAAAGGCGATCCTGAAATAGATTTCACCTTCGTAGCTGAGGCAGTGGATATTAGCCATCGCGCGGGCGCCGTTCGGATAGGCCTGATGGGGCAGAAAGACTGACAAAGTGTGGCATTGCCCGGTGTGCTGACACGTCATAGAATCTATCGACTTATCTTTGGCAGCCGGTAAACCTCAACAAAATGGCGCTTTTGGCGCGAAAAAGGAGTTGGGATGATCAGAGCATTCGCGGCACTTGGTTTAGCGTTTCTCCTGCACCTGACGATGTACGCCAGCCAGACCAGTTCAAAAGTCATCAAAGACTCGGCTGAATACAACGCATATATTACTGCGCTGAACACGCCCGATCCAGGAGCTAAGGCAGCCGCGATGGAAGCCTTCGTCCAGCAATACCCTTACAGCGTGGTGAAAGTTGACGCGCTGGAGCAAGCCATGGCGGCCTACCAGCAAGCCGGCGACGCAACGAAAGTCGGGCAGACCGCGGACCGCATTCTGCAGATTGATCCATCCAGTGTTCGTGCTTTGGCGATTGCCGCGTATCTCCGGCGTGCAACAGCAACCGCGAATGGGGACATGGAGTTGACAAAAGCTGCCGGCACGCTGGCGCAGAAGGGCCTGGCTGCTTTGCCCGGCTGGACTAAACCTGAGGGAATGACGGATGCCGATTTCCAGAAGCTGCGCAATCAAATGGCGGAGATTTTTCACGGCGTCGCCGGATTCGTTGCGTTACAGGCGAAGAATTTTACGCAGGCACGCGATTCATATCTGAAGTCGGTTGAGATCGATCCCAGCAATATGCAAGACACATACCAGCTTGGGATTGCTGAAATGCAGATGACGCCGCTTGATGTAACCGGCTTCTGGCACATCGCCAAAGCTATTACGCTGGCGCAGGCACAGGACAATCAGCGGGCGGCAAATGGAATTGCGAGTTACGGCAAGGCAACGTACCAGCGCTATCACGGCAGTCTGGACGGTTGGGACCAGCTCATTGCTTCAGTGGCAAGCCAGACCGCGCCGCCAGCCAACTTTGCCGTATCGGCCAAGAAGACGCAGACACCGGCCGATTTGGCATGCCAGGCTGTCGCGGAAAACGATCCCGACTCGCTCTCTTTCAGCGACCGGGAATTCATTCTCCAATTTCGCGATGCGGCTCCCTGCAACAAGGAAGCTGCCGATAAAGTATGGGCCTCCATCCTGAACATGGAGAAGCATGGCGCTGCAAAGCTGCAAATCCCGGTGAAGGTCATCTCAGCCTCAGCCAACAGTATTGAGGGCGCGATTAGTGAAGACAACCAGAGCGCAAACAAAGCAGACCTGAAAGTGGTAATGGAAAAACCACTGGCCAAGCCGCCGGCCGCCGGTGCAATGATAAAAGTGATCGGGGTCATTACCGAGTACACCCCCAATCCATTCATGTTCTTTATGGAAAAAGGCGAGTTGCCGGGCGAGAGATGATCTCCCTGGTAGAGGTCGCAAAGCCCAGCGAATAAAGGAGTTCTCAAGAACCATTCTTTGGATGGCCCACAGCCCTTTCCAGGCTTTGGGCTCGTTTGTTTTTTGCCCGCAATAGGCGTATTATTAAGGAGTTGTAGCTGGCTTCGGCCCGGGCCGGAAGGTGGGTTCGGGTGGGTTAGAAATCCCCAATTCGTGGCGAACGTACCAGTGGGCTGATTGCCCACTTTTATTTTGGGTGGAAGTTTTGCTGCTGCATTTGAATATTCGATGGCTTTAGAACTCAGCAAAATTCGCGAGATTGCCGGTCGCGTAGCCTCGATGAACGGAGTTGAGGTCGTCGATGTCGAAATGCGGGGCGGCGGCAAAGCGCGCACCCTGAAAATCACCATTGACAAGCCGGAGGGCGTAACGCATGACGATTGCGCCAACGTGAGCCGCGAGGCTTCAACGATCCTGGACGTAGAAGATGCGGTGCCGGGAGCGAGTTACACGCTGGAAGTTTCATCGCCCGGGCTTGACCGGAAGCTGCAAAGGCCGGAAGAGTACCAGCGATTCACCGGAAGCCGGATCAAGGTAATGACGCGTGAGCCGGTAAACGGCAACCGGCATTTTGAAGGACGTTTGGAGAATTTTTCTGACGGCAAGCTGACGCTCGAAACGCTTACGGGCAAGAAGAAGCCGAAGCCCGGACATGCACATGCGGGGCAGAAGATTGAAATTGAGTTGGCAAATATCGAGAAGGCCAATTTAGTACCAGAAATTTAGTCAGGCTCTTATTAAGGAAAAAGTTCTTATGGCAAGCGAGATTTATAACGTCATTGACGCCCTGAGCCGGGAAAAAGGCATTGATCCGCAGATTGTGGTGAGCGCGGTGGAAGATGCCATTGTTGCGGCTACGCGCAAGAAGGAAAAGAGCCAGGAAAATCTGCGCGGCGAGTTGGACAAAGAGACCGGCATGATCCGCGTATATGCGGTGAAGAGCATTCTTCCGTCAGAAGACGACATTGAAGATCCGCAGCTGGAGATCTCGCTGGATGAGGCTAAAGCGATTGATCCGAATGCAGAGGTCGGCGGCGAGGTCCGCTTCCTGAAGTCCACGGAAGGCCTGGGGCGCATCTCTGCCCAGATTGCCAAGCAGATCATCTTCCAGAAGGTGCGCGAGGCCGAGCGCGACACGGTTTACAACGAGTACATCGGACGCGTGGGCGAGGTGCTGAACGCCACGGTCAAGCGGATTGAAGGGCCGGACGTGATCCTGGACATCGGCAAGGCCGAAGCCAAGATGTCAAAGAAGGAGCAGTCGCGGTTGGAGTCGTTCTCCATCGGAGAGCGCGTGCGCGTGGTGCTGGTGCGTGTGGATAAGAACTCCAAGGGGCCGGCAGTTGTTGTGTCGCGTGCGGCGCCGGAGCTGGTGCAGAACCTGTTCCAGACCGAGGTGCCGGAGATTTATGACGGCACCGTGCAGATCCGAGCCATTGCACGCGAGGCAGGTGAGCGCACAAAGATTGCGGTGATGTCGCGCGACAAGGAAGTTGATGCCGTGGGCGCATGCGTGGGCATGAAAGGCATGCGTGTGCAGTCCATCATTCGCGAGCTGCGCGGAGAGAAGATTGACATCATCGAGTACCACGAAGATCCCGTGGTCTTTGCGGAAAAGGCGCTGCAGCCGGCCAAGGTGAGCCGCGTGACCGTGATTGATCCCGGGGATAAGCATTTGGAAGTAGTGGTGGATGACAGCCAGCTCTCGCTTGCTATCGGCAAGAAAGGGCAGAACGTGCGGCTGGCGGCCAAGCTGCTGGGTTGGAAAATCGACATCAAGAGCGAGGAAGAGAAGCGCCAGGAAGTGGAGCAGCAGATGGAATCGCTGGTAACGCAGCAGTCCACGCCGCTTGAGAAGGTTACGGACCTGGGCGAGGCGCTGATCACCAAGCTGCATGAGGCGAACATCACCACCGTGGAACAGCTGGCGGACATGACGCCGGAGCAATTGGAAGAGCTGCCGGGTGTTGGCCCTAAAACAGTGGAAAAAATCAGCATTGCAGTGAATAATTACTTTTCCAGCCTGGAAGGGTCAGCCGGCGCCGCAAGTCCTGAAGCCGGCGAGACTACCTCTGCAGAAGCCGGGCAAGTTGGCGAAGCCGCAACTGAAGTTGCGGCTAATGAGCCAGGTACGCCGGAGAACACGGCCTCTGCGGAAACCGCGCAGCAGAGCGACAGCGCCGGTGTGGTGGAAGATGCGGCTCCGCCCCAGCAAGCCAACAACGGGCTTGCCGGGGGGCCTGCTGAAGTTCCCGTTGAAAACCAAGAGGGAGCTGCAGCCACAACAGAAACGGAAGCAGTGCAAGAGCAAGAAAAAGAGAAAGAACAATCGTAGTGAGATTTCACGCGCCAATTTGGCGTTACGAAAACCGTGAGGTCATTATGATCGCGTAGCAGGAAATCCTGGAGGAAATACAGAGCGGATGAAAATTCGAATCAATGATCTGGCTAGAGAGCTTGAGGTAAAGAGCAAGGCAATTCTCGATGTGCTGGAAGACGTGGGCGTCACCGAGAAGAAGACGCACTCAAGCTCACTTGAGGAGGATGAAGCTGAAAAGGTGCGGAAGCACTTTTCGGCGAAATCCAGCTCTGGGAAAGAGAAGTCGGCGTCTTCGGAAATGAAGCCGAAGATCGATTTCTCCAAGATTTCCAAGCCCGGCGACATCGCCAGGCAGCTGCGGGAAAGACAGCAGCAACAACAGCAGCCTCCTGCGCCACCGGCGCGGCCTGCTGCCCCTGTGGCAACAACGCCAGCAAAGCCAGTAGCAGCCACTCCGGCAAAGCCGCAAGTAGCAGCGCCGCCTGCTCCCGCAGCGGAGAAGCCGGCGGCGGTCGTTATGCCGAAGCCGGCTGCGCCTCAGCCGGAAAAGACCGCTGTGGTCACGCCTCCGCCCAGGCCTCCAGCAGCTGTGGTTGCACCTCCGCCTCAGGCAGAGAAACCGGCCACGCCGCCTGCAGTAGTTGTTACACCACCGGCACATCCGCCAGCAGCTACAGTTGTAGCTCCTCCTGCGCAGCCAAAAGCTCCAACAGCACCTCCGCCGCAGCCGCCTGCAGCAGCAAGTGCGCCGCCGACCCAAGCAACGCCGCCCAAGCCAACGCCGGGCCAGCCGATTGTTCCGCAGCGGAGAATGATTACGCCGCAAACCGGACCGCGTCCTGTGTACACAGCGCCACCGCCACGGCCCGCAGCACCGAGCGGCCCGCAAGGTTCTCCGGGCGGACGTCCGATGCAGGGGCAAGGGCAACGCCCGCAGGGTGTTGTTCGCGGACAGCCCATTTTCCAGCGCCCCCGGCCTTCTGGTCCGGGTGGACCTCCGGGATCGCGTCCTCCATACGGGGGCAGGCCGGGAGAGCAGCGTCGCGGCCCGCATCCAACCAGCGCACCGCGCTCGGGTTTCCCGCCACGTCCAGGCATGGGCGTAGGTCCGGGGCTTCCTCCGCCGGCGCCGGGAAGGCCTGCGCGTCCGGGCGGCCCAGCGCGGCGTCCGGGACAGCCTTTTATTCCGCGCGAAAAAGAAGGCCCAATGAAGGGCTTTGTGCCGCCGCCACGGCTGGCACTCTCCAATGAGCCGCTGCCGATCACGCGCTCCATCACAATTGCCGAAGGCATCAGCGTGAAGGACTTGGCGGAAAAGCTGGGTGTCCGCGCAAAAGACCTGATCGCTCGCCTGTTGATGAAGGGCGTAATGGCGACTGTGAACCAGAGCCTTGATTTTGATCTGGCTAAAGATCTGGCACGGCATTTTGGCGCTGATGCTGAGGCGATCAGCTTTGAAGATCAGGCCGCACAGGAACTGGCGGCCATCACCGGCATGACCGAGCAAGCTGCTGCGGCTGCCGCAGTCGTGCGTCCGCCCGTGGTTACCATCATGGGCCATGTGGACCACGGCAAGACTTCACTGCTCGATGCGATTCGTGAGACCGACGTCGCCGGCGGCGAAGCTGGCGGAATCACGCAGCACATCGGCGCTTACAAAGTGAAGATTGCCAAGGAAGACTCTCCGGCCTTTGGCCGCCAGATCGTCTTCCTGGATACGCCGGGTCATGAGGCTTTCACGCGCATGCGCGCTCGCGGCGCCAAGGTCACGGACATCGTGGTGCTCGTGGTGGCAGCCGATGATGGCGTGATGCCGCAGACACTGGAAGCAATTGACCACGCCAATGCCGCCAAGGTGCCGATCATTGTGGCGGTAAACAAGATTGACAAGCCTGACGCTCTGCCGGAGCGCGTGAAGAAACAACTGGCAGATCGCGGCCTGATGCCGGAAGACTGGGGCGGCAGCACCGTGTTTGTGGATGTCTCCGCCAAGCAGCGGACAAACCTCAATTTGCTGCTGGAGATGATCTGCCTCGTCGCTGATCTGGGTGACCTCAAGGCGAATCCGGAGCGGCCTGCAACAGGAACTGTTGTTGAAGCCAAGGTGGATCGTGGACGCGGTATTGTTGCAACAGTTCTTAACCAGAACGGCACATTGCGCGTTGGCGACAGCTTTATCGTTGGCAATACCTTCGGCAAGGTGCGCGCAATGTTTGATGATCGCGGCAAGCCGGTGGAGGAAGCCCCACCATCTACCCCGGTGGAAGTGCTGGGACTGGAAGGGCTGCCGCAGTCAGGCGACATGCTGATGGTGGCTGATCGCGAAAAAGCCCGGCAGATTGCCGAGTACCGCGAGCAGCGCGCCCGCGAAGCCGCGCTCGCCAAGAGTTCCAAGCTTTCGCTGGAAGGCCTGGCGGAGCAGATCAAGTCGGCCGGCACCAAAGAGCTGCCCATCATTCTGAAAGCTGACGTGCAGGGCTCCGCGGAAGTTCTGGCTGACACGTTGACCAAGCTTTCGACGGAGAAGGTGAAGATCAAGATCCTTCATACCGGTGTGGGTGCTATCAATGAAAACGACGTGCTGCTGGCCTCGGCTTCCAATGCGGTGATCATCGGCTTCAACGTGCGGCCCGAGCGCAAGGCGCAAGAGTTGGCGGACATGGAGAAGATTGATATCCGGTTGCACTCGATCATCTATGAGCTGCAAGACCAGATCAAGAAAGCCATGGCCGGACTGCTCGAGCCGGTCATCAAGGAAACCTATCTTGGCCGTGCGGAAGTCCGCGAGACCTTCCGCGTGCCCAAGGCGGGCACAGTGGCAGGCTGCTATGTGCTGGATGGCGTGATCAAGCGCGATTCCGACGTTCGCCTGGTGCGCGATGGCGTCCAGGTGTACAAAGGCAAGATTGGGTCGCTCAAGCGATTCAAGGATGACGCCAATGAGGTGCGCAACGGCATGGAATGCGGCATCAACATCGCCAACTTCAATGACGTGAAGAAAGGCGACGTGATTGAGGCATTTGTGACGGAACGCATTGCCGCGGAAATTGGAGTCGCGTAAGGTCAATTTGGTAATTGAGTAATTTGGGAGATGGGTTCGGCGCAAGCCGAACCCATAATTTTTGGTCGCTACACTGAACAATTATTTCCGCAGAAATTCGCAGCGTAGTGGATCCCGCCGAATTCTTGCTACACTTTCATTTACTCATTTACTAAATTACCCAATTACCAAATTTCTTCATGGACCTGAAAAATCTCTCACCTGCAATGATTTCTCAGCTTGCCTCGATGGTTGAGAGCTACATTTCTGACAGCCGCAATAAGTACGCTTTACACGCTGAGCCTCTCACCGAAGCTCAGCACACCGCAATGCAGCCGTTTTTCCCTGCCGAAATTCTGGACAGCGTACGCCTGTATGTTCTGCGCGACGCTCGCGTACCCAATCCTTCGATGTACACCATGGCGAGGATGATGGGCATTCGCAACCTGCCGGATTTCTCGACGATGGCCGCCATCACGTTTGTCGACGTGATTGTCTCGCATGAAGAATTCACTCCTGATCTCCTCTTTCACGAACTGGTCCACGTGGTGCAGTATGCGCAGTTGGGCATCAAGGAATTTGCCGCGCGCTATGTGAATGGCTTCATTCAGGGCGGCAGCTATGAGGAGATCCCGCTGGAGAAGAGCGCTTATTCTCTGGAGGCGCGCTTCAGCTCAAATCCTGAACGAGCATTCTCCGTCGCCGATGAGGTCCGGCGATGGATTGAAACGAACGCCTAGCCGTCCACGGCTGTTAAGATATTTTCATGACCGGACGCCCAACCGCCAACGAAGCCGCGCCTTACTACTTCACTTATATTGATCGCATTCAGGACCAGAACATCCTGCATGCGCTGGAGTCGCAGTTGGATACCACGATGCCGTTGCTGCATCGTATCTCTGAGGAAATGTCGCTGCACCGCTATGCTCCGGATAAGTGGAGTATCCGGCAGATGTGGCACCACGTGAATGATGCGGAGCGCATTTTCATGTCTCGCGCACTGTGGTTCGCCCGTGCACTTCCCGGCGCACTGCCCAGCTTTGATCAGGACATCGCCGTTACCGCAGGGCGGTGCGATGAGTTTTCCTGGGCCAGTTATGTAGAGGAATTTCGCGAGATCCGCATGGCCACAATCGGCTTCTTCCGCAACCTGCCGGAAGATGCATGGATGCGCAGTGGCACGGCCAGCGATAAGCAGTTTACGGTTAGGGCATGCGCTTACATCGTTGCTGGGCACGTGGCGCATCACGCCGAAGTGCTGCAGGAGAAATATCTACTGTCATCATCAAAGGCAGCGCAGTAGCACAGCCTTCCGAACAGGTGTGATCAGGCAGCGTTGTCGTCAGACGCTTTATATTCATCCTGGGCCAGCAGGGCCAGCGCCACTGGAGCGTCCGCGCTGTTTACCCAGAGCTTCTGTTCGGCCGGAAGGCCGGGAAGCACCGGGTTGCTCAATTCACAGGCGATGCCGTTGGCGCGCAGAAGTCCACAGGCGATCTCGGCTTCATCACCGTGGCCGGTCTCAAACTGGGCCACCTCTACACGGTGCTCCGGGTCGATGGCGCGTAGCGCCGGATCGTCATTAGTTGGCGCGGTTGCTTGCGGCGCAGTTTCCACAATGAGCGCTGCTCCACAAGCGGTGCAGATCGTCGCAGTTAGGTCATTCAGGCCGCCACATGAGGGACAGGGATTGCCGGATTCGATTGCTTCCACCATGACCGAAAAAGATGCGAGCTTCTTGCGGTGGGTTGTGGTGGGTTTTTTGAGTGCAGTTTTTAGTCGGAAATCTTAAAAATGTTTCTGCAGGCCGGTGAACTTTTCCACCTGCAATAGGTGGGTGCCCTGGGGAGTTGGGTTCACGTTTTCATGCTCCAGTATCCACGTGTTGTCGTGCGGGATGAATACGGCATTGATTCCGGCCGCCATTGCCGGATTGATGTCTGACTTTGGGCTGTTGCCGATCATCCAGGTGATTTCCGGATCGAACTGGTACTTGGCCACGATCTCCTGATAAGTGGGCGCATTCTTTTCGGCGACGATCTCGACTGCGGCAAAATAATCTTTCAATCCGGACCGCTCCACCTTGCCCGATTGCTCGGCGATGTTGCCCTTGGTCATCACGATCAGATGATGGCCGCGGCGGTTCAGGTATTGAAGCGTTTCCGGCACGCCCGCGATGATCTCCAGCTCCGCGGTTGAAACGCGATGAGCAAAGCCCCAGATGAACTCATGCAGGTCTGGCGTGATGTGTTGTTGCGCCAGCCGTTCAAAACATGTCACCAATGAATGTGCGAAGCTGTGCGAGCCGTAGCCGTGCTCCAGGATGGTTTCACGCTCGACGTCGTTCAAAAAGAGCCTTACCTCCTGCGGGCTCATATGCTGATGGTTGAGGCGCTCAATGAAGTCGGCAATTGTGCGCTCAAAGTAGATGTTGTTCTCCCAAAGAGTGTCGTCAGCGTCAATGAGCAGGTTTTGGGGAGTGGAGAAGGGCATTGCTTTTTCGAAGCACCAATCTATCACGTTGTGAAGAATCGCCGAGATCGCCGTAATCAGAAAAAGCCAAATCTCACTGCTGATAAACGCTGATAACGCTGATAACGCTGATCAAAAAAGCAACTTTCAGGTCTGTTTTTTGTCGCCGTCATCAGTGTTCATCAGCGGTAAGGTTTTGAATTCCGATATCGCGCGATTACGGCGATTCCGCGCGATTATGGCGATCTTGCTAGAATCGTTGCCATGAAAATGGAACGCTTGCTGTTGGCTCTCCTTTTCGCGATCACCCTTCCTAACATAATGCTCGCGCAGGCGGGCCGGCGCGCTGCTCCTCCGCCCAAGACCGCTGATAAATGTCTCTTGAATGAAAACGTCAATGAGGATATTTCAGCGCAGGTGGCGAGATTCAAGCTGGTTTCCATGCCCTTCAGCGTGAGCGGGTTGAGCGACCAGGAGCGGAAGATGGTCTATAAGCTGGTGGAGGCCTCGCAATTTCTGGAGAGCATCTACTGGCGCCAGAGTGATCCCAGGGGCCTGGCCTTATACACTCGCCTGCTGGGCTGCAATCAGGTGATGAACCAGAAGATTCGCCGCTTCCTGATGATCAATGGCAGCCGCTATGACCTTCTGGAGAACAACAAGCCTTTTGTCGGCAGCGATCCGTTTTATCCCGGCCGCGCTCTGTATCCCGCGGGGATCACTCGGCAGGAGATTGAGGCCTATGTAGCGAAACATCCGGAGAAGAAAGTGCAGATTTACAGCCCATACACTGTCATCAAGCGGCAGGGAGCAGAACTGATTGCAGTTCCATATCACATTGAATACAAGCCGTGGCTCACCGGCGCTGCCAACGCTTTGCGTGAAGCTGCCGCCCTCAGCCCAGATAAGGCATTTGCCAACTTCCTGCGCCTGCGCGCCGAAGCGCTCCTGACCGATGACTATTACAAAAGCGATATCGCCTGGCTTGATCTTGAGAACCCCAAGTTCGACATTATCTTTGCGCCGTATGAAACCTATCTCGACGATCTGCTTGGCGTGAAGACTTCTTACGGCGCTGCGGTCATGATCCGCAATGATGCTGAGAGTGCGGGGCTCGACATGTTCAAGAAATACGTCCCTGACATCCAGGACGCGCTGCCGCTCGCGCCGGAAGACCGGCCGTCGCTGCAAGGGAAGAGCACGCCGATGGAGGTAATGGACACGCCGTTTCGTGCCGGTGATCTGCGCCACGGATATCAGGCTGTGGCGGACAATCTTCCCAACGATCCGCGCATTCACCAGGAGAAGGGCACCAAGAAAATCTTCTTCAAGAATTTTATGGATGCCCGCGTGAACTACGTGGTTCTTCCCATTGGCAAGCTGCTCATGCGTGAAGATCAGGCCAATATGGCATCGGCAGACGGCTATCTCGCGGTGGTGCTGATGCATGAGATCTGCCACGGCCTTGGTCCCGCCTACGCGCGCACCAGCGCCGGGCGCGCCGATATTCGCGAATCCATTGGCCCTACGTATGCCGGGCTGGAAGAGGCCAAAGCGGATATTGTGGGATTGTTCGCACTGGACTGGCTCAGGGGGAAAGGCTTGGCCCCCAAGGAGAAGGCGCAGGAATTTTATGCTTCACACGTCGCAGGGATCTTCCGCACAGTGCGCTTTGGCGTGGCTGAGGCGCACGGACGCGCGGAGATGATGGAGTTCAATTACTTTGCCGAGCAGGGCGCCATCACGCGAGACGCCGCTACGGGCAAGTATGCAATTGATTTCACAAAGATGCAGCAGGCAATTGCCAGCCTGGCCAAAGAGCTGCTGGAGATTGAGGCCACCGGCGACAGGAACCGCGCTGAGCAATGGTTTAAAAAGTATGAAAGCATGCCGGCTGAGTTAAAATCGGCGCTAGCGAACGTAAAAGACGTGCCCGTGGATATCGATCCGGTCAGCGCATTTGGGGAACAAATCAAATGAAGTCAATGGCAGACGTGCAAAATCCTGAAGAACGCCGCAGGTTCGAACGTGTGGACATTACGCACGACGCTCAGGTCATGGTTCTTGATACCAAAGACCGCAAGGCCGGCGTGCTGCGCCAGCTGGCGCGCGGCGGCTTTATGATGGAGCCGGAAAAGACCTACAGCGAAGACAGCAAAATCTATAGCTTCACTATTCACGAGCCCTCTGAGGACATTCGTGTTCGTGTGAATGCGCGGCTGCGCTTCTCTGACCAGCAGTATGCGGGATTTGAGTTTGTGGACCTCGATCCGGAATCAGCGGTGCAGCTAGGGCTGATTATCGGAAAATATTACGAGCATACAAAAGCGTGAGGCCGACTCACTGCATTTCACTTATCCAAAGTCAGCCGATATTGTGCCGCGAGGCCGACTTGCGCGCCGAGCGGCTTGCCACAGGAGCCGATTGAAGCTAAAGGCGAGAAAGACTCGATGGCGGTTTGGAGCGCAGCGACAGAACTAACAGATCTCCCTGCGGAAACGCACAGCCTGATTGGCCAGGTGATTGGCTTCCTGATTCTGCTCACGCGGAATATGCGAAATACAAAACTTAAGCGTGCGGGCAAGCTTGCGGCACATCCAATGAAGCGAGTAAAGTCTGGGGCTGCGACAGGAGTACTCGCCGGTCATCTGCTTGACTACGAGTTCGGAGTCGCTATAAACGCTGAGCGAGGTAGCTTTCAGATCAAGGGCGCGCTGCAGGGCTTCAAGAAGCGCGGCATATTCGGCGACATTATTGTCATGATGGCCGATCCACTTGGCGATCCGGATCATCTCGCCGTCGGGTTTTGCAATCAGTACGCCAATGCCTGACGGTCCCGGACTTCCGTGGGAGCCGCCGTCAACATATGCGATGAGATCGGACATCTGTCTCCTAAGACACACAATGAGGCACATGGGGTTGTGCCGTCAAGAGCTTCGTTTGATTCGGAAGCGCAGCGGGCCATGCCCTTATGAGACTTCTGTTCTGTGGAAACAGTTGTGGAAAACAAGGAAAAGCAATTTTAACCGCACTTTCATCCGCTTTTTATCGCTACTTGGCGCATCTCGGCTGTTGCAAAAAAATTCTGCGATTGCACAAATCACGGGCGTTGACATTTCGCGCTATTCGGTTAGGATGGCTCACGTCGACGGTCGAAAGGCTTAGTCAAACTAAAAAGTGGTTGAGCCGAAGTAGACTGGGTGATCAGGTGCAGCGAAGCAATTCGAGGCACACCAGGACCCGAAAAAACCGGCAGGCTCTGCGAGGAGCAGGCTGGGGTCAGGGACTGCGAAAGCAGTGATCGCATCAAAGGCTGTGACGGTACATGCATCCACGTTGTCAACTCCCTCGCAGGAGCTGGCGGCTAGAGCATAACCAATGTCACAGCCTTTACTATTTTCAGCGCATCTCTGCCTCACCTTTAATCCTCCTTACAAAATGTCATCTCCACCTGGCGACCGTTCGCTTTCTTGAGCCAACGTATCTCTGGCAAAGACTGCGTCAAGGAAAACACAGGCCGTGTCTGAATGCACACGCCTGATGCAAGTGATACCTGGCTAATGCCCTTTCTTCTCAGCACATCCGCTGCTTGGCAATCGCAATGCAAAACTATATCGCAGGTAAGAAAGGCTGTATGAGTTGTCCAGTATCACCGCCGGTTGCGACGTATAGCTCCCTGACTCTCTCTGCCGGCATCATCGGGTCCGCAGAGAGAGCGCCCGCGGAAGCCATCAACCCATGGCTTCTCCGCGGAACGCAGCTGAACTGGACTTGTGCCAAACGGGCGTTCCTGCGGTCTGGCTGCCGCCTTCTCGCTGCTGCATAACGGTGGTGCTGGTGAGAAAGTGGCTCAGAGTGAGTCAGGCCGCAGGAATCGCACGGATTCGGTAAGTGTCTGCCAAACTTGGGATCGGATGAGATTCTTCTGAAATGGAGGGCGCCAAGCATTGCAGACAAGATGAGTGACTAGCCAGTGAGATTCTGCAGTCATTTTCCTGATTGTCAGAAGTCATTTTTTTCAGTTCAATAGCAAAAGATCACGCTCATGGAAAAGATACACATTCGCTCCAGCCTTGCGGCGCTGGCAGGAGCTGTTCTTGCATACTGCGTGGCACCATGGTTTGGATTTGTCTTTGATGATCGCAAGCAGATCCTGGCAAATCCCTCATTGCTGCATCCTGCCTCTATTCCCGGATACTTTACCCACGCCGGAGGTTATCTGGCGGGAGACCTTTCCTATTACCGCCCAATTTTTGGCGCCTGGATGAATCTCAACTACTTTTTGTTCGGACTGCATCCCGCAGGATGGCATATCACGCTGATCCTTTTGCATGTTGTAGCTGTTTTCTTGTGCTATCGCATGGTTGCTGCGATCACAGAGGACAAGTCAGTTGCCGCGATTGCGTCGTTGCTGTTCGCAGTTCATCCGGCACACGTGGAGTCAGTGGCCTGGGTCAGCGGCGGTACGGACCCGCTTGCTGCGGTTTTTATCCTGGCAGCATTCCTGTTGTACCTTGCTGGGCAGGAGAATTGGAAAACCGGGATTCTGGGCTGGCTGGCCTTTGCTGCATCGCTCCTGTGCAAAGAGGCTACGCTGCTGTTCCCGTTCGTTATTCTGGCGCATGGAATTCTTCTGGGAGATCGCAGCAGGAAGGCTGCTGCGATTCTCAAGTCTGCTGTTCCTTATTTTGTGATTGCGGCCGTGTATCTGGCAGTCCGAATCCACGTTATGGGTGCATTCAGCCATACGCTGACGCAGCTTTCTCCTGCGAGCCTGCTGCTGACCTTGCCTTCAGTGGTGCTCTTCTATGTGCGTATTCTGATTTTTCCAACAGGGTTGAGCCCGTTCTATGACACACCTTATGTTCGAACGGCTTCATTCAGCGGCTTTGTAATACCTCTGCTTGTTTTGATTGCGATTGCAGGCTTGCTGGTGTTGTGGATTCGCAGCTTGCGCAAGCCGAGCGCCGCCGATCAAAGGGGAGCTCGGCAGGTTGTCTTCTTTGTTCTATGGGCCATTCTTTTTCTTGTACCTGCGCTCAATCTCTCAGCCCTCGATCCTGGTGAAATTGCTCATGATCGCTACCTTTATCTTCCTTCCATTGGTATCTGTGCTCTGATTGGAATGGCCCTGAAACAACTGGTGGAGAAATTGCAATTCTCTCAATCCATTCGCATAGCCGGCATCGCAGGACTGGCAGTTATTCTGTGCAGTGCCACTATTGCACAAAGTATCTACTGGCGGGATGACCAGACTCTTTACAAGCGAGGAGCAAGCATGGCGCCCAACAACATTAATGCCCAAAACAACCTCGCCAATATTTATCTGGAGGCTGGCGACTTTGAGCAGGGAATAGCTGTGCACCAGAGAATCCTCAAACTGAATCCGCAGTTCGTGAACTCCTATTTCAATTTAGGGCTGGCTTATTACAGATTAGGAGACTTGGCACAGGCAGAGTCTTACCTTGAGCGTGCCGTTTCATTGCGGCCTAGCGGCGATGCCTATCTTTATCTTGGACTGGCCCAGTTCAAAAAAGGCGAACTGACGCGTGCCGAAACATCGTTGCAAACGGCGACGCAACTGGACCAGACACGCGCGGATTTTCATGCAGCGCTGGGTGTTCTTTATGAGACTGAAGGCCGGCTCCCCAGCGCATTAGAGGAGCTTGAGCGGGCATTGTCGTTAAACCCGCAGAATATCGGCGTGCGAAATGAAATTGCCAAGATTCAGAAGCAGATGGGGCTGACGCAACCATGAGCTTCATGATCGAGCCAACGAGCGCTCTGCGGTGTCCATTACTGCAAATGGTGAAGCGCGTATCTGCCTATTGCTTTTGGGCGCTACTGCTGCTGGCCGTGGCCTCCGTTTCCAGCGTCTGCCAGGAGTCGCAACCCCTGCCGGCGGCAGCCCAGGATTTTGTACAGCAGATTCTCGTGCGTAGCGGCTCTCCTTCTGCTGTTGCGGTGACTTTCCAAAACATTCCCGGTCTTGCTTCGGATGGCCAAGAGGCAGCTCAGAACGCTATTTTAACGGCCTTCCGCAGCGCGAATGTGCGTATCGTGAAGCCGGAGCAGGCGGCTGTTCAGGTTCAAATTTCATTTTCGGATAGCTGGCAGGCGAATCTGTGGATCGCAACCGTGCAGCAGGGTTCGAGCAGCCATGTAGTTATCAAGAAGATTGCGCGGCTACAACGAACAGCCGATGCTCCTCCGCCATTGCTTACTCTTCGCAAGATCACGGTCTGGCAGCAGGATGAACCAATCCTGGATTTCTTTCAGGATAACCAGAACCTGCTGATCCTTGAGCCGGGCCAGGTATCCATTTACGCCAACGATTCTGGCCAGTGGCGTCCGCGGCAGACGCTGGGAATTCCGCATCAGCGGCAGTGGCCGCGGGATTTGCGTGGGCGGCTCCAGGTGCGCGGTGGGCACATCGAAGCTTTTCTTCCGGGGACGCGCTGCACAGGCTCAATCTCACCACCTGCTCTTGACTGCCGCGCGAGTGATGATCCGTGGTCCATTGAGGAAGGCCTGATCGGATTCTTCAGCCCGCAACGAAACTTTTTTACCGGACTGCTCTCAGGACAAAATGGCGGAGCCTCCGTGGGACCGTTTTTTGCCGGCGCGAGTTGGCAGAACGGCAGCCAACGCATGTGGCTCTTTACCGGAACTGATGGGCGCACGCGCCTCTTCCAGAACGATCTTGGCTCGCCCGCGGCCACTTACACCGGCTGGGGCAGCTCAGTGGCTGCCGTGCATTCCATTTGCGGCTCGGGATGGCAGCTTCTAAGCAGCTCTGCCAGAGACATGGTCCAGCCAGACAGCGTTCAGGCCATGGAGATCACCGGCCGCGAAGCTCTGCCCGTCAGCGCCGCAGTAGAGTTCTCTGGTCCTGTAGAGGCGTTGTGGCAGGCGGGGAATTACAACCAGATAGTGAATGGAGTAGTGCAGTCGCTCGCAACTGGGAAGTATGAAGCGTTTACTCTTACAGTTATTTGCAATCAGTAGCGTATTGCTGGTTGCTGCCGGCGCGTATGCCGGCTCGCGTCCGCGTTACGGCGGAACGGTGCGTGTCTTGCTACATGACAGGGTGATGTCCATTGATCCACAGGGCGAAGACGATCATCCGGCAGCGCGCGACCGGCTGGCCGCATTGAGCTTTGAGACGCTGACGGAACTGGATGCGGAAGGCCGCGTGCTTCCAAAGCTGGCTGTTTCATGGCGGGCCGATCAGTCGAAGCGATCCTGGCAGTTCCGGCTGTGCCTGGCAAACTTTACTGACGGCTCTGTACTCACGGCTGCGGATGTCGCGGCAAGTCTGACTAAAAGTAATCCGGCCTGGAGATACTCAGCTCCGGATCGCCAAACCGTAGCCATTGACGCGCCTTATCCGGTGCAGCACATGCCGGAGCTGCTGGCGTTATCAAAATACGCGATCGTCAAACGGTCGGCTGAGGCGGGCGGCGCAGTTGCTCTCATCGGAACTGGCCCATACAAGCTTAACCAATGGCAAGCCGGTGAGCGCGCGCAGTTCATGGCGAATGACGATTACTGGGGCGGGCGCGCCTTTCCTGACGCAATCGAATTCCAGATGGGCGCAAGCCTGCGCGAGCAGCTTCTTGATCGCCAGCTTGGTCCTTACGCGGCAGCAGAGCTCAGTCTTGATCAGCTCCGTCCGCTGGAGCAGACCAGCCAGAACGTTGCCATCTCACGCCCGTCAGATTTATTAGCGTTAGTCTTCCTGCAGGGTGATTCGGCCTCCCGCTCCGGCCGCAAGCCAGTGGATTCGCGCGTGCGAGAAGCTTTGGGACTGGCAGTGAATCGAGCGGCGATCAGCAACGTCTTGCTGCAAAGGCGAGGCGCCTCTGCTTCCGGACTCTTGCCGCAGTGGCTCACGGGATACGAATTCCTTTTTCCCGGCAACACCGATCTTCAACATGCGCGGGAGCTGCGTGCTGACGCCGCCGCTTATGTAGTGATCACGCCGATTATGCTGGCCTATGACGCCGCTGATCCGCTCGCAAAGCTGGTTGCTGAGCGGATTGCCGTGGATGCGCGCGAAGCAGGCATCGTAGTGCAGCCCTATGCTGAATCACATATGAATAGCAGGATAGCCCGGTCATCCATGAACGCAGATGCCGTTCTGCTGCGAGCGCCGCTGCAGTCGGTTGAACCATCTGTTGCGCTGGCGGCATTGGCAGACGACCTGGGATTTGCTGCCGATGTGCCGGCAATTCTCGGCAGCACACGTCCTGAAGACTTGCTCGACGCTGAACGGAAGTTGCTGGCCGATCATCGCATTGTTCCGGTGGCACATCTCCCCCAGGCGTTATGGTTGAACAATAACATTCACAACTGGCAGCAGCTGGTGAACGGAACTTGGCAGCTTGATCAACTATGGGTGGAAGGAGCGCGCTGACATGTCACTCAAGACCAAGCTGCTCCTTCTTGTGACTGTGAGCATCACTGCCAGCGTGGGCGCGGCGGCGTGGCTCATTGAAACACGAGCGCATGAAGCTTTCCGGCAGGTGGAGCAGGACCGAACGGCCACGCTGGTGAACCAGTTCCGGCGCGAGTTTGATCACGAAGGCGAAGGGATTACGCGCGCGGTGGAGACGATTGCCGGCTCAGACCAGATGCTGCGTACCGCATCAGAGCTTGCCAATGGCGCTGAATACGCCGGTCATGTGAATGAGGCTGCATCAGCTGCCGCGGCACAGCGGCTGGATTTTCTCGATCTGATTGCGCCTGATGGCACCATTATTTCTTCGGCGCATTGGCCGGCCCGCTTTGGCTATAAGCAGCGCTGGTTCCTGGACAAGCCTGCGCCGCTCCCTGACCGCGCATTTTTGCGGCACGTGGAAACTGCTCAGGGATCAGTGCTGGCATTGCTCTGCCTGCGTTCTGTGCGCGCTCATGATCAGATTTTTTATCTTGTTGGCGGGCGCAAGCTGGATGCCGTGCTGCAAGCGCTTTCGGCTCCTGAAGGGCTGCACTTTTCTCTCTATAGCGCGCCGGAGCAAGGCCCCGGCGAGCTGATTGGGCCAGCGAAAGAAGACATTTCCGCACCAGGCGTACAAGCGCTGGTCCGCAAAGCGTTGGACCAGCGGAATGAAGGCTCTGCAACAGTGCAGAGTGGCCCAGCGATGATGCAGGAAGAAATTCTCCACGCTATTCCTCTGCCTGGATATTCAGATCGCGTGCCCGCAGTGCTGCTCGTCGGGAACTCGCTCGATCAGGAGCTGCTGCTGGAGAAACGCATACGAGATATCAGCCTTGTGATCGCTGGAGTGGCGGTATTTATTGGCGTGATCGTGAGCGGAATCATCACGGCGCGGGTAAGCCGTCCCTTGAGAACGCTGGCAGAGGCGGCCACGGAGATCGGCCAGGGAAATTGGAATGTTCGGGTAGAGACCTCCGGCAAAGACGAGATTGGCAGGCTGGCGGCAGCTTTCAATCAGATGACGGAAGAGCTGATTGGCCAGCGTGAGCGTCTGGTGCAGAGCGAGCGCGTAGCTGCCTGGCGCGAGCTGGCGCGGCGTTTGGCGCATGAATTGAAAAATCCACTCTTCCCGCTGCAAATCACGGTGGAGAACCTGCTGCGCGCCCGGGAGAACACTCCAGAGGAGTTTGACGAAGTCTTCCGCGAGAGCACGAGCACGCTGCTGGCTGAGATCGCAAATTTGAAGACAATCATCGGCCGCTTCAGCGACTTCTCGAAGATGCCTGCGCCACAGATTCAGGCAGTTGATCTGAATGAGATGGTGCGGAGTGTGGCACAACTTTTTCAAGGGCAGCTCAATCGCGAGCCGGGCAAGATTCAGGTGGAGTTGCGATTGAACGATCTTCCGCCTGTGAGCGGCGATCCGGTGCTGTTGCGGCGCGTGGTGGAGAACCTTGTGCTGAATGCGATTGATGCCATGCCGAAAGGCGGCAAGCTGACCTTTCACACCAGCATGAATGATAAGTTTGCGGTGTTCGAGCTTTCAGACACTGGCGCGGGACTTACTCCGGAAGAGTGCAACCGGCTTTTTACGCCGTATTACACAACGAAGCAGCATGGCACCGGATTGGGGCTGGCAATTGCGCAATCGGTAATCAGCGACCATCACGGACGGATCACAGTCAGCAGCCGAAAGAACCAGGGCACGACATTTCGTGTGGAGTTGCCGGTGTTTTCCGGGACACGCACTATAAAATCTGGAGATAGCATTGAAGGTTCCAAAGCAACGACAAGTTGAGCAAGCCACTAGCTGCTAGCCGCTAGCTTTTTATGGACCATTAGCTAGGAGCTAGCAGCTAGAAGCTAAAAATACCCATGAAATCCCATCTTCTCATCATCGATGACGACGCCAATACGCTGGCGTCCCTTTCGCGAGCCTTCCGGCTTGCCGGACATGAAGCCACAGTCTGTGACAATCCAGTCAAAGCGCTGGAGATGATCAAGAACGAGAAATTTGATCTGATCTTCTCCGACGTGGTGATGCCGCAGATGGATGGGCTTACGCTTCTGGAGCAGATCAAAGCTGCGGGAGTGACGACTCCGGTGGTCATGATGTCCGGGCAGGCGCACATTGAGATGGCGGTGAAAGCAACGCGCCTGGGTGCGCTGGATTTCCTGGAAAAGCCGCTCTCCACAGACAAGCTTCTTCTCACGGTGCAGAATGCATTGCAGATCGAGCGGTTGAAGCAGGAAAACCGGCAGCTCAGGCAGCAACTGGGCGGATCAGGAATTATTTTTACGGGTGAAAAGATGCGCAAGCTGCTGGCGCAAGTGGAGCGCGTGGCCGCAAGCGAAACTCGCGTGTGCATTCTGGGTGAGACCGGAACGGGCAAGGAGCTGATTGCGCGAACCATTCACGAGAAGAGCAGCCGGCGTGATGGTCCTTATGTGACGCTCAATTGCGCCGCAGTACCGGCTGAGCTGATTGAGTCAGAGCTGTTTGGGCATGAGAAAGGATCATTCACCGGCGCTGCGTCGCGCCACATCGGGAAATTTGAGCAGGCGAACGATGGCACGTTGTTCCTGGATGAGATCGGCGACATGCCGCTGGCTATGCAGGCCAAGCTGCTGCGGGTGCTGGAGCAGGGTGAAGTAGAGCGCATTGGCGGCGACAAGCCGATTAGGGTCAACGTGCGCGCCGTGGTGGCCACCCATCGCAAGCTGGAAGAGCAGGTGAAGCAGGGCAGCTTCAGGCAGGATTTGTTCCACCGCATTTTTGTTTTTCCTGTCACTCTTCCGCCGCTGCGTGAGCGGCCGGAAGACATTCCGGCGCTGGTCCAGCACTTTGCCGGACAGATCGTGAAGCAGAATGGCTGGAAGGAGATCAGCTTTGATCCGGAGGCGATTCAAGCCTTGCAGAAGCACTCATGGCCGGGAAATATTCGCGAGCTGCGCAATGTGGTGGAGCGAATGCTCCTGTTTGCGGAGAATGACCGTGTGACTCCGGCGACAGTCCAGGCGGCCTTGCCGATGCAGATGACGGGCGAGGGCGCTGCGATGGCAGGTGCCACCGCGGGCACACTGGTTGAACGGATAGAGCAGGTCGAGCGGCAGATGATCCTGGAGGAAATCAAGCGGCACAACCAGAACATTACGAACACGGCAAAAGCGCTGGGGCTGGAGCGCAGCCATCTTTATAAGAAGTGCCAGCAGCTGGGGATTGATCTGCGGGAGTTGAGGAAATAGCTTCTTCTGCGATCCCGAGCAGAGCGAGGGAACCCTACTATCGCCGGAATCGCGCGCAATCGCCGTGATCGCGCGGAATCGGGAACAAAGGCCTACCGCAGATGCACACGGATAAACGCGGATTTTCCGCAATATTCTCGAAATGATAAGGATTCTTCGCTGTGCTCCGGGATTGCAGAAGTGGCTGAGTGCTGGCTGCTGAGTGCCGAATGTTAAAATCGAATTTAGGCTCTCATGAAACAAAAAATTCCAGTTGGTATTCTCGGCGCGACCGGGACGGTAGGGCAGCGTTTCATACAGTTGCTCGACGAGCACCCATGGTTTGAAATTACGTGGCTGGCGGCATCAGACCGCTCGGCAGGCAAGGCTTACGCGGAAGCCGCGAAGTGGAACTTGGCTACGCCAATTCCGTCAAAGATCGCGGCCATGAAAGTTTCCGCTTCGACCCCAGAGAGCACTACGCCCAAACTGGTTTTTGCCGCGCTGGATGCAACGGCTGCGCAGCAGATTGAACCTCTCTTTGCAGACGCAGGATGCGCTGTGGTTTCAAATTCAAGCGCGTTTCGCATGGCGGAAGACGTGCCGCTGGTGATCCCTGAGGTGAACGGCGACCACGTTGCGCTCATCAAGACACAGAAGTGGTACAAGAAGAATGGCGGGTTCATGGTAACGAACCCGAACTGCTCCGCCATTGGGCTGGTAATGGCACTGGCGCCGCTGCACCACCGTTTTGGCATTGATAAAGTTTTTGTCGCGACCATGCAGGCCATTAGCGGCGCGGGATATCCCGGCGTGCCGTCCATGGATATTCTCGGTAATGTGATTCCGTATATCGCCAAAGAGGAAGACAAGATGGAGGCGGAATCCCGCAAGCTGCTGGGATCGTTGAATGGCTCAAGCGTCGTTCCCGCTGATCTCACGCTCAGCGCGCATTGCAACCGTGTGGCCGTGGAAGATGGACATACGGAATCAGTCTCACTCAAGCTGCGCAAGCCTGCGACTGCGGAAGAGATCGTTGATGCATGGAATGGGTTCCGCTGCTTGCCTCAAAAGTTGAAGTTGCCAACCGCGCCGGAGCAGCCGGTAATCTATGAAAGCGCACCGGACCGTCCGCAGCCGCGGCTGGACCGCGATCGCGGACGTGGAATGTCTGCTGTAGTTGGGCGTCTGAGGCCGTGCAACATTTTCGACTGGAAGTTCACAGTGCTCTCGCACAATACGATTCGTGGCGCCGCCGGAGCTGCCGTACTCAACGGCGAATTGCTCAAAGCTCAAGGATATCTGGGTTGAATCAGCAAGCACGCAAGCAGCAGCGAATTGGGATTTTGAGCATTGTCGGTGTTTTCTTACTCGTGACTGCGTTCTGGATTCTGATACGGCCTGGTTTTTCGAAATACATGATGCATAGATCGGAAATGAAGCTCAAGGAAAAGCTGCAAGGCATAAGGCCGCCCGGCGGAGGTAAACCTGACGATATTCAGATTACGCGTATACCGAAGTTCGGTTACATATCTGCCTCTCGCTTCGATGTAGCGAACCTAGATTGCATTTCCGGAGAAAAGTACTACAGAAATGAATTTGCAAACGCGGGATTTAGGTACGACGGTGAAAAAGTCGATCCGAAGCAACACACCAAAACTCTCTCTTTTTCCGGGCAGGCCTATGACGCTAGCCTGCTCTGCTGGGATTTGCAATTCGATCTTCGCAAAGCCGGTGTACAGTTCAATGTTCGGACCTACATAATCAACATGTGGGGGCTCGAACGCTGATGACAAAGGCACGTTTGTCGTCTCACTCCATTTTCGAGGCCCGCCGATGATCGTCATGAAATTCGGCGGCACTTCGGTGCAGGACGCTGAGGCCATTGATCGCGTTGCGGCAATCGTAAGAGAGCGCGCGCAAGAACGCCCCGTCGTGATTGTAAGCGCGCTGGCAAAGATCACTGACCAGCTTCTTGCCATGGCAAATGCGGCAGCGGCGGGCAATCGTGAGAAGGCGCTGGAACTTGCGCGTGCCGCGCGCGAGCGGCACTACAACACTGCTTGTGATCTGCTGGGCACGCACGCTTTTGAGCAGATTGCTCCCGAGCTGGAAGCCGACTTCAACGGCTTGGAAGATTTATTGCGCGGAGTGGTTGCAGTCGGCGAGTTGACGCCGCGCACCACAGACACAATCGCCGGATTCGGCGAACGCGTCTCATCGAAGATCGCCGCAGCGGCTTTCTCTCAGCGGAAAATCGAAGCCACTCACGTGGATTCCCGCAAGTGCATCGTAACCGACTCGAATTTCGGCAAGGCTGTTCCGCAATTTGAGGAGACAGACGAACGGCTGAAGGAAATTGTTAAACCGCTGCTGGAGCGCGGTCGCGTACCGGTGATGGGCGGATTTATTGGCTCCACGCGTGAAGGCATCTCCACTACGCTGGGGCGCGGCGGATCGGATTTCAGCGCAGCGATAGTTGGTGCGGGCCTCAATGCCGAGCGCATTGAGATATGGACCGACGTGGACGGCATGATGACGACCGATCCAAATCTCTGCCCTGATGTCAGGCGGATCAGGACAATCAGCTTTGAAGAAGCAGCGGAGCTGGCCTACTTCGGCGCGAAGGTGCTGCATCCGGCCACGCTGCTGCCTGCCATCCAGAAGAACATTCCAGTGCTGATCCTGAATTCGCGCAACCCAAAGTGCGAAGGCACACGGATAACCGCCACAGCGCCCAAGAGCAAAAACACTTTCAAGGCGATTGCCGCCAAGAAGCGCATCACCGTGGTGGATGTGGTGGCCACGCGCATGCTCATGGCGCATGGCTTTTTGAAAAGTATTTTTGAAGTTTTTGCCGCGCATCGCTGCCCGGTGGACATGGTTTCCACCTCTGAAGTCAGCGTTTCAGTCACAGTGGATTCCAACGAATCCATTGCGGCCATTGTCGCCGATCTGGCGAAGCTTGCTGACGTGAAGTATTCGAGCCGCAAGGCTATTGTCTGCCTGGTGGGAGAGAACATCAAGAGCATGCCGGGAATCGCCGCCAAGGTTTTCAGCGCGATTCCTGACGCCAACATTCACATGATTTCCCAGGGCGCGTCCGAGATTAACATCAGCTTTGTGATTGATGAAGACGCGGTGCCTGATGTAGTCTCACGGCTGCATCGAACATTCTTTTCAGAAGTTGATCCTGAGGTATTTGCGTGAGGCTTCTAGTTCTTGGCCATGGCAAGACGGGCGCTCTGGTGGCAGAGGTAGCCAGAGAGCGCGGGCATGAGGTGCGCTCACTGGGCAGCCAGGAAAACCAGGATGGCCGCGCGCTGACACCGGCAACTCTCAAGGACATTGACGCCGCTATTGATTTCACCACGCCTCACGCGGTGATTCCGAATATCATCCGCTGCGTTGAAGCGGGTACACCGCTGGTGGTGGGGACAACAGGCTGGTATCAGCACCTGGAGAAAGTTCGCGAGCTAGTGAGTGAGCGCAAAGGCGCCTTGCTCTATGGATCGAATTTCTCCATTGGCATGAATTTCTTCTTCAAAGCTGTGCAGGCGGTGGCGCCGATCTTGAAACATAACTATCGCGGCAGCATTGTGGAGCGGCATCACGTCCATAAAAAGGACAAGCCTTCAGGTACCGCTGTGACGCTGCAGAAAATTCTGGAGTCTGGATCGGGCGAGAAAGTTGAGATCGCTTCCGTGCGCGAAGGCGAGACTGTGGGCATGCACTTGTTGATGCTGGACTCGGCGAATGACACGATCCTGTTCACGCACGACGCCAAGTCGCGATTGGGCTTTGCTGAGGGCGCCGTCCGTGCTGCCGAGTGGATCAAGGGGCAAACGGGGTTTTACGAGTTCCCGGAGATTGTGGAGCAACTGTAGGACTTAACCACAAAGGACACGCAGGAACACAAAGAAATCGAGATTGAACAGCAATCGAGAACTCTTTGATTATCTGCTCTCTCTCAGCTCAAAATTGCGGAAAAGAGGAGCCGGCAGTCCGGCTCGTGCAACAAGCAAATCGGGCTTCGCCGCGGCGAAGCCCGACAGGTGGTCAGTAAACTGGATTCAGGCGGCTATCCGGGTTTCTTTCCTAGCCGCGACTGGGGCCGTCGCCCGGTTGGTAATCTGATTGGCCATTTGCACTATGGCAGTCCGTAATGTGCCTTCCTGCATGACGTTCCCAATCAGGTTTAGTTCTCCAGCAACTGCTAATGCAAAAGGAGAGGGGCCTGGGATTGGCTGATGGGGCACGTTGCCGCATACGAAATCAATTTCGTCAGAGATGGCCTGGTCCAGACGGGCCGTCATCTCCGAGCCCTGCTCTTTGAGTTTTGAGGTCAAATCGCGGACCGCGATCTGGGACACCAACAACGAGGTGATGGCGCGCGGTGGCAAAGGCTGAGGATTCAGCTCGGAGGCGATGCCCGAGCGCATAAAATTGGCAATGTCCACAGGTCCGGGATAGGGCGGTCCGCTGTGCGGCAAGCGCTGCTGCTGAAAATACGCCAGCAACGGATGCGGCGCCTGTGATCCGCTACCCAGGAATGGATTGTTGATCATTAATCTAACGAGCTCTTCCCATGATCCGAAATAGGGAGGAACAGACGGTGTGGTCATAAGCAGTTCTCCTTTCGGTTGGTGAAGGGGGATGAAGTCCGGAATCCGGAGAGGCTGGAAAGGAACCCCAGGTCACAGGATTCCGCTAAGAAGTAAAACCTTACTCTTGAGCAGAGCACAGCGCAAGTTCGTTACAAATAAAATTTTGTCAATTTTTTCGATTCGAGGAACTCGGGCATAAAGGGATATTGGGGCAGGAGCCTTGATCTGAACAGCTCACTGTTTTGAAAATCGAAGCAGGAGTTCTCGAAGATCGAGCTTCTTTCGTATCCTTCATGTGTCCTTTGTGATTAAGGATTTTGTTATCCTAGAACTCCTATGAACCTCCAAGGCTGCGGAACTGCGTTAATCACACCCTTCAAACAAGACCAGAGCATTGACGAAAAAGCACTGCGTCAACTGGTCGAATGGCAGATTTCCTCCGGGATCCACTTCCTGGTTCCCTGCGGCACCACGGGTGAGACGCCGACGCTCACCAAAGACGAATGGCTGCGCGTAATTGATATCACAATTGAGGTTGCGGCCGGACGAGTGCCCATTGTTGCTGGCGCCACTTCAAACTGCACCGCTGAAGCGGTGGAGAAGGCGCGCGAGCTGGACCGGCGCAAAGGGGTGGACGCAATCCTTACAGCTTCGCCTTACTACAACAAACCGACGCAGGAAGGGCAGTATCAGCACTTCAAGGCTATTGCAGAAGCGGTGGATAAGCCGCTTGTGCTCTATAGCGTGGTGGGCCGCACGGCGGCGAACATTGAGCCGGCAACGCTGGGCAGGCTGGCAAAGATCCCGAATATCATTGCTGTGAAAGAGGCCAGCGGAAACATTGGGCAGATTGCTGAAGTCTTCAATCACGTTCCTGAAAGCTTTTTGGTTTTCTCCGGCGACGACGCAGTCACGCTTCCGGTGATCGCGTTGGGCGGAGTGGGAATTATCTCTGTTTGCTCGAATGAGATTCCGCGCGAGATGTCTGAGCTGACCGCAGCTGCGCTGAGCAATGACTGGAACAAAGCCCGTAAACTGCAACGCCAATACCTGAAGCTGATGCAGGCCAACTTCCTGGAATCGAATCCAATGCCGGTAAAATGCGTTTTGGCGATGATGGGACGCATAGAAGAAGTTCTGCGCCTGCCCATGGTTCCGGTGAAGCCGGAGACGCGGTCAAAGCTGGAGAAGATTGCCGCTGAAGCCAGACTGCTGCAGGTGCACGCTTCCGTTTCCGACCTATAAATCGAATCACGCAGGCCAGTGAGACAAAACGCAACGGCAGGATAGAAAACGGGTGTATCCTTTTAGCAAGGACTTTTATGTTGCGTTTTGATTTTTTGAAGACCGTACATTCTGCTGACCATCGCAAGGCCTGGTTTGTAGCGATTATTGCTGACGCAATCCAGATCATCGGGCTGCCGCTCTTTGCTCCCGGCGGCATTTCGCCGGCCGATACCGTGCTGGACCTGGCAACGGCAGCAATTCTTTCGCGAGTCCTTGGCTGGCACTGGGCCTTCCTGCCAACATTCGCTGCCGAGCTTGTTCCGGGACTTGATCTGTTTCCCACGTGGACAGCTGCGGTCTTTTTTGTGACGCGCAGCCAGATCCGCACCCTTGAGCCGGAAATTCTTGCGCCTGAACCTGCGCCGGCCAAGCGGCCGTAAGCTCGCGTGCTCTTCATGTGCTGAAGAGCCGCATTTTCAGACTAGAGAAGCCGCATTTCTTCATCTCAGGGTGTGGACTGTGATCCTGGGCCGTTATGCGTGCCCTTTCATCACCCACCAGAGCACTGCGATGCCAGTTACGATCCGATAAATTGCGAACGGTGTAAACCCGCGTTTGCGCACCCAGTTCATGAACCAGGCCACTACTGCCAGCGCGACGATGAATGAGACTACAAAGCCAATCACCAGGATGATCCATTCATGACCGTCCACGGGCATGCGGCCCAGGGGTTCGCCGTGCCTGGGATGCAAGGTTTTGAGCAGGTCATAGCCTGTTGCGGCGATCATGGTCGGCATGGAGAGAAAGAAAGAAAATTCAAGCGCGGAGCTGCGGGACATACCGGTGACCTGTCCGGCGGCAATGGTGGACATTGATCGCGAAGTGCCGGGAAACACGGCTGAGGCGATCTGGCAAATTCCGATCCAGATTGCCTGAAAGAGTGACATATCTTCCGTACGCTCCGTGATGTGCCTGCTGCCAGGACGAGGAGAGCCGAAGAGGGCATCAACCACCCACATGACAATGCCGCCCACAAGCAGGGAAACTCCCATTACCGTAAGGCTTTCAAGATGCTTGCCAATCACTTTGGTCAGCAGCAGGGAAGGAATCGCGGTGAAGACAAAAGCTATAAACACCAGCGTGAGCGGATGAGTAAATACCGTGCGGTCATTGCGCTCACCGTGAGGGAAAGTTCCCAGGAACTTTGCAATGCGCGATCGAAAGTAAATGGGCAGGCAGAGGATCGCGCCCAACTGAATCATGATGGAGTACATCTTCCAGAAGCCGTTTCCCAGATCGATACCCAGCAGCGCTTCTGTGATGCGCAGGTGCGCCGTGGAGCTTACAGGCAGAAATTCGGTGAGACCTTCCACAATTCCAAGGAAGGTTGAAAGCAGATAATCGTGCAATATTCCTCCAGGTTAGCTGATGGGTTTCTTGTTTTCGACGTCGTACGTGGGAATGCCCTGTTGCAGCGTATAAATCAGTTCAAGAGCTTGCGGGCGCCAGTCGCCATCTCCAGAGCGCGCGGCGACTTCCTGGGCCAGTTCAATACTCTTTTTCCGAGCTTTTTCACTCTTGTCATTCTCATGCGCGGCTTTATACATATCCACCAGCGCCGCCTGCCGCCATGCGGCATTGTAAAGCGCCTCCGCCGCCCGGGGTGACTGAGGATGCTCACGCGCATATTTCTCATACATCTCGGATTCTTTCTCCGGACACTTGATTTCGCCGCGCCAGCTGCCGCAAAGCTTGTTGTCGATGAGGTTATACGCAGCCAGGTCGGCCCATTTGGTATGCGGAAATTTCTTTTCCACCAACTTCAGCGTCGTCTCATCCATGCCTTCGCGCATGCTCGCATCCACTTCACGGGACGAGGGACGCAGACGGGCATCAAACTTTTCGCGCTGCCAGCGGATATCGCCGGCGCGCCACAGCGCTTCACCCGCCAAAGGCGAGTTGGGAAAATACTCATAAATGCGGTAAAAAAGGCGCATCGCGTCCTGGTCGGCGTGCCTGCGACCACCGGCCTGCTGTGCCTGGTTCTCTGAATCCACGGCCTCGCCGTAAATAATCTGGTCGGCGTTGGGAGTGGCCGTTGTTACCAGAACATTCGCTGGAACCCATCCTGAGATCTGGCGTTCGCTCTGCCGCTCAAGGTCAACGTCAACCACCACCAGTACGTGCGCCCATGATTTGCTGCCGATATTCGTCCGGTCCATTACAAGGATTACATTGCGCCCGCGAGTGGCGCGGGCCAGCTTCTGGGAAGCGGCGTCCGGCGAGACGTACATATCCACTTCACTGATAAGGGTGCCCTGTTCCTTCTGTTGTGCCGTAAGCGAGGCAGCCGCAATCGCCATCCACAGCAGCGTTATTGGTTTCAGCTTGAACATAGTTTCAGTCCGCCAGGCCATACATGGGGATTTTCTTTTCCAGTTTATAGAGCAGGTCAGCCGCGCGCGGCTTCCAGTCACCCTGCGGATATTGATTTGTGATCTGCTGGGCCAGTGCTGTGGCCTTATTGCGCGCGCCGTCGCTCTCGCTCATTTTGTTCTCGATTCGATAGATATCCACCAGCGCCGCCTGTCTCCAGGCTGCGTTATAGAGCGCCTCTGCGGCTTTGGGCGATTGCGGATGCTCATGCGCATACTGCTCAAACAGTGCCGACTCTTTCTGCGGGCATTCGGCCATACCACGCCACTCCGCGCAGAGCTTTGCCTCCAGCAGGTCGTACGCCGCCAGCTCTGCCTGCTTGGATTGCGGAAACTTTGTAATCACCTCATTCAGGTACTTCTCTTCCAGCTGCGCGCCGGAGCGCAGATAGTCGGTCTTGGCCAACTGCCAGCGAATGTCCGCTGAGCGCCACATTGCTTCAGCTGCCAGTTGCGATCCGGGAAAAAGTTGCGGCACGCGAGCATAAAGCCGCATGGCATCCTGGGCGGCGCCTTTGCGCCCGCCGCGCTCTTCCGCCTGATGCTCAGAGGCCACAGCCTGGCCAAAAACAATCTGGTCGCCGTTGGGCGTGGAGGCGGTGACCAGCGCCTGTGCGGGAAGCCAGCCGGTGATCTCTCGCGTGACCTGCGCCTGCTGGTCCGCGGGCATGGAGACCTTGACCCACGGCTTGCCCTCCGCATTGCTCTGCTCCAGGATGGTGAGATCGCGGCCGCGCTCCACCTGCGCGAGCTTTTGCGTGTTTGTGTTGGATTGGACGTAGAGCGTGGCTTCGCGGATGACTGTTCCGTGCTCAACAGCCGAGCAGGCTGCTGTAAGAAGAACCACGAGAGCCACGGCAAGTCCGGCTTGTTTCCAGTGCTTCACCATGATCACCTTACATGCTTTTCCAGCACCATATCAGAAAAAAACTGCGGCTCAGTATTGCCGCCGCTCACCACAGCAACTATTTTGCCTGAAGGCAGCTCTTCCGCATGGAACATGGCTGCGGCAGTGGTCACGGCGCCGCTTGGCTCGGCCAGAATTCTCGCGGAAAACAGCAGCCGCCGCATCGCCCGGCGTATTTCTTCTTCGGTTACCGTGACGATGTCATCCACATATTTTTTGATGTGCTCAAAGGTGATTTCGCCGATGCTCTGTGAACGCAGGCCGTCCGCCATGGTCCGCAAGGCGCTCTCACCGGAGATAGATTGTATCTTGCCGGAGCGCAGGCTTGCCTGGGCGTCCGCGGCAAACTCAGGTTCTACGCCGATGACCCTGGCTTTGGGATTTGATTCTTTGATGGCGGTTGCAATCCCGCTGATCAGCCCGCCTCCGCCCACAGGCGCGAGTACGAGATCGACATTGGCCAGATCCTCCAGAATTTCCAGCCCAATGGTGCCCTGGCCGGCGATGATCTTCTCGTCGTTATACGGCGGCACAGGAACCAGCCCACGCTCTTTCTCCAGCTCTTCTGCTTTTTTGATGCGCTGTTCGCTGGCTGGACCGACCAAAATAATCTCGGCTCCAAGGGCCTTGGTGGCTTCCAGCTTTACCTTGGGCGCTGTTTCAGGCATTACGATGGTGGCTTTGACTCCAAGCGCCCGCGCAGCAAAAGCTACGCCCTGTGCATGATTGCCGCTGGAATGGGCTACCACGCCTCGGGCGCGCTCTTCCGGCGTGAGCGACGAGATTTTGTTGTATGCGCCGCGCAGCTTGAAGGAGCCGATAGGCTGGAGGTTTTCCGGTTTGACGAAGATCTGGCGGTTGTCAGGAAGTTTGCACAGCACCAGCGGCGTGCGAACGGCAATTTTGTGGAGCAGAGTGCGGGCTTGCTGGATATCTTGAAGAGTCACCATAGAAATTAACTCTCCATCTTAAACGAGCGGGAACTGATTTGGAGAGCCACGCTCTTGGCAAGGGTGGCCGCTTCATCTACACTCCACCGCAGGTGATCGTCTATGCCTACGCAATCAGAAAAAGGAAAGCTCTTCCGCTCGCTCCATGAGCGTGACCATGCATTCATCATTCCAAACCCATGGGACATTGGAAGCGCCCGCATACTGGCTTACCTGGGCTTTGAAGCCCTAGCAACCACCAGCATGGGCTTTGCATTTTCGATTGGCAAGCGGGATTACGATGTGGACCGCAAGGATGTGTTGGCCCATATTTCCGCGCTCTCATCGGCTACAGACCTGCCAGTGAGCGCCGATCTGGAAAATGGTTTTGGCGACGCGCCGGAGACAGCGGCTGAGACGATCCGGCTGGCGGCCGCAGCGGGAGTTGTGGGCGGCTCGATTGAGGATTCAACCGGCAAGCCGGAGAGCCCGATTTATGAGCTGAAGTTTGCAGCGGAGCGTGTGCGGGCTGCGGTGGAAGCAGCGCGCTCTCTGCCTTTCACCTTTACATTGACGGCCCGTGCCGAGAATTTTCTGCATGGCCGGCCGGATCTCAAGGACACCATCGCGCGATTGCAAGCTTTTCAGGAAGCAGGCGCGGACGTGCTCTATGCTCCCGGCCTGAGCACACAGGAAGAGATCACCGCGGTGGTGAGTTCAGTGGACCGGCCGGCAAACGTGTTGATGGGGTCGCGTGGAGGAAAATTCAATCTGGCTGAGCTTTCAAAGATGGGAGTGAAGCGGATCAGCGTTGGCAGTGCGCTGGCCCGCACTGCGATGGGAGCATTTCTTCGTGGCGCCCGCGAGATGAAGGAACATGGGACATTCAACTTCGCCGAGGGCGCGGTGAATCCGAAAGAAGTGAATGCGATGTTTCGTTCATAACAAGGCAGCAGCACTGCTCGGTCCGGTAGGCATCGCCCGAACAACATATCGCTGCGGCGAGCGGGGACTGCTGCCGAAGGGATAGCAGGTGATCAGCGTCAGAGCGTCCTCTGATGTAGGCGCCAGCAGGGAAGTATCCTGTGGTTCGACAACCTGGAGCATGTTTACCGTGTAACTTCGCTTCCGTAATTGATGGAGCCGCGCGTCATACCAACTCAGCTCGAGTGAATCCCCATCCTGAATGGCCTCAAGCCTTTTGAACCAGCTTGTACGGTGTCCTGCCAGCAAAAGATTTCCTGGTTCGCCGGGAGCGACGCCGGTAAACATGCGGGCTGGACCAAAGGCCAGCGTGCGCGGCGTCGCTCCTTCCAGGACTATTTCGTCATAATCCAGGCGTGGGATTCGCAGCCGGGCGATGGGATATGTATCTGCCCACGGCCAGGGTGCGCTGTGTGTGCCTGTCCGCAGGCTCTGTTCCCATGCCCGGCGGATCAGGACGCCTGCCAGTTCAGCCTTTGCACGCATATATACCGCACGCCCTGTCAGGAGCACTCCTGCAATCAGGACCAGCGCAGAAAGAGCCCTGAGCGTTTTCATGAGAGCGCTCCTGCACTGCGTCTGTGCGTCAACCAATACAACACAGTTCCGGCCAACAGCAGCGTGAGGCCCAGCATTTCAAGGAATGCATCTGCTGTTCCCGTAGCTGGTGCGCCGACCACCTTCTCCATTTTCCAGCCCTCAGGAAGCTCAGTTGGAACCGGCGCGGTGCGGGAAGCGCCTCCGGGATTCACCACCACCTCTTCCAGGGCGACCAGCGAGGTAAAGCGAGTTACGATGTGGTAACGAATACTGTGCGCGATGATGCCGGCACGGAGATCGTTTCGCTGTTTCTCGTCTGATTCGCGCCACTTGTCCATCAGCTCCTCAACCCGCTGACGCGCCCACAGAGTGGTGATTCCGGGATGGAAACGTGCCTTGAGTGAGTCGAAGCTGATAGCAGCTTCATACGGCTGATTGCCTGCGCGTGCGGTCAGATGCATGGTGCCGGAATGCCCTTTGGTGATGCGGCCGAAGACGAGCAGCGGCTGGTGCAAGAAAAGATCCGGAGTACGCTCAGGGTAAAGATCAGCTACCTCAACGCCAGTAAACGTCAACTGAACATCTGTGAGCACCGGGCTTTCTATGTTCTCAAACAGCCGCGTCATCTTCTCTCCAACTTCGTTGTTGTTGGCGATGTGGGTAAAGGTGCCGCGACCAAACTGGGCCATCTTGGTGGCCAGGAAGAGATTGGGTTCACTGCCAATTGCTATTGTGTACAAGCGCGCATTCCCGAGTTCATGGCGCAGTGACGTGAAGATCTCTTCTTCATTTCCCAGGTCTCCATCCGTCAGCAAAACGATGTGCCGGAGATATCCCGGAATTTGCGGCTTGGCCATGAGATGCTTGAGTGCTGGCAGCATCTCTGTGCCTCCGCCGGCTTGCAGATGCTGCACGTAGCGGCGCGCTGCGGAAAGATTCTCCGGCGTTGCGGCCAGTGGCCCCGGCGAAAACTCCTGAAATCCGCTGCTGAAGGCAAGAATGCCAAAACGGTCTGTGGGCTTTAGTCGCGCCAAACCTTGCAGCAGCGCCAGCCGTGCCTGCTCAATGGATGTCCCCTCCATAGATCCGGAAACGTCAATCATGTAAAGCATCTCTACCGGCGTGCGTTCACCAGCGGGTACTGTAGGCGGAAAAGCAGCCAGCATGAAATGCGTTTCACCCGACCCACTGTCGGGCGAAAGGAAGAGGGCAGTCTTAGCTTGCGTTCTTTCTGCCTGTTGTATTTCCAGCACAAAATCTTTATTGGGGATCGTGCTTCCTGAAGCCAGCTCAACGTGATGACGGCCGTCTGCCAGTCCCTGCACAATGATGGAATGAGAGATGCAGCTGATTGATCCTGCATCGAAGCTGGGATCAAGATCTACGGCGACTGAAATGTCATGGCCGGAGCGGGTGTCGGGATTTCTAAGGAGCGGGGTAATGCGTGATGCATCCGGGACTGCATTTGTGTCTGCCACCCATCCGGTCCCGCTGTGATCCACAGCTTGTGTGCCCGGAATATAGCGCGGCCCGACCACCATGGGAAACACCAGCCGCACCTTGCCTTCTTCCCAGCGCAGCGGTTCAACGTAGCGCAGGCGCACATCAATGTTGTCACCTGGCATAATGTTCGCCACCGATGCCGTAAAAATGTTCGGCCGTTCTTCTTCCAGCAAGGCTGCACGCTTGCCTTGCGCCTTGGCTGCTTCATAGGTCCGCTTTGCCTCTTCGCGCTCACGAATGATGCTGCGGATGACTCTGTCGCCTATTTTGATCTCCATGTCATAGACGGCTGCGTCATGCGGCAGCGGAAAGATGTACACCGCCTCGATTGGGTCAGCACTGCTGTTCACATACTGCTGCGTCACAGTTGAGGCGGCTACCAGCCCACGCACATCAATAGCGACATCCGTGTGGACCAGCGGCACCGATTCGAAACGCCCGGAGACTGGGCTGCGAAAGAGCAACGATCCTTCGCCCACCTGCGATGGCTTGTCATATTCCTGTTGTCCAAAACCGGAGCCGGTGAGGATGGTAATGATGATCAGAAGAGCGATTGCAAACGGAATGCAAACTTTATTGTCCTTAAACCAGGGGACCGCGATGTATTTCATAAGTTCCTCCATCACCCGAGTGACGCCGGGGTGGAGTGCACGGAAAAGGCCAGTAAAGGCCGCCGAACTATACCGCAGGAATTCAACCACTTAGAAGGAATGACGAACAGTTCTTGCCGGTCCGGGCGTGGTGCAGTGCCCACGCGTGTGGCAGCAGGCCCACAGGATGAAAATGGCGGCGGGATCAGTTCTTTTGTAGCGGGGACAAGTTCTCCGTGGCGTCCAGTACCTGGGCCATGAAATCGACGAGCTGCCACTGCTCGTGCCACTTCACCTTGTCTCCCATATCCACATGGACGAGCGCCTCACTGACCAGAGTCTCTCTTACATCCTGCGGCGGAACGTCTTTGGCCAGCCAGAGTGTTTCTGAGGCGGGGATCACCGTGTCACCGGCGCCATGCAGCAGATAAACCGGAACGTGCAATGTGGACATGTGGTCGTGCGGGGAAACCGCATCCATCTCTCCCTGATGCAATGTGATCTCCTTGAGCAGAGCGTCACGCAGGAGCTCCCGATGGTGCAGCAGCTGGTCTAATTCATGTTCGCCAGGTGGGCTGAGCGCAGCCGCTGTCTGCATTGCCTGCGGCTGCTCCCAGAGCCACTGCCGCAATGCTTCGCGCGCAACCGGCACGTCCTTTGGGGAAAAGAAATCTTCCAGATGCGAGTAGGCCAGCACCAGCACGCCATATTCGTGAGCCGCCAGCGGCGTTTCCGTTCCATCCGGCCGGGCGATTACGTTGGACGCAAAGAAGCGGGCAACGCGGCCCATATCATCATGTGCTCCGATGGCGAATACAAAGCCGATCCGGGAAGAGTATTCAGGCTTGGCCGCAGCCAGCAAAGAGAGGCCTCCGGCAAAGCTCAGGCCAATCACGCCGACAGTATGATTCATGCGCGTGCTCAACACCACGGCTGAATCACCAATCACATCTATTGTTCGGGCGGTCACGCGGTAGTCCGCCAGGTCTTGCAGCTCAGGGGTCATCACCAGTACGCCTGCTCCAGCAAGAGAGCGCGCCAGGTTCCACATGCGCGGATCTTCAATGCCAAGATGGTGCACGCCATGCAGAAGCACCACCGCGCCGGGATTTTTGACGTCCTGAGGCACGTAGAGCCGGTAGCGCAGCGCCCCGTGCGGAGTTTGAGCAGAGCCGTCTTCTTCTTTAAAAGGATGATCAGCGAAGCTGGCGGCAATGCCAGCGGCCTTAGGATCAGAGAAGCGCAACAACAGGGAAGCGGCGCGCAGGTGCGGCCCTATCGGGTGCAGCAGGACTGCGCCGATAAGGCCAAATGACGCGATCACCACAAACATGAAGATAAAAATCTTTTGTTTGCGCGTGAACCTGGTCACTAGATCTCCAAAATGACCGGCATGATCAGAGGCCGGCGTGAGGTGGTTTTTACGATAAACCGCTTCAGATCAGCCCGGATCTTTTCCTTGATTACGCCATAGTCGGCTTTTTCTTCAGGGGTCGAGTTGTCGAGCGTGGCGGCCACAATGCGCCGGGCTTCCTGAACAAAGCCGTCTTCAGATCCGGCGGCAAAGCCGCGCATTACGATTTCGGGAATCGACTCCACCGTTCCTTTCAGCTTGTTGATGGCGATAATCGGGAGCACAAAACCGTCCTCGCTCAGGTGCCTGCGGTCTTTAATCACCAGGTCTTCTACTACGTCCGTGCGCGAACCGGAGTCAATGCAGATGCGCCCCACCGTGACTTTGTCAATCTTGCGCGCGCCGAGCTCGTCGAACTCCAGCACGTCGCCGCTTTCAAGCATCAGCACCTGGCCAACGGCGCCGTGCATTCCCCGCGCCATATCCGCGTGAATGCGCATCTGGCGGTACTCGCCGTGAATGGGAATGAAATACTTCGGCTTCACCAGGTTCATGATCAGCTTTTGCTCTTCCTGGCTGGCATGCCCGCTCACGTGGACCGGAGGATTGGAGCCATCTTCGTAAATTACGTCGGCTTCGCGGCGGAAGAGGTGATCAATCATCCGGTAGATAGTTTTTTCATTTCCCGGGATGATGCGCGAGGAGAGCACAACGGTGTCTCCGCGTTCTATGCGCGCGTGCTTGTGATTATCAACGGCGGCGCGGGAGAGCGCCGACATGGGCTCACCCTGGGTGCCGCTGATGAGCACGCAGACTTGCTGCGGCGAAAAGTCTTTGATCTGCCCGGGATGGATCAGCATTCCTTCGGGCACATCAATGTAGCCAAGGTCTAGCGCGATCTCCGCCGCCTCAGTCATGGAGCGGCCCACCAGTGCGACCTTACGCCGGTACTCCTGAGCCATATCTATTGCGAGCTTGATGCGGTGGATGGAAGACGAGAAGCAAGAGATGAAGAGACGGCGTTCGGCGCGGGCAAAGATCTCGTCAAACTTGCCGCGCACTGCGCGCTCGCTGGGCGTGTAGCCGTGGCGCTCGGCATTGGTGGAGTCCTGCAGCAGCGCCAGGACGTTGCCCTCCTTGCCGTATTCAGCAAAGGTATGGAGGTCAAAGAGCCGGTTATCGGTTGGCGTGGGATCAACCTTGAAATCGCCGGTATGAATAATGACGCCGAGCGGGGTGTGGATCGCCAGCGCAACGCAATCCACCAGGCTGTGCGTCACCTGAATGGGATTGATGGTGAATGGCCCCAAGTTGAAGCGCGTGCCGGCGCGGATCTCACGCAGGTCGGCTTCGTCGAGCAGTTCATGCTCTTCAAGCTTGTTTTCAACCAGCGCCAGCGTGAACTCTGTCCCGAAGACTGGTACGCGAAGCTCAGACAGAACCCAGGGCAAAGCGCCGATGTGGTCTTCATGGCCGTGTGTCAGCACGATGCCGCGGACTTTATCGCGGTTCTGCGTGAGGTAAGTGATGTCTGGGACGACGATATCTACGCCAAGCAGCTCGGATTCAGGGAACATGAGGCCAGCGTCGATCACGATGATTTCGTCTCCCCAGCGGATGGCCATGCAGTTCATTCCGAACTCGCCCAGCCCGCCGAGAGGCACAAGATGGAGTTTTTGTGAGGGCATGCTTAACAAATGATGCTATCATTTCAGCTGTCGCTGCGCTCCAGCCCGCTTACGTGTCTTCGTTGCCTCTTGTTTGACTATGCTCCTGTAGCAGGTGGCTCGGCGCGTAAGTCA
>CAZISB010000001.1:151011-399316 GCA_964541925.1 uncultured Acidobacteriaceae bacterium | reverse complement strand
GCCTCGCCTCTTACCCTCTGATGCTTCGTGTCGCTGCGCTCCACACCGCTTACGTGTCTTCGTTGCCTTTTGTTTGACTATGCTCCTGTAGCAGGTGGCTCGGCGCGTAAGTCAGCCTCGCCTCTTACCCTCTGATGCTTCGTGTCGCTGCGCTCCACACCGCTTACGTTTTTCTTGTCTTTTAGCTGTAAGATGCTCCTGTGCCGGCCCGCTCGGCGGCCACGAGGCCTCGCGGGCCAGTCGCAAAATCGAAAGGTATGGACTGTGTTATCGCGCTACTGCGTCCACCACTGTCGGCGAAGGAGCTTCGGTGCCCAACTCACCTTCCCAGCGCGCGATGACTGCTGCCGCCAGGCAGTTCCCGAGCACGTTGGTGGCGGTACGAGCCATATCCATGAACTGATCAATGCCTAAGATCAGCACCACGGGCCAGACCTGGAGATGGAAGGAGTCGAGTGTGCCCAGCAGAATGACAAGAACGGCGCGAGGGACCCCGGCCACGCCTTTACTGGTGAGCATCAGGGTGAAACACATGATCAGCTGCTGGCCAAACGTCAGATGCACGCCAGTGGCCTGGGCTACGAAGATAGAGGCCAGCGAGAGATAAAGCGTGCTGCCATCTAGATTGAAGCTGTAACCGGTGGGCAGAACAAAGGCGACGATCTGTCGCGGAACGCCGAAGGCTTCCATGGATTCCATGGCGCGAGGAAGAGCGGATTCAGAGCTTGCAGTGGCAAATGCGATTGAAACCGGCTCTGCGACGGCTTGAATGAGCCGCTTGATCGGCAGGCGCGCGATGAGCGCGATAGGCAGCAGCACCGCGACCAGAAAGACGATAAGAGCGGCATACAGCGTGAGCAGCAGCTTGATTAAGTTGCTCATGACGCCGAAGCCCATGGTACCGATGGTGTACGCCATGGCTCCCATGACGCCGATGGGAGCAAACAGCATGACGATGTTGGTGAATTTGAACATCGTCTCAGAAAGGCTTTCACAGAAGGCGAGCATGGGCCGGCGCTTCTCTTCGCGGATCTGCGCGAGCGCGATTCCGAAGATGATGCTGAAGACTACAATCTGCAGGACCTGGCCTTCAGCAATCGAGCGCGCGATATTTTCCGGGAAAATGTGCAGGATGATGTCAGTCCACTTTTGCGGCGGTACTGAGACGGGAGCGGCAGTGGCCGCTACCGATTGCGGCAAGCCGACACCTGCCTGCGTGAAATTGATGGCGCCAAGGCCGATAAACAGAGCGATAGTAGTGACGATTTCAAAATAGAGCAGCGCCTTGATGCCCATGCGTCCGACCTGCTTGAGATTGGAGTGCCCGGCGATGCCCACGACAAGCGTACTGAAGATCAACGGCGCGATGATGGTCTTGATGAGCTTGAGGAAAATAGTGCTGAGGATTTGCAGGTTCGCAGCGGACTTGCCGAGGTCGTGACCAAGTTCCATGCCGACGAGCATGCCGGCTAGGATCCAGGGAGTGAGAGAGCGGCGGGCGAAGGCGTAGCCGCAGAAGGCAAGAATTGCGGCCCAGCGAATTGCTATCGCAAAATAAGGATGAACCGCCGCATGGGCGTAGTAGGCCACGGTCCAGAGGATGGCGGCGATCCCGGCGAGCAGAAGAAAAGCAATCAGAAATAGTTTTTGAGATTGGCTGCGGTTCATCGGTTATCTCAACAGGTCTTCCAGCTCAATCGAGCTCTGCGTCTTCTCGTCTCGATATTTGACGATCACCGGCGTATAAAGCGCCAGGCCCCATTCAGCGGCCTTGCCTTTGCTGATCGCGCGCGAACCCGGCACTACGACTGCATTTTCCGGGATCACCAACGGCGCGTCCGCAGAGGAGCGATACACCTGTTCGCGCACAATATCATAGACCGGAGTGGCGCGAGTCAAGATTACGCCTGCACCAAGCACCGCTCCGGCGCGGACCTGCGTGCCTTCATAAATGCCGCAATTGCCGCCGACCAGAACGTCATCCTCAATGATGACGGGCGAAGCATTCACCGGCTCAAGCACGCCGCCGACCTGGGCTGCTGCGCTCAGATGCACGCGCTTGCCGACTTGCGCGCAGGAGCCTACCAGAGCGTGAGAGTCCACGAGCGTGCCTTCGTCCACGTAAGCGCCAACGTTGATATACATGGGCGGCATGCAGATTACGCCGGGAGCAACGTAAGCGCCCTGACGTACGGAAGAGCCGCCGGGGACGACGCGCACGCGGTCGGGCACGCTGAAGTGGCGGGCGGGAAAGGTGTCTTTGTCCACGAAGGAGAGCGCCTGGGCGCTCATCTCTTCCAACTCGCCCAGACGGAAGCCCAGCAGGATGCCTTGCTTTACCCAGGCATTGGTGCGCCATTGGCTGCCGCTTTTTTCGGCGGCGCGAATGCGACCCTGGGTAAGGGCATCACGGAATTGCTGGAAGACTTCGCGAGCCTGGGCTGTTGCGTGTGGCGGCACTGGGCCGCCGGCATAGAGCCGTTCAATTTCAGAGCGTAGCTGATCCATGGGCAAGTGCGGAGTATAAACGGGGAGCATGGCGGCAGCAAACCGCATCTTAGGATTTGGCAAGTTGGTAATTTGGCAAGCGGGTAATTTAAACCCAATAACAGTATTTGATTTTTTCAATTTACCAACTTACCAAATTACTAAATTACCAACTCAGAATGACTCGCATCCTCTATATTGCTTATCCTCTGCTCACGGTGAGTGACGCATCGGCCGGCGGCGCAGAGCAGGTGCTCTGGACGCTGGAGCGCGAGATGCTCCGGCGGGGAGTTGAGACGACTGTGGCGGCTTCGGCGGGATCGTCGGTTGCCGGGGAGCTTTTCTCGACTGGTGAACCTTGCGCGGCTGTGGATGATTTTGAGCGGCGCAATCACGAGCATCAGGAGCGGATTGTTGAGTTTGTTCGCCAGCGTACTAAGCAGGGGCGGGGCTTTGATCTGATACATGATATGTCCGGAAGTTTCTGGATGCGCGCGGCTGAGGTAGATGCTCCTGTATTGGCGACTCTGCACTTGCCGCGCAGCTTCTATGCGCCGCAGAGCTTTGAAAACGTTCCCGCGAACGTGAGCTTTAACTGTGTGTCTCATTCGCAAGCCCGTAGCTTTGGTGATCTACAGAACTTGCTGGGAATTGTGCCGAATGGAATTCCGCTGGACCGGTTTAAAGCGGATGCTCATGCGGAAACAGAGGGCGACCTGCTGCGTCGGCGAGGGCTTCTGTGGCTGGGGCGCATCTGCGAGGAGAAAGCTCCGCATCTGGCGCTTGATATCGCGGAGCGCGCAGGCATGCCGATCACGATTGCCGGGCAGGTATATCCGTTTTCTTATCACCAGCAATATTTCGAGAGGGAAGTTGCTCCCAGGCTCCGGCGTATGGCGGACGCAGTGTTTACTTCTTCACCTTCCATGCAGCAGAAGCTGAAGCTGCTGCGGGAAGCGCAGGCGCTCCTGATTACCAGCCAGGTGGATGAGACAAGTTCTCTGGTAGCGATGGAAGCTGCGGCTTCAGGAACGCCCGTGATCGCTTTTGGACGCGGAGCGCTTCCAGAGGTGGTGAAGGATGGGGTGACCGGGTTTGTGGTGGAGAGCTTTGAAGAGGCGGTGGAGGCGTGCCGGCGAGCTGCAGAGATTCGGAGTGAAAAGTGTGTTGCATACGCGCAGGAAAATTTCAGCAATCCACGAATGGCGGATGAGTATGCTGAGATCTATGCTCGAGTGCTTTCGGCATGCGGAGCGACAGCGGCGTAGCTCGGCGAATTTTACCGCAGGGCTAAAGCCCTGCTCCACCCCGCAACCCTCAGCCTTCTGGACAGTACAGATGTGAAGCCCTGCTCTACCCGTTGCAGGATAAGCCAATCGCAAGTCTGAACAAACTTTAAATATGCTGTGAAAGCGAAAGAATATTTCCATCGGGGTCTTTGAACCAAGCCACTTTGTCGCCGCCGGGAGCTGTCCAGATGCCGTGGTCGTCCTGCGGCAGGCCAGAAAATTTCTCAAAGCGCACGCTCTTTTTTTCCAGATCAGCAACGGCATGCTCGATTGCGGGGACCTGCCAGCCCAGCACGGTGAATCCTGCGGGGGTGAATTTGCCGACTTTGGCCAGCCGGATTGTGGTCCCATTGAAGTCCATGACCAGGGCAAAGTGATCGTCACTGACGAAGCGAAGCCCGAGCGCTTCTTCATAAAACGCGCGGGAACGCTTTGAATCAGTGATAGGGACGAAGGGCATGATCCTGGCAGAGTGAAGCATAAGGCACCTCTGGCTTAATCGTTCTATGCAGAGCAGCAGATTATCCAAAAAAAGATTTTACGCAAGAAATTTTTGTTTTTGCGATCTATGAATCGAGGGATGTTCTCCTAGGTGGGTACCTCGAACACGGCTGCTCGGAGAAACGGAACTCCCTCCGTAAGCAGCCACGTTCGGGGGTGTGCAAAAAGCGGCTGCGCTAAACGGCGTGGCCGCTTCTTTTTGGGACGCTTTGCGCGGCCTAAAAGGCCGCTCTTTCCCCAGCAAGTGAGCATCGGCCCTTACTGGCAGCCGGGCCTTTGCGGGGCTGAGAGGGAGGTCAGCAGCCTCTCATCGGGATAGCTATAGTCCCCGTGCAGCGCGCGCGAGGGCTTCTGGAATTCGAACCATTCGAGCAGCGCCTCATTCTGCGGGTGGTAGGTCCTGCCACCGATCCTGACTGGAAAGGTTGAATTGGCAAGGTCTTCCAGCACGTCACCGGTCTCGATGATGTCATCACACTGCCCATTGGGGGCCTTCCACCACGGCGAGAAGTTGGCGAGGAAAGGATCATTCACGCTCTCCGCCAGTTCATGGCTCACTGCGGTGATGTCCTGAAACGCGTCATTGAAGAAGGCCATGGGGCTGACCCAGCTCGAGTAGTTCACCACAAAGCGCTGTTCCTTGTTGCCGTTCTGAACGGTTGGCGGAAAGGAAATAAATGTGTGCAACCCAACAAAGAAAAACGTCCTGGTGGAGTTGAACAGAAATGTGTTGGGGAAAAAGAAGGTAGTGACGTCATGAGGGCCGAAGTCGCCGGCATGAAGCGCCGCGCCGCCAACGGTTGAGGTGTCACTGGCTGTGGTGGGCAGCAGCTTGCTTAAGAACGTGTTGGCATCCACTTCGATGTGGGCGCAGCAGCTGCCGTCAGACTTTAAGGTGAACGTATAGCTTCCCGCCCGCAGGACCATCACGCGTGTCCTGCGCACAATGGGATGGAGCAACGTGTGCCAATTGGCGCTGGCACTGTGGAAGAACTCGGCGCGCTGTATGGCATCCTGAACCTGTGTTGGACGGTTGCTGCTGGAGTATGTGGCGTTCTGAAAGAGCGGCGATGCCACCAACTGCGCGATGAACGGCGTAACGTCAGAGAACAAGCGATGGCCGTTGACGAAGCGCGGCGACCCGTCAGCATTGCGCAGGTCAACTGAAACGGGAATGATGGGCGCATTCACCGTGGTTGTGACACCCAGCGCGGGGTTCTGCCCGATCATGGTGAAGTGAAATGTCTGGCGCGTGGTTCCGCTCAGGGCGGTGAAGCTGCCACCGAAGGTGACGACGGTGTTCACGCCGACAGTCGCCGCAGCAGAGGCTGCCGCTGTGGCCGGGGCAGCGCCGTTGGGCAGGAGCATGCGCCCGGGAAGCCGCAGAGACCGGCCATGCTCAGAGGCAGAGGTGCTGGGCGGAAGCTGATCGGGCTCAAGTGTCTGTTGGGCTGCAGCAACAGCCGTTAGTGCTGTGACGAAGGCGATGAGTGCAAGGGTACTGCGATAATAAGCTTTCACAACAGAGCTCCCAGGTGCTTCAAGAGGCTTCAAGCATTCAGCGCAAATTGCAATCTCTTGAAGAGTCAGGAGGTATGATCCGCAATTCAGGCCAGCGGTTTGCCTGAGGAGAGCTGGATTGTGGTGAGTGATAAGCGGATTTATTTCGGCGGAACAGTTGAATATTCCCGCCGCATGTCCTCATCGGAGGGCATTAAAATACAGCACTCACTTTGGGAGGAGATTTGGCGGACAAAAACTCAACGGCAAATACCGTGAAAGTTGTTCTTGCAGCTTTTCTGGCGTTCTTCTGCATCATCCTTGGACTTGGGCTGGTATTCAGCGGCAATCCTGATCTGATGTTTTTCGGGAGTTTGTTTGCTGCTTCAGGTGCGACGTTTTTCTTCGTATTTTTCTTCAAAAAATCGTGATTGTATTGCGAAAAGTACTGTGTCCCGCTTCGCAATTAACTGGCCGAGGAAGCTGCGATAGATTGAGCATGCGCAAAGAGCGACCCTCCTCCCAAAAAGCCTAGAATCGGGCTTACTAATTCTCCGTGCTCCCCTCCCTGAGTCCACGAATCATAAGATCCACCTTTGCTGACTCATAAAGAGCTGGACCATCCAGAGGAAGAGCAAAAAAAGAGAGGCCGCCTTGTTTTGCGGCCTCTGCAAGGGCTTTCAGGTGTTTCATGTTCATGCCTTTAGTTGCAGGCCTGACTGGAGCCTCCCACTAACGACTCACAGAACCTGGCCATTGGCGCTCCACCGCCCGCGCCAGTGGCCGGGATAATGATGGTTTGCTCCGTCAGCACGCCGTTCGTGACCACTGCGCCGTTCGGGATGGTAAGTGACGGGTGATCGAAGGGCGCGCTTTGATTGCGAACTCGTTCATCCGTTAAAGAGCGAAGGAAGGCGACGACGGCCAGCTTGTCAAAGGAGCTGAAACTCGCGCGTTCCAGGTTGGGGTCCATGTCTGCCGAGGGGAAGTCCCCGCGGTGGCTGTAAAAGTCAACCACCTGTTCAATCGTGGCCTGGCCGCCGTTGAGGAAGTACGGAGCGGTCAGCTCAATGTTGCGCAGGCTGGGAGTTTTGACCGCGCCGCGAACTGAAACCGCAGCGCCGGCCGGAACGGGAGTGCCGCTGACCTGTCCCATGGAGGCAAGCTGCGCCACGGATAGCGAAGCCAGGCCAGAGGGATCAGAGGCGGCGATGCCCATATCGTCATTGGTGGGGCGCACGCCGATGTTATGGAAGCCGAGATCGTGCCATGCACCACCGGGCAACTGCTCAACGACCGCGCCAGTGTGCTGGAGAACGTTCGACACCGTGGCATCGGTCAGTTCAGCGCCGTTGTGGCAGCTGGTGCAGTGTCCCTTGCCGCGGAAACGGTCCATGCCGAACTGTTCCAGGCTGGTGAGAGCCTGGCGATTGCCTTCCATGAACTGGTCAAAGCGTGAATTGTCTGAGACCAGCGTGGACTCGTACATCTGGATAGCAACTCCCCAGAACATGGAGAAGTTGTATTCCATTTGCGAGTACTCGTTGGTGTTCTGCGGCGTGCCGGTGTGCAGGAAGGTGCTGCTGGCGTCCACGACTGCGGCGGAGTTCCACCACTTATCCTGGAACGCAGCTTTGATCATGGAGACATAGTTGGAGGTCAGGCCGTTGTTAGGCGCGGCGCTGAGCGCGCCAAGCACGCTGTCATCAGCGGCGACCTGCTGCAGAGCCAGCGGAGTGAGTGTGAGCATCTTTTTGCCCATCTTCACAAACGGACGGCCCGCGGCGGACATTTCCACGTCGCTGCCCGGAGGTCCGACGGCCTGCGAAGCCAGCGAAGAGTTGGAGAGCCGCAGCGTGACGTCGATAGTCGCGTTGGGATTGTTAGGATCGGTCTGCAAGAGATGTGCGTTAGGATCGCCCGCGCCAAAAGGATTCACGCCGTTGAAAGTGTTCTGCGCGCGTCCGTCCCAGAAATTGCGGTAGTTGAATACCGCGTTGATCACTGGAGGCGCGTTGCGCGGCGTGGAGCGGCGCACGTTCACGGAGCCGCCGTTGCCGTCAGAGATGCTCCAGACTGGATCGGCGACACTGGTCTCATCTTCAGCAGCCTGGCCGAGCACGACATCATTAAAGTTGAAACGGAACACACCCTGTGAACCCACGATGTTGTTGTTGTCGCGGGTGGAGGTGTGGAGAGGGAAGTCGCTGAGCGCCAGAGCGTGATTGGGTCCGAAGCCCGCATGGAACGTGGTTGAGTCAGCAGCTGGGTTGCCGTTGCCGTCAACGCGACGCAGACCAGGATCGGCCTGGTTGTTGGTGCGGCTGTCAGCACCGGCGTTGAAGTGGCAGGTAGCGCAAGCGGTTTTGCCATCGCTGCCAAACTGCATCTCCCAGAAGAAAGCTTTGCCCAGGGCGATCGCCGCGTTCTTGTCCTTTACGACGTTCGCAAGTTCGGACGCCGTCGGGCCGGGAACTGTGATGGTCTTCAGCGAAGCCAGGCCGCGCTCGCCGGCATCATCACCGCCGTGGCCGCCTTTAGCGCCGCCGTTTCCTCCTTTGCCGCTACCGCCACCAGAGTTTGCGCCGCCGTTTCCTCCAGCGTTGCCTCCTTTGCCAGTACCGCCTTTGCCGCTACCACCATTACCACCACTGCCGTTATCGGCGCCGTTCCCGCCACCGCCATTGCCACCGCCATTGCCACCTTTGCCTTTCTGGTTGCCGGCGGTCTGGTTGTTGCCAAGACCGTTATTGTTTGCTTCACCATTGCCGCCACGTCCACCCCCGCCTTTAGCAGAGAGGTAGCTGACGCTGAATAGTGTGATCGCGCAGATAGAGAGGAAGAGCACGACCAGCTTCTTTAGTTTGCTCTGCGAAAACATGAGAGGGCGCTCCTACTGACCAGAAAAATGCAGTCGGTGAAAGTTGCTGCGACCTGCTGATTAGCGGATAAGAACCAGAGAACTTGAGAGCGGGGGCCGGAATACAGTTCTTACACACCTACAGTTACGATCAGCGCCGTTGCAATCTGCCAGCTCAACATGCCTGGTCAAAAAAAGTTTGTGGCTGCAAAGGGGCACTGCTGGAAGAAAACACAACTTCCTCTAGACGCCCCGGAGCATCCACCCGTCGATACGCGCTCAGGTTGCGCCCTGGAGCTTAGGGGATGATTAAGCGTGAATTAAATTCTTTAACCTGCACGTGAAAACTATATTTTTCCGGCGATCACTATGCACGCTGCAATGAAATGCACACTTACTGAAAGGTGATGCATCCTCTATTGGTGACTGTGAACAAGCCGCTACTTGCCTTCATTCTCCACCCGCGCCTGCGTCAACTTCTTGACCAACTCCAGCGGCATGGGCTTGTCCAGCGGAAATTGCACGGTGCCTTTGGAAACCGTGTAGCCCGTCAGGTCGTCTTTGAACTGCTCAAGCACTGCCGCGGTGGGGAAGAGGCTGCAGTGGTGGGCAAACGCCGCGTACCACACCAGTATTTTCTTATGCCTGAAGGCAGGAATGCTGTAGCTGATCACCTCGGTCGCTTCCGGCGGCGCCACTGACCGGATGGCCGCGCGAATCTGGTTCAGCGCGCTGCGCGCCGGCTCCGGCACGCGGGCCAGGTAGTCGGCGACTGTCGAGAACGTCGTGGCTTTCTTTTTTGCCGCCGTAGCCTTCGCCGGACCTTTTTTGGCGATGCGCTTCCCGCGCGTGGAAGAGGAGTTGGTTTTGGCGGCGCGGCGTTAGCAGGCTTGGCTTTCTCTTTCATAGAGGTGAATGGTATCGCAAGTGGCTCCAGCGATGTTGAATTTGAAAGCAGATTAACTCTTGACTTTCGTTCTATTTTCGCTTATAGTAAGGCAGCAATACGGGGTAGCGGCGCCCACTTGCAACTAAGCGCAAGTAATAAAAACGGCACGCATCTTGCTCTGGTCCGCCACATCCTTTGTGTGCTCGCCAGTGCGGTTAATAGAAGGCAGCAGGCAGGATTCCCGAACGTTCGGGTTTTTTGTTGCTTTCGAGTGCGGGGAGAAAGTGTGTACCTGCATTGCCAAAATCGCCGAAATTGCCAAAAGTGACAATTTAGAACCCAACGAGTTCTGACTTCGCAGGCGAGGGCGTCTGCGCTCCACAAACGTTTAGAGCCACCCACGGGGTGGCTTTTTTTATTTCTGCCCATACGTGTGCAATGACGCGCGAATGGTAATTCACATGGAGAAGAGCATGACGAAGCAGGACGTTCTGGCCCGTATCAAGAAATGCGCGAAGAAGCTGGGGCGCACGCCCACGTACACGGAGATCTGGCGGATGACGAAGATCACCAAGACGCAGATCAAGCTGCAGTTTGAGAATCTGGCCGAGGCGCTGCGGCAGGCGGGCGTGGCGGCGCGGGGCGTGGGGCACCGGCTGGACACGCTGACGCTGCTTGAGGATTGGGCGCACATGGTGCGGAAGATGGGACGTCCGCCAAGCTACATGGAGTACAAGCGGGCGGGCAACTACGGCGCGAACAGTTTCCTGAACCGGTGCGGCGCGTGGTCGCGGGTGGGAGAGAGGTTCCACGAGATAGTGCGGGAGCGCAAGCGGGAGGGCGCGTGGACGGACGTACTGGAAATCGTGCGGCAGTGGGAGGGGAAGACCACGGCGGAGGGCCGGCGGAAGATGAAGCCGACGGTGAGCGAGCGCGTGCCGCATGATGAGGCGCAGCCGCGGCGGAAGATGCTGCCGGGGCGTCCGATCTACGGGATGCCGCTCAAGATGCCGGTGCTGCGCAACGCGCCGACGACCGAGGGCGGCGTGATGGTGTTGTTTGGCGCGCTGGCGGAGCGGCTGGGCTTTTCAGTGGAGCGGGTGCAGACGGCGTTTCCCGACTGCGAGGCGCTGCGCGAGGTGGCTCCGGGCAAGTGGCAGCGGGTGTGGATTGAATTTGAGCTGTACAGCCGGAATTACCTGGAGCACCAGCACGAGGGAAAGGTGTGCGACATCATCGTGTGTTGGGTGCACAATTGGCCGGGGTGCCCGGAGGAGATTGAGGTGATTGAGCTGGGCAAAATCATCGGGTGATAGGGGGACCGGTGATCGCGCGTGATCGGAAAAGCAAAACCTACCACGGAGGCACGGAAACACGGAGAAAACCTTTGAAACGCCGAGGAAGCGGAGGAATTGCGGACAATGTTAGGAAGAAATCGCAGTGCTATATTTTGGAAAATGAGGAGCATTGAATGTCAGAGCCAGATGATCGTGAACCGGCCGACCGGTTGACTCCGGAGCAGGAGGCGAGGGCGCGTTTGCTGACTGCTGCTCAACTTCAGCGCATCGACGAGTGCCTGTTGTCGCACACGTCAGAGAAATGGCGTAAGGTGGCTTACGTCATTGGCCGGACGATGACTGACCTCCATCGTGAATTTCCGGGCATTCCAGACGTGTTTTATTCGACCCGCATCAAGCATCTCGCTAACTCCGGTGTGATTGAGGCTGCCGGAAACCTGGACAGAATGCGTTACAGCGAGATTCGCCTGCCAGAGAAAGCTGCGGATTTTGAATGATGGCTGACCGCGGGCATCGAATCCCACCCTTGCGTCGAAGCTGCAAAAACAAATGCCAGCTCTCCGCAAGGATGGGGCACCCACCGCTTTCGAGAGGGTCTGTTCGTGAGAACTCCCTGAAATCAGCATGGCATATCCTGGGATCGTTCCGACTCCGCCTCAAGTCGGGTTGCTCCCTTGGTGTACCTAATTGGGCCGAAAAGCGTGGCAGACGTTTCGACCCGTAAGGCCGGGCCAACGGGATTGTGAGCAGTGGCATCTAATTTCACTCGGGCGTTAACCGCTCCCAAGTTATTGAAATCAGGCAAGGTGCCTACTGTACGCGCAGATATGTTGGGCTAGTTTTTTTGTTCTCCAATCGGCTGAACTGGCATACAATGTGAATGTGCGAGACGAAAATTGTACGGAGGACGCTTTGGCCGAGACCGGAGTTAAGATGGTACGCGATAAAGCCAAAATTGTTTTGGATTTGCTGGCGCAAAACAAGGCTATGCCTCTTGTCGAAATCATGTCGATCGTAGACATCCCAGACAACGAAGTAAAGACAATCGTGGCTGAGTTGGAAAAGGAAAATCTTATCAAGGTCGAAGATCAAGGAACTCTCGACGAGATCGTTGCAATTCGCGAACAGGGAATCCGCGCAGCAGGTTAAGAGAACAGAGTTTTAAAATTTTCCTTTCCAGCTTTCAGGAGTACAACATAGCCCAGTTTGAGGCGATATCTCTCATTCTTCGTGGTCGCGTCGGATGTATCACCGTCAAATTCTGCGATGAGCTTAGTGATTCCTTCTTCCAATCCTGCAATCGGTGTTTGAAACACGGCCGCATTGTCGCGCACCTTCGTGCATAAGGTCTTGAAATCTCCTTGCGGCATTTGTTGTTTCACAAATGTCAGAGATGTACGCGCTTTTTTGGTATCGATCGAGAGCAGAAACAGGTCTTGATACCAGCGCAGAAGATCCAAGGGGCCTTTGATAAGTTCGTCGATCCCACCTCCTTGTTTTGGCGATTGCTTAATCAGGAACTGTGAACGAAGTATACCCTCCCATGCCACTCCTATTCCCAGAGCGTATCCGAAAAGGCCGGTTTGAATCGTTCCTAGGTGATAGAGCACAGCAAAAATCACAGCTGGGAGCGCACCTCGAGTAAATAGATAAGAGCACCCAGGTAGTGTTTTTGCGGCTGAAAGTGAATCAGTAGGATAGCGAGAATAAACCGCTTGCAGGCCAGAAAGTACGCCCACCAAGAAAGAAAGGAATAGATACAAATAGTTCCAGTCGACTTGCATTCCAAAAACTTTCATTTGTGAAGGCAAGCTAATCTACTCCATCTCCGGCGAAAAGGAAATAGAGATCTAATTGGGGTTATCTTCGTGGGCTAAATACGGGCTGGACGGCTGCCCCTCAAGGATCAAGGAATACTAATCCAACTCCCTCAACCCCTCCTTATTTACATACACCGCCATGGTTCCGCCCCATGCCAGCGAGCACATGCCGGCGATGACGTGAGGCGCGGACCAGACGTGAGACAACGATCCGGCGACGAGGCAGCCGATGGGCGGGAGGCCGAGGAACGCCGTCGAGTAGATGCTCATCACGCGGCCGCGCATGTGGTCGGCGGCGAGGTGCTGGAGCAGGGAATTGATGGTGGCGGCGGTGATGATCATGCAGTAGCCGGCGGCCATGAGCAGAAATCCTGAGAGATAAAAGTTGCGCGAGAAGGTGAAGGCGATAATCGCCGCAAAAAAGCCGATGGAGCTGCGGACGACGAACAAACCGCGGCGGCGCAGGTGGCTGGCCCAGGCGATGGTGATGGCCCCAAGAAACGCGCCCGCGCCGGAGCAGGCCATGAGCAGGCCGAGGCCGGGCTCCCCGGTGTGGAGGACGTCGCGCGCGAAGTACGGCACGAAGGTGAGATACGGAATGGCGAGCAGGCTGCCGATCGCGACAAGAATAATGAGCGACGACATCTGCTGATCGCGCGAGACGTAGGCGAAGCCCTCTTTCATCTTTTCCCAGATGCCGGCGACACGCGGCGCGGCGACCCCGGCGTTGCCCGAAGTAAAGCCGCCGCCCTCGCCCGGGGCCGTGACATGAGCGTCGCCCGGAGCAAAGCTGGTGTCGTCGCTTGGACTCAAGCCGCGGCCTTGGCTCGGCACGGCGGGATCGTGATAGTTGATCCGCGTGAGCGCAACGATTACAGCCAGGAAGCTCAGGCCGTTGAGGAAAAAGTTGCCGCCTTCACCAACCAGCGCCATGGCGAATCCGCCGAGCGTGGGCCCAATGACGCGCGACATATTGAACTGCGCCGAGTTGAGCGCGATGCCGTTAGTGAGGTCTTCTCGCGGCAGCAGTTGCGGCACCAGCGCCTGGTAGCTGGGCGTGTTGAGTGACATGGCGATGCCTGTGCCTAGCGCGAGAAAGACGATGGCGTGCACGTTAATCACGTGGAGCCAGGTGAGCGCGGCCATGGCAAAGGCGAAGAGCATCATGGCGGACTGAGTGACCATGAGCAGCTTACGCTTGTTGACGTGGTCAGCAATGACGCCGCCGATAAGCGCAAAAAGCAAAATGGGAAATGACGACGCGAAGCCAACCAAGCCCAGCCAGAAAGCCGAATTAGTGAGCTTGAGCACGAGCCAGCCCTGGGCGACGTTCTGCATCCAGGTGCCGATGTTGGAGAGGAAGTTGCCGGTCCAGAAGAGGCGGAAATCGCGATGGCGGAGCGCGCGGGTGAGCTGCGGAATTTCAACGAACGTTGTTTCAGCCGCGTCAGTAACGGCGCCATGCGCAAGGCCGTCAGCAGCGTCCGCGCGTGGGAGCGTTGGGTCGGCGGCGAGATCAGAGGCGGCTGTTTCGCCGAGTGCGTCCGCGGCGGGGCCGCCATTCATTTCTGCTTCAGGTTCATTAAGTGGCACTCAATAGTGTAAGCTTTTTGGTTTCACTGTTCGCACGGACATGTTTTTCGCTGGTTAAGCACAAAGTCCTTGCCCCTACTCCCACCGCGCTCCATACAAAAGCGGCGCGGAGCGGGGACCCCGGTCGCGCTTGTGCGAACGCGCGCTCGGTTGACGGGGTTGGGATGACGAACTCATATTTTGGGAGAGAAATTTTGAAACACGCCAAACTTGTCATCGTTGTATCCGCCCTTATTCTTACCAGCTTTGCCCAGCAAAATAGCGGTTCGTCGCAGCCACAGCAGGGCGATTCTGCCGCCACAACGCAGACGAGTTCACAGCAAGGCCCGCCATCGATATTCGGCTTTCGCGACTTCAGCAAGCAGTATCAAATCGACCAGCAATTTCTGGCGGTGCCCAGTCCGGCGCGCGCGGAGCAGCATTTGAAGATACTGACGGCGCAGCCGCACGTTGCGGGCTCTCCGGAGGACAAGGCCACCGCGGACTACGTGCTGAAGCAGTTTCAGGTGGCTGGGCTTGAGACGGAGATGGTGAAGTACTCAGTCTGGATGAATCGGCCGGCGGAGGTCAGCGTGACGGTGACCGCGCCCGCGGGCGTGAAGATGAATGGCCCCACGCCGGAGCATGTGGAGGGCGATCCGCTGGCGGACAATCCCAGGGTGCTGCAGGCGTTTAATGGCTCGTCGCCTTCAGGCGATGTTGAGGCGGAGGTGGTGTACGCGAATTATGGCCGCCCGGAGGACTTCAAAAAGCTGGAAGAGATGAAGGTTGATGTCCGCGGAAAGATTGTGATCGTCCGCTATGGCGATAATTTTCGCGGTGTAAAAAGTTTTGTGGCGGAAGAGCACGGCGCTGCAGGGGTGATCATCTATTCTGACCCGATTGACGATGGCTACTTCAAGGGCGATGTGTATCCCCAGGGACCGTGGCGTCCGGAGAGCGGCGTGCAGCGCGGCTCCATTCAGTACATGTTCAAATATCCGGGAGACCCAACCACGCCGGGAGTGGCGAGCGTGACGTCGCTGCCGGAGTCGCAGCGCGTGCCGCCGGAGAAGGCTGTGGACATGCCGAAGATCCCCACAACGCCGCTCTCATACGGTGATGCACGTCCCATTCTGCAGAACCTGCGTGGGCCGGAGTCGCCGCGTGACTGGCAGGGCGCGCTGCCGTTTGCGTATCACGTTGGGCCGGGACCGGTGCGCGTGAAGATGCACTTGAAGCAGGATTACCGCTACTGGACGATCTGGGATGTGATCGGGAAAATTCCCGGGACGAAATTTCCGGATGAGTGGGTGGTGCTGGGGAATCATCGCGATGCGTGGGTGTATGGCGCGGTGGACCCAAACAGCGGCACAGCAGCCATGCTTGAGACGGTGCATGGCCTCGCTGAATTGCTCAAACATGGCTGGAAACCGGAGCGGACGATTGTCTTCGGAAGCTGGGATGCAGAGGAAGAAGGATTGATTGGCAGTACAGAGTGGGGTGAGGAGCATGAGAAAGACCTGGCTCATGCCGTCTCTTATTTCAATCTTGATGTCGCTGTTTCCGGCTCCAATTTCGGAGCCTCCGCTGTTCCCAGCCTGAAAGGCTTCGTTCGCGACGCCACCAAAGTTGTGCCCAGCCCCAAGGGCGGCATGCTTTATGACGTCTGGAAGGAAGATCGCCTCAAGCAATCCGACCGCCGTCCTGACAACGGCCGCCGCGCACCCAACGCCCGCACTGACAATGATGTTCCTGTCGGCGACCTCGGCAGCGGCTCTGACTACAGCGTCTTCATCCAGCACCTCGGCATTCCGTCAACTGACATGACTTCCAGCGGTTCGTATGGCGTCTATCACTCGGCCTTTGACAATTTCAACTGGTTCAAAAAATTCGGCGATCCCACATTCGTTTACGAACAGGAGATGGCGCGTGTCTTCGGCATTGAGGCGCTACACATGTCCGCGGCTGATGTCCTGCCTTACAACTACGAGGCTTACGGGAAGGAGATCGGCTCTTACATTGACAACTCGCGCGAGAAAGCCCGCGTGATGCTCGGCGCCAGTGCACCCGATTTCACCAAAGCATCCGATGCTGCCAAACGCTTCATGAACGCCGGTGCTCGCGTGCTTGCCATCCAGAAAAATCCTCCGGCAGACGCCACAAAGCTCAATCAGACATTAATCGCAACCGAGCGCGCTCTTCTCTCCAAAGAAGGCCTGCCGAATCGTCCCTGGTTCAAGCACACAATCTATGCTCCCGGACAATACACCGGCTATGCTGCCGTCGTTATCCCTGGAGTGAATGAAGCCATTGACTCAAAGAACATTCAGCTCGTCACAGATCAGCTTCAGGTACTCACTGACGCGCTCAACCGCGCAGCTGGCGTCCTGGAAGCGTATCAGTAAAAATCATGAGCGATGGTACTCCGGCGGCTTACAGGGACGTCATAGTCCTAACGTAGAGACGTAGCATTGCTACGTCTCGTTGCAAGTTGCGTGAGAAATTCAAAGGCTTCAAGAATCGAGCGCCGAAGGCGCGGAATATAACGGGTGACCTAACGCTGCCTACGCGAAGAATCCAGAGCTTGCACAATCAAGCGCCGCAGGCGCGAAATAATGGTAGCCCCGGGCGGAAGCCCGGGGTAGCTGTAATAAGAAACAAGAGCCCCTTTAGGGGCGGCACAACATCAAACTGTCCGCAGAGCCTCTTCCAACTCCTCCGGCTCTTCCACCGGCGGCTGGCAACTAAACCCGCTGCACACCACTGCCACTGTCTTGCCTTCTTTGACCGCCGGGAGATTCGGAATTGTCTCTGCCAGCGCAGGCGGCAACATTTGCGGCACCAGCCTTTCATGCCTGAAGTGAATCACAGCTTTGTTCAATGACAGCGGTTTCAACGCCGCCTCCTCAAGCTGCTCCGCTTTTTCATCATGCCCTGTCACCACCACCTGCGTATGCGGATGCAAATACATATCCAGCGCAATCCCATAGGTCGCTGCAAACAATCCGTAATGCGATGCAATTCCCGCAAACGCCTTCAGCGTTCCTTCCGCCAGCTCACGGAAGTGCTGATCATTCGTGTACGCATGCAGCCGCAACAACCCGATCGCCGCCGCAGGATTGCCCGCCGGTGTCGGAGAATCCTGGAACGGTTTCCGTCGTGCTGCCAACGCACCCAGCACCAGACCATCGCCTACTTCCGGGCCGCTCGCCATATCAAAAAATCCGCCCTCATGCGGATCGTGGAAGCGCGCGATCATCGCTTCAACAATTTTTTCGGCAAAATGAAAATAGCTCAGGTCCGCCGTAGCTTCATAAGCATCAAGAGCGGCAATCACCGTAAACGCATAGTCTTCCAGCACTCCCGGCACGTTGCGCTTTGCGGCTTGTGAATCAGCGTAGGCAATCACTCGCTGCAAGCCTGTTTTCTCATTCCATGCCTGTGACAAAATCCTGTCCAGCGACCGCAGTGCAAACCGCCGCGTCTCATCAAGCTTCAGCACGCGCGCTGCTTGCAAATAAGCCGAGATGCACAGCGCATTCCAGCCTACATAAACAGTCTTGTCCACAAACGGTGTCGGACGTTTCAGCCGCTCGGCGTACATCTTCTTCTTTGCTGAATCCAGCAGCGCATGCACCTCTTGCGCACTTTTGCTGACTCGCTCTGCAATCTCCTCCACGCTGGCTCGCACATACAGCACGTTCTTCGCCGGATTATGGTGCATCTCGCCCACCTCGCCAATGTCGTAGTGCAACATCGCGACGTGCAATTCATCCGGGCTTAGCGCCGTCTCAGCCTCGTCCAGCGTCCAGGTGAAATAATCACCGTCATCTTCCAGAGAGATGTCCGCATCCTGTGAAGCATAGAATCCGCTGTGCTGCTGGTCCGTCAGCCACGCATCCATCCAGCGGATAATGTCCCGCGCCACAAATGCAAAAAAATCATTCCCGGTGAGCTGGTATCCATGAACGTAGTTCTTCAGCAGCTCGGAGTTGTCATACGACATTTTTTCAAAGTGCGGCACAATCCAGTGCTCATCCACTGAGTACCGGTGAAATCCGCCCGCCAATTGGTCATAGACCCCACCGCCCGCCATCTTCTCAAGCGTAGTACTTACGATGTTCTGCAACTGCCCGGGCCCCCATTCGCGAGCCGTTTTTGCGCGTGAATGGGCAGACCTCTGCATCAGCAGGTCCATCGCGCTGGGATGAGGAAACTTCGGAGCCGATCCAAAGCCGCCATGCTCGGCATCAAACATCTTCACCGCCGCTTCCACCATGCTTTCGATCATCTCTGGCCGCAGCGAGCCTGACTTGCCGGCGAAGCCCTCCGCCCGGCTGATCGCATCCATCACGCTTTCCGCAGACTCCATCACCTCGCCGTGACGCTCCTTGTACGCCTGCGCCAGCGTCAGCAGCACGCGCCGGAAGCTCGGACGCCCGTGATAATCCTGCGGGGGAAAATACGTTCCTGCATAGAACGGCTTTCCTTCCGGAGTGAGAAACGCCGTGAGCGGCCATCCACCCTGCCCGCTGATCGCCTGCACCGCCGTTTGATAACGGCTGTCCACGTCAGGACGCTCGTCGCGGTCCACCTTGATCGCCACAAAATGCTGGTTCACAATCGCCGCAACCTCCGGATCTTCATACGACTCGCGGTCCATCACATGGCACCAGTGGCACCACACCGCGCCAATGTCCAGCAGAATGGGCTTGTTTTCACGCTTCGCGGTTTCAAAGGCCTCCGACCCCCACTCATGCCAGTGGATCGGCTGGTGCATCGCTGAACGCAGGTAAGATGAGGAGGCGTGTGAAAGAGAGTTGGTCGCGACTTCCGGCATCCTTTTAGTTTACCGCTTTGCTAAGCTGCAGGAGTGCGTTCAACAGGATTACTCAGATCACTGCGCGTAAAGGATTGCGTGGAACGGTTCCGCGTTAGCGTTGACGTGGCCGGTACGCCTCGAAATAGTGTATTTTTTTGAATATGTCGAAGTACAATGATCTCACCATGCGTCGGCAGATAATGCTGTGAGGATAAAGGAATGCTTCAATCGTTATCGATAAATAATTATCGATTATTCGAGCGCTTTCGACTGGAACGCTTGTCTGCCATAAACCTTTTTGTCGGAAAAAACAATTCCGGCAAGAGCGCCCTTCTTGAGGCAATTCAGATTTGGGCAACAAATGCTAACTTCGAGATTCTTAATGAGATTGTACAAGCGAGAGACGGTTACTGGGAATCGGAACTTGAAGAACAAAATACTTCGGGTGAACTTGTGGAAAATCCGTTGCGCTCGATGTTTCGGGGTCATCACCTTCCCGAAATTGGGGACGATGGAATAGAGATTGGACCGATTGATGGATCCAAGCTGACAATTAGAACGACTGCGTACCAACTCGTACAGGAACAAGATGTATATCGCAGAGTTCCGTTGGATGCTTCTGATTTAATAAAAAAGGATCTCGTCAATGTCCGTTATGTGCTAGAAGCGCGTCAAGACGAGAGCGCTTGGCAGTTGGGCCTCATTCGGGATGAACCGCGAGATTTTAGAAGGTCTGTTTCCGCTAGGACATCGAGAGAACCGAAGTGTACCGTGCAATCAGTACCTGCGCACAATATAGTGGATCAAAAACTTGCCTTATTGTGGGACAAAGTTCACTTGACAGATCTCGAAGCTGCAGTCACAGATTGTCTTCAATTGATAACACCAAATCTTGTGGGTATTGCGTTTGTTGGAGAACCGTCAAGAATACGTGGCAAGAGAATCCCAATCGTTCGGCTAAGGAATTCCACCGAGAGGTTGCCTCTAAAAACTTTAGGCGATGGTATGACGAGGCTGCTAGAAATTGCGCTCTCTCTCGTAAATTCCAAAGATGGAATCCTATTAGTTGACGAATTTGAGAATGGTCTTCATTGGGCCGTTCAACCAGAAGTTTGGCGGCTAGTTTTTTTCCTTGCAAAACAGTTGAATGTCCGTGTATTTGCGACGACACACAGTCAAGACTGTGTGCGCGCCTTTCATTCTGTCTGGAAGACCGACGAGTTTGCCGGTACATTTTATCGAATAGAAAAGAACGGTCGTTCCGCCCCCTTTGTTAGATCATATGACTGCGAGACTCTCTCTGATGCTATCCAATCCGAGGTGGAAGTTCGGTGAACGGTGACGATATCTGCCAAGCAAAATCCTCAAAAGTTCTTTTGGTTGAAGGAAAGAAGGATTGTAGGGTTGTCAGAGCGCTGCAGGAACATCATGGAATGCTAGACCAGTTTGGTATTTTTCAATGTAACGGAGAAGATGGAGTTATAAAGCGCTTAAATGCCTTGATTCCCGCTCCAGAATCAGAACGACCGACCGTCGTTGGAGTCCTCCTCGATGCTGATACAGCCGCAATCGACGACAGATGGCGGCAAGTACAGACTAAACTGACTAAATATGGGTACGCTGTGCCAGCAAAACCAGAGCACAGTGGAACTGTAATTGACCGCCAGTCTCATCCGAGAGTTGGCATTTGGTTAATGCCGGATAATCAGATGACGGGCATGCTTGAAGATTTCCTTCTTCGAACCATTAATCCAGATCACGTCAAAGTTGCTGGCGATGCTATTCGAAATGCGAAGGAAGCAGGTGTAACGACCTTTAAAGACGTGCATCTAAGCAAAGCCACACTCCACACATTTCTGGCTTGGCAAGACGAGCCCGGAACTCCTTTAGGGCTTGCCATCACTGCACGGATATTGAGCAGTGAAGGAGCCCTATGCGAGAATTTCATCGGGTGGTTGAGAAGATTGTTTAGCTAATTGTCTCTATCAACTCGTCAAGACAGGACTGCCGGCGATCTTTGGCAATCCCTCTCACACTCCAACCCTCTTCCTCCCCGGAAAAAACCGTCTGTGCTGCTCCAGAATAAAATTGTCCGTCATGCCTGCCACGTAATCGCAGACGACCCTGTGCAGCGGCTCATGCCGTATCTTCTCCTGATAACTCAATGGCAGCGCGCTCGGCATCTTCATAAAAAATCCAAACAGCTCCGCGATCACTTGCTCTGCCTGCTTTTTGTCCGGCTGCAGCACTGCGCTGAAATACACGTTCTGGTAGAGAAACTCTCTGATCTGCTGGCGCTCCTGGTTCGCCTCCGGGCTAAAAGCAAACAGCCGCCGCGGAAACTCGCGCACCTCAGCCACAGACTGCACTCCCGCCTCGCGGATCAACTCCCGGCTATTGGTGATCAAGTCGCTTACCAGCCGGTCCAGCACGCGCTTGAGCGTCTCATAAAATTTCAGCTTTTCGCTCGCCGCCGGATACCTGTGCTCCACCTCGCTGTATAGGCGCGAAAAAATTGGCACGCTCTTTCGCACCTGCTCGCGCGTGAGGATCTTCGCCTCCACGGCGTCATCCATGTCCGCCGTCGAGTATGCGATCTCATCGGTTAAGTCGATCAACTGCGCTTCCAGCGGCGCCCGCTGATCAAGCAGGTACTCCGCAAGTTGCAGAAATTCTTTGCTGTCGTAATCGCGCGAGTGTTTAATGATTCCTTCGCGCACCTCGAACGTCAGGTTCAGCCCGGAAAAATCAGCATAGCGCTGCTCAAACTGCTCCACCGTGCGCAGCGCGTGCAGGTTGTGATCAAACTGGTCGCCGTGCTCATGCATCAGCTCGTTCAAAGTGCGTTCGCCCGCATGCCCAAACGGCGGATGGCCAACGTCATGCACCAGCGCCAGCGCCTCCACCAGATCTTCATTCAGTCCCAGCTCAGCGGCAATGGTCCGCGAGATCTGCGCGACCTCAATGGTGTGTGTCAGCCGGTTGCGAAAGTGGTCAGAGCGTCTGCGTGTGAAGACCTGCGTCTTGTTTTCCAGCCGGCGGAATGCCCGCGAGTGCACCACGCGGTCGCGGTCGCGCTGGAAATCATTGCGATACGGATGCGCCGGCTCCGGATACCGCCGTCCGCGGCTCTCCTCAGCACGCAACCCATAAGGGGCAAGCATGAAGAAAGTGTAGCACTAGCTTTTTGTAATCCCGAGCATTGCGAGAGATCGCTATATCCGTAAGCAACGCTCAGGATCTTGAGCGACTGCTAGTGGACTTCCACCGCATGCTATAGTTTCTGCTTTCGAGAGGATCATGGAAGCCGCACTCGCGCGCTGGGAAAATTTTTACGTCATCATCGGCTCCTCAGCCGGTGCGCTCACTGGCTTGCAGTTCGTGGTGATTGCCTTGATCGCTGAAGGGCAAGTCATAGCAGGCGGCATTCGTGAGATCCGCGCCTTTGGCTCGCCTACGGTCGTGCATTTCTGCGCTTCGCTTTTGATCTCAGCCCTCATGAGCCTTCCTTGGCCCACGCTCTCCAGCCTGGGAACAATTCTTGCTATCTGCGGTGCAGCGGGCGTCCTATATGCTCTCATTGTTGTCCGGCACGCCCGCATCCAAACCGGCTACAAGCCTGATCCAGACGACTGGATGTGGTACATCATCAGTCCGGTTCTTCTTTATTCAGCCTGGACCGTTGCAGCCATCTTGCTCGCAAAGCAACACACGTCCGCTCTCTTCGCGATAGCCTTTATCGCGCTCATGTTGTTGTTCCTCGGGATCCGCAACTCGTGGGATACGGTCACCTACATCGCCCTTGAGCGCCGGAAAGATGAGAAGAAGGAATAAGGCATCCACAGCCAAACTCCGAACTCTTCCGCTAATAGACAAATAAAAGCCCTCGCGCGGCGAGGGCTTTAGCTGAATCCTATTACTAACTGCTAACTTATTACTTCTGTGTCTGCTGCGCTAGCTTAACTTTTGTGCTTTCCAGCTTCTTGGTGACGCGTGCCACGTCCTGCTGATCAACGTCGCCGGGGACTGACTTGTTCCATTCATCCAGCGCGCGCTCCCAATGGGTAGCAGCCAGCTTGAAGCGATTGGTGCGGGCATAAAGTTCGCCCAGGTGGTCCTGAATCGTCGGATCGCTTGGAGCCTTGTCCGCCGCGCGCCGCAGGTTCTCTTCTGCCTGGTCGTAATTGCCAAGCTTGAAATAGACCCATCCCAGCGAATCAATGTAGTTGTAATTCTGCGGATCAAGGTCCAGCGCTTTCTTGATCAGCGTGAGCGCCTCTTCCAAATGGCTGTTGCGGTCAGCCAGCATATAGCCCAGATAATTCAGCGTCATGCTGTTGTTCGGGTCCTGCTGCAGCACCTGCCGGAACGCCTGCTCTGCCTGATCATATTTCTTCTGCCGCTCGTAAATCGAACCCTGCATGAAGCGGACATACTGCTTTTCTTCCGGGCGGACAGCCAGCTTTTCCGCCTGCACAATGGCATCTTCCGAATCCTTCCACTTCTTCAGCCGCATGTAAATCTGCGACAGCATGACGTAAGTGTCGCGATCTTCCGGCCCACCCTTCAGCACTGACTTTGCAAGCTGAACTCCCTCGTTCTCTTTGCCAGTGTCCGAGAGCTGCTGCGCCAATGCCAGCTTCAGATCTTTGTTGTTGGGGTTCTTTTTGACTGCTTCCTGGGCCATCTTTGTGGCTTCGCCCCACTGCTTCTGCTCGCGATACTCATCAATCACGTCTTGATATCCGCGCACAGCTTCATCTCCGCCCAGATCAATGATCTTGCGGAAAGTCTCAGTCGCCAGCAGCGGCCGGCCCGCCTCACGATAAATATTTCCCAGCCGCTCCAGGAAAATGGCGCGATTGCTCTTGTCTCCCGCGCGCGCATCCGCAGGCAGCGGCTTGCTCACCAGCTTCTGCAGGACCGCAGCCGCATCTTCATATTTACCCTGCGCCTCAAGGATCAGCGCTTCGTTATAGGGGATTTCCAGCAGCTCCGGCGCCAGCGCGTTAGCCTTTCTCAAATTTTCCAGTGCAAGATCAAACTTGCCCAGCCGCCGGTAGATCTCTGCAATGCGCAATGACGCCGTCGCATCCTGCGGATCGGCATCCTGAATCCGCTTGTATTCAACAAGCGCGGCATCAATCTGATTATCATTTGCCAGGTTCTGCGCCAGACCGCGCATCGCGTCAAGATTCTCTTTGTCCAGCGTGATCGCCTGCTTGAACGCCTCAATCGCCTTCTTGTATTCCTTCTGCTGCTCGTAAGTACTGCCCAGCATCGCGTAGGTCTTTGACGACCGGCGAGCTTCGGGCAGCCCATTCAGCAGTTCAGTGGCTTTCTTGCTGTCACCTTCTTCGTTGTAGAGATAAGCAAGATTGGTGATGGCCTCTTCTGAATTCGGATCAAGGCTGGCCGCGGTCTTCAACTCGCTTTCCGCTTTCATGAGATCTTTATTTACGATGTAAAGCCGGCCCAGCAGCAGATGGTTGTCCGCATTCTTGGGTTCCAGCTTTGCCAGCGATTCGTATTGCTCAATTGCCAGCGTCAAAATCTCGCGTGACTGCGATCCCGGCTGCATGTCACCCAATGACCGCAGATAAATCCGTCCCAGCAGCTTGTGCGCCTCAAGATTATTCGGGTCGCGCTTGATGATGTCCTGCGCTTCATTCACTGCATCGCGAATGCGCCCGGTCTTGGCATACAGCTCAGCAAGTGAGGCATTCAGGTACTCAGACGAAGGATCGTTCTCCAGTGCAAGCCGGTACTCTTCAATTGCCTTGGTGGCATACTCCGCCCGGCCATACATTGCCATCATCTCTTCGTACATGTGCGCCAGGCCAAAGTGGTAGTATGCAGCCGCAGGATCAGGCTTCTTCTCCGCTGCCGGCTGTTTTGCAGGAGCATTATTCTGCTGCGTCACATTATTAATGGGCGAGTCGGCAGGCGGTTTACGCTGTGTTGGTTGCTGCGCCGTAAGGCTGACCGTGGCGAGTACAAGAATTCCAAGTGAAAAAGAGCGGATATTGATAAAAGTCATAATTACAGACCGGCTTACCCCTTTACTTAGATGCGCAGGCGCTACGGCCGGAAGCACCAATTTGCCTCAGGCTGTCCTTTAATTCTAGCTCTGAAGCACCTGCTTTTTTCAGGCAAAAACACTTCTTTACTAGTGACGGAAGTGACGCACTCCGGTGAGCACCATTGCCAAACCAAGCCGGTTTGCCGCATCAATCACTTCCTGGTCGCGTACCGATCCGCCCGGCTGGATAATTGCCGTGGCCCCAGCCCTGGCAATCTCTTCCACTCCGTCAGGAAATGGGAAAAACGCGTCCGATGCCGCCACTGTGCCTTTCAGAGGTAAGATCGCTTTCATAGCCCCGATCTTGCAGGAATCCACGCGAGACATCTGCCCCGCGCCCACACCTACCGTTTGTCCCTCGCGCGCATAGACAATCGCATTCGATTTCACGTGCTTGCACACCTTCCAGGCGAAGAGCAGCGCGCGCATCTCTTCCGCCGTGGGCTGCCGCGAGCTCACAATCTTCAAGTCCGCCTCGGTCAGCGGACGTACATCTGCATCCTGCACCAGCATGCCGCCTGAGACATGCTTCATGGCAAATTTCTGCGCACTGGGATGTACCTCAACCAGGCGCAGGTTCTTCTTGGCCGCAAATTTTTCCTGCGCCTCAGGCGTGTAGCCTGGCGCCGCAATGGCCTCAACAAAGAGCTTTGCAATCTCCTCTGCCGCAGCGCCGTCAATCACGCGGTTCACCCCGATCACGCCGCCAAACGCTGAAACCGGGTCCGTCTCTTTGGCCTTCATATAGGCCTCAAGCAGCGTCTTGCCCGTCGCCGCACCGCTGGGATTGGTGTGCTTGATAATGGCGCACGCTGTCTCTTCAAACTCCTGCGCCAGGTCCCACGCAGCCTGCAGGTCAACAATGTTGTTGAATGAGAGCTCCTTGCCCTGAAGCTGCTTGCAGTTCGCCACGCCTGCAGACGACCCATCTGAGTACATGGCTGCGCGCTGATGCGGGTTTTCACCGTAGCGCAGGTCCATCGCTTTGGTCAGCGCAAAGCGCAGAACTTTAGGGAAGTCCTCTCCGTCTTGCGGCGCGTGAGGAAGTTGAAAGTGCTGTGCCTCATCCAGTGTGGTGCGCGCCAGCGTGGAAGCAATCGCGTTGTCATATGCCGCCGTCACCGCGAATGCTCGCTGTGCCAGCTTCCAGCGTGTCGCCAGGCTCAGCTCTCCGCCGGAACTCGCCATCTCCTGCGCAATCGCCGGATAATCTTCTGGCGAGGTCACAATCGCAACGTCGCGAAAATTCTTGGCCGACGATCGCACCATGGAAGGCCCGCCAATATCGATGTTCTCGATCAGCTCGTCAAAGTGCACGCCCGCCTTGGCCGCGGTCTTCTCAAACGCATAAAGATTCACCACCACCATGTCAATCGGCTGGATGCCGTGCTCTTTTGCCGCTGCCACATGGGCCGGGTTCTGGCGAATGTGCAGAATGCCGCCATGTACGCGGGGGTGCAGCGTCTTCACGCGGCCATCCATCATCTCAGGAAAGCCGGTGAGCTCAGAAATGTCTTTCACCGTGATCCCGGCCTCGCGCAGCAGCTTGGCCGTTCCTCCGGTTGAGACCAGCTCAACTTTCATTGCGGCAAGTTGACGGGCAAAATCCACCAACCCAGTTTTGTCTGTAACACTCAGGATCGCGCGCTGAATTTTGGGCACTGTTGTTTCCTTGGGAGGGATTTGGACGGTTAAAGAATAAGGTAGCAGGGAAGAGAAGGAGACTGCAATGTGGCCCGTCCTATTAGGGCGCCTTGCGTTGGCAGCGTTCACTGCTTGTCATTTCCGCGGCATCGCAAGCTTGCGAAAAGCAGATCCCTCACTCTCCGTTCGGGATGACAAATGCTGCCGATTTCCCGATGGCCAGATTACCCGATGATCCGATTCTTTAGTTCCCCTTATACGCACTCCCAATCTTCACGCCTCTGAACCTCGCCGGCGAAGCGCCGTGTCCTGTTCCCATAGTCTGCATAGGCTGGCCCTTGCCGCAATTGGGTGTGCCCCAGAGCGTCCACTGGTCGCGCGAGCAGATTGCATCCATGGAGTTCCAGAACTCCGTTGTAATGCCGGAATAAGATGGATTTTTAAGCATGCGCCCCAGCTTGCCGCCCTTGATCTCCCAGCCAATCTCGCAGCCGAACTGGAAGTTGTAACGCTTGTCGTCAATGGACCATGAGCGGTTCGTCTGCATGTAGATTCCGTCGTCGGTATCGGCGATGAGCTGCTCAAATGTGAGCGGCTTTTCTCCCGGCAGAATGCTGATGTTGGTCATCCGCACCAGTGGAATGCGGTTCCATCCTTCGGCGCGCATGGTCCCATTCGACCGGTTCTCGCCGATCGCATAGGCCGTCTCGCGCGAAGAAATATATCCGGTGAAAAGCCCATTCGTGATAATCGGTGTGCACTGCGCCTGAACGCCTTCGTCGTCGTAAGCAAACGTGCCCAGCCCCGGACCGTGCTGCTCGGTGGCATCCGCCACCACGTTCACAATGTCGCTGCCGTAGCGAAGCGTGCGCAGCTTCTCAAGCGTGAGAAATGACATGCCGGCAAAGTTCGCCTCGTAGCCCAGTACGCGGTCCAGTTCAATGGGATGGCCGATGGATTCATGAATCTGCAACCCCAGTTGCGAAGAATCCAGCACCAGATTCATCTTTCCTTCCGGACACCGGTCTGCCTTGTGCAGGGCCACGGCTTCCTCCCCGATGCGCCGCGCATTTTCCACCAGCTTCAGCTCATCCACCAGTTCGTATCCTTTGTTCTGGTACTGCCCTCCAAAGGAATTAGGATACGAGCGCTTCATGATCTCATTGCCCTGAAATGCCAGCGCAGTGAATCCAGCGCCCGTGATCACTCGCGTCTGGTGAATGTCAGACCCGTCGGTGTTATAGAACCACTGCTCGTAGCGGCCCAGGTGCATACTGCTCTCTGCCAGCGTGACACCTTTCACCGAGAGCAGCTCCGCGTCAATGCGCGTCAACAGATCAAGATTCTGCTCCACCGAAGTTGAAAATGGATCTATCTTGTACGGCGTGGTCCATTCCAGCTTCACCGCAGGCTCCGGCGCCAAACGCACCGGCTGCTCCTTCACGCTCGCGGATGCCTTAGCAATCTCCAGCGCCTGGACTGCTGTCTTCTCCACAGCTTCGCGACTGAGATTGTCGGTTGAAGCAAAGCCCCAGGCGTCATTCACCAGCACGCGTATGCCGATCCCCAGCGAATCGGCGCTGCTGGCATGTCCAACCTTGCCATTCTTCGTAGCCAGTGACCGCTGCCGATGGTCAACAATGCGCACATCTGCATATCCCGCGCCACGCTGTGTCACGGTATTCAGGGCCCAATCTGCAATCTGTTTCATGCTCATAAAGCCTCATGATAAATGATTTCCAGCAGGGTTGGCCCTTCAGTTACCAAGTAGCAATATTGGTTCTATCTTCTCTGGTTTTGATCCGCGTTCCTCCGCGTAAATCCGCGGTAAGCTTGGTTTACGATCACATAATTCCGATCAGTGTCATCAGCGTTCATCAGTGGTAAGGTTTTATCCGTGCCGCGCAAGCCCATTAAGATCATCAACCTCGAACTTGGAATGCCGCAGGTTGAAGAAGCACGTCTCCGCATGCAGCACGAGCTTCATCTGGCCAGGAAACAGGGTTACGCCGCAGCGAAGCTCATTCACGGATATGGCTCCAGTGGAGTTGGTGGCTCGCTGCGCATCGAATTGCAAAAGGAGTTGGCGCGGCTTGCCGCATCCGGCGATATCAAATCTTTTATCGCCGGAGAAGACTGGCGCATCTCTCACGAAGATACCTGGGCTTTGCTCAAGCGCTATCCAGACTGGAAGCAGGACTTAGACCTGGGCAAGAACAATAAGGGAATCAGTATCGTTCTGTTGTGAGTTGCCACATGCTTTATAATCCCGCGTCAACCGCGAATAGGAGGGAATCAGATGTCAAAAAAAGTTCATCAAGATGAAAGCCGCTTTCGAAAGGCCGCTATGACACCGCTCGACCGCCGCACCTTTCTCGCTGGCGCCGCTGCGGGAGCTGTGACGCTTGGCCTTCCGCGCTGGGCCACTGCTGAAAGCGCGCTGTTTCCAACCTATCAGGATGATCTCTCCGCGATTCGTACCGAGATCGGCAAGCGGCATGACGAAACGGTTCAGCGTCTGCAAACCTGGATCAAGCAGCCCTCCATTGCTGCTGAAAATCGCGGCATGAACGAAGGTTGCGAACTGACCATGCAGATGTTGCGCGAAGCCGGCTTCCAGCAGGTGAGCAAGGTCCCCACAGATGGCCAGCCGGGCATCTTCGCTACGCTCGATGCCGGCGCTCCCAAAACGCTTGGTCTTTATTTCATGTATGACGTGAAGCAGGTGGATCCCAGCGAGTGGTCGTCGCCGCCGTGGGAGGCTCGGCTGGTGGATAAGCCGGGATTCGGCAAAGTTGTTGTGGGGCGCGGCGCGGTCAACCAGAAAGGGCCGGAGTCGGCCTTTATCGCCGCATTGCATGCCATTCGCGGCGCTGGACGCAAGCTGCCGGTGAACTTTGTTTTTGTTGCCGAAGGCGAAGAAGAGATTGGCTCGCCGCATTTTCCGCAGGTAGTGCGCAAACCGGAGGTCATGCAGGCGCTCAGGAAGACGATGGGAATTTTCATGCCATCTGCAACGCAGTCGCCGGACGGGCAGGTGACCATCACGCTGGGTGCAAAGGGCGTAGTCGAACTTGAGCTGGTCTCCAGCGGTGAAAAATGGGGTCGAGGCCCGCGTGCTGACGTCCACTCCAGTAACAAGGCGCGGCTCGATTCGCCCGCCTGGCACCTGGTGCAGGCGCTGCACACGCTGGTCTCAGAGGACGGAAACGATCCCGCGATTGAAGGCTTTGCCGCCAAGGCGCGTCCGCTCTCCGCGCAGGAAAAGGCGATGATCACAGCCGCAGCTCAGCGTATGAATGAGGAAGCTGTAAAGCGCTCGTTAGGAGTGCAGCACTGGGTACGTGACGTGAGCTTCCAGGAATCGCTGGAGATGCTGATGGGGCGGCCCACCGTAAATATTGAAGGCCTTGTGGGCGGCTATACCGGCCCAGGCGGAAAAACGATTCTTCCTCATCGCGCCGTGGCAAAGATCGACATGCGCCTTGTGCCGGACATGACCGCCGCCGAAGCTCTGGCGGCGCTCAAAGCACATCTCGCTAAGCACGGCTTTGGCGATATCGAAGCCAACATGACCGGCGGCTACGATCCCACAAGCACTCCGGCCGATGCCGGGCTGATCCGCGCGCAGACGTCGGTGCTCAAGCGCCACAACATCGATCCTATTGTGCTGCCGCGCAACGCGGGCTCTTGGCCTGGCTACGTTTTCACCAGCGAACCGCTCAAGCTGCCTGCCGGACACTTTGGCCTGGGCCACGGCAGCGGCGCTCATGCTCCCGATGAATACTACGTCATTGAATCTTCAAACCCGAAAGTGCAGGGAATTGACGGCGCAGTATTCTCGTTTGTCGAGTATCTGTACGAGGTGGCACGAACGGCGTAATTTTTCGCCTCAGATTACACAGATATTCGCTGATTATGCCAGTTTCAGAATTGGCCTGAACAGGTGTTGAATTTTGTGGCACAGGCACTCTTGCCTGTGCGCAGCGAATAAATGAAGGGGAAATAAAGACACAGACAGGAGTGTCTGTGCCACATTGATGCCGAACCTCTGAAAACTGGCCAACATAACCGCAAATCATTCGTAGCTTGATCCGTGTTCATTCGCGAAATTCGCGGCGAAGTTTTTATCTGCGAAGATCAGCGCAAATCTGCGGCTAATCTGAACTACTGCACCGTCAAAACCAGCGTGTTCGTTGCGGTTGCGCCGCCACTCGCGCTGGCTGCTGAAACCGTCACAGAGAACGTTCCGGTCGGCGTACCAGGATTATGCTGGACTGGTGTGCTGCTGTTGTTGCCGCCGCATCCCGCCACTGCCGCCAACGCAAGACAAGCCATCGCGCCAGCCAATCTCAACCTGGCTTTCTTTGATCTCAACTGGCTCAGTGTTAGCGCGGCCAATCCAAAGAACGCCAGCAAAGCCACAGGAGGAATTCGCGGCGCCGACGGCGGTACAAACGTCGTGGATTTTGCCGTTGTTGAGATGCTCAGTGTCACCTGTGAAGTCGTAGTCACAGAAGGTGGATTGAAATTGCACGCGGTGCCTGCGGGCAATCCGCTGCAGGAGAAGGTAATCGCGCCCAGTCCAGAGCTGTTGTTTGTGACGTTCATAACCACGGAAGCCGTGCCTCCCGCAGTTACTGCTGCACTCGGGCTCTGCAGCGCCAGCGCCAGTGCCGGAACAACCTGCGTAGGATCGCTGGCGGAATTGTTTGCGGTATTCGATTCGGTGCCGCCCGAAACTGTAGCTGTATTCGTCACGCTGGAAGGAACGTTTGGTCCAACATTTACGGTAAGGGTAATAGGTTCAAAGCTGGTTCCCGCCGTCAACACGTCACCGCGCGAGCACTCCAGCGGTGAGAGCGTGCAGTTCCAATTCGTTCCGGAGATGGAAGTGGCAAAGAGGCCGGAGGGCAGCCTGTCATCCACTGTGACCAGCGCCGAAGTATCTCCGGTTCCAACATTGGAAACAGTAATGGTGTAGGTTGCGCCGATCTGCGGGCTGATAAAGCTTCCTGTATGCGAGACGGCCACCGTCAGGTCTGGAACAACCACGGTCACAGTGGCTGTTGCCGTTCCACCTGTGCCGCCTTCTACTGAAGTGACAGCGCCGGTTGTGTTGACCTGGTCGCCGGCTGCTGTGGCAAGCACGTCAATAGAAAGGGTGCATGAACTGTTTGCCGGAAGCACCGCGCCGGTTAGCGTCAGATTCGTTGATGAAATGGTAACCAGGCTCGTATCGCAGGTACCGGCCAGACTGTCCGGATTTGCGATCAGCAAGCCTGCCGGCATATTGTCGCTGAATCCTACGCCGGTGAGATCGGTGGCAGGATTGGGATTAGCGAGGGTAAACGTCAGCGTGACGCTGCTATTCAAGCCGACCGTCGCAGCGCTGAAAGCCTTTGCAATCGTCGGCGGCGACTGCGCCCGCGCGCCGGTGACAAACATCCCCAGCAAAAATGCCGCTAAAACAAATTGCTGCATGAAACGCTTCATGTAAATCACTCGCATATTCCTTTTCTTAGTTGACTGAGGAGACAATCTTGACTGTGTAATCTGCTGGGGCTTCAAACAGCATGGGATCCGGCTCGCCCGCGATGATGTTCTGGAGCCTCGTGATCGTCTCGCCCACTCTTGGGCCCGCGATTCTGGTTTCCAACTCAATCTTCAGTTGAGGTGAAAACCATGATTCCACCACCGCCCTCGGCGCTTCCTCGCCGTTCTGTGCGGCTTCAAGCACTTGCGTCCGCCGCGTTCCCGTCACGCTGAAGCTTTCAATCACTGAGTCGCCCAGGTCTTCCGCTCCGGGCATAGCCAGCGCCTTGGCTGAAACACGGTCTGCTGCAATCCGCTGCTCCAGCTTTACCGGCTGAGCTGTGATGGGCGGGGCCGGCAAATTTGTGATGGTCGCAGTCTTGTTCTGCTGGTCCAGAACAATGCTCACCTGCCGCACCGGATCTACGATCGTCACAAAGTGGCGCGGCTCTGCTGCGGCAGCAGATAGGATTTCAGTCTCTGAGCGGGTGCGTCCTTCTGAGTCGCGGAACATCTTGCCCCGCGTCACCGCTGGAACCTGAGTTCCGTCCGGCAGGGCTCGCGTGAATTCCTTCACCACGTCTGCAGAAAAAGGAACCCCTGCAATGGAACGCAGATGAATGCCGCCGGCAAGCGTGGTGGAAAAAGGCTTTTCCTTATTGCCGGTTTGGGCAATGGCAAGGAACGTACACAAAAGCAGAGCGATACAGACGAGCGCGCATCGTTTCATTTGCAAATTCTCTCCGGAAGAATGGCAGGTATTGTAGCAGCTCACACTTCCAAACCCATCAGGGAAATTGATTAGATTGAGGGTTTTTGCCCTTCTAGCCAACTATCGTCACCATTTAGAAACTGTTTAGAAAATTGCCCATATAGTGCAGCTATCTGCATAGTTATTTGGTGAACTCATAGCCAAAATAAAAAGGCCCCCGACCGCGCCGGGGGCTTCTCTGTCTCACAGAGGAGATCAGGCTCGGCCAACGCCGAGATATTCAAATCCCAGGGCTTTCATCCGCGGACCATCCAGCAGATTCTTGGTGTCCACCACCACCGGGTTGCGAATAATGCGGCGGATGCGGTCAAAGTCCAGCGTGCGGAACTCCGGCCAGCCCGTGCCCAGCACCAGCGCATCCGCGCCTTCAGCCACTGAGTAGGCCGAATCGCAATAGCGGACGTTGCCCGTCAGTTCCTGCTGTGCGTCCGGCATGGCAATGGGATCATAAGCTTTCACGTGTGCTCCGCTTTCAATCAGTCGGCGGGCCAGGCGAATGGAACCTGAGCTGACCACAGAGTTCGTGTTCGGCTTAAAGGCCAGCCCAAGCAATCCAACCTGCTTGCCGTCCAGCGACTGCAGCGCCCCTGAAATTTTTTGCATAATGCGCCCGCAGAATTCCTGGTTAACCTCGCGCGCAGCGGTCAGGATCTTGAGCGAGACACCGGAGCCAGCGGCCAGATTGGCCAGCGCGTCCATATCCGATTCCGTAAAGCTGCCGCCCAGCGACCCCGGCTGCAGGCAGCGCGGAGCAATCCGCTTATCCAGGCCGAGCGCCAGCGCCAGATCAACTGCATCGGCGCTGATGCGCTCGCATAAACTTGAGAGTTCGTTGATGAAAGAAACTTTGGTCGCCAGGAAGGCCGTCGAGGCCTCGCGCACCAGCTCCGCCGTCTCGTGCGTGGTAACAATAACCGGCACGCCGCGCATCACCAGCGGGCGATAGAGCGCTTTCAGCGCTGAAACGGCTGCAGTCGAGTTCGTGCCCAGCACGATCCGGTCAGGCCAGTTGAAGTCTTCTACAGCGCAGCCTTCTGACAAAAAGACCGGGTGGGAAACTACGGTGATCTGCCGGCCCGATGCCTTCAATCGTTCTTCAATCCGCCGCGCTGTGCCCACTGGTACAGGCGTTACCAGGACCAGAATCTGCCCGTGATCGCAGTAGTTGGCAATTTCCATGGAAATCGCTTCCATGTCACGGTTTGCATCTTCAGCAAGGTAAATGATCTCCGCACGCTGCACCATTGACTGCAGGTGAGTGGAATACATAAGGCGGCCGGAACGAACGCCGCGGCGCACAATGTCACTTAAGTTCTTCTCGTGAAAGGGCAGGATGCCGCTGGCCAACAAGGTGGTGTTGACGGAATCACTGCCATACGCGGTTACGGGAACGCCAAAATCGGCAAGGCATGCAGCTACTACGGTACCCAGATATCCACACCCGTAAACACCAATCTGCATAAAATCTCCTGGAGAAAACTCGAAAAGCTTTGGCGGCTCGGGGGAGAGAGGGTTCGCCAGCTTGTTCTTTTATATTTATTGTTGGCCAGACGCTTACTCGGGCAGAAGTGATTAAAAGCTTTTACTTAGTACACGCGCAAGTTGGCATTGGTACATGTACCCAGTGGAAAGTGCATGCACGTTCGAGAGATAGAGAAATCACCCCGAATCGCCGTCTCCGGGATCGGAAAATCCAAAATCTAACCGCTGATGAACACTGATGACGCTGATAAATGGAAGCCAAAGTTTGTTTGGATCAGTGTTATCAGCGTTTATCAGCGGTGATATTTTGCCTTCCCGATGACGGCGATGTCGGCGATTAATCGACCTTTATCTCAATCTTGTTCCCGTCCGGATCGCGCACCCAGGTGGAAAGCCCTTTGCCCTTGGCGCCGTTATTCACCTCAGCTTGTGAGGGATCCAGCCCCTTGCGCTTCAAGGTGGCAATCACGTCGTAAATACTCGATCCCGTGGCGGCCAGGCAGATGTGCTCTTCACTGAGATTGGCAGCCGGTGCTGGATTAGTAGGAGAAGCCTCAAATAAGTCGATGAGCGATTCGCCGGCTCGCAAAGTTACGACGTTATATCCGGCCTTGGCTCTGCTTTCCTGCTCCAGGGTAAGTCCCAGCCCCTCGATGTAGAAGCTCTTCATCGCCGCGAGCTTCTTGGTTACCAGCGCAATGTGGTCAACGCCCTTATAGCTGAACACGTCTCATTTTGTCGCTTAAAGTGCGCACCCTCAAGCCCTTTCTTCAATTTGTACCATTCTCCGCACCTTACACTGGGGCAGTTTTGTAGAAATGGATCGCAGAATATTATTCCCGGACCGTGCTTTTGCAGTATCCTTAAGCTGCACCCCAACATGGATTCTTTCGAGCCACAAGTGAAGGAGTCTTTATGAATACAGGCGTTGGGATAAAACCTATTGAAAGGCCGGAGGCGAATACAAAGCAGCACGGCTTGGTTGAAGAAGTATTTGAAACCGCTCTTTTTAGCTGTCGCTTCCTGGTGCTGATCTCTGTTTTAGGAATTCTTGCTGCAAGCATTGTAATGTTTTTTAAAGGCTGCATTGAAGTTGTCCAGGGTGTTCGCGCATTCTGGACTGGCTTCATGGGCTTCCAACCAACTCCGCTCGATGACAAGAATGTGATCTTGTCCTTCATTCCTGCAGTGGATAATTACCTTTTCGCAACGATTCTTCTGATAATTTCCATGGGACTCTACGAACTTTTTATCAGCGAAATAGACCCAAAGTCGCGAAGGGACAAAACGAGGCCGAATTGGCTACAAGTAAACGATCTGGATGACTTGACGTCTAGAATCGGAGAGGTAGTCATCATGATCCTGATCGTCAACTTCTTCAAATTGAGTTTTAGCATGAACTATACGAACACTCTCGACCTTCTGACGCTTGGCGGTGGAGTGCTCTTAATTTCCGGCTCGCTAGTAGTAGCTCACCATGTATCTGGAGGCCGTAAGAAGAGGTTGACAGAAAAAATTAATGTGCACCCCGTTTAACCATCCCAAAGTTTGCATAACTCTGGTATTCATGGATTCATGGTAGAGTTTGCTTTCTAATTTTCCGCTACTCTTCGGCTTTGGGGTTGATTTATTTCGCCTGGGCTGTAATCTTCTGAATCAGTTGCGGGTCTGCGGGCAGTAACCCCGCCTGCGGCAGCCGCGGCGTCAGATCCACCCAGTTGCGGTCCATGGCAAAGACTTTCTTGAACAGCGGCAGACTTTCATCCACGCGGCCCATGTTGGCCAGCGCCACGGCGTGCCAGTAGATCATCTCGGCGTTGTCAGGAACCAACTGCTCTGCCGCGCCATACTCGCGCAGCGCGCCGGCGTTGTCATGCAGTTCCACGGCTTTATCGCCGGCATTCATGTGGTTGTAAGCGCGTTGCAGCGTCACCAGGCGGCGCAGCTCCTTGAGCGGCTCAGGGCTGTCATCCACACGCAGATTGAAGATGTAATCCTGCCACGGCTTGCCTGTGCCCTTGGCCGGCACAATCACAATTGCCGCCGACTGCCTTCCACGCACGTCACCGCCCGCAGCTTGTGCCGCATCCAGTGCGGCCAGCATACGCTCCGCCAGATCGCCCTTGGTTGATTCGTATGCCTTAGACATGGCGGGCCAGATCTTGTCATTGCTCATCAGGTTGGCTTGTACAGCATAGTTCTTTCCTGTCACAACCCAGCCACCATGCTGCCCGCCGCAGGTGACGGAAAGTGGGTGGTTCGTCGCCGAGCCCGCAATGCCGCCCGCCGGCTGGATATCTTTTGATCCGGTGAATGTTGCCACCCGGCCTTGCGTGTCCACCATGGCTACCTGCCGCACGTTGCACGCTGGATCGGCAATCAGCAGCCCGTTCAACGCATCGGGCGCGCTCTTGCCTGCGCGCATCAGGTTCAATCCCAGCGGCCCATAGCTGGGATCAATAAAAGATTGTGTTGCCACTGCGCCCACGCCAGCTTCAGCCCACGGCACCTCGCCGCCAACGGCAAACCAATGCGACTGCACGGCTACACCCATCTGGCCGGTTGCAGGATCAAAAGCAACAATGGAAAACGTATGCACCGGCCGCAGCGGCTTTTCCTGTGAGAGACATGCAGCTGATAAAAAGCAAATTGCGAGAGTTGCAAATAAAAATCGCGGGCAGCGGACCATTACAACCTCCTGATCTGAGGTAATTGCAAAGTCTAATTGATTCGTTGTGCCTGGTGAAGGCAGAATAGCAGCCGGCTACTTCATTTGTGCTGCGGCAGTTTGCTCCTGCAGCTTCTGCGGAAGCGTCTTCAGTCTCCGGCACGCCTCTGCCAGGTCTGCATCGTTCTTGGCAAAGCAGAACCGGATTAGGCTATCGCCGCCGGAACCATGGTAAAAAGCTGAGCCCGCAACGGAAGCCACGCCAGTAGCCTGCAGCAGGTACATTGCTTTGTCGCGGCTGGTTTTGCCCGGAAGGATCGCGGCATCAGAAAGCACGTAATATGCCCCGTCCGGTACGGACGGAGTGAGCCCGATTTCGCGCAGCGTGTTGCAGAGCAGGTCGCGCTTTACCACGTATTCCTTTGTGATGCTCTGGTAGAAGCTCTCCGGTAATTGGCGAATGCCCTCCGCCACGCCGATCTGCAGCGGCGCCGGTGCGCAGACATAAATCAGGTCATGAAAATAGGAGATGCCTTGTGCCCATCGGCGATCACACACCGTATAACCAATGCGCCAGCCGGTAATGCTGAACGTCTTCGAATAGCCGGACATGGTAATCGTCCGCTCACGCATGCCGGGAAGCGTGGCCATGCTGATGTGCTGGCCTTCATAGACGAAGTATTCGTAAATTTCATCTGTGAAGACAAACAAATCATGGCGTTTGGCAAAGCCGGCAATCCACTCCAGCTCTTCACGCGTAAAAATCTTGCCTGAAGGATTGGAAGGCGAATTGAGCACAATGGCGCGCGTCCGCAGCGTGACTACGCGCTCCAGGTCTTCACGGCTGAAAGTCCAGTCCGGCGCGCGCAGCGTTACATAAAGCGGAACCGCTTCCACCGCGATGAGTGTATTCAGGTGGTAACCATAATAAGGTTCAAAAAGAATGACCTCATCACCCGGATTGAGCAGCGCAAGGCACGCGGCATAAAAAGAACCGGTTGAGCCTGAGTTGACGATGACCTCGGTCTCAGGATCACATTCAATCCCGTTGAAGCGCCGCATCTTCTCTGCGATAGCCTGCCGGATCGGCGCGAGCCCTTCCGCTCGCGTGTAGCTGTTGATGCCCTGGTCCATCGCCTGCTTGGCGCCTTCGCGTACAGGCTCCGGCACTTCGGTATCGCACACGCCCTGGGCCAGGTTCACGCCCTGCACTCTCTCGCAGGCAACAGACATAGCGCGGATTTCAGATTGCACGGTGCGCGCAGCGCGGCGGCTCAGGGAAAGAGGCATGTGGCTCCTTGCGGTTTCTCATTGATTGTACTATTCATTTTCTGGCGAGGCCGAGCTCCGACGCGCGCCGAACCGAATGCAACAGCGCAACATTTAAGATGGTCAGGATGAGAATCGGGAGCGGTTTGGAGCTAAGCAAAAAAGGGCAAGACCAGCAGCGAGCCCGGCTTGCGCGGCGAGCTGCTTGTGCCAAGCGCAGGAAAAATTTTGCCGGGAAAGGTGCGTAGGCGGTTTGGAGCGAAGCGACAGAAATCAAAGGTATCTTCTGTTCGTAAACTCCACCAACGCGCCCAGCTTCGCTTTCGCCGCGCCGGAGTCAATGGACTGAATCGCCATCGGCATGGCGTCTGAAAGGGAATCGGCGCGGCCGGCGGCCACCAGCGCTGCGGCAGCGTTCATCAGCACAATGTCGCGGCGCGGAGACTTTTCCCCTTCAAGAATCTTCCAGATGATCTCGGCATTAGTCTTCAGATCGCCGCCAAGAATGGCGCTCATGGGCGCGCGCTCCAGCCCAAACTGCTCCGGCTTGACCTCATACACTCGAACCCACTCGCCGCGCACCTCGCCGATTTTGGTAGGGCCGCTGATGGAAATTTCATCAAGCCCGTCCTTGCCATGAACGACCAGGGCACGCTGCAGGCCAAGCATCTTGAGCGCCTGGGCCAGCTTCTCAACCAGGTCTTCCGAATACACTCCCACCACCTGCGCTGAAGCACGCGCCGGATTTGTCAGCGGCCCAAGCAGATTGAAGACCGAGCGCAGCGGCCGCAGATCTTTGCGAGCTGGCTGCACGTGCTTGGTCGCCGAGTGCATAGCTGGCGCAAACATAAATGCAATGCCCACCTCGCGCAGACAATCGGCAATGCGCGTTGGAGGGATCGTGATGTTGACGCCCAACGCCTCCATTACATCCGCTGAACCACATTTAGAGGTAATCCCACGATTGCCATGCTTGGCCACACGCACGCCCGCGCCGGCAATGGTGAGCGCTGTGGCCGTGGAGATATTGAATGTGTCGCTGGCATCGCCGCCCGTGCCGCAGGTGTCAACCAGGGCTTCGCGCTCAGTGCCGCTGACGTCAAGCGCCGTTCCGTCGGCATTCGAGAGAGGTACCGCAGCCGCACGGATGGCTTCGGCAAAGCCAACAATCTCCTCAACCGTCTCGCCTTTCATGTGCAGCGCTACCAGCAGCGCCGCAACCTGCGCGTCCGTGGCTCTGCCGGCCAGCAGCTCGCTCATTACGGTGCGCGACTCCTCGCGGCTGAGGTTGGCGCGGTGATTGGCTATTTTGCACAACGCGTCAGTGATCATGGCTTTGGTGGTGCTCTATTATCCAGCAGGTAAGACGATTAAGGAATTCAAATCGTAACCGATGAAGATCGCTGATTTAAAAGCTCTTGCGGCTCCGGACGTTGTCGCCAATCTGCATCCACACGGGCATAGATGATCTTTCCATCCGGCTGAACAAGGTAAGTGGCTGCCAGCGGCAATTCCCAGCTCTGGTCGCCATTGTAGCCGGGCAGCTTGGTCATGATGCTTTCGTACAGCGTCTGCAAGTCCGCCGGGAGGCGATAAACAAGCCCGAATTTGCGCGCCACCTGATTGCCTTCATCGCTCAAGACCGGGAAGCGCAGCTTGTTCATATCCCGCGTCATATAAGAATGCTTCTGCGTCTGCGGCGAGATAGCAACCAGTGACATGCCTGCAGCGGCTATTTGGGTATGGATCTCCTGCAGGGCGGAAAGCTGCGTATTGCAATAGGCGCACCAGCGTCCCCGATAGAACACGACCGCCAGTGGTCCCCTGCGCAGTAGATAATCTGAGCGCCACAGCATGCCGTCGCCATCAGGAAGTTCGAAGGCAGGGGCCTGATCGCCGACTTTGAGTGCTCGGTCTGCCAATCCTGATCGAATCAGCTCTTCGGCGACGCGATCCACCACCGCCAGCCGCTCCGCGGGAACAAGCGAGCGGAGCTTGGTGGTGAGATCGTCGAGTTGTTGGGTGAGTGTCAAATGGTAATTGAGTAATCTGGTAATCGGGTAATCGGGTAATTTAAAACCTGGTTATGGCCCGGGTGAACAGTCCAAAATTACTAAATTACTCAATTACCCGATTACCAATTTGGGCTATCTCATTCCTGGCAGCTTCATCCCTGCCAGCTTGCGGCTGAAGCTGGCCTTGCCCATGTCTTTGAACATCTTGCGCATCTGCGCGTATTGGCGCAGGAGCTGGTTGACCTCCTGCACGCTGGTGCCGGAGCCGCGCGCAATGCGTTTGCGCCGGCTACCGTTAATAAGCTCGTGGTGCGTGCGCTCTTTGGGCGTCATTGAATTGATAATGGCTTCAACCCGCGTGAGCTGGCTTTCATCAACCTGATCGGCAGCCTTTTGCATGTTGGCAAAGGGGCCGATGCTGGGCAACATCTTGATGATGCTCTGCAGTGAGCCCAGCTTCTTTACCTGGCGAAGCTGATCGCGAAAATCTTCGAGCGAGAATCCTTCGCCGCCCAGCGCTTTCTTGGCGAATTCCTCCGCTTTTTTCTGGTCAACCGTTTCCTGCGCTTTTTCCACCAGCGTGAGAATGTCGCCCATGCCCAGAATGCGCCCAACAATGCGGTCTGGATGAAACGGCTCCAGCGCGTCATACTTTTCGCCCACGCCGATGAACTTGATCGGCTGGCCCGTAACCTGGCGTATGGAGAGCGCCGCGCCGCCGCGGGCATCGCCATCCATCTTGGTGAGCACCACGCCGGTGATGGAGAGTTTTTTGTGAAATTCGTCTGCCGAGCGCACCGCATCTTGTCCGGTCATGGCATCAGCGACGAACAGGATTTCCTGCGGACTAAGAATCTTTTTGAGCGACTGCATCTCCGACATCAGCTCGTCATCAATGTGCAAGCGGCCGGCGGTATCAACAATCAGGAAGTTGCAGCCGCTGTTGATAGCTTCTTTGCGCGCCTCTTTGGCCAGGCGCTCGACCGTAGCGGTATCAGCCTGTTCAACCTTGCCTTCATAAAGATTGGCTTTAATGGCTTCCGCAACCACCTTCAACTGCTGCCGCGCCGCAGGACGATAGACGTCCACCGAAACCAGCATTGGCCGATGTCCGCCCTTTTTAAGCCATGCCGCCAGCTTGCCTGAGGTGGTGGTCTTACCGGAACCCTGAAGGCCGGCCATCAGCACAACCGAAGGCGGTTGCGAGGCGAACTTCAGCTTGGCTGTGTCTTTACCAAGGATATCTACCAGCTCGTCATGAACCACCTTCACCACTTGCTGTGCAGGAGAGAGCGCTGTCATCACTTCCGTGCCAACTGCCTTGGCCGAAACGCGGTCAATAAATTCTTTGACCACTTTGAAATTCACGTCGGCTTCCAGCAGCGCCATGCGGATCTCTTTAAGCGCTTCCTGGATGTTTTCCTCGGTTAGCGTCCCCTGTCCGCGCAGATTTTTGAACGTCCGCTGTAATTTTTCCTGAAGATTTTCAAACATAGATAAATAGTTCCACAGCCTGAGAGCGGCGGGATTTTGTGCATGCAGCAACGTTGGATGCGTGCAGGCTTGCTTTTCATTGTATCAGCCGGAATAAGCAGCTCCGTCCGGGCGGTGAGATTTCCATTTAAAATAACTCCATGCTCCTGCAAGGAATTTTTCCCGCTGTGACCACGCCTTTCTATCCCGATGGCGCGGTCTATTACAAGAAAATCGAGCACAATATTGACCGCTATTCGCGCACTCCAATCGCTGGCATCGTCGTGCTGGGTTCGACTGGCGAGGCCATCATGCTCAGCGATGACGAACGCCGCGAGGTGTTGCGTGTTACAGCCGAGGTGGCAGCGCCGGAGAAGGTATTGATTGCAGGCACAGGCGCTGAATCAGTAGTGGAGACCCTGCGGCAGACTGAGTATGCCGCCAAGCTGAATTATGACGTGGCATTGGTGCGCACACCGCATTTTTACCGTCCTCAGATGAAGCCTGAGGCGCTGCTGGCTTACTATCGCGCCGTAGCGGACCGCTCGCCCCTTCCGGTGCTCCTTTACACCGTGCCGCCGTTCACTGCCTATGACCTGCCGCTGGAAGTGATTACAGCATTGGCGGAGCATCCGAACATCATCGGGATTAAGGAATCAAGCGGCAACGTGGAGAAGGTGGCGGCCATGGTCGCTGCCACACGGCATATTAAGAGAACTGCAACAGTCACAGAAGTTCAGCACGCTGTCACTGTTCGCATGCAAGCTGGCCCGGCAGTGCAGGAGAACGGCGGAGAACTGGTCAGCGTGAGTCAACTCAGTGGCGGCAGTAATGCGGTTGTCGCGGCCCGGGCCAAACTGAAGACGCGCAATAAAGAAGTGGGCTTCCAGGTGCTGGTGGGAGCGGCCCATACGCTGCTCGATTCGCTTCAGGCCGGCGCCAGCGGCGGCGTGCTGGGGTTTGCTGCGCCTGCGCCTACAGCTTGCTTTGAAATTCATGCCGCATTCAAAGACAACGATCTGGATCTGGCCCGCGCCAAGCAAACAGCCTTGGCGCCGGCTACCAGGCGCGTCGTCTCAGAGATGGGAATTCCGGCCATCAAATACGCTATGGACCTCAATGGATACTATGGTGGCCTTCCCCGGCTTCCACTCTTGCCGCTGACGGCAAACCAGAAGTCGGAAATTGAAGCGCACATGGCTTTATTCCGAAACTAAGAACTGTGTAAGTAGCACATTTATGGCCACATACGGCTAAACCGTGGGGCATATTCCTCTTTGATGTCCTGAAAGTAATGCCTCTAACCGGTGCGCTGGGTTTAAACTGTGGGCAGATTTCGCACAATTTTGCTGTTAGACTTACTACTCTTCCGGGCAGACGCTTCGCACGCTGTTTAAACGGCAGGTGACGTCGGATTTTTATATAGAGTCAATTAGCAGAGCTGTTGAGGTGAGCGAGGTAAGCGGACGGAAATCCGACCGTGTAAGGACAAATAAAGAGTGTTGTCAGCGGGTAAAAAATTACGCGAATTGCGGGAGCACATGGGACTCACGCTGAGGGATGTTGAGCTCTCCAGCACGTCTCTGGCTGAGTCGCGGGGCATTGAAGAATTCGTCATCAACCCCAGCCGTCTCTCTGATATTGAGACCAAGGGCGTAATTCCCAGTATTTATCGTCTTTATACTCTTTCAGTCATTTATCGCGCCGATTACACGGAGCTCCTCAGGCTGTATGGCGTTGACCTGAGCTCCACGGCAACTGATTTTGCCATTTGCAGTCCGGCAAAGACCCACCGGTTGGAAATTGCCGAAGGCCGCGGCAGCGTGGAAATACCTGTCAAATTAGATCCAGGATTTGATCTCCGTCACACTACCAACCTTGGGCGCATGATTGAAGACTGGGGCATAGTTCCCATGCAATACCTCCAGGATCTGTCAAAGCAGAAATACACCTATGCCTATATCGGCATGGAAGATTTGACCATGTATCCGCTGCTATTGCCGGGTTCATTCGTTCAGGTAGATGAACGACGCAGCCGCGTGGAAGATAAAAAGTGGCGGTCAGAGCTGGAACGTCCTATCTACTTTGTGGAGACTCGCGAAGGTCACGTTTGCTGCTGGTGTTCAATACGCAGGGGCGAGATCGTGTTGCAATCCCATCCGCTCTCTCCGGTTCCGCCTCGCATCTTAAAACATCCGCAGGATGCTGAGGTCATTGGGCAGATTGTTGGAGTCGCTATGCGACTTGGTGAGTGGTACTCTCCTGCTGCGCAAGAGCAGCAACAGACTCCTGAACTAGATGTAGGTGAGCCGAAAGAAGTGCGTCGCCGTTGAGCGGAGCCTTTAGAACAAAAGCGTTGGGATCAAGAAAGTGCGACGACCCTGACTTCAGCCTGGCCTGCTGATATTCCTGGTAAATCTCCCGTACCGGCGCCTGGATCAGCTGCTGCGCAGTTTCCAGATGCGCGGCGTAGATGGCTTCCTGAGTAGGACGATTGCCGAAAGCCCGGGTAAATCCCCAGTGCACGTAACCGCCGCTGCCGGTCTGCAGCGAACAGATATAAGCCACCTTCTCCACCAAGGTAGGCAGAGCAGCAAGAGTGCGTTTTTTAAAATCTTCTGCAGCCTTATAGATCATTGAAACGTCTTACCAAAATTCCTTACAAACATGAAATGTCTGATAATTTTCAATGAAAAGATAGCATAGAAACACAGGGGTGGAAGGCTTTTAACATTCTGTTCTGAAAGCAGGAATTTGGGGTACAGAAGTAACAGAATTTATCGATTGGCGAGAGTCGCTATGTCGCCAAGTCCAAGAAGGCGCTCATCAGCGGTGACCAGGGTTAAACCGTGGACTTTTGCAGTGGCTGCCAGAAAGCGATCGGCTGGATCACCATGCAATGGGAGTTGATTAGCTACTAACACGATTTCATGAGTCAAAGGAGCTTCTCTAAACTGCTTGAGTGCTTCAAACCACCACTGATCCAGCTGTGAAGGAACAAGGATACGGTTCTTCCGCTGGAGTGCCAACGCTTCCCACAGGCTTACTGGAGAAAGCCAGAGTTCATTTTCAAGGTTGGCGACCTCGGCACGAACGCGTCGGCCGAGGCGTGATGACTCGACAAATGTCCAAATCCATATATGCGTGTCGAGTAACAACTTCAATCGCGCCAAGCCTCGAAGTCATTCATATCGATTACTGGAGAAACAATATCACCAGTGATTTTAACTTTACCTTCCATGGAGCCGATCCAATCCCGATCTTTAGCAGTGGGTAAAGGTGGCATAAGTTCCGCAACTGGCTTACCGTGTCGCGTAATTCGTACGGGCTTTTTTGTCTTTCGCACGCGTTCAATAATCGCCAGACACTTGGCTTTGAACTCGGAAATAGAAACTTCTTCCATGACCATTAAATTATACCATAGTCAAAATTTATAGTCATAATTGTATTCACGTTTTACACTGTTGACATGCGCGTTCTTATAGCCGGTGGAGGCACCGGCGGACATGTCATCCCTGCGCTGGCCATTGCACGCGAGCTAAAGGCACGCTACCAGGCGGAAGTGCTCTTCGTGGGCACGGCGCGCGGTATGGAAAATCGGCTGGTTCCGCAGGCAGGTTTTGGCCTCATGAAGGTCAAAGTTGGCGCGCTCAAGAATGTAAGCCTCATTACACGCATGCGCACGCTTTTTGATTTACCGCGTGCCGTGGTGGACTCCCGAAAAATCATCAAAGTTTTCTCGCCTGACGTGGTGGTGGGCGTGGGCGGTTATGCTTCAGGCCCGGCAATGGCAGCCGCCATCATGATGCGCATTCCGACATTAGCATTTGAGCCCAACTATGTTCCCGGCTTCGCCAACAAGATTGTGGGACACAAAGTTTCTGCGGCAGCGGTGCATTTTGAGCAGACACAGAAATACTTCAACAACGCCCAGGTTGTCGGAGTGCCGGTCCGCGCGGAGTTCTTCACCATCCCAGCCAAAGATGGCAGCACGCCGCCTGCGCTGCTGATCTTCGGCGGCAGCCAGGGCGCCAAGGCGATCAACCGCGCCATGACTTCGGCTGCGCCGGAAGTGTTACGGCAAATTCCCGCGCTGCGCATCATCCATCAGACCGGCGAGCGCGAATATAATGACGTGCAAGCTGCTTACCAGCAGGCAGGGATTAACGCCGAAGTTTCACCGTTCATTGACAACATGCCTGCAGCATTTGCCCGGGCTGATCTGCTGCTGTGCCGCTCCGGCGCCAGCACCGTAGCAGAGATCACCGCGGCAGGAAAGCCGGCGATCTTTGTCCCGTTCCCGCGCGCTGCTGACGACCATCAGCGCCGCAACGCTGAGGCGATTGCTCAGGGTGGAGCGGCCGTACTGATTCCGCAGGCAGAGCTGACGCCTGAGCGGTTGGCGCAAACGCTGGTGGAATTGTGCGGCAATCCGGCGCAGCTGAAACAGATGTCAGATCGGGCCCGGGCGCTTTCACATCATGATGCAGCAGGCAGAGTAGCAAGAATGGTCGCGGAACTGGCTGAGAAGAGTTAAAGCCGAGCCCGGCTTGCGCGGCGAGGCTGCCGCGCCAGGAGCATCCAAGGTTTTCGCTAGGCGAACTTGTTGAGCGGTTTGGAGCGAAGCGACAGAAAATACGATGTTTGCAAAACTGCAGAGAATTCATTTCGTAGGCATCGGTGGCATCGGCATGAGCGGCATTGCCGAAGTGCTGCTCACGCTCGGATACAAGGTCTCCGGCTCTGATCTCAAAAGCTCTTCTATCACTGAACGCCTGGCTGAAAAAGGCGCACTCATCTTTGAAGGGCATCGCGCAGAAAACGTTACGGGCGCAGAAGTCGTGGTTGCCAGCTCAGCCATTCGCAAAGACAATCCTGAGATCGCCGCGGCGCACACGCAGTTAATCCCGGTAATCCAGCGGGCGGAGATGCTTGCCGAGCTGATGCGCCTGAAATACGGCATCGCCATCGCCGGAATGCATGGCAAGACCACGACCACGAGCATGGTGGCAGCAGTGCTGGCTGCGGGCGGGCTTGATCCCACTGTTGTGGTCGGGGGCCGCGTGGATGCCATGGGATCCAATGCCAGGCTCGGCAAATCGCATTACCTGGTGGCCGAGGCTGACGAGAGTGATCGCTCTTTTCTTAAGCTTTCGCCGATTCTCGCCGTGGTCACCAACATTGACCGCGAGCACATGGACTGCTACCGCGACATGAACGATGTGGAGCAGGCCTTCCTCGACTTTATTGACCGCGTGCCATTTTATGGAATGGCCGTGCTTTGCCACGATGATGAACGACTGCGCAACATGCTGCCGCGCCTGGCGCGCCGCGCCACAACTTACGGCGCACATCCGGATGCAGATTTTCGCGTGGGCGAAAGCCGGGATCAATGTTCCGGCAATCATTATTCGCATTTTTCAGTAGATTACCGCGGCAAATCCCTGGGTGACTTTCACCTGCAGGTTCCCGGCACACACAATGTCCTGAACGCGACCGCGGCTGTGGCGGTTGGAGTGGGGTTGGACATTGATCCGGAGCGGATTCGTGAAGCGCTGGAGAGCTTCCGGGGCGTAGATCGCCGCTTTCAGCTTCGCGGTCGCGCTGGCGAGGTCAGCGTCATTGACGATTACGGCCACCATCCTACAGAGATTCGTGCGACGCTTGCTGCTGCACGGCAATGCGGTTTCAAGCGCGTCCATGTCATCTTTCAGCCACACCGTTTTACTCGCACGCGCGACCTGCTGAATGAGTTTGGCTCGGCTTTTGGCGATGCCGATAGTGTGCTGGTGCTGGATATTTATGCTGCCAGCGAGCCGCCCATCCCGGGGATTACCGCCGAACGTCTTGCCCAGACAATAGCTGCAGCCAGCGGCAAGCAGAAAGCAGTGCGATACGTCAGGTCATTTGATGAAGCAGCAAGCCTTGCCGCCGAAATGGCAGAGCCTGGTGACATGGTGCTTACGCTGGGCGCCGGCAGCGTTTCCCACCTGGGGCCAATGGTGCTGCAGGAGTTAAAGGCCAGACATGCAGCAGTGGGCAGCAAGCAATCAGCATAGCGCCAGCGTGTATCTAGCCGGAAGACCAGCGTTCTTGCAACTCCAGGCCACCGCCCCCCTTCAAACTTTTGATGGAATCGCGAGTTCATTGACCATTCGTGACGCTCAAGCGAGCCGCAAGTGGAAGTACACTGCGAATCGGCATCTAAAATAGAAGCAGACTCACTCATGGTGAAATTCCTTTTCAGGTTGGTTGCAATTGCGCTGGTGCTGGCGATAGTTTGGCTGGCCTATGGACTCTTTCTGCCCACCGGCCCGTCACAGCAGACGTTTGTGCAGCTGAAGCCGGGCTCCTCGGCACATCGTATTGCTTCTGATCTGAAAAATGCCGGGATTATCCGCAGCGAGTATGCCTTTCTGCTCTGGCATTACGTGCATGGGCGCAAGGCGCTTAAAGCTGGCGAGTATGCTTTTGATCATCGCGCTACCAGCCGCGAGGTTTATGACCGCATTGCCCGTGGCGACATTTTCTTTGAGACGCTGGTGGTGCCTGAAGGCTACAACATGTTTGACATTGCCGGCGCCATTGAAGAGGCTGGCTTGGGCAAACGCGATGATTTTTTAAAAATAGCTCGGACTGAGACGGCCCTGGTCCGCGATCTTGATCCCCAGGCGCCAAGCCTTGAAGGCTATTTGTTTCCAGATACCTATCATTTCACCCGAACGCAATCATTGCATGACATGGCTACAGCTATGGTGCGGCGTTTTCGCCAGGCGGCAAAAGAGATGGGCATCAACCAGAATGTTCATAATGTCGTGACCATGGCGAGCATCGTGGAGAAAGAGACCGGCGTTCCGGAAGAACGGCCAGAGGTAGCCAGTGTTTTTTATAACCGGCTGCAGAAAAATATGGTCCTGGCTACGGACCCTTCGGTAATCTACGCCGCGCTGCTGAATAACCGCTACAACGGCGTTATCCACCAGTCTGATCTGCACTTTGATTCTCCATACAATACCTATCGCAAAGCGGGCCTGCCGCCCGGGCCCATCAGCAATCCAGGCCGAGCTTCACTTGAAGCCGCCGTGCACCCCGCGCAGACTGACTATCTTTATTTCGTGAGCGACAATCAGGGCCATCATCGCTTTGCGCGCACGGACACGGAGCATGCAGCCAACGTGCAGGCCTACCGGCGTGCCGTCCAGGCGGCAAATCGCTGATCAGAAAACCCGTTGCCGTAAATTGTCATCGTCTGCCGTGCCTTGCCGCCGACGAATCTTCCGTCCTTGGCTATACTAGAAGCATCAAAAATGAGTGAGTGTAAGACAACAGATGTTTCTTAATTGGCGTAGAGCATTTTCCAGTTTTTTATTTTTGCCTCTTTTACTCGTGACGCTGAGTGGCTGCGGCTTCCGCACCTCGCATCCGGTTAAGATGCGCACCAGCACGGCTACGCTCAGAGATGCCACGCTTGAGCAATTGCTGGAAACGATCAACAGCAATTCAGCCAAGCTTCAGAGCTTGAAGGCCACAGTGGATATTGACAGCTCGGTGCTGGAGCAGAAAAAAGAGAAGGTCACTGATAATCCGCAGGTCGCCGGCTACATTCTCATGCGCAAGCCGGCCATGCTGCGCATGATTGGCCTGGTGCCGGTGGTCCATAACCACATGTTTGACATGGTGAGCAATGGCAAAAACTTTGAGCTTGCCATTCCGGTCAAGAACAAATTTATTGTTGGCTCAAATCGCCAGCCTGCCAAACCCTCACCGAACCCGATGGAAAATCTGCGTCCGCAGCATATTGCCGACGCGCTGCTGCTGAAGCCCATCGATACGGAAAAAGAGATCGCGGTCCTGGAGCACACTACTGAGATCGTGAAAGATCCCAAGACCCACAAAGACGCAGAGCAGGACGCTTATACCGTAATCGTCCTTGACAAGGATGAAACCGGCTACCACCTGTCGCGCAAAATTGTCTTCAGCCGAACCGATCTTCTGCCGCACGAGCAGTACATTTACGACCGCCTGGGCCGGCTGGCTACCTATGCGCATTACGAGAACTTTGCCAACACTGGCGGCATCATGTTCCCCAGCATCACTTCCATCCAGCGCCCGATCGAGGGCTATGGTCTCACCATTTCTATTGTGAAGCTGGAAGTAAACGTGCCGCTCACCGATGATCAGTTTGTTTTGACGCAGCCGCCGGGATCACAGCTCATCAATCTGGATACGCAGTCATCTGCCGCAGCGCAGCAACAGCAAGGCAAGCAGTCGCAGTAAGGACCAAGCACACAAGCCTATGAACAAAATGATTGTGGCCAACCTGGTCCATCGTCCGATTCGCTCCATTATCAGCATCATTGCCGTTGCGGTTGAAGTCACGTTGATTCTGCTGATCGTTGGATTGGCGCTGGGCATTCTGGACGACAACAAGGTGCGCCAGAAGGGAACTGGCGCAGACATTCTGGTGCGGCCGCCGGGCTCGGCGAACATTTCCGCATTCTCAAGCGCGCCTGTTTCAGTAAAGGTTGGCGGCATCCTGCTCAAGCAGCCGCACGTTGCTGCTGTGGCGCCTGTGGTGATGCAGACCACCAACAACATCGAAATTATCAACGGCATTGATCTCACAACCTTCGAAGCGCTCGGCGGCCCAATGCGCTACCTGGAAGGCGGTCCATTTCAAGGGCCGTATGACATGATTGTGGATGACTACCTTGCAGCCAGTGAGAAGCTTCACGTCGGCAAGAGAGTCCAGAGCCTAAATCACGAATTCCGCATCTCCGGCGTTGTTCCACACGGCCGCGGCGCACGCCGCTATATCCCGATGAAGACGCTGCAAGAGTTGATCGGCGTTGAGAATAAGGCTTCCATTTTTTACGTGAAGCTTGACGATCCGCGCAATGACACTCTGGTGGCGCGGGAGATCAAGTCCATTCCCGGCTTGGAAAATTACAACGTAATGACCATCAGCGAGTGGCTGGCCATTATGTCTCCCGACAATATTCCAGGCCTTTCCATCTTCATCAAAGTCGTAATCGGGATTGCCATGGTCATTGGCTTCATCGTGATCTTCCAGTCAATGTACACCGCTGTGATGGAGCGCACGCGCGAGATCGGCATTCTCAAGTCGCTTGGCGCCTCCAAGTCTTATGTGGTCAGGGTGATCCTGCGCGAGACGCTGGTGCTGGCGATAGCGGGAATTCTGGTGGGCTTCATCTTCAGCATGGCTGGGCGCGCCGGCATTGTGCATTCCTTCCCGACGCTGCGCATTCTTCCGATCACCTTGCGATGGGCATTTTTTGCGACTCTAATCGCCATCGGCGGAGCGATGCTGGGCGCGATCTATCCGGCATTCAAAGCTGCGCAGAAAGATCCGATAGATGCGCTGGCGTATGAGTAGCCAAACCTTTAAACCGCAAAGGGCATGAAGAAGGAAGAAAGAATTTTAGATTTCCAACTTCCTTTGCGTCCGTTGCGGTAAACAGATTTGACTGAACGCTGAGTGCTACCTGCTGAGTGCTCCTAGCCCAGATACTTCAGAAAATCCTTCGGTGACGTTTTCTCAAACCCGGGAAAAACGCTAGCCAGTTCGTTATTACCCAGATGATGAGAAACGGCTTCACCCAGCACCTGGCGGAAGTCGGTTGTTACGGCCAGGTCGCGTCCTTCATAGAGCTGTCCGGGTTGCAGCCCGGGCCAGCGGCCATAAACCTTTCCGCCCTTCACCTGCCCGCCAAGCACAAACATCACGTTAGCGTGGCCGTGGTCAGTGCCACGATTGCCATTCTCATGCGCGGTGCGCCCGAACTCTGACATGGTGACAATCACGGTGTCCTCGGCCAGATCGCCCAGGTCGGTCCAGAAAGCTGCGATTGACTGCGAGAGCTCTCGCGTCAAATTGGCGATCTGCCCCTGCACGCTGCCTTCATTTACGTGGTGGTCCCATCCGCCAATGTCGGCAAACGCGACCTCAACACCCAGATTCGCCTTGACGAGTTGCGCCACCTGGCGAAGGCTGTCACCAAACCGTCCGTTAGGATAGTTGGCGCCGGTTGCGGGTTGGTACTTCTCGGGATCGGCCGAGCGCAGCATCTTCACGGCTTCGAAAGTCTCATTGCCGGTGCCGTGAAGAACCGTGTCAACCGACTGCTCATACATCGCCTCAAAAGTGTTGCTGGCAACGCTGGGCTTTGGGCCGCGGCCGCCAACAGTAAAGCTGCGAACGTCACTCATGGCAACTGCGGGAACAGAGCCGGCCAGTGTGCGTGGCAGCGCTCCGCCCATTGCCACGGCGCGGAACGGGGAAGCATCAGGCTCTTTCAAACCGACAAGAGCGCGGTTGAGCCAGCCGTCTTCTGTTGACTTCACGCCGGGTGTGCCCGATTCCATGTAATCCTGTGCATCAAAGTGCGAGCGCGTGTTGTCCGGCGAGCCGACAGCGTGAACAATGGCGAGATGTTTTTGGTCCCACAGCGGCTTGAAAGCTGACATGGAAGGATGCAGCCCAAAAAACCCATCCAGATCAATCGCGCTCTCTTGCCCGTTCCGCGGACGCGGAATGGCAATGCTCGGGCGCATTGCGTAATACGCCTGCTCGCCATGAGGCACCACGATATTCAGGCCGTCAGCAGCGCCACGTTGAAAGAGCACTACCAGGCGTTTCTTGCCGGGAGCAGCGGTTTCCGCCGCGTACACCGCGCGCGTAAGAAAGCTGGGAATAATGCTGGTGCCCACAATGGCCAGCGCGCCATTTTTTAGAAAGACTCTGCGGGTGATCGACATTTTGTTGCTCCTTATCGCCGTTGAAATTCCGGCGAGCCCATAATCAGGCTCGCAATTGCTCCGTAATTTGGTTTCCCGGCATCATCCAGCCTGCGCTGAGAGATCTGCGGATCACTCAACTGCTTCTGCAGCACCGAGTGCGTTTGCGGCGAGATATCGCCCGCCAGGATTCCTTGTTCCAGCGCAGCCAACGCCGCTTCCGCATCCGTCGGAGCAGGCCCATGAATCAATGCTTGCGAATCCAGCGAAGTTCCAGGCAATCGCCCGGAGCCGAGCTGCAGAGCAAAGTTCATGCGGTTGAGCAGAGCTGAAGAGTTGACCCAGGCGTCCGCCTTCATCGAGTAGCCAGTTGGTGGCTGCATGCCATAAAGCGGCATGCCCATGCGATTGAGCGTGCCCACCAGCGGCAGTGCGTTCTGCACGTCAGCGCCGGAGACGCGCGCCGCCGAGGCCACAAATTCAAATGGCGTCTTCATTTTGGCGCGGTATGAATCGGCGGCCCAGAATTCGGGCGAGCGGAACATGGTGCGCAGCACTTCGCGTATGTCGCCGTCTTTTTTGTGGAAAGTTTCCGCCATGCGGTCAATCAGGCTCTGCGGCGGGTTATCTGAGACAAAGCGCATCGCCAGCTTGCGCGAGATGAACTTCGCCGTGGAAGGATGGTGCGCCAGGATTTCCAGCATCTCCTGGCCTTCTTTTTCGCCGTGCTCGCTGATCTTGTGCCCCAGAACGTACTTCGCTCCGGGCTCATGTGCACGCTCATTGAAATGGAAGCTGCCGCCAAGCTGCGGCCGCTCGATGCTCCAGCCGGTCAGCACCTTGGCCAATTCAGTTACGTCTTTTTGCGTGTAGCCGCCATCAACGCCCAACGTGTGCAGCTCCATGATTTCGCGTGCGTAATTTTCATTCAGTCCGCTGGGGCGGTTCCTGGCCTGCGGACGGGGCCGCGGAGCAAATCTCCCGCGCCTGTTGAATGGGCGGCCGGGGCCGTAGAGCGCCAAATCGGAATCTGGACCCACGCTCTGCCAATTATCGAGATAGAACAGCATGGCCGGGCTCTTGGCCGTGGCTTCCAGAAGGTCTTTGAATTTGCCCAGCGCATGCGTACGGATTACATCCCGCTCATAGGCGGTAATCATGTAGCGGTCCGGGCCTTTGTTGATGAAGACGTTGAAGTGATTGAACCAGAAATCAGTCATCACCTCTTCAAGCTGGCGATCGCTATAGATGGCGCGCAGAAGCTTGGCCTCAGAAAGTTCACCGCCCACCACAGCCTGCGGCTGCACAATGGCTTCAATGGTCTCGCGCTGATCCGGCTTCATGCCATCAATCAGGCGCAGCCCCTTTTCACCTTTATATCTGCGTGCCAGATCAAGCCGCTCTCCCGGCGACATCTTCAAGATGGCTTTGTAACGGGCATCAGGCGCCATATCCAATAGTGCGGCGCCGTCAATATCGGCATACATGGCGTCTTCACGCTTTTTCTGTTGCCGCTGGCGCTGCTCCGGAGTGAGCATCTGATCAGAATCTTTTGCGTCCGCTGCAGCCTGTTCCTGATTATTTTGCGCATTGTTGCCGTTGCCCGCAGCTTTTTCTTCTTTATTCTGCTGGCGCTGCTGATAGGCGGCAAGGCGCGACTCATACACTGCACGCTTTGCCGGATCAGAAGGCATGGACATGCGGCCATCTTCAATCGCTTTCAGCACCTGTGGCGGCGGGAAATTTTCCACCATCTCTTTGGTGCTCATGTTCAGCGTACGAAACGGCGTAAGCCGCGCTTCCATCGCGCTGTCATTGATCTTTTCCGGATGGAGCTGCTCGTCAAACCATTTATCCAGCCCCATGGCGCGAACGCGCTCCACATCGCCCGGACGGATGCCGAAGGTAAAGCGGTTCAGCGCATGGACGATCTTCTTGTCATCGTCCATGAGCGCAATCGTTTTTGCCGTTGCATTGGGGGCAGAGTTTTTTGATTTGGATTTCTTGTCACCGGCTCCCAGGAATGCAGAGAAAGCCAGCAGGGTGAGGCCCAGCAGGATCAGTTGCTTGCGCGCAGCGGGCATTAGACGCTCCAAGGAACTCTTCAGATATCGAGGATATTAACCCGAGCGAGGGGGAAAGTTGTGGGTTTTTCTGTAATCCCGAGCGAAGCGAGGGATCCCTATAGTTCCCCAAAATCTATCATTATATGAATGGATATGAACCCAAGAAATGAATTGCACATTACATCGTTAAGGAAACAATTATCAAGAGGGTAGGGTTCCTTCGCTTCGCTCGGGATTACAGGAAAAACTACGCCAGCGTCACCCTTCCTCGCGTCATGCGCCGGTTCAGCTCGGAAACCATGTGGTCAATGTCAGTAGGCGAGATGGTGCAGGGCACGGCGGGATCAAGGAACATCTTGCGTGACTTTTCCGGCGACAACCATGGCCGCGGCGGTGAAACATGGGCCACGGCATCTCGCCGCAGCTGCACCAGCAGCGAGTGGACTACCTCGCCATCCAGCTTGGCGGGCGCCAGCCAGCTGAGTTGCGCGGCGGCCTCGCCCAGGGAAAGCTTTTTGCGATGCGGGCGGTCACTGAGCATGGCGTCAAACGTGTCCGCCACAGCCACGATTTTTACCGCGGTTGAAACCTCGTCATTATGCAGATGGTCAGGATAGCCGGATCCATCCGCCCGCTCGTGATGCGAGCGCACAACCTCAGGAATCTTTGGCCAGGGGAAATGCACGGCAGAGACAATACGATGCCCCTGCACAGTGTGGTCGGCAATTTCTTGAAATTCGCGTGGCTCCAGAGCACCAGGCTTGGTGAACAGGTATTTATCCACTGTCACCTTGCCGATATCGTGCAGATAGCCGGCGGCCCGCATCTCGCTCACGTCGGCAGCGCTCATGCCCATGGCCTCAGCAATTCCCGCAGCATAGCGGCCCACGTGCAATGAATGGCCGCGCATCTGGTCAGACTTCACGTCAATCGTCTCGGCAAAAGCGGCCAGTGCGTCATCCCAGAAGGAATGCACTGAGGCGATCAGCTTCAAATTTTCCGCCGTGCGCTCTTCCAGTGACATCATGAGCTGGTGGTTGTATATGGCCAGCGCGATGAACGGGGCCAGGTCGCCGATCTGCTTCAGGACTTCCGGCGTGTACTCCGCGCCTTCTTCACGTTCACCCAGCAGCAGCGCCCCGATCAGCTTGCCCCGCACCCGCAACGGCGCCACGCAGCGAAACCATACGCTGGAGATGTTTCCATTTGCGCTCAGAAAAGTGTCAGAGCGGTCGCGCGAGATGCGCTGCGGGCCGCTAACGGTAGTAAGAGCGTGAACGTGCTTGGGCAGCAGCGGGAAGACTGCGGTCTGCGGGAAGACCACGAAGCCTGATGCCGCAATGGAGGCCAGCATGGCCGGCTTTTCCTGATAACGAAAGAGCGCGCCCGATCCGGCGCGCACCGCCGCCATTACAACTTCCAGGGCGCCGGCAGCGGTTTGGGAAAGGTCTCGCTCACCCGTGAGCACGGGACCCAGTTCGGCCAGGACCTGGGAGGCGAGCAGTGGTGGCCTGCTAGTAAAAAAAGAGTCGGCCAATTTTGGAGCGGCGCAAACTCCAGAGCACCTTAGCGTAACACTTAATTCTGCTAAGAAATAACGAAGTATCGGGGTGGTTAACAGGAAATATTTTGCCCATTACCACTCCGTGCGGTTATGCGTTGCCCGGCGCGGCAGTCGTGGAAACCACGCTGGTACAAAATGCACAACGGCGTGCAGCGATGGGAATCTCGCTCAGGCACTCCGGGCATTTCTTGCTGGTTGGATCGGCTGGCACGGCATTGCGCGCAGCGCGCGCCTTCCAGGCATTCATGGGCGCGACCATGAAGAAATACACCGCCGCTGCAATCAGGAGAAAAGAGATCAGCGCATTCAGGAATACTCCATAGGAGATTACCGCACCGTTGATGGTGGCATTGAAGGCGGAAAAATCCGGTTTGCCCACAATGGCCGCAATGAGAGGCGTAAGAATATTAGTGACAAACGCTGTCACAACCACGCCAAACGCGGCTCCAATAACCACGGCCACAGCCAGGTCCATTACGTTGCCTCGCATGATGAACTGCCGGAATCCTTTGAGCATGTTTACCTCCTGTATGGCCGATGATGATACCGCAAATGCCAAGTTCTCGTATGGGTCTATAAGCTACATCCTTCTCCGTGGTGTTACTGATACTCTTCGTCCGTCATTTATAATCGAGCGTTTACACCCACGAGGTCAGACCACACAGTGTCATTTGAAGAGAGTGTTTATCAGCTGCGGCAGCAGAAGCTGCGCGAGATTGAGGCCCTGGGCCAGCAGGCCTATCCGCACAAGTTTGCCGTCACGCACACGGTTCCGCAGATCTTGAGCGATTACAACGAGAAAACTGCCGAACAGCTGGATAACCCGCGTGTGCCGGTGAAGCTCGCCGGGCGCATCATATCGCTGCGCCTGCAAGGCAAGGCCGGCTTTGCCCACCTGCAGCAGGGCGGCCTGCGGCTGCAGATTTATGTGAAGCTCGACTTTGTTGGTGAAAAAGGTTTTGCGCTCTACAAGCTGCTCGACCTGGGCGACCACATCGGCATCAGCGGGTATCTCTTCCGCACCCGCACGGGCGAACTGACGGTCCACGTGGAAGAGATCACCTTCCTGGCAAAAGACTTTCTGCCGCTACCGGAAAAGTGGCACGGCCTGAGCGACGTGGAGCTGCGCTATCGCCAGCGTTACGTTGACCTCATTATGAACCAGGAGGTGCGAGAGGTCTTCGTCAAGCGCAGCAAAGTTGTGCAGTCAATGAGGCGCTTTCTGGATGCGCGCGGCTACGTTGAAGTTGAAACGCCCATGATGCAGCCGATCGCCGGCGGCGCCACGGCGCGCCCGTTCATCACGCACCACAACACGCTCGATATTGATCTTTATCTGCGCATTGCGCCGGAGCTTTATCTGAAGCGACTGGTAGTGGGCGGACTGGAGCGCGTTTACGAGATCAACCGCAACTTCCGCAATGAAGGCATATCCACGCAGCACAACCCTGAGTTCACCATGCTTGAGTTCTACCAGGCGTACGCCGATTACCACGACATGATGCAACTCACACAGGACATGCTGGCCCAGGCCGCGCTCGACGTGAATGGCACGACGAAAGCCAGCTTTAATGGCAAAGAATTTGATTTTGCCGACTGGCAGCGGCTCTCCATGCGCGAGTCCATCATCAAGTACTGGCCGGATGCTGCTGCGCCCAAGCCGGAGATTGCCGACTTTGCCACGCATGAATCTGTGGAGAAGCTGGTCCAGCGGCTGAACGCGCACCACACGCCGCACATGCCTTATGATCCCAACGATCCGCCGGGCAAGACGATTGCAGCCATGTTTGAAGCCGTGGCCGAGCACCACCTGATCCAGCCGACGATCATCTACGACTTCCCGGTCGCGATTTCGCCGCTTTCGAAGAACAAGCGCGACGAACCCGACTGGGTGGAAAGATTTGAAGTTTTTATTGGAGGGTTGGAGATCGGCAACGCCTTCAGCGAGCTCAACGATCCTGAAGAGCAGCGCCGCCGCTTCGAGCAGCAGCTCAAAGAGAAAGAGCGCGGCGATGAAGAGGCCCACGCGATGGATGAAGATTACATCCGCGCGCTTTCTTACGGCCTGCCGCCGACAGGAGGCGAGGGAATTGGCATTGACCGGGTTACCATGCTGCTGACTGACTCGCGCTCCATCCGCGATGTGATCCTGTTCCCGCTCCTGCGTCCGCAGCAGGAAGCGGAAGAGAATGAGGTCCCGGCCAAGGAGAGTTGATTTATTTTGCCGCGTCAGAAGGCATTCAATCTTCGAACCACTGGCAGCCACAAGCCAAAACTACTCCCATGAAAACGAATGCCGTGCGGCTGTTGGAAAGTCGTGGCGTGCAGTATGCGCTGCGCGAATACACAGTTGATCCAGAAGATCTGGCGGCGGAAACCGTGGCCGCAAAAATCGGATTGCCTGCGGAACAGGTTTTCAAAACTTTGCTCACGCGGGGTGACCGTAATGGACTGTGCTTCGCCGTGATTCCCGGCAACTGCGAGCTTGATTTGAAAGCTCTGGCAGCAGCCAGCGGCGATCGCAAGATAGAGCTTGTTCCTGTGAAAGAGCTGCAGTCGCTTACAGGCTATATTCGAGGCGGCGTGACTGTGCTGGGAGCGAAGAAAGCATTTACCGTCTTCGCCGACGAAACAATCCAACTATGGGCCAAAATTTCAATTTCTGCCGGTGTTCGCGGAACACAGATTATTCTTGCGCCGGAGGATTACATTCGCGCTACACAGGCCGTGCTTGCGGACATCGCGCGCGGTAAAGCGTGAGAATTGTTTCTTGCAGATTTCTCTGACCCTATTAAATTTTCTAATCTCGATCTAATTGCTTTGTAAGGTAAGAACCTTATATATACTAAGGTCTTTGCAGCCCACCCCCAAACACGAGGTCGCGGTGTGCCTCCATTCCAAGCTAATGCTTGATGGAAGCTGCGCGTGCCCCGAGGAGTTTTATGGCCGTAGAAGCGAACGAAACTGTCTGGATCACCCTGATGCACGAGATGCAAAGCTTTGTGAGGCAAAACCTGGAGCAGCCACAGGTGATGGCGGAGCTTCGCCACTGGATGGGCCAGCAGCCTGTGAGGAAAGGGCTGCCGCGCCAAACTGAGAAAGCAGATATTATCCGCGCCTTTGAGTTGCTGGCGCCTGGGCTGCTGGTGGATTTTCTCGAGGCCAATAAAGAGATCCTCAACAAATACGCGCTTCGCATGTGGGCGGCCGAGCGTGAAGGGCTGTTCGACGCAACCGCCAAGGTCTCCTGAGCCAATCGCTGGTTCAAGACACCGAGCAGCAAATGCGCAATTAAAAGTGATCAACCCGGGCGAAGAGTACGTCCCATGTTTGATGTCTGTGCTCGGGAACGGCGCGGCTGCCTGGGAAGGTCTGGTCCAGCAATTCAAGCTTTGAGATCTCCCGGACCGCAAATTTCCGCCATTCCGGAATAGGGCCGCTGCTGCTCTGGCCTCCTACCTGATAGGTGAAGAGGTTCACTGTATCTTTTTGAATGCCGTAATCCTGCGGTTCCACGATGCGCAGCTTGCCGTGATACGTAAAACGCAGCATGTATTTGTCACGAATCGCAGTGAGAATAAGCTGATGCACTGCGGCATCAATCCCTTGAGGGGCTGATGATCGCATAACGTGAAGTGAACCCGGCATTCGGTTATTTTAGTCAATCCGGGGCCTAAGACGAAGAGAACTGTACGATTTGCGAGTACAAGCCCTAGCGCCATCCCACCGATTTTTCTGCTATTCATTGATAATAGAACTATGAAGCGCTCCGGAGTTGCCGACCTTCCGCTGCATGGCGGACGTGTGCCGCCGTGGCTGGCTGAGCGCATGACCAGGCTGGGTACGGCGATCTCTGAAAGCGTTCTCTACCATTACGGCGCTTCTGAGCTGCTTTCGCGGCTGAGTGATCCTTTCTGGTTCCAGGCTCTGGGCTGTGTGATGGGTATGGACTGGCACTCTTCAGGAATTACCACGTCAGTTATGGGTGCGCTGAAGCGCGGGCTGAATCTGCGCGCGCATGAGCTGGGCATCTACGTCTGCGGCGGACGTGGCAAGCACTCACGCAAGACTCCGGACGAGCTTCGCGAGGTGGCTGGCCGCATCAGCCTTGATGGTGAAGAGCTGGCGCGCACCAGCCGGCTGACGGCAAAGATCGATAACAACGCGATTGCGGACGGCTTCCAGCTCTATCTCCACAGCTTTGTGGTGAGTAAAGCAGGCGAGTGGGCCGTGGTGCAGCAGGGGATGAACGATGCCACAGGGCTGGCGCGGCGTTATCACTGGCATTCAGCTACTGTGCGCGACTTCACCTCAGAGCCGCATTCGGGGATCGTTGGTGACAGCGTGCTCCCGGGCGAGATTATGAACCTGGTTGACCAGCGGGCCAGGCCGGCGCAGTCAGCGCTGCTGGAGATCACGCAGGAAAATCCTGAGCACACGCTGCGTGAGGTGCGGAAGCTCACAATGCCCGCGCACCACGATGTTCGCGCAAAAAATGTTGACTTGAAACGGCTGGGCGCTGTGCTGGCCGTGGCTTATGAGCGGCAGCTGCACGATTTTGCCAATCTTCTCCTGCTGGAGAATCTGGGGCCGCGAACTTTGCAATCGCTGGCGCTGATTGCCGAGGTGGTGCATGGAAAGCCCACACGCTTTGCCGATCCTGCGCGCTTTTCCTTTGCGCACGGCGGAAAAGACGGCCATCCTTTTCCAGTGCCGCTCAAGGCTTATGATGAGTCTCTTTCGGTTTTGCGGCGTGCACTGCAGCAGGCCAAGGTGGGCCATACTGAGAAGCTCGATAGTTTTGGCCGGCTTGATCGCTTTACCCGAATGGTCGAAACGCAGGCGCAGCCGGAGGCGGCGTTCAGGGCCGTGATGGCGCATGAGCGGGCGATCTCGAAGTCCGTGGGCGGAAGGACTGTGTTTGATGAGCGCAAGAAAGGCGCTAAAAGAAATTCCGGCCAGCTTTCGCTCTTCTGAGGAAAAAACTCCATTGTCGGTATGATTCTCTGCTGTAAACTGCACTCGCGATGATCAAAAAAATTTCCCTGTCTCTTCTTGTTGCGCTCTGCGCCGTTTCGTCTGTCGCCCAATGCTGCCCTGAAAAACCCTCTACGGAAAAACGTCAGGCGCTGTGGCAAAAGCTCCAGGAAGAACTGCGCGGCGTGGATCAGCATCTGGACGGCGTGATGGGCCTGGCGGTTAAAGACCTCACTTCGGGCGAAACATTCTTTATTCATGGCGACGAGATCATGCCGCAGGCCAGCTCCATCAAGATTGCCGTCCTGGCGAACCTGTATCTGCAGGCACAGCAGGGCAAGCTGAAGCTCACCGACGAATACGTAGTGCGCAAAGAGGATCTGGTGGATGGCAGCGACATCATGCTGGGACTCACGCCCGGCGTTACTCGCCTGACGCTGCGTGACCTGGCGACCATGATGGTTGCAGTGAGCGACAACAGCGCCACCAATGTGCTGATTGGGCGCGTGGGCATGGAAAACGTGAATGCCATGCTTGACAGTTTGGGCCTGCACGCAACGCGGCTGCGCCGGCAGATGATGGATCTGAAAGCGGCAAGTGAGGGTCGCGAAAACGTCTCTACGCCGCGCGAGATGATGACGCTTTTGGAAACCGTCTATCGCGGCAAGTTGCTCAATAAAGAAATGACAACCGATTTTCTTAAGATGCTGAGCACACACAAGGAGAGTTCCCTGTTGCAGGGCCTGCCCGATGATGCTGTGGCGGCGAACAAACCCGGAGAGCTTGAGGCAGTGCGCAATGATTCAGGCATCGTCATGGTGAAGAACCGGCCTTATATCTTGTGCGTAATGACTGCTTACCTGAAAGACGAAAAAGAGGGCTCGGCTGCTATTCGCAAAATTGCTGCGCTGACCTACAGCTACTTTGATCGAGTGAGCAGGGCTTCAGAGTACGGAAGAGTGGTTTCGCCGAAGTAGAGTGAAATGTCACCAAACGCGAAGAGTGCAAAGAAAATTGATTTCAAGAAGTTAAGATTTTCTGCATCAACTAAAATTGAGCGAATGAAGAAACGTTTTCTTATTTCCCTGCTTCTGCTGCTGGGTGCATTGGCTGAAGCCAATGCCCAATGGAAGAAGGTTCCATTGCAGCCGCCGGCGCAGCCCAATCCGCAGCTCTATCGCTCAGATGCCAACGCGGCTGCCGATATCAATCGTGCTCTGGCCACGGCGGCGCGGCAGCACAAGCGCGTGCTGCTGGACTTTGGCGGCAACTGGTGCATTGATTGTCATATTCTGGAAAATGCTTTTCACCAGCCGCGTATAGCGCCGTTGCTCAATGATAATTTCGTTGTAGTGCACGTGGACGTTGGCCGCTATGACAAGAACCTTGACCTGGCCAAGCGATATCACGCGGACCTGGAGAAAGGCGTGCCTTCACTGGCGGTGCTGAGTGCGCGTGGCGCAGTGCTTTATTCTACGGCAGACTTTGAGCGCGCACGCGTACTCAGTGAGGATGATGTAATTGCGTTTCTGGACAAATGGAAGCCGCCTCAAACCAAGAAGTAGCGCTCACGAAGCCTGCAGCAGCCGCTCAACTTCATCGACAAAATGCTTAGGGCCTTCCTGCTTGGAAACCACCTGGTCAGGGCAGCTTTCGCGATCAAGATAGAGACTGCCATCCACCTGCATCAATACTTTCAGGTCAGTGTGCTTCTTCTTGATCTCTTCACAAAAGGCCAGACCTTCGTCAGCGAAGTGGCCTACATCCACAATTATCAGATCATAAGCATGGGAAGTGCTGATGACGGCTCGCGCGGCGTTGAGGTCGGCTGCCGTATCCACGTAATAGCCTTGCATGCGCAGCATGAGCGCGCGCAGATGCTGAGCCGTGGTGTAGCCGTTCACGAGCAGAATTCGACGTTTGGACGTAACGCGAGCCATAGGCACCCACCTTCTCCGGGGAGACGAACTGCCCTCAGACTACACCCGCCAGAGCTCCTGCTCATGGCCCATAAGCCTTAGTTCCCCGTATTTCTTTGCGAGTTCCCGGAGTGCCTTAGATGCTGGTCAAACCATGCGGCTACGCGTTCAATCACATCGCGCTGGTGCGCGGGATTGGCGAATGCATGGCCTTCATGTTCGTAAACCACCAACTCAGTCTCAACGCCGAGCGTCTTGAGCGCATGCCAGAATTCATACGACTGCGGTGGAGGACATTCGCCGTCACTGTCGCCAACTAAAATCAGCGTGGGTGTTTTTGTTTTTTTGATAAATGTGATGGGCGAGCTCTTGGCATAGACCTGCGGGTCATCATAGACAGAAGCGCCGAAGAACGGGATCATCCACTGGTCAATCTGGTTTTCGCCGTAATAGCTCTGCAGGTTGGCGATTCCAGCACCGGCGACAGCGGCAGCGAAGCGGTTGGTCTGCGTGACTGCCCACATAGTCATTTAGCCGCCATAGCTCCAGCCGGTGATGCCCAATTGATGTTCATCAATAGGAGCTTCTTTGAGTACCTGATCAACTCCGGTCATGATGTCGCGAAAGTCGCCATAGCCAAAATCTTTGACGTTGGCGCGGGTGAAGGCTTCGCCTTCTCCATAGCTGCCGCGAGGGTTGGGCATGAAGACGAAGTATCCATCACCTGAGAGCGCAACGCCAAAGCTGTGCGAACCCGGCCAGCTTGAATGCACCATAGCGCTGGGGCCGCCATGGACCAGAACCACCATGGGATATTTCTTTGAGGGATCAAAGTTTCGGGGATAGAGCAGCCAGCCTTGCAGGTTGAATCCATCATTTTGCCAGTGAATGCTCTTGTCCTGGCCCCACGCGGGTTTAAGATTGGCATTGCGCGAGGAGATCTGCTTCCATTGTCCGATCGGACCGGCCCAGATTTCCGGTGGATGAGATAGCGACTGGCGAATCACTGCTGCAGATTTGCCATCGGCCGCGAGTGACACTGCCGTGCCCCAGCCGTTTGCTGTGAACTGCTCCGGAGAGTGAACAAGGGTTTCAATGCTGCCGCTTGCAACATCAACCGTTGCCACGCCGCTCTCGCCATCAACATCTTCGCCGAAGAGGATCTTTGCGCCGCTGCGCATCCAGGTAAGCCAGCTTGCGGAGGCTTTCATTGCTGGAGTAATGTTCTTTGCTGCGCCGCCTTCGGCAGGAACGATGAAGATGTCGCCGCCGACTGCGGGTTCATCGCTCATGATGCCGGAGATAAACGCAATAGATTTTCCGTCAGGCGACCATGCGGGCATAGCAATTTGCGAGTCGCTGGGCGGCTTATAAATGGATTTCATCTCGCCGCCGGCAGCGGGAATGGTGTAGATCTGCGCGATGTACCAGTTGTTGTCACCGTTACCGTGAGCTGCTGTGGTGACAAAGCGCTGGCCATCAGGCGACCAGTCATACTCATAGACATACATATCAGCGGGCGAGATCTGGCGGAGCTTGCCAGTCGCCACATCTACCAATGCAAGGCGCTGCTCAGTCACAGCTTCCTTGATCACACCGGTCTGGGGCTTTTCTGCCACCAACGGGCCGGCGGCGCGCTCCGCGTTTTCAGTGAAGAGAAGAGCCAGCGTCTTGCCATCAGGTGACCAGCCGGGTGAAGCAAGAAATCCTTTCACGCTGGTGAGCTTGCGCGGCGAGCCGCCAGTGGCGGAAGCAATGTAGAGCTGTTCCTGCCCTGGCGAAGATGCGTCAGAGAGGAAGGCGATCTGCTTACTGTCTGGAGACCACGCGATGTCACTTTCTGATTTGCCGCCGGCAGTGATGCGGCGCGGCTTAGGAGCGTTGACCTCTGAAATGAAAATGGCAGAGCCGTCCTTCATGATTTCCACCCAGGCGACCTGCTTCGCGTCAGGAGAGATGGCGGTCTGAGCAAACCTGGCACCGGCAGAGAGCGTGTTGATGACATTGTTCATGCCCTCGGCGGTCTTGGCTTTTGGCTGGGCGGACTGCGCAACGGCACAGGAACCGAGTATTAGGCACAAAAAGGCAATCACAAACTTGCGCGCGACTGAGATCATTCTGCTCTCCCTGGGATGGCTTCGGTTCCTCAATATACAAGCGGAAAATGCGGCTGGCAAACAAGCTTGGACGCCGCAGCAAGGCTAGCCTGATGTGGTATTCTCCAGTGCATCATGCGACAAACCATCGTTCTTATTGCGTTATTCAGCGTGTGTCTGCTGGCAGGCGGACAGCCCAAGCCGGCGCAACAACAGGCAAAGCCATCCGCGCAGAATTCTCAGCCGGATGCAGATGCCGCGGTCCAGGCCAAGCTGAGTCAGACGGCAAATGCGACCATCAACTGGGAGAAGTCAACCACTCCGGGTGCGAAAGCGGAAGTACAGCTCATTAAAAAAGACCAGTCCAACGGAAATCCGCTCATGCAGTACCGGCTGAAGATCACGGGTGCGCCGAAGAATAAGCTGTATAACCTGATCGCATGGCCGATTATGATGCCCGAGCCGGCGACGATCATGGAAGGCCTGGCAATTGCTGCCGATGGAACAGTGGGGTGCCCGCCGAACTCTAATCGGAGCTGCGCGCAGCGATTCAAAGGCTCCGAACTGAAGCTGACTTACACTCCTGCCATTGGGGAGATTTACCGGCACGCGCTGATCTCAGAAGATCATCAGACGAGGATCTTCTTTTCAATTGTGCCTGCGCCAATGATCGAACATGACCGCGCATGCAGCCTGGAGGTGGAGCGGCTTAGCCCGAGATTCGAATTGGCGCTGATCCATGGCCGCGGCTTTGCACCCGGGGAGCAGCTGGCTTTTCATACACAGTCCTATCAGGAAGTGCACGATTCACAGCCGAAAGTTGATTCAGCAGGTGAGTTCTGGGCCGTGCTGACTCCGTTCGTCAAAGGCAGAACCATGGGAACAATGCAGGTGACCACGCACGGCAAAGGCTGCGCGCCGAATCTTGCATTTGAGTGGGGATCAGAGTGAGGCATCGGGTGATCTTAAATTGAAAACATTACCGCTGATGACGCTGATCACACTGATGTACGCGGATCACAGAATTGCCAAAATCGCCGAAATTGCCAAAGAATGCAAAATTGAAAATCATCGTCAGCAGATTTCATTTTCGGCGATCTTTGGCACTCTTGGCATTTCTGGCAATTGCCTGATCGCGCAAATTCCGCGGTAATTGCTCTCCGATGGCCCGATGAACCGATCACCCGATGAACCGATTTGTCTTACTTCCCTGGCTTCTCCAGCTCCGCTGCTGCCGAGTCGATGACAGCAGCGTAGTCAAGCAATGCCTGCGCGACGCGGGTGATCTCTTTTTCTGCCTCCTGATATCGCTTTTCTTCAATCCCTTCGCGGATGCCCGGCATGGTTTTGGCGCCGTAACCGGTGTAAAAACCCGGAGCGTAGATCAGGTGCTTGTACCAGTTGCGGCGGGGCAGGCCGTCAGAGTTGGTGAGCTTGCGCTCTGCGAGCAGAAGCTTTCCATTCAGCGACTGCAGCGATTGCGCAGATGCATTCCCGGCTCCGACTCCCTTTACAGCTTTTGCGTAGCGTTGAGCAGCGCGCTCGAGCGCGCTCTGCGCATTATCGAGAGGCGCGAAATTGAGGAAGGGCGGAACTTCTTCCTTAGGCGGGGCAACAATAGGCCGGAGCGGATCTGAGATGGCAGTGTAAACGCCGTTGTCGAGGTCCTGGTTGCGGTCGCGAACTTCCTCCTGCTTGTTCTTGAGCATGGTCTTCAGCTCGTCAGAATATTTGCGCGTGGTATCGGCAAAGTCAGTGAAGTCATAAGGCAGCACGTCAGAGTCAGCAAAGCGAAGCACCATGGTGCCGACGGTCTGCGCGAGGGCGCGGCCATAGACGAAATCTGTATCCGAAAAATGCGTGTACCAGTAGAAATCGTCATAGATGGAGTGGTAGATGCCACCATCGTCTTCGCCGCCGTAAGAAACGTTGAGTGACGCGATGCCCAGGTGATCAATAAACGCGGTGAAGTCGCTGCCGGAGCCGAGCGCGCCGATGCGCAGGTCGGGGCGCGTACGCGCTTCCTTGCGATCTTCAGGGCGGCCCATGGTCAGACGCGCGGCCTGATCGCGCTTCCACACGGGAATGTTTTTCTCGGGATCGGTGATGTCATGCGCCACGCCGTTCACGAACTTTTCCAGGGAGTGCGAGCCCTGGGTTTCAAGATAGCCGCGGCCATTACCGTCAGTGTTGATATAGATCGCGCCGTGCTGCCTCAACTCATCGGCGTGGTACTCCGCCCACTCGGTTGAGCCGAGCAGCATGGGCTCTTCGCCATCCCACGCGCAATAAATAATGGTGCGCTTTGGCTTCCAGCCTTGTTTAAGCAATTCGCCCAATGCGCGCGCCTCTTCCAGCAACGCGATCTGGCCGGAGATGGGATCTTCCGCACCGTTTACCCAGCCATCATGGTGGTTGCCGCGGACAATCCACTGGTCGGGCGACTCTGAGCCGGGAATTTTGACGATTACGTCATACACGGGCTTGATGTCCCAGCTGAAAGCAACTTTCAGGTGGACCTTCGCCGGCCCGGGGCCAACATGGTAGGTGATGGGCAGAGCGCCGCGAAAATCTTCCGGCGCAAGCGGTCCTTTCAGCGCAGCGAGCAGCGGCTTGGCGTCTCCGTATGAAATTGGCAGCGTGGGAATTTTGGTGAGCGTAGGAATGTCTTTGATGGCCAGCCGCTTTACGTTGCCTTTTGCGCCGACTCCAGGAGTTGTGGGATCGCCAGGATAGGTGGGCATATCCATGACGCTGCCGCGCTGTACGCCATTTTCATTGCGCATGGGACCTTGCGGGAAGACATCGCCCTGGAAGAAGCCGTCATCGCGCGGATCGGAATAGATGATGCAGCCGATGGCGCCGTGCTCCGCTGCGACCTTGGGCTTGATGCCGCGCCAGGAATTTCCGTAGCGCGCAATCACGATTGCACCTTTTACCGAAACGCCGAGCCGATCAAGTTCCTCATAGTCGTGCGGCAGGCCGTAATTGACGTAAACGAGCGGGGCAGTCACGTCGCCATCGATCGAATAAGCATTGTACGTAGGAAGCTGCTCGCTTTGTTGATTGGAAGTTGGATCTACGGCGACCGGTGGTTCCTGGAGCTTGGCGGTGTAGCGCGTTGGTTCTGTCAGCTCGAGCACGCGTTCTTTAGGCGTAGGAAAGAGGACGTCAAACGTTTCGATCTGCGCGTCAAGTCCCCATGACTTGAACTGGGAGAGGATCCATTCTGCGTTCTGCTTGTCATAAGGAGAGCCAACGTGGTGCGGGTGGGCGCTCAGGCGCTGCATGGCATCGCGCATGATTTTGGGATCAGGGATGGCGCGGAACTTGTTCTCCCAGTCGCGCTCTGTGCGGGAACTGGCAGCGGTGAAGCCATAAAGGGGTTCGTCTTCCGGGCTGGCGGCGGAGAGGGCGAGCACGGTGGTGAGACAGATGAGGGCAGCGAAGAGCGTTCGGCGCATGAGAGCTCCTGGAAGATGATTGGGTACGGCAGGAGATTGTAAATGCCCAAGCGAACTTCTTACCACTGATTTGCACTGATGACACTGATCAGGAATTTCTTACCGCGGATTTGCGCGGATAATCGCGGATAAATCCCATCAGGTGAAGCAAACCTCACGGCGAGACACTAAGGCATGGAGAAACCAAAACCGTTCACACGCGGGAATAATCCGGCCGCCAGTTGCTGACGGCTTTTTTAATATCGGAGCGGCTGAGTTTTTCGTCGAGTGCGCGCTGGACTAGCGTGGATAATTCGGCATCAGAGGCAAAGCGCAGGCCCACAAGCTGCCCGTCAGTGAGTTCGCCGATGCGCGAGCGCAGCGGTTCTGCAAGAATTGAAGCGAGGCGCAAGCGTTCTTCCAGGCGGATAATGCGGTCCTGCAGATGTGTCGCGTAGCTGCGCATGCGTCCGGCCATTACAATCAGCGCCAGCGATATGATGAGCAGCCATAGTCCGAGCAGGCGAGGCGAGCGAAAGAGTTGAATGGCGATCAGGACGACGTTGATCGCCAGGACGGGGATAAGAAAGAAATGAAATGGCGGATCGTATTTAGCATGATTAGCCAACGTTTGTGGTTTTTGGGCCATGGAATCCTCGATGTATGAGTTTACCGGAAGTAAGAGATGGCAAGCAGCGAGCGGAAGACTCTGTAATTTCGATAATTGCCAAAAATCCCAAAATTGCCAAAAATAAACGATTTGAAAATCACTTCCTCATTCTGGCGAGCCAATCATGTCCAAATACATCGGCGCTATTGATCAGGGGACAACCAGCACGCGGTTCATCGTCTTTGATCGCGTCGGGAGAGTTGTGGCGTGCGCGCAGAAAGAGCACCGCCAGATTTATCCGGAGCCGGGCTGGGTGGAGCATGATCCAGAAGAGATCTGGCAGAGAACACAAGAGGTAATTGCCGAAGCGATGGAGCGCGGCCAACTGCAAGCAGCCGACCTGGCAGCGATTGGAATTACCAACCAGCGCGAGACCACTGTGGTTTGGGAGCGCAAGACCGGGAAGCCGCTGATGAATGCCATTGTGTGGCAGGACATGCGCGTAGCCAATGAGGTTGCGCGGTTTGCGCGGGAACCGGGCGACGAATTTTTTCGCAGCCGTACAGGCTTGCCGCTCTCAACATACTTCAGCTCGCTGAAGCTGCGCTGGATTTTGGAGAATGTTTCCGGTGCGCGACAGAAGGCAGAGGCAGGAGAGCTTGTCTTCGGCAACATCGATACGTTTTTGCTGTGGAAGCTCACAGGCAGCAGCGGAGAAGTGCATGTAACGGACGTTACGAATGCGAGCCGCACGCAGCTCATGAATCTGAAAAGCCTGGCATGGGATGAGGAACTGCTGAAGGCATTCAATATTCCAACGCAAGTTCTGCCGGAGATCCGATCAAGCAGCGAGATCTACGGACGGGTAGCAGAAGGTCCGCTGCGTGGCGTGCCAATCGCGGGCGTTCTGGGCGACCAGCAGGCTGCGCTGATAGGGCAAACATGCTTTAAAAGCGGCGAAGCTAAAAATACTTATGGAACCGGCTGCTTTTTGCTGATGAATACAGGCGAGCAACCGGTGCAATCGAAGCATGGATTGCTGACAACCGTGGCATACAAAGCTGCCGATCAGCCGGCGCAATACGCGCTGGAAGGCAGCGTGGCCATTGCGGGCGCGCTGGTGCAGTGGCTGCGCGACAACCTGGGACTGATCCAGAGCAGCCCTGAGATCGAAGAGCTGGCAAGCACAGTTGAGGACAATGGCGGTGTGTACATTGTGCCGGCATTTTCTGGACTGTATGCACCATATTGGAAGGAGAACGCGCGAGGCGTGATCACGGGATTAACGCGCTATGCGAACAAGGGCCATCTGGCGCGCGCGGTGCTGGAAGCGGTGGCGTTTCAGACGCGCGAAGTAGTAGAGGCAATGGAGCAGGATTCTGGAATTGCTTTGGAAGTCCTGCGCGTGGATGGCGGCATGGTGGCGAATGATCTGCTGATGCAGTTTCAGGCAGATATTCTTAACCGGCAGGTTGTGCTGCCTGCCATCGAGGAGACAACCAGCCTTGGCGCAGCGTACGCCGCTGGACTGGCCGTAGGATTTTTCAGCAGTACGGATGAGTTGTGCGCGTTGTGGCAGAAGAAGAAGGTCTGGCAGCCGACGATGGAGAGCGAGAGGCGGGAGAGGATCTATCGGGAATGGAAGAAGGCGGTGACACGGGCGTTTGATTGGGTGGAGTCGTAAGTTGACGGATTGAATGAAATCCAAATTTCTTGTGGCCTCGTACGGAATGATAGGTTCTTCTTTAGAGGATCTTCATCAGCTCTTTCCGCCTGGCGGAGGGGAGATCTAGCAAAGCTGACTTGACCAGCGCACGGTAAACTTCGCGCGCGGCGGGCACACGCTTGAGTTCGCGCAAATGTTGGCAGACGGTAGAAAGGTCCCCGCGCTTGATAGGGCCGCTGAAGGCAGCTGCCGCCCCACGCTGCTCATAATTCTTCAAAGTCTGGCGCAAGATGGGCCGGATGAGCGTGCGCACCTCTTTGAGGCTGAGGCCGGCGGCGCGCCCCACGCGTTCTGCGGTGACAAGTGTAGCGACGAGCAGCGGCGACGAAAACGATCCAAGCGCGTGATAGAGCGTTTTCGATTTCGCGGAAATTGCAAAAATCTCCGCGGCCAGGGCTTTGACGATTTGCCGCGCCACAGCCACAGCCTTGCGGTCACCTTCCACAGCAAACGGAATTTCATTCATCTTGGGTTGCGTGCCAGGGACGAATGTCATCATGGGATGGAGAGAGGCTACATTTGCTCCGGCGCGCTGCAGCGGCGACAAGACGCTGCTGGAAAGAGCGCCGCTGGAATGAAAAACAATTTTGCCGCGCCATCCTTTTTGCCGTGCAAGCAGGCGTGCAGTGTGGGCAAGCGCGTCATCGGTGTGGCAGATCCAAACAATGTCAGATTGCGGCGTGGCTTGCGCCAGCGGAACAACTTTTGCGCCTAGTAGCTTCGCCAGAACGCCCGCACGTTTGCGCGACGACGCTGATGCACGCGTGACAACAGCGTCAATGCGATAGCCCACCGCGCGCAGGGCAGGCCCAAGCGCCTGAGCGAGGTTGCCAGAGCCAACAAGAGTGATGGTGGGCTTCTGCGACATTCTCCGCGAGAATACCAGAAACTTGAAATCAAAACCTTTGACCACAAAGGACACGAAGGGACACAGAGGAAGAGCGTGTTTCAAAGATTTTCTCTTCACGTTTAAGATGAAATTCATGCCTACAAACAGCAGGAAATCAAAATCGCTCGTGCGCGTGATCTCGTCAAAGGTTGCGTTTCGCGGGCCGGTGTTCAACGTCATAACAGATGAGGTGCAGGAGCCTGGGAACGTACGGGCGCGTCGGGATGTGATCCGGCATTCAGGATCAATCGTGGTGCTGCCGGTGGATGATTCCGGCCGGGTACCGCGAGTGTTGTTGGAAAGGCAGTACAGGTATGCGGCGGGCCAAAGGATGTGGGAGCTGCCGGCGGGAAGGATCGACCCGGGCGAGCGTGAGCTTGCGGCGGCAAAGCGCGAGTTGCTGGAGGAAACCGGATATTCGGCGGCACAATGGCAGCGCGCGCTGTTTTTTTTCGTGAGCCCAGGATTCCTGGACGAGACAATGACTGTGTACATGGCGCGCGGGTTGAAGAAAGGCATTGCGCAGCCGGAAGAGGATGAGCGAATCGCAGTCCGGTTTTTCCCACTGCCGCAAGCGGTAAGAATGGTAATGGAAGGGAAGATCATAGACGCAAAGACCATGGCGTCACTGCTATGGCTGGAGAAGAAGCTAAGAAAAAATTGATCTGAGAATGACATGGCGGCGGCTGAACGCGGTCAAAATTAAAGAAGCAAGGGTGATTGGCCGATTTAATTTAACAGTTAGGCGCTTCTCGGCGAAAGCACGTAAGAGTTTTTATGTAATTCATTGTGATTTGGGAACTTAGAAAAGTTGACATGGCTCGTCCTCGAAGCGCAAAATAAAACCAAAGCCAAAGTAACGGGTATAAGGTGCGACACAGGCAGATTGCAGTCTGCATGTGCATCGTTCCTCCCAAGAGCAGTGGCAAAACCAAGAGAAGGAAACCGGTCTTCGGAACCCGCACGTTGGTGTCTCCGTTGATCGCAGGGAGCAAGGAACGTGTCTCGAATCAAAGGTAAAGTTAAGTGGTTCAATAACGCTAAGGGCTTCGGCTTCATTGGCCGGGATGACGGCCCTGATGTGTTCGTACATTACAGTGCCATCCAGTCAGAGGGTTATAAGAGCCTTCAGGAGGGCGATGACGTCGAATTCGAAATTGTCCAGGGGCAGAAAGGTCCTCAGGCAGAAGGCGTGATCAAACAGCAGACCACGCAATCTGCATAATTGCCTGAACCCCAGGTCATTTTGAGTCGAGTTCGAGGCCCGGTGACCCCACTGCCGGGTCTTTTTGTCTCTGCCGCTGTGCTCCGCACCGCTTAGCAGGAGTTCAATCCTGCCGAGTGCCGCGGCACTCTTGCGGTGCACTGGCTCGCCGCGCAGCCGCGATCCCTCGCGATCTAAAAACTTCTTCGCGGCTATCACCGCACTCTTGTCATCCATTCCTCCGCATCCCCTTTTCCTTAGTTCCCTTATCTGCACTGATCCAACAGAGTTACAGTCGGCTACCCACCTGTACTAGGCGCGTTTTTTAGTGGAAGCAGAGTAGATGCGTCCCTACACTGACCCAGCACCTTACAAATAGGAACAAGAACATTGATTAAAAAGAACGCCCTTCTGCTCATCGCGACCATGGCTCTCTCCGCCGCCTCCTTTGCCGGAGTCAATGTCAGCTCGCCCTCCAACGGCGCAACCACCGGGTCGCCGGTGCATTTTGTGGCCTCAGCCAGTTCCACCAACCCAATCACCGGCATGCACATATACGTTGACAGCGTCAGCGTGTACAACAACACCGCTGCCAGTCTGGATACGCAGATCGCCATCGCCAACGGCACTCATACGGCGATCATCAAAGCCTGGGACTCAACCGGCGCCATGTTCCAGCAGACGCTGTCCATCACCGTCGGCGTTAGTTCTTCACCCTCGCCTACACCAACGCCAAGTCCTTCGCCGAGTCCTACTCCCAACGGTACGCCTTCCGGCGCAATCGTCAAAAGCGATATTGACCAGATGCCCGGCTGGGAGAGCTGCACCGTCTGCGCGGGCGCCAACGCAAATGGGCCAGTCGCCACGTACTCCCTGGCTGAAAACGTTTCTTCACCTTCCATGGACGGCAAGGCAGCACAGTTCAACATCAGCGGCAAGACCCCATATTCTGACGCGCTCTGGTGGAAGCAGCTTGGCGGCAACAACTCCGTCTCCAATTTCACCTACGATCTGTACTTTTACATCACCAATCCCAACGCGCCTCAGGCGCTTGAGTTTGACGTAAACCAGTCCAACAACGCTTACAAATTCATTTTCGGCACCCAGTGCAACATCAAGGGTGACCACACATGGGACGTCTGGGGCAACGCCGCCGGCAACTGGCTCACCACCGGTATTCCGTGCTCCACTCCCGCGGCCTACACCTGGCATCACCTCACCTGGCAATTCAAGCGCACAGCCACACAGGTGGTTTACGTCTCCATTACTTACGATGGCGTCACTCATTACGTGAATCGCTCGTATCCGGCTCGCACCCACAATGTCAGCGAAATCAATGTCGCCGTTCAGCTCGATGGCAACAACACCATGGCCGCATTCTCCGAATGGATAGATAAAGTCTCGCTTACCTACTGGTAGAGCTGAGCGCTGTTCATCTTCAAACAAAGTCATTAGTCCTCCTTCGCTCCGCGGCGGCCACCAAGGTCGCCGCATTTTTTGCTGTACGAAACAATTAGGACTGCCAAGCCAGTCGTGAGAGTCGTCCCGCCGACTTCGACTGTGTTTCTTCGTGCAGTGTGTTCTGTGTTTATCAGTGGTAAGGATTCTCTTTCCGGTTTTCTCCGTGCCTCAGTGTCTCCGTGGTAGGTGTCACAGATCGGCGTTATACTTTTTCCGCTATGGCAAACATTGATACGCATGCACCCGGTTCTTTCTGCTGGTTTGAGCTGGCGACTACTGACCAGAATGCCGCCAAAAATTTCTATACGGCGCTCTTTGGCTGGGCGGTGGCGGACTACCCCATGGGGCCGGAAGATTTCTATTCCATGTTCAGGCTTAATGGACGCGACGCGGCTGCTGGTTACACCATGCGCAAGGAACAGCGCGCGCAGGGTGTTCCGCCGCATTGGATGTTGTATATCGCGGTTGCCAATGCCGATCAGTCCGTCTCCAAAGCTGCGCAGGCCGGCGCCACTGTGCTTGCGCCCCCATTTGACGTCATGGACGCAGGCCGCATGGCTGTCATTCAGGATCCAACAGGCGCAATCTTCTCTTTGTGGCAGCCGAACAGGAATCCAGGAACTGGCATCGCCGGCGTGGACAATACAGTCTGCTGGGCCGATCTCAGCACTGCCAATCCCGAACGCGCGCAGAAATTTTATTCACAGCTCTTTGGCTGGGAGATGATGAAGGACCCGAAAGATCCTTCCGGCTACATTCACATCAAAAACGGCGAGCACTTCATTGGAGGTGTTCCACCTGCCGAGCATCGCAATCCCAATGCTCCGCCGCACTGGCTGCTCTATTTCCAGGTGGGCGACGTAGAAGCTTCAACAAAGAAGGTGCAGCAGCTTGGGGGCAAAGTCCTGATGCCGCCACGCAAGATGGAAAACGTCGGCACATGGTCCATCGTTGCCGACCCGCAGGGCGCAGTGTTTTCATTGTTTAATCAGCACGGTAGTTCTTAACCACAATGGACACAAAGGATCACAAAGAATTCAAACACTGCGCTCATTAACTTTGTGTTACTTCGTGTCCTTTGTGGTTAAATCTTACGCGGCGATATCCAGCTTAGTCAGCCCGCTCGCGTCTTCATCCTGCTTGATCTTTCCTTTGGTGGTCTCTTTGGCCAGTTCGCAGTTGAGTTCCGCGCCCACCAGCATGAAGAAGCTGGTCCAGTAGAGCCAGACCATCAGTGCGATTACCGCGCCCATTGCGCCATACGTTTTGTTGAAGTGGGCAAAGCTGCGGAAGTAAATGCCCAGGCCATAAGAAAGGCCAATCCAGCAGCCAACAGCAAGAATCGCGCCCGGCAGCGTGGCCCAGAAGCGCTGCTTCACGTTCGGCGCAATGAAGTACAGCGCTTCTACCGCCAGCACCGTAAAGAGCACCGCGACAGTCCAATGAATATAAGGCCATGCCTTGGCGAGCAGCCATGAAAGGTGGGCTCTCTCTGCCAGCCTCGTTCCGAACTCCGGCCCCACGATCATTACTCCCAGGGCAATCAGCAGCAGCGCGCCGACCAGCAGCGTCAATCCCACGGCCAGCGGCCTGGTCACCCAAAACGGACGCGCCTCTTCCACGTCGTAAGCAATATCCAGCGCCTCGATCGCAGCAGCAAAGCCGCCTGACGCCGTCCATAGCGTTCCCAGCACGCCGAAAGAGAGCAGCGTGCCGCGGTTCGGCGTCACCACGGTGGAAAGTACGCGGCGCAGCAACTCAATGGAATCTCTGGGCACAAAGCCCGACATCATGGAGAGCACCTGCTCAAACGGCTTTGTGCCGGGCAGGTAGGCAATGATCGCCGAAAGCAGAACGATGGCAGGGAAGAGCGAGATCACGAAATAATACGAGAGCGCGGCCGCCATTTGCAGCGTGTGTTTCCGCGGCACGGCGTCCACGGTGCGCCAAACCGCCTCTTTTGTCCGCCGTAAGATGTGCCTTTGTGCTCTCATGCAAGCACCCTGCATTCAGTTTAGATGCAGCTCAGTGTCACTGCGTCTTTGCAGGCAAATTCCTGCTGTTAATCCCGCTGGCTTCGGCCGCGTCTAATAATTAACAATTCATTGCGTATATGGAGCCGCAACCGCCATTTAAAATAGATTTTTAGCCTCAGCATGGATAGCCGAAAAAGTCTGATTGCCCGCCACTTTGGCCTGCGTGGCGTGGCTTTGTTTGAAGCCGGCAAAGGCGTCATCGCGCTTACAGTTGGAGTGTGGCTGCTCAGCCTGCGCCACAAGGACCTGGAAACCGTTGCAGTGCATCTGCTGCACTTTCTTCATAAAGTGCTCCACTTGAGTCCAGACGGCCATCTTGCCCGAATGATCATGCGTGGCGCCGCTCGGGTCAACCATCATAACCTGCATATTTTCACCCTGCTGGCCTTTGCGTATATGGCCATTCGCTTTGTTGAATCTGCCGGGCTCTGGCTGGAAAAAGAATGGGCGGAGTGGTTTGCCCTGGTTAGCGGCGCTCTTTATATGCCGTATGAAGTTTACGAGCTTACGTTGCACCCCACTCTAATTAAATGGGGCATTCTCGCTGTCAACGCGCTCATTGTTCTCTACCTGGCCTGGCTGCTGCGCGACTCCTATAAGCACAAGCAGCACGCCGCTGTGAAAAAGGAAGAAGAGAACTTGGTTCCACCATAAGACGCCGCAGCACTCACCTGCCTTCGTACACTGTCTTCCCGCCGACCACCGTCCGCAACACCTTTGTCTTGAGGATTTCTTCCGGCGCCACCTTGGTGATGTCCCGATTCAGCACCACGAAATCCGCCAGCATGCCGGGCTGGAGTTGGCCTTTCTGCCGCTCGGCGAACTCTGCGTACGCTGATCCGAACGTATAAGCAAAGATCGCGTGCTGGATCGTGATCTTCTGCTCCGGATAATATTCCTTCGTCCCTGCCTCATTCTTGCGGGTAATGGCCGCGTACAAACCGCGGAATGGCGTGATGGGCTCTACCGGATAATCCGTCCCAAACGCCATGAAGATTTCATTGGTTTCAAATTCCTTCCAGGGATAAGAATGCCTGGCGCGCTCCGGCCCAAGGTGTGACTCGGCCCAGTTCATGTCCGTGAGCAGATGGTTCGGCTGCACGGAGGCGATCACGCCCAGGTCTTTGTATTTCTTGAAATCTTCCGGCGCGATCACCTGGTCATGCTCAATGCGGAAGCGCAGATTCCGTTTATTGCTTTTTTGCTCGGCGAAAGCAAAGGCGTCCAGCGCCATGCGCGCGCCACGGTCGCCGATGGCATGGAATCCTATCTGGAAATCGTCATTCGCGCGCTCCGCAGCCATCGCATTCAGCTTGTCCTGCTCATAGCGCGGAATGCCGGAGTTCTTAGGATCATCACTGTAAGGCGCCAGCATGGCAGCTGTGCGCGAGCCCAGCGAGCCATCCATGAAGCCTTTGAGCATGGTGGTGTGCAGCATGGGATCATCTTGCGAATGATGCTGGCGCATTTTCACCAGCTGATCCACAGGGGCATCAAAGGGCAGCCATTCAGAGATGCGCAGCGTCAGCTTGCCTTCTTTTTCCATCTGCTCGTACGTCAAAAAGTCTTCCCAATCAGAGTTGTCCTGAGCCGATGTAATGCCCCATTGCGCAGCGTCTTGCAAAGCCAGCTCCGCAGCGCGGCGACGCTGTGCTGCCGTGGGTGCAGGAATCTTGCTGAAGACCGCGCCCATCGCCGTCTCACGCAGAATGCCGGTCGCCTCGCCTTTTTCGTCGCGATCAATCTTCCCGCCGTGCGGATCAGGCGTCTGCGCCGTGATCCCGGCAGCTTTCAACGCGGGGCTGTTGGCAATGGCAATGTGTCCATCAACGCGGTTGAAGATTGCGGGATGATTTCCGGTCACCGCATCTATATCTGTCCGAGTCGGCGTCTTTTGTTCTGCCCACAGAGTATGGTCCCAGCCGCGCCCTTGTATCCATTCTCCCGGGGCTGCGGTTTTAACTCGAGCGGCGATGCGCTGTTTCATCTCATCCAGCGACTTGCACCCAATCAAATTGACATTGAGCTTTTCAAATCCGCCTGAGCCAAGATGCACGTGCGCATCATTGAAGCCGGGCATGACGAAGTGGCCGCCAAGATCAACCACCAGAGTGTTTGGGCCTTTGAGCTTCTGGATTTCGTCATTTGACCCAACCGCAAGAACCTTGCCGCTTAGGACGGCCATCGCCTGGGCGCGAGCAAATGGATTTGTGTGTACGTTTGCAGACGATATACCCACAATCTGCGCTGCAGTTGGATAAATGTCCCCGTTTATAAAAATTGCATCTGCTGTTGTTTGCGATTGTTGCGCGGAAGAAAGACTTGCCATTATGAGCACCATCAGCACGGCAAAAATAATTTTCATTCATGAACTCCGGTCAGAGCCAACAAGACTAGCAGAATCCGCTTCAGGCCTAAATCTCGATTGCTGCAGTCAAACCATTCACGCAGCGTATGCGCGCCGCCGCCATCACCGCCGGCGCCGATGGTAGTGGATTCAATCCCCAGCGAAAGCGGAACGTTTGCGTCCGTCGAAGCCAGGCGAGGGAAGGACTCAATCCGCAGATGCTTGTCCACGGCACGGACAATCTCCAGCACACGCGAGTTCGCCGGCAGCTCAGCCGCGGGCCGGTCGCCAATGCTCTCAATAGCAAGCGTAACCCTCGGCTCTCCTGCACGGTAAGAAAGCGGCGCTTCATTCCACGCTTCTGCCACGCATTCACGCAGCCGGTCTTCGAGCTTCTGCAGCTCTTCCATCGAAGCTGAACGCAGATCCACGCGCGCCGTGGCTGACTCAGGAATCGAGTTCACTGATGTCCCGCCGGAAATCACGCCGATATTGAACGTGGTGCGCGGCGACTCCGGAATATGCACCTCGCTGAAGCGGGACAGCGCGCGAGAAAGGAGAACAATGGGATTCGGCACGCCGAAGTCGCTCCACGAATGTCCGCCGGGTCCGCGAAAGGTAATCTCAAAGCGGCGGCTGCCCAGCGCCTGATTCACATATGTATCCGTGCCGGCGCCATCAATTACAAGAAGCGAGCGAATGGAATCCCGCCACCGCGGCACAGTAAATAGGTGGCGCATGCCGCGTAAATTGCCTTCGCCTTCCTCACCTACATTGCCGATGAAAAGAACATTCATCTCCGGCCGGAGCTGTGTGCGCTTGATTGCCGCCGCCATGGCCAGCATGGCAATCACTCCGGCAGAGTTGTCGCTGATTCCAGGCCCATAGAGCCGATTGCCTTCCTCACGCGTGGTCAGCGCAGTACCTTGCGGAAAGACTGTGTCCAGGTGCGCGCTCACGCCGATGAATGGAGCTTGCGTGCCCGGATAGAGCAGTCCCAGAACGTTCCCAAGCTCATCTTTATGAACATCTTCCAGGCCGAGCGCGGAAAATTTCCTGAGCAGCCACTCGCTGCGGGCAGCCTCGCCAAAAGGCGGCGCGGGAATCTCAGTTAATTCGCGCTGCCAGCGGCGAAACTCCATCTCCTGATTGTGCAGATATAAAAAGGAAGAGTGGACGCTTCGCATCTCAGCGATGCGCGTAATCTCCCGCTGCGGCAAGAGAGGTGATGAATCAGTGATTGGGGGACGGCCGGCCATCTCCTGAAAAATACTATACCCCGCCTAATGCCAAACATTTGATCGCAGACAGGGACAAAATTATACCGGGTGCACTGGTCTGAAATTACTTCGGGTTGCTGCTCCCCTTCATATCAGGATTCGCGCAACTGGAACCAGTCTTTGGGTTCATGTCTTTCTTGCGGCGGCTGGTTTTCTTCTTTTTCTTGACTTTCGGTGTGGTCGTAATATCTGCGCCGGTGCCTTGGCCTGCCCCGGTACCCTGAATGTTTCCTGTCCCGGGCTGTCCTGTGGCCGGATTGCTGGTGCTCTGGCCGCCACCATTATTGCTGTTTGTATTCCCGCCGCTTGACTGAGCCATGGCCAGCGCGCCACCCAGGACCAGCAGGGAAGTGAATTTCAAAATCCTGTTCATGCCGTTCTCCTGATCAATCAGATGCCCGCAACCGGCATTGGAGAGTCTCAGCCAAAAAGAAAGGCGGCCTTTTTCAAGTAAAGACCGCCTGCAAAATTGCCTCTGTAAAAAGGTTATGACTTTGCCACGCCGGCATTCTTGACCGCAGGCTTCTTGGCAGAAGTTTTCTTGACTTTCTTGCTGCCTTTGCGGACCTTCTTGCCGGACTTGGCCTTGACTGCTTTCGCGGTTGTGGTTGTCTTGGCTTTGGCTGGCGCCTGATTCTGCGTGTTACCCGTCTGTCCCAGCGCCAAACCTGCGCCTAAAAATAGCGTTATCACCAATGTTGCTAGCTTCTTCATGCGATCCTCCGATTCGAATTCTTACTTCAGGGTTCCTTTGGTAGTGTTAACACTGGATTGCGTGGATAGTTCTTCAGGATTGGTGGCTTGAAGCAGGGTGGATATAGGCGACTTCGCTAATTTTTGGTTCAGCTTTCGCCCAAAGAGAAAAGCGGCCCAATCGGGCCGCTGTCCTTTTCAAACGGATAAAGCTTATTTCGGTGCGGCAGTAGCGTCCGCGCCCTTGTCGCTCTTCTTGCTCTTCTTGCCGCCCTTGTGGGCCTTCTTGCCGCCCTTGGCTTTGGTGGTTTTGCCGGTCTCGGCCGGTTTGTCAGTCGAGCCGGTGCTGCCAGCAGCCTGAGCAAACGTCAGTGACGCGCCGAGCAACAGTGTAAACGCAATCGTGAGTAGCTTCTTCATTCAGTCTCCTTCAAATTGAATCAGATTTAAAATTCGAGCAAACTTCTGGGGAATTATTCTGTGCGCAACATTTTACGCATAGAACACAAAAAAAAGAAGCGGCCTGTTCAACCGCTTCTTTTTAAAGATCGTTATTTCGGGGTGGTGGTGCTTTCGGAAGTGTTCTTCTTGCTCTTCTTGCCGCCTTTGTGGTGATGTCCCTTATGCTTCTTGCCGGACTTGGTGGTCGTCTGACCCTGGCTCTGGTCAGTGCTGCCAGCTTGGGGGGTGCTGCTGCCGGTCTGGCCGGTGCTGCCGCCCGCTGCCTGAGCAACTGCCAATGCGCCGCCAAGAACCAGCGTGCATACGATTGTGAATAACTTCTTCATGCGTTCTCCTTTAAAGGAAAGTTCAGAGTGTTGTCCTGCTAAAACCCAGGGCTGGGAAAATAGTTTCGCAATTTTTTGGGGCCTGCCCTCTACGCCCCGGCAGGAGTCTTGTGGCAGCAGGCCAGGATTTCATCCTCTGTAAGGCACCGGTCAGAAGCCTTGGCTTTCTGGAAGATGCGGTCCACCAGCTCATCAGAAACCGATATCCCTTTCCGTTCCAACCAGAACATAACATTAGACTTACCAGACATTGGGCCGATTTCGATGATCTGCTCCAGTCCAAAATAATGAGACGGCACCCCGGAATAAACCGAATTCGCCAATTCTATATCGCCTTTGCGAAATGCCTTGATTACCGCTGCAGCATGTACTCCCGTCGCTGTACGAAAGGCATCGTCGCCCATGACTGGGTAATTTCGTGGGATCGGGACTCCAGTCGCCTGGGAAACGGTGTGGCAGTATTCTTTGAGCTTCGTCAGGTCCTGCTCCGCCCAGGGAGAAATCCCCATCAGCTTCAGGTTTACCAGCATCTGGTCCATCTGTGTATTGCCGACCCGCTCTCCAATTCCCAGCGCCGTGCCGTGTACGCAGTCTGCACCCGCGGCCAGAGCAGCCAATGAGTTTGCCACCGCCAGCCCGCGATCAGAATGTCCATGCCAGTCCACGCGAATCTTTTTCCCTGAGGGCTTTACCACCTCTTCCAGCACAAACCGGATCAGCGCCTGAACGCCGCTTGGCGTAGAGTGGCCGACCGTATCGCAGATCACAATCGCCGTTGCCCCGTAATTGATCGCCGTGGAATAAAGCCGCTTCACCGTCTCCGGATCGCAGCGCGAAGTGTCCTCAGTCACATACATCACTTCAAGGCCAAGCGATCGCGCATAGCTCACGGCTTTTTCCGTGGTCTGCAGCAGGAAATCGTCAGTCCAGTTTTCCGTGTAACGACGAATGGGGCTGGAACCCAGGAAGCACGCTACCTCAATTGGAATACCCGCGCGCTGGGAAATTTCTGCTATCGGACGAATGTCATTCTCATGCGTGCGCGCGGCGCAGTTCGGCTTAATTTTCAGCCGGCAATTGGCGATCTCCCGTGCAAGCAGCTCCACGTCAGCCACAGCGCGCGGTCCGGCGCCGGGCAGGCCGATATCGGCAGAATTAATACCCAGGTCCTCCATCAGGTGGAGAATCTTGAGCTTCTCTTCGATTGCCGGATCTTTTACCGAAGGCGACTGCAGGCCATCGCGCAGGGATTCATCATTCAACATCACCTGTCTGGGAGGTTTGAATGCAGCGCCCGGGACCGAGTTCCAATCGTAGATCAGATGAGAGTGTTTCAGCGTCACTTTTTAAAGCTCCACTTGTGGCCGCAACCGCCAATGGGTACAGTTCGGAAACTTAAAGATCGTCATCCCGAACCCCGTCAATGAGTGCGCGCTTGCTCAAGCGCGCGAGTAGGGGTGAGGGACCTTGCGTTTTCCCTAGCTTACTTCTTAACTGACATAGCGCTCTGATTCCGTCTTATCTACCGCCATAAAAACTATTCCCGCAGGCGCGTCTTATCGATCCCCATAAAACCTGCGTAGTTGGGCGTGTCTTGTCCATCCACATACTAACCAGCGCCGTAGGCGCGTCGCGAAGTTAGTCCAGCGCGTCAGCGCTGGGGAACCTGTTTTTAATTTGATACCTATATCCCGACATCAGGTGCGTCTTATCGATCCCCATCAAGACCAGCATCGCCGGCGCGTCTTATCGAACCGCAGTAAGAGCAGCGCCGTAGGCGCGTCGTGAAGTTAGCCCAGCGCGTCAGCGCTGGGGAACCATGCCTAAAAGGCAGAGCCCCGGAGGGGCGACACAGGTTTAAATGAAAAACTCACTTTCGGTTTATTGGGTAAAACAGCGTACAAGCCGATTTTACTCTCACAGAAGCCGCCTGCGGAGAATAGCTTTTTGTGCTTTTCACCGCTCCATGCAGGCGATTTGTTAATTTTTTGGCGAACAGCAGCTCCACAAAGCCGTTCATCTGCTGCGCGAAAGCCTGGTTATAGCCATACCACCACGGCTTCTTCATGCGCGGCAGGCGGTCTGAATCCACGTACTTGGGCCACACCATCTCTTCCAACCCGTACCGGCCGTGAGTCCGCCCAATCCCGCTGGCCTTTACGCCGCCGTGCGGGGCTTCGCTGATGCCAAAGCATGCAATCACGTCATTCACCATCACGGTTCCGGCTTCAATCCGCCGCGCCAGCGCCTCACCGCGCCCGCGGTCGCTGGTGAAGATGCTTGCGGCCAGGCCAAACTCGGAATCATTCGCCAGCGCTGCTGCTTCGTCTTCGGTCTTGAAGCGGCGCACAGGAAGCACCGGACCAAACGTCTCCTCGCGCATGATCTTCATGGAGTGATCAACGTCGGCCAGGATTGTCGGGGCAAAGAAATTTACGCCAAGCTGCGGCAGCGCCTTGCCGCCAGCCAGCAGCCGCGCGCCATGCGCGATCGCGTCCTCCACGTGAGATTGCACGATCGATAGTTGCCGCGCGTGAATCATGGGGCCCACATCGATCTGTGGACCGCAGGCGCCCTCGCCTGCGATGGAATCTCTTGAGGATTTCGCTGGCGAAGACCCATCCTTACCAGACTGATGGTGGCGCACAGGCTGTGAAGAACCCACCTGAAGCTTCTCCGTCTTCTCGACACACCGCCGCAGAAACTCCTCGTAGATCCCTTCCTGCACGTAACACCGCTCCACCGACAAACACGTCTGCCCGGCATTCATGAAAGCTCCCCAGACCGCCGCGCTCGATGCAACATCAATGTCAGCATCTTCCAACACGATCATGGGGTCTTTGCCGCCCAGCTCCAGCACTACCGGCAGCAGCCGCGTAGCCGCTGCCTGCGCTACCCGCTTGCCAGTGGCCACGCTTCCGGTGAAGACGAGCTTGCGAATCTCGCTGGCAAGCAGGGCTGCGCCGGCGCTTCCATCGCCGGTGATCACCTGGAGCAGATCGGGATCTAACCCGGCTTCCCGCAGCAGCCGCTGCAGTTCGAGTGATGAATACGGCGTGAACTCTGAAGGCTTGAGCACCACCGCGTTGCCGGCGGCCAGCGCAGCCAGGCTCTGGACTGATGGAATGCTGAACGGATAATTCCACGGGCTGATGATCCCCACCACGCCATACGGCTCCCGCAGCAGCGTGCCGCGTTTGAGCTTCATAATGGGATTTGCATGCGGAACTGCCTGCGGCAGCAGAAATTCCGCAACGTGCTCGCGCAGATATTTCACAGTGTCGAGCACCACCAGGATTTCCGTCGATAATGCTTCAGCCTCAGGCTTGCCCGCCTCGCGGCTGATGATGCCAGCGACTCTTTCCTTCTGCTCGCACAGCAACTCCCCAAAGCGCTTAAAGACCTTCAGCCGATCGCGAACGCTCGTCGCCGCCCATTTCTTCTGCGCCTCTGCCGCGCGCTTCACCGCCACGGCTATCTGCTCCGCGCTTAAGATCGGCAACGTGCCGATCACTTCCTGTGTTGCGGGATTGTGCACGGCAAATTGGGAAGCGAGTTCGGCTTGGGGAACGGCGTTCATGGACGATGTGGGTATTTTACGCCGGAAAGCGTTAAACATCCGGAACAGGAGAAAAGGTGGCGCCCAGGACAATCCAGTTGCGCGCAGCGGGACCTCTGGTAATAGTCCTCCGTTCAACGGTGGATGAGCGTGCATTATGCAGGTTGATATTAGGAAAATCTCATGGTTCGGATGAAGTTGCTTAAGGTAAAAAACCACTCAAAACCACGAATTCACCCTGACTAAACCGTGATATATTCGCTCGCAATTGGCAGTGGTAGTTTTATGTTGACGCAAGAGCAAGCTCAATCCGGCTCCAAGCCGGTTCCCGCTGAGAAAGTTCCGCCGCTCACAGACGCTTACCGAAAGGCCCACAAGAGCTATATTCTGGCTTCTGGTCTCCTTGCTTCGTGGGAGCTAATTGGCATTCAGCCGAATTATGAAAAATTAGGATTGGGCCCGAAAAAACCGGAAAATCCTCTGGCTGTTCCTATAATCCTTTGTACGCTGGTGCTTTATCTGGGATATAAGCTCATCATTGAATGGCTTCAGTGTGATGAGAAGCGGCGAGCAACGAAGGTTTCAAAAATTGATTATCGAATAACCCACACCATTGCGGCCATTGCGTTTGCGGTCACAATAGATCAGCATGCCTTTGGAGGTCGATTTGTCAATCAGATCGTCAGCTGGCTATGATAAGCAGCCTCATTGTGTGCCTGATGCCCACCATATCCTGGGTTATTTACGTGAATCTGGATCGACTACAACCTTTAATCTCCAAAATGCCACCGATGCTGGGAGCATTCCTTTATCTTTCGCCTGGATTCCCCTGGCTCGTCGCTCCAGCGGTAGTGTTTCACGGAATTCAAATCCTGATACTGCAAAAGAGAATGGCTCATATCGAGGAAATCAGCACCATTATTATGGGCTGCATTTTGGGTATGGCGATTTCCCGCGGCGCGGTTGTTCTGCAGAAGAAATTTCTTCCTTCCAAATCCGCAGATTCTCCACCTCCAGTACCTGCCTCATACGTGAAAGCTGCTGTTAGCGAATAAACGATCCGCACTCGTGCTATGTAGGGCGCAACTAATCGTGGCTGTGTCGCCGCCTACGGGGCTCCACCGTCTTCCCATTTTTACCCAGGGCTCACGCGCCTGGGCTAGACTGTGTCGCGCCTTCGGGCTCGGGGATTCAAGTAACGTTCTGCCCGGCTGAGAATCGGGTTCGCTGTTTATAAGGAGGGGAGGTCGGCTCAAATTTGGATTCTTTCGCAATTGCACTGCCTTATTCATACTCTACCCCCACCAGCCACAGCCCACTCGCCGGCGCCGTTGCCGCTGCGGCTGAGCGATCGCGCAGTTCCAGAATTCGCCGCACGTCTTCAATCTTCAGGCTGCCCTTGCCCACCATCAAAAATGTTCCAACGAGATTCCGCACCATATGATGGAGAAAGCCATTCCCGCGCACCGTATAACGCAACTCGTCGCCTTCGCGCTTCCACTCTGAGCGAAAAATGGTCCGCACGTTATTCACTTCTTCCCCTTCTTTTCCGCGCTCCGGACCAACCGCCGCAAACGAGGTAAAGTCATGCTCGCCTTCCACCAGCCTTGCCGCCTCAATCATCCGCGCTTCATCCAGAGGATAAGGATGGTGGTACACATATCGCGCCAGAAATGGCGGACAGACATCGCCACGGAAAATTCTGTATTGATAGGTCTTTGCCACCGCCGATTTGCGCGCGTGAAACTCCGGCGGCATCTCCTGCGCACTCAGCATACGGATGGAACGCGGCAGCACGTCATTCATCGCGCGCACCAGGTTCTGCGCGGGGATGGGAGATTCAATGGTTACGCTTGCAACCTGGGCCAGCGCATGGACGCCCGCGTCGGTGCGGCCGGAACCCTGCGGCAATACTTTTTCGCCGGTCAACTGTTCAAAAACGGACACCAATGTTCCCTGAATCGTCGGACGGTCCGGCTGGACCTGCCATCCGGCAAAGTCGTGTCCATCATAAGCAAGCGTGATTTTGAGATTGCGTGGCAAACGTTGCACCTGGCATCAAGTGTTCGAAAATGAACAGTTATCCTGCCTTCATCTGCCTGAAGGCCCGCGATTCACAAATGAATCGCTAGATGCTGATACAGCTGGTGGGCTGCAAATGCCCCACCAGCTAACACTTTTTAACGACATAAAGGCTCGCTGAGCCGATATACTATCTCGTTTCCGCCACACACAATGCCGTTTCCGGAACCACAGAAGGAATTGCCACGTATCTTTCAATGCATGAAGGTGACGGAATTAGAGGATCGGCAGTCTTTATAGATTACACAAACAGCTTGTGAAGCAAATCGGAGAAGAAGAATGTCTGTATCTTTTGTCCGCAGTGATTTTGTAAGAAAACTTATTTCCGGGATTTGTCTCTTTGCGTTTCCTTTGGCGGCGCAGCAGGCGAATACCTCGCTTGCGTTGCAGCCGGCGCAGCAGCAAAACGGTAGCCAGTCCCAGCAGAGCGGCAGCCAACCGCAGCAAAGTGGGCAACCGCTGCCAAACGCGCCGCAGGTAAAGCCGCTGCCCGAGCCCACGCACGTAAATTATTCCAAGTCCGCGCCACTGCTCCCGAATCCATTTGCCCGGTATATTCCGCGCCAGGTTCCGCCGCCGAGCTTTACCAACGCGCCGAAAATCGAGCAACTCATTCAGAATGGCAAGCTGATGCTCTCGCTGAATGACGCAATTGCGATTGCGCTGGCTGACAATCTCGATATCGCCGTCGCGCGCTACAACCTCCCGATTGCCGATACTGACATTCTTCGCACCAAGGCCGGAGGCTCGTTCCTGGGTGTAAACTCAGGCGTGGTTTCCAACACGCCCGGCGGCGGACAAGGGGGAATTGGGGCAGGAATCAGTGGAGCGGGCGCCGGTGGCACCACGGCTGGCGCAGGCGGTGCGGGCGTTGGAGCTGGCGGCTTCGTCGGCAGCACCAGCGGCGCTGGGCCGCAGCCGGATAGCTTTGATCCAGTCGTATCCGGTACATTTCAGTTCGAACAGTCTGCGTCTCCCAGCAACTTCGGCCTGCTCTCCGGTCTGGGTACTTCGGGAGCAACCATACCAGTCTCAACGGCGCATACCACTACCGGCAATCTCAGTTACTTTGAGGGCTTCTCGCCCGGCACGGCGCTCACAGTCTCCTTCAATAACCAGAGACAATCCACCAACGGCTTGGCACAAGCCTTCAATCCCGCACTTACCAGCAGCTTCCGCGCTCAAGTCCGGCAGCACCTGCTGCAGGGATTCGGACGCAACCTGAACCTGCGCCTGCTGCATACAGCCCAAAACAACAAAAAAATTACGGAAGAAGGCTTCCGCCAGCAGGTGATTGCTAGCGTGAGCCAGATCGAAAACATCTACTGGGACCTGGTCAACGCGTACGAAGCTTACAGAGTGAATCAGCGTTCGCTGGCTCTGGCCCAGAAAACACTCTCTGATAACCAGAAGCAGGTTGAGATCGGCACCTTGGCGCCCCTGGACGTGGTGCGAGCGCAAAGTTCTGTGGCCACGGCTGAGCAGGCGCTGATCGCCTCAAAATCTAACCTTCAGCTCCAGCAGTTGGTGATCAAGAACGCCCTCACGCGCAGCCTGCCCAGCAACTCCGCGCTGGTGCAGGCAGAGGTCATCCCCACAGACACGGTCCAGATCCCTGAGCAGGAGAACCTTCCGCCCATCGAGCAGTTGATAAAGATGGCGTTTGATAACCGTCCTGATTACAAGCAGCAGAGAATCACGCTTCAAAATAATGAGCTCAACATTAAGGGCGTCAACAACGGTCTGTTGCCGGTTGTGGATTTGGTCGCTTTTTACGGCGGATCAGGACTTGCCGGCGTGCAGAACCCGCTGGGCACATGCGCTGGCAGCCGGGTTCCTCCAGGCTGTACTCTTCCCGGGACGATTCCCAGCAGCGGATTTACTGATGCATTTGGCAATCTGTTCAACTCCACCGGTCCTGATAAAGGCGTGGCCATCAACATCCAGATTCCGCTCGGCAATCGCGTAGCTCAGGCCACCCAGGTGCGCGCCATGCTGGAATACCGGCAGTCACAGCTCTCGCTGAAGACGGTAGAGAATGTCATTACCATCGGCATCCGCAATGACGTTTTCACGCTGGAAAACAATCGGGCAAGCGTAGTAGCAGCGCAGAAGGCGCGCGATCTTGCCGCACAAACCCTGGATGCTGAGCAGAAGAAGTACAATCTCGGCGCCTCCACCTATCTCGCAGTGCTGCAGGATGAGCGCGACTTGGCGCAGGCTGAGTCCACTCTGGTCAGCACCATGACCAACTATGCCAAGGCCCGAGTGCAGCTCGATCGCGACACAGCGCAGACGCTTGACCGCTACAACATCAAAATCGACGAGGCAGTCACAGGAGAGGTCAGGACGCAACCCAACGTTCCTGGCATTGTGCCGAATAAAAATGCTCTCCAGGAGCTAACCACGCCACCTGCCCAGCAGCCGCCTGCGCAACAGCCGCCAAAGTAAAGAAACACAACATTCAAGTTTTCACCCGGCAGGCCTTCAGGTCTGCCGTTTTTAATTTTTAAGAAGGAAGTTTTACTTTGTTTAGTCACGAAAACCTTCTGGCATTTTGTCCCACACTGATATATATTCCTTCAACTTTCAGGTAAATCGGTTTTGGTCGGAAATATGAAGCCTAAGTATTGGATTCTCACCCTTATCGTTTTAACCACCTTTCTTGCAGCAGCTAGTGACAAAAATAAAGACAAGAGTAGAGACAAAATTGAAGGCTGGCTGCCGATCACCCAGCAGGACTTTGCAATTAAAGAAGTGCCTAATGATCCCGGCGCTGATGCTATCCAGCTCTATATGAGTTATTACAAAGATGAAGATGGCGGTTTCATCTCGGTATATAAGCGGATCAGGATCCTGCGAGAAGGTGCATTAACCGCGGGCAGAGGCTTGGTGGACGTGGAGATTCCTCTTGAGCCCGGAGAATCGCTTAAAGAATTGACCGCCCGGACCATTCATCCTGACCAAAGCGTCGTTACATATACAGGTACGCCTTTCGAAAAAGTTCTGATCAAAAACAGGGGCGTCAAGTACACAGCAAAAACGTTCACTTTTCCCGAAGTAACAGTGGGCAGCATTGTTGAATACCGCTATCAAATCGCGCTGCTGCGCAACATTGTGGATCCAGTCTCTTCCTGGCCCATCCAGCAAGACCTTTTTACGCTGAAGGAACGGCTGCGTTTTCGCGCGTATCAGGGTCTGGTAAATGTGCCTACAGAATGGAATAACGTTGAGCACAGGACACAGGTTGCATACTCATACCTCAATCAGATTGACGCAGCAGTTCCCCAGAAGAAGGAAGGGAACCTGATGGAGCTTGAGCTTGAAAATATTCCCAAATTTGACTCCGAGGACTATATGCCGCCGGCAGACGACTATCGGCCTGTCGTTTTGTTTTATTACGGCGGAAGGGAGATGGCCTCTCCCGAGAAATTCTGGGACGAGTGGCAGAAAATCATCACTGAGTATGTAGAAAAATTTATCGGCAACTCGCGACAAGTCCATGATGCTGCGACCCAGGCAATCGGAAGCGAAACAGACCCCGAGAAGCAGTTGCGCAAGCTTTACGCGCGCACCCAACAGATCAGGAATCTTTCCTATGAGCGTGAGCGCAGCAAGGAAGAGCAAAAAGCAGAGCATCTCAAACGCAATGCTTCAGCCCAGGACGTATTACAGCGTGGCGCGGGTACTGCTTGGGACGTGAATGCTTTGTTCGCCGCACTGGCTCGCTCTGCCGGATTTGACGCGACCATGCTTGGCGTTTCTGACCGTGAAGCACGTTCCTTCAACAAGATAGTGCTTTGGTTGGGGCAGGTTCAGTCCAGCGCCGTAGTGGTAAAGCTGCGTGACAAGGAGCTGTTTCTGGCTCCCGGTACACGCTTTGCGCCCTTTGGCAGCTTGCGCTGGAAAAATACTGCAGCCAGCGCGCTGAAGTACAGCAAAGCAGATGGTGGGTTTATTACGACTCCTGCGCCCGGTAGCTCTCTCATGACCCGTACAGCCCATGTGAACCTCGCATCAGATGGTTCGCTCAATGGCGAAATAACCCTTGAACTCAAGGGAGAAGACGCACTCGAGCACCGGTTGGAGGGTATTGATCAGGACGAAACAGGGCGCCGAAATAGTCTGCAGGACGAACTCAAAGCCTGGCTGCCAGCCGGAGCTGTCGTGAAGTTGGTAAATTCCCAGGGCTGGGAATCCAGTGACGAGCCTCTCATGGCTAACTTTAAAGTGGAAATTCCAAGCTTTGCTTCTATTGCAGGAAGACGGTTGATAGTGCCTGCCTTTTTCTTCCCTACATTAAAGAAGAATATTTTTACCAGCCAAATACGCAGATATCCGATCGCTTTTCCGTATCCATTTGCGGAGGTGGACGAGCTCTATTTGAAATTACCTGCCGGCTACACCCTGGAAGAACCTCCCTATCGTCGCAAAGCCGGTCTCTCTTATGCAGGCTATGAGATCTCTAGTTCATTGGATGAAGGCCAGCTCGTTACCAAACGGAAATTGCACTTTGATGATGTGCAGATGCCGCCGGAAAAATACGAAGAGCTGAAAAACTTTTTTAGTATCGTTCAAAAAGGAGATGGAGGAGAGGCGGTTCTACAAGTAAGGGAAGCCGAAAAAGCTCAGAGCAAGAATTAGTAGCCCTATATCTCGTGAAATTAGTTCAGATGATAGCAGGGTACTTCCAGAAATGGGGCTGGTCTGCCGTACGCGGCTATGCTAGCTCAAAACCCTATAGTCAACCAGAAACTTTGATGGTATATTTCACTGCCAACCCCCTCTGAGTTGTGCCTGGAGCATAAATGCGCCTATCCACACGGAGTCTTGTATTTCTCGGCTGTCTGTTCTTTTCTGTTTTTTCTTTTGGCCAAAAAGAAGATTGGCTTCCAGTCACTCCGCAGGACCTCAGTGTCAAGCAGGTTCCCAACAGCCCCGGTGCGGATGCGATTCAGCTCTACTACGCTGATTTCATCAATGATCAGGAGCAGACCGAGTTTTATTACCATCGCATCAAGATCCTGAATGACAAAGGCAATCGCCATGCTGATGTGGAGGTCGTAGTCCCGCCGGAAGGCTCAATTTCCGGTCTCAAAGCCCGGACCATTCATCCTGATGGCAAGATCATTGAATTTACGGGGAAGCCGTTTCAGAAGACGGTGATTAAAGCCAAAGGCTATAAAGTCCTGGCCAAGACCTTTACTATGCCTGACGTTATTCCAGGCAGCATTATTGAATACAAGTACAAGGTAGAGCGGCCAGGGATTGTAGTTATCGATAATTACTGGACCATCCAGCATGATCTCTATACGGTGAAGGAAAGCTTCCGCATGAAGCCGTATTCCGGAGAGCTGGAAAGCATGGGTGGTGACTATCAGGTAGCTGCTCTCTATTCGCACATGCCGAATAATATTAAGCCCCAGCTAAAGAGCGGCGGTTACGAACTGGATGTTCAGGACATGCCTGCGTTTGAGTCAGAGGGGTACATGCCTCCTGAAAATGACTTCAAACCGCAGGTGCGCTTCTTTTATGTAAACCGCAATTCCACTTCGGCAGACAAGTTTTGGCAGGAGAAAGGCCGAAGATGGAATGATCTGGTTGATCATTTCATTGGCAATCGCCAGGAGATCAGGCAGGCGGCCTCCGAGGCTATCGGCAGTGAAACCGATCCGGAGAAAAAGCTCCGGAAGCTGTATGCGCGCGCGCAGCAGATCAGAAATCTCACCTATGAACGTGAGCGCAGCGCTGAAGAGCAAAAGAAAGAACATCTCAAAGATAATCAAAATGCTGGTGATGTGCTCGCACGCGGCGCCGGTGACCGCAGTGACATTACCCGGTTTTTTGTGGCCATGGCGCGTGCGGCCGGATTTGACGCATGGGTCGTGCGCGTGAGCAATCGCAAAGAAAAATTCTTTGATAGAGGCTTGCTCTCAGATCGGCAGCTGGATTCTGAAATTGCCATGGTGAACGCTGCGGGAAAGGATATTTATCTTGATCCCGGAACGCCTTATTGCCCTTATGGAACGCTGCGTTGGCTGCGTACCTCTTCCACCGGCTTGAAGCTGGACAAGAAAGGCGGTGCATTCGTAACTGCTCCGCCTGCGCCGTATGACAAGGCGATTACACGGCGCGCTGCCGATGCGACGCTCGACTCATCCGGAAATCTCAAAGGCACTCTAACGGTCAAGTTTGAAGGCGGTGAAGCGCTGGAGCACAGGCTGGATGCGCTGGATAGCGACGAAGCCGGCCGGACCAAAGAGCTGGAAGATGAGGTAAACGGCTGGTTGCCGAATGGCGCTTCTGCAAAGCTGACCAAGGTTGAAGGCTGGCAGGCCAGCGAAGAGCCGCTCGTCGCTACGTTTGACGTTTACGTGCCTTCCTATGCTTCAGTTGCAGGCTCGCGCATGCTGATTCCGGCCTTTTTGTTCCAGGCAAAGCAGCTGGATGCATTCAAGCATTCTGATCGCAAGTTCCCGGTGTACTTCCCGTATGCCTTCACTGAGTCGGACAAGGTGAATATCAAATTTCCTCCCGGTTTCACCGTGGAGAATGTTCCGCAGGGCCAGGCCGCGCGGATCGGCTACGCCGGCTATCAGAACGTGTCGCAATTTGATGGTAAGCAGCTCATCACCCAGCGAATCCTGCAGGTGAACGGCATTTTCTTCAAGCTTGAGCTCTATCCGGAGATCAAGGACTTCTTCAGCAAGGTCCAGGCCGGCGATGAGCAGCAGGCGGTATTAAAAGGAGGCAATACAAATGCGCAGAGTCGGAATTAGTGCGGCATTTTTTATCTTTGCTGTAATCGCCATTCCCAGGCAGGCATCCGCTTCTGTGCCGGACTGGCTCCGCAGCGCCGCTCAGCAGCCCTCCAAGACTTATGCCAATGACGTGAATGCTGTTGTCCTCCTCAGCGAAACCGAGACAACGGTGAAGGACAACGGCGAAACCATCATGCGCGAGCGGCGTGTAATCAAGGTGCTTCGCCCTGACGGCCGGGACACTGCTTTTCAGGCAGTCCCGTTCGATGAGGAAACCCGCCTCAACTACTTCAAAGGCTGGAGCATCAGCGCCAAGGGCGTGGAGTACGAAGCAAAGAAAGATGATGTGGCTGAGCTTGCAACAGGTGAAGGTTATGAGATTTATTCTGACGCCAAAGCCAAGGTGATGCGGATCCCCGGCGTGGATGTAGGGACGATTGTTGGAGTGGAGTGGGAGCAGAAAAAACATCCTTATACTTTTGAGGACCAGTGGTTCTTCCAGCGCTACCAGCCGGTAGCACGGGCGCGCTTTATTTTGCACCTGCCCTCAAGCTGGGACTTTCGCGCAGTGTGGATGCATTATCCCGAGCAAGCGCCGCAGACTCAGGGCGGGACATATGTCTGGGAGCTTTCCGATATTCCCCGGATCGAAACTGAGAATGAGATGCCGCACTGGCGCGCGCTGGCTGGACAGCTCATCGTTACCTATTTCTCAGAGAGGACCAAGGGCCGCACTTATTCCACATGGGGAGATTTCGGGTCCTGGTATAACCAGCTGACCGTAGGCTTGCGAGAGTCCTCTCAGCCGATGCAGCAAAAAGTGCAGGAGCTGGCGCCGGCATCTCTGTCTCTATTCGATCGCGTCAAGGCCCTGGCGCGCTTTGCCCAGCGTGATGTCCGCTATGCCGCAATCGAGATCGGCATCGGCGGCTTGCAGCCTCATCCCGCGAGCCTGACTTTCAGCAATCGCTATGGCGATTGCAAAGACAAAGCCACCGTGCTGAGCGCCATGCTGGCGCAGATCGGCGTGAAGTCTTACTACGTGCCTGTCCACACCGACCGCGGAATCTACACCGAGAAGACGCCTCCTACAATTGGCTTTAATCACGTGATTCTGGCGATCCAACTGCCAGACGCCAGCTTCAAAGGCTCGTTTCCTGCCTTGTACGAACATCCGAAGCTGGGCCATCTGCTGATCTTTGATCCTACGAATGACGTTGTGCCGTTCGGACAGATTCCTTCCTATGAGCAGGACAACTACGGCCTGCTGGTCACGGAACAGGGCGGCGAACTGATCCATCTCCCACTCAGCTCGCCGGAGCTGAACAAGATTACCCGCACTGCAAAGCTTTCCTTGATGCCGGATGGTTCATTGAAGGGCGAGGTCCAGGAGGTCCGCAGCGGCTCCCAGGCAGCTGTTGGGCGTTATACCTTTGAGCACCAGACGAACTCTGACCGGCGCAAAACTCTTGAAAAGTTCCTGGGCCGCATGCTGGGTAACTTCCAGCTTGACAGCGTAGATGCAGAGAACCTTGACGATATAGATAAGGACCTCGTTATCCGCTATAAATTTACCGCTGACCACTATGCCAAGAATGCCGGGCCGCTTTTGCTGGTGCGCCCGCGCGTGCTGGGAGAGAAGCTGGGCTCGCTGGACATGACCAAGCCGCGTCATTATGCCTATGAATTTGACGCGCCTACTCTGCAGACTGACGTTTTCGAATTCAACCTGCCAGAAGGCTATAAGATTGACGAGCTGCCGGAAGCCGCCAAGGCCAGCTTCGCCTTTGGCGAGTACAACAGCAAGATTGAAAATGCGGGCACACAGCTCAAATACAGCCGCGAATACAAAATCAATGCTGTAAGAGTGCCGGCCGAGAAAATTGGTGATCTGGGGAAGTTCTTTCACCAGATCAATCAGGATGAAAGAAGCATGGCCGTCCTGAAAAAGGGCAATTAAAAAATTGTGACCGGGACCGTAAGGCATAATCAGCCGACTCAAAGGTCCCGGCCGCAAGATGCGGGTTCGGAGTTTGCCTCATGTCTTTTGCGAATTTCCTAAGGAAGTTTTCACTGCTTGCCTTCCTGCTTGTTCCTCTTTTGTCAGCGGCTGAAGGCCGTCCCTGGCTGCCCGTGGACTCCAAAGACCTGCAGATGAAGGAGCTGAAGCAGCTTCCCGGAGCGCAGGCGGCGCTGCTTTACTTTGTCGATGAAATCGATGACACCAGGAACACTGAATTTTTTTATTCCCGGATCAAAATATTTAGTGATGGTGGCAAGGGGCATGCCAACGTCGAGATACCCGTGCGCGAGAAGACCTCAGTTGAGGACCTCTACGCCCGTACCATTCACGCTGACGGCAAAATCGTGGAGATGACGGCGCGACCCTTCGAAAAGGTAATTCTGAAAGGCAAGGGAGTGCGCGTGCGAGTGCAGGCCTTTACCCTGCCCGATGTCACCCCCGGCGACATTATCGAATATCAATACCAGCTGCATAATGGCGACAAGGGTCTGTACCACCATCATTGGGAAGTCCAGCATGATCTCTTCGCGGTGAAAGAGCACTTCAGGTTCAAGTACAACAAACAGTATTCCGTCCGATGGCTGCCTACACCCGGTCTGCAACAAAGTCCACAACACGACTCGAAAGCCGGCTTATTGGAAATGGATTCGGCGGATATAGCCCCGTTTGAAGCGGAAGAGCAGATGCCTCCGGAAAGCGCTTACAAGCAGGAGATGAAATTTTTCTATACCTCTCCGTTTATGAGTTCGCCTTCTGCATACTGGTTTGAAATCGGGCAGGGAATTTCGCGGTATCTGGATGAATACATCGGCAATCACAAGGAAATCGCCAATGAAGCCTCGTCAGTCATTGACTCTGAGACCGATCCTGAGAAGAAGCTGCGCAAATTGTATGCCCGCGCCCAGGAGATCAGGAACCTGAGCTACGAGCGCCACCGCACAGAAAAAGAGCAGAAGAAAGAGGACCTGAAAGAAAACAAGAACGTAGTGGACGTTTTGCATCATGGATACGGGAGCCGTCATGAGATCACCCGGCTCTTTGTGGCTTTGGCCAAGGGCGCTGGATTTACGGCTTCTGTAGTTTTTGTTTCCAGCAGGGAATCACGATTGTTCGATCGTGAGATCCTTTCCTTCGCACAACTTGATTCTGAAGTCGCGCGCGTGCGGCTCAATGGCAAATCTCTCTTTCTCGATCCCGGCACTCGCTTTTGTCCTTACGGGCTCATGCGGTGGATGCGCACCGGCACCGCTGCCATGGATATGTCTGATCCCGGACAGTTGATCTCAACGCCCGGCGCAAATGAGGATGGCTCCGTCCTTTCCCGCTCGGCCGAGATGAAGTTGGCGACCGATGGCGCGGTAAAAGGCGAGGTGCGGGTTGAATTCCAGGGCGCTGAGGCTCTGGAGCGCCGGCTTTCCGCGCTTGACACGGACGAAGCCGGACGGAAGAAAGAGCTGGAAGATGAAGTGAAGCTGTGGCTTCCGGCAAATGCCACGGTGCAGATGGTGGATTCAGCGGGCTGGGAAAAGGAATACGATCCCCTGGTGGCAATTTTCAACGTGGAGGTGCCGGAGTTTGCCTCCGTCGCCGGTAAGCGCCTGCTGGTTCCAACCGCGCTGTTCCAGCCAAAGCAGAAGCGGGTTTTGAAAAGCGGTCCCAGGAAATTTCCCGTTTATTACAATTACGCCTTCACTGAAAACGACCACGTCACCATACAGATGCCTGAAGGATACTCGCTGGAGACTCTGGCTGCGCCTCAGACTGCCGGCGTCAAATTCGCTCAGTACATGACGAGTGCAAAAACAACCGGCCCCCATATCAATCTGGAGCGGACCTTAAAATTCGGCGGCGTCTTTTTTCAACCTGATCGTTATGAAGAGTTGCGAGATTTCTTTTCCAAAGTCCAGGCCGGAGATGAATTGCAGACCGTCGTGCGGCAGTCGGCGGCTGAAGCGCAAAAGAACTGAGCTTCTTTCGTAACCTCATAGTCCTTGCCCCTTCTTTTCTGCATCTTCTATCATAAGATCAGGACCACTTATGGCAGATCACTTGAACAAGAAGAAAGAGCAAAGCGGCATCGCGGAAAGCCCGATTGCCGAGGTTTTTGAAGGACGTCATCCAGCTGAGTCGGAAAAGCGCTGGGCTGAGAACACGCTGGCCAAAACTCTGGAGAAGGCTCCGGAAAAGCCCATCGGCGCGCCCACCGGCGTAAATCTTGATGAGAACGGTAACGCGCGCTTCACCACCATCAGCGGCGTTCCTATCCGCCGGCTTTATACCCAGGCTGATCTGCCTGAAGACTGGACTTACGAGAAATATCTTGGCTATCCCGGCGAGCCGCCGTACACGCGCGGAATTCATTCCAGCGGTTATCGCGGCAGGCTCTGGACCATGCGACAGTTCTCCGGCTTCGCTTCGCCGGAAGAGACCAATGAGCGCTACAAGTACCTGCTGGCCCACGGTGGCGGCGGACTTTCGGTCGCCTTCGATTTGCCTACGCTGATGGGTTATGACTCCGATCATGCCGCAAGTGAAGGCGAGGTCGGCAAGTGCGGCGTGGCCATTGATTCGCTGGAGGACATGGAGATCCTCTTCAACGGAATCGATCTCGAAAAGACCACCGTCTCCATGACCATCAACTCGCCGGCATCTGTATTGTGGGCGATGTATCTCGTTGTCGCCGAAAAACAGGGTGCTGACTGGAAGAAAATTTCCGGAACCATTCAGAACGATATTCTCAAGGAGTACATCGCGCAGAAGGAGTACATCTATCCGCCCGCGCCCTCCATGCGCCTGGTGATTGATACCTTTGAATTTGGCTCCAAGTTCACGCCTAAATTCAATTCCATTTCCATCAGCGGCTACCACATCCGCGAGGCTGGTTCCACCGCGCTGCAGGAGCTGGCATTCACCATCTATGACGGCGTTGAGTACGTGGAGTGGGCGCGCCGCCGCGGGCTCGATGTGGATGAGTTTGGCCCGCGCCTGAGCTTCTTCTTCAACTCGCACAGCGACTTCTTTGAAGAAATTGCCAAGTTCCGCGCCTCGCGCAAGATCTGGTATCGCCTGATGAAAGACCGGTTTGGCGCCAGGCAGGAGCGCACCCGCCTGATGCGCTTCCACACCCAGACCGCAGGCGTCTCACTCACCGCGCAGCAGCCAATGAACAACATCGCTCGCGTGGCGGTCCAGGCCTTGGCAGCAGTGCTGGGCGGTACGCAGTCACTGCACACTGATTCATATGACGAAGCTCTCGCTCTGCCCACCGCTGAGGCCGCGCGCATCGCGTTGCGCACGCAGCAGATCATTGCCTATGAGTCCGGCGTGGCTCAGACCGTGGACCCGTTGGCCGGCTCTTACTTCGTGGAGAAGTTCACGCTCGATATGGAAAAGGGCGCATTCGACTACTTTGACCGGCTCGACTCGATGGGCGGCATGGTCAAGGCGATTGAAAACGGCTTCCCGCAGAAGGAGATTGCTGAGGCTTCTTATCAGTATCAGCGTGCGGTTGAGGCGAAAGAGAAGATCATCGTCGGCGTGAACGATTTTGCCATCGAAGAGACGCAGCCGGAGATTCTGTACATTGACGATTCAGTTGGCCGCCATCAAACCGAGAAACTGAAGGCGCTGCGCGCCCGTCGCAATAATGACGAAGTTCGTCGCACGCTTGATGCCCTGAAACGCGCCGCGGCCCAGGAGCCGCAGGTCCGCCCTGACGGCCGCATCAGCGACGCCAACACCATGCCCTTCATCATTGACTGCGTTCGCGCCTACGCGACCGTAGGCGAAATCTGTGATGCATTGCGTGAAGTGTACGGAACGTATGAAGAGGTGAGCATCACGTAAGTTCGGGACATCGGATCATCTGGTGATCGGATCAAGGCCCACATTTCGACCTTTTCCTGATCCGCGTCAATCCGCGTTCATCCGCGGTAAGATTTGCTTTTCCGATGCCCGATAAACCGATCACCTGATGATGATCAGATTCCGATACACTGCCCATTGTTCTGTTCCAGCAACCTTCCCCAGCCAATCGCATTTTTGAAACAAGCTTTCATACTCCGGAAATCTATACGCGACAGCTAGCGGTCGAGGAGTCTCCAAAAATGATTCGCGCAGCCGCTCCAGCACGCTAGCCAGCACAGGCTCAGGAAAAGGATTGAAGAGATAAACCACCAGCGGTTCGGCAGGAAACTCGAAATCTCGCGCATCCATGCAGAGGCTCTTGATGGATGCAGCTTTTGTGGCACAGACACTCTTGTCTGTGTCTTCATCCCTCACCATTTCAGCAGCACAGGCAGGAGTGCCTGTGCCACACGATTCATCGGGATAAACTTCGGCGCGGCTCTCGGCGAACCTGCGAATATTCTCCTCCGCAACCCGATGCCACTCCGGCATGTACTCCACGCCGATAATCTTCTTAAATCCATACGGCGCAGCCATCAGCAGGCAGCGGCCTTTGCCGGAGCCGAGATCAATGAAGGTGAACTCCCGCAAATCCTTATATTTAGGTTCCTGCTGTGGCACAGTAGGCTGACTGCTGAGTGCTGATTGCTGAATGCTCTGGGACAGTGCCTGCATCATCTGCTCAAACAGCCACGGTTCAGTAGGGAAATACTGATGGCCGCTTAGCGCGGCGATCAGCTGCGTGCGAAAGCCAACATTGGCGCGCGTGGTATCCACGTTGTGGTCGAAGTCATAGTCGAGATCGCCATACCTGGCCTTGCGGCGGCCGGGAAGCAGTTCGCGAAAAAATCTATAAGCAGCTACGGCAACTTGTGCAACTGTGCGTCGCAGGCCGTAGTAACGTACACTTGATTGCAAAAGCCGGCCAAAGGCGCGCCAGAAACTGAATCCTGTATTGGAAGAAGGCAACTGCGCATTGATTTTGGAATCAGCAGTCATTTGTCTGAAATCCCGAACGCGAGGGGTTTACGCGTGAGGGATCCATATCCTCTCCTAAGCTTTTCAAATTCGATTCGGGATCGTTCACCCCAAAGTGCCTGGTTGCTATAGTGATCCCTCGCTCCGCTCGAGACTTCGGAAAAAGCTCCGCTCGGAATTTCAGAAAAGCCGATTGGTTTAGAATCAACCTGCATGAGAAAAGCCGTCAATCATCTTAAAAAATCGGATGCCATTCTAGCTTCCATTATCACCCGCGTGGGCGCGTGCAAAATGGCTTATCGAGAGCCGACTTTTGAGATGCTGGCGCGTGCCATTGTCTTCCAGCAGCTTTCAACCAAAGCTGCGCGCACCATCTATGGCCGGCTGGAAGAAGCAGCGGGCGGCAAGCTCACGCCAGAGGCCATCCAGACTCTGAGCGTAGGCGAGATGCGCCGCGCCGGCCTCTCCCGTCAGAAACTTGGCTACATTCGCGACCTGGCAGAGCACGCTTTGAGTGGCAAGCTGGATTTTGTACAGCTGCCCAGCATGAGCGATGACGATGTCATCGCGGCGCTCACCGATATCAAAGGCATCGGCGTGTGGACCGCGCACATGTTTCTACTTTTTTCCCTGCGACGTCCGAATGTGCTGCCCGTGGGCGATCTTGGCGTTCGTACGGCCATTCAGCGGGCATACCGCAAGCGCAAGCTGCCCACGCCAAAGCAGGTAGAGCAGATCGCGAAGAGCTGGCATCCCTATTGCAGCTATGCCGCGTGGTATTTGTGGAGAAGTTTGGAGCTGCCGAAAGAAACAAATTCTAATCACAGAGGACACAAAAAAATCCGGTGATCGGGAGATCGCGCGTGATCGGGTGATCTGAACCGCTGGCACAACAACAGAGCCGATGACCCGATCCGTCGTAAGCGTTCGGTTCTGATAGAATTTCGTCCAGATGGCTACTGACCGCAAAATCCGTGTGCTTGTCGCCAAACCCGGGCTTGACGGGCATGATCGCGGCGCCAAGGTGATTGCCCGCGCGCTGCGCGATGCCGGCATGGAGGTCATCTATACCGGTCTGCGGCAGACGCCGGAGATGATTGTCAACTCGGCTCTGCAGGAAGATGTGGACGTGATTGGCCTCTCGATCCTTTCCGGCGCGCATAACGCTATTGTCCCGCGCGTCTCAGAGCTGCTCCACCAGAACAAGATGGATGATGTGCTCCTGCTGGTTGGTGGAATCATTCCGGAGCAGGATTTCGAACACCTCAAGAAAAGCGGCGTTCATGGCATCTTCAATCCTGGCACGCCGATGGATAATATTTCAGAATTTATCCGCAAGAACGTCAAGCCTCGCAGCGTCATCGCTGAATAACCAGGAATCGGTCAGCGCGTCATCGCCGTAATCGAAAAAAAGCAAAATCTCACCACGGATAAACACGGTTTGGTGGATCATCGACTCTGCATCCCCAACTTTTTATGATCCGTGTAAATCAGTGTGATCAGCGTTTAACAGTGGTAAGGTTTTTGTTTTCCGATCACGCGCGCCCCCGGCGATGGCGGCGATTTCCCTCGATTTTTCCAACCAAACCCATATACTTAATGATTAGGCATGACCACCCTGGACCAGATCCTGGCAGCCACGCGCAATCGCGTTGCCCGCGCTAAAGAGAAGGCCTCCGTGCGTCCGTTGGAGAAGGCTGCAGCCGGGCATACCCCTCGGGGTTTTCGCAAGAGGCTGGCAGCAATGTCACAGCTGGGACCGGCGGTGATTGGAGAGCTGAAAAAAGCTTCGCCATCCAAAGGCACGATTCGCGGGACGTTTCCGGTTGGCGCTTTGGCCAATCAACTTGCGCGCTCCGGGGCATCGGCGCTTTCTGTGTTGACGGACGAAGAGTTTTTTCAGGGATCGCTGGCCAATCTTCTTGAAGCGTCTGCGGCAACTGATCTGCCCTGCCTGCGCAAGGACTTCATCATTGACGAATTTCAGGTTTTGGAGGCGCGGGCCCATCACGCGGATGCGATCCTGCTGATTCTGGCTGCGCTCGACGATGCGACCTTCCGCCGCCTGCTTGACTATGCACGAGCACTGGATCTGGACGCGCTGTGCGAAGTCCATGATGAAGAGGAATTAAGGCGCGCCATTGAAGGCGGGGCTGACATTGTGGGCGTGAACAGCCGCAATCTCAAGACATTTCAGGTCAGCATGGATACTCTGATGGACCTGGCCGGAAGCATTCCGAACCACGTGCTGCGCGTGGCGGAAAGCGGGATTGATAAAGGCGCAGAGATCCGCGAGCTTCACACCTCTGGCTATCAGGCATTCCTGATCGGCGAGGCGCTGATGCGCGCTGAAGATCCGGGACAGAAGTTGCAGCAGCTCTTGCAGGAAGCAGGATGGTATTCCCCTTCCACCTCAGCCTCTCCGCATTGGCGTGGCACAGTCCAGTAAGAGGCCAAAGCAATCTCCCAACATATGAAGACCTGGATCAAAATCTGCGGGACCACCTGCGTTGAAGACGCTCTCAGTTCGATTGAAGCGGGCGCTGACGCGCTGGGGTTTATCTTTGCTCCCAGCCGGAGACAGGTCTCGCCGCGGCTGGCGCAGGAGATCATCCGCAAACTGCCGCGCAGTGTGGAGAGGATCGGCGTATTTCTGAATGCAGGGCCGGAACAGATTCGGGATGTGGTGAATGAAGTGGAGTTGACCGGAATTCAAATGCATGGCGAGGGAGATTTTCCTCCCGAAGTTTATAGTTACTTGCCCAGGGACCGGCGCGACGGCTTGAGGAAAATCAAAACCGTGATCGTGCAGGAAGCCTATGAGATTCGTATGGACGCGTACGCCGCAGTGGACGGCGTGGTGGACACATGGCTCTTTGATTCCGGCGCAGGCAGCGGCCAAACCTTTGATTGGCAGTCCGCGCGGGCGCAACTCGGCGAACGGCAGGGGCAATTTGTGCTCGCCGGTGGATTAACGCCGGAGAATGTTAGCGAAGCGATAAGCGTCTTCAAGCCCTGGGGTGTGGATGTTGTAACCGGCGTGGAGCGCGAGCCGGGGCGGAAAGATCCTGAAAAATTGCAGGCATTTGTTGCGGCGGTACGGAAGGCGGAACAGGCATGAGAGCGAGCGCGGTGAAAAAAGAAAAGATTGTGGCGGGGCGCTTTGGCCCGTATGGCGGGCGATACGTTCCGGAGACGCTGATGGCGGCGCTGGAAGAGCTGGAGCGCGAGTACGAGAAAGCGCGGCGGGACAAGAAATTTCGCGCTGAATTTGAGCGCCTGCTGAAAGAGTATGCCGGACGTCCCACCTCGTTGTTTCATGCTCGACGGCTGACGAAAGAGCTGGGCGGCGCAAAAATTTATCTCAAGCGTGAAGACCTTCTGCACACAGGCGCACACAAGATCAACAACTGCATTGGCCAGGCGCTGCTGGCGCTGCGTATGGGCAAGCGGCGCATCATCGCCGAGACCGGCGCAGGACAGCACGGCGTAGCCACGGCAACCGTTTGCGCGTTGTTTGGACTTGAGTGCGTGGTTTACATGGGCACGGAAGATATGCGACGCCAGGAGCTGAATGTCTTCCGTATGCGACTGCTGGGCGCAGAAGTTCGTGGCGTGGAATCAGGCTCGCGCACGCTGAAAGATGCGATTAACGAGGCCATGCGCGACTGGGTTACGAACGTCAGGACTACGCATTATCTGCTTGGAAGCGTGCTGGGCGCGCATCCGTATCCCACGATGGTTCGCGATTTTCATTCCGTGATCGGGCGCGAGGCGCGCGCACAGATTTTGAAAGCCGAAGGTAAGTTGCCGGCAGCGGTAATTGCCTGCGTGGGCGGCGGATCAAACGCGATTGGAATATTTCACGAATTTATCAAAGACAAACGAGTAAAACTGATCGGCGTTGAGGCCGGCGGACGCGGAGAAAAATTAGGCGAGCATGCGGCGCGTTTTCGCGGTGGATTGCCGGGGGTCTTGCAGGGAACATTCTCTTACGTCCTGCAGGATACGCATGGGCAGATTGCGTTGACGCATTCGATTTCGGCAGGCCTGGATTATCCATCCATTGGGCCGGAACACGCGGCGCTGGCCGATTCAGGCCGTGCGGAATACGTTGCTGCTTCGGATGAAGAGGCGCTTGAAGCCTGCACCCGGCTGGCGCGCACGGAAGGCATCATTCCTGCGTTGGAGTCGTCGCACGCGGTGGCCGAGTGCATCAAGCGGGCGCCGAAGATGAAGAAATCGGATGTCGTGGTTGTGAACATCTCTGGACGCGGCGACAAAGATATGGGAATCCTGCGCGAGAGCTTGAAGATCGGGTAATCGGGACGTCGGATCATCGGGACATCAGTTCATCTGAAAACCGTCTGGTGAGAACATGAGCTTAGACAAACATCAGGAGTTGCGGCAAAGAACCAAAGATTTTGCTTTGCGAATTATTCGGATGTGCCGAACGATTCCAAGCACTCGTGAAACGAACATCATCAACAATCAAATCCTGAGGTCCGCTACTGGAATGGCAGCGAATTACCGGGCGGTAGGGCTGGCGCGTTCCAAAGCCGAGTTCATTGCAAAGCTCGGCATTGTTCTTGAAGAGGCAGATGAGACTGTATTTTGGTTGGAACTTTTGGGTGACAGCGGAATGGTGCAGGCCTCTAAGCTTCGGGACCTCCTGACAGAAGGTAACCAATTAGTAGCAATCTTTCTCGCCTCACGAAAGACGGCCAAGTCATGAAAAATCGGCGTAGCAACACGATGTCCCGATTCCCCGATCTCCTGATGTCCCGATCCACCGATCGCCTCACCAAGGTGCTTCAGAACAAGCCTGGTCTTGTCGCATACGTCACCTGCGGCGACCCGAACATCGCCACCACGCGCGAGATTGTTCTTGCGGCTTGCCGCGCCGGTGCCGACGTGATCGAACTGGGCGTGCCGTTCAGTGATCCGGTGGCGGATGGGCCGGTGATCCAGCGGGCCAGCGAGCGCGCGCTTGCCCAGAGCACCTCACTGGAAGATGTGTTACACATTGCTCGCGAGGTGAGGCAGCAGAGTGATGCGGGCCTGATTGTCTTCTCATATCTCAACCCGGTGCTGCGTTTTGGGCTGGAGCGGTTCTGCGCTGAAGCAGCCAAGGCTGGCATTGATGGCGCGCTCATTACTGATCTGACTGTGGAAGAAGCAGGCGACTACCGCCGGCTCATGGCTGCGCACAAGCTTGACACGATTTTTCTTGCCGCACCCACCAGCACTGACCAGAGATTGAAAGCTATTGCTGAGGCATGCAGCGGATTTGTCTATGCAGTATCGCGTACCGGCATCACCGGAGCGCAGAAGCAGCTTGCGGACGATGCGGGGCAGTTGGTGAAACGCATTCGCAAATTCACCAAGCTTCCGGTTGCAGTGGGATTCGGCATATCAAACGCGGAGCAATTTGCGCAGGTAGGCAAGTTTGCCGATGCTGCTGTGGTCGGCAGCGCGATTGTGCAGACCATCGAGCAGAATCCCGGCAGGGAAGCGCAAGCAGTGTCGGATCTTATCGGCAAAATGAAGTCAGGCGCGCAGCACTCGGCTGGTCTGGGACATTAAATCATTAAGTTCCTTAACCTAAATTTTGATTTCCTAAAGTTTTAAGTCTTTCTGGTATTCTATTCATCAGGAACAAACCTGATCATGGATATCGCAGATTGGCGTAAAAAGATCGACGAACTGGACCGCCAGATTGTGGAGCTCATCAACACACGGGCGCAGGCGGCGCATGAGATCGGCAAGCTGAAGCGCAACACCAGCATGCCCATCTACGAACCGGAGCGGGAAAAGATAATTTTTGAGAATGTGCGGCGCGCCAATCGCGGGCCGCTGCCGGACGGCGAGTTGCGCCAGGTGTATGAGCGAATTATCGACGTGATGCGCAACATTCAGAAAAACGAGATCGCGCCTAAGCTGGAGGCGGGCGAGAGGCAGACTGAGTTTGACGTGGAAGTGAACGATTGAATCGCCGTCATCGCCGTCATCGCCGAAATCGCACGTGATCGGAAAAATTTTTCTGTAACCCCGAGCGAAGCGAGGGAGCCCTATTAACCGCGACTGGCTTAGGGAAAGAAACTGTATCAACTTTGAGAGCTTAGAAGAACATAGGGATCCCTCACCCGCAAAAAGCGCGGGATTCGGGATTTCAGAAAAACTTAGGAGAGAGTAGGGATCCCTCACCCGAAAAGAACGCGGGATTCGGGATTTCAGAAAAACCAATGATCGTAGCAATGCAGGAACAGGCCACGGAAGAGCAGATCCAGCAGGTGATCGAACGGCTGATCAACATGGGCTTTGAGGTCCATCGTTCTACAGGCGCGCGGCAGACGGTGCTGGGAGCTGTGGGCGCGCGCCATGAATTTGACATCCGCGATATTGAGGTGCTGCCCGGCGTAGGCGAGGCGCACCGCATCAGTTCTCCTTACAAGCTGGTGGCGCGCAGCTTCCGGCCGGAAGGCACGATCGTGAAGTTTCCGCGCGGAGTTACCATCGGCGGTAATGATGTGGCAATGATGGCTGGCCCCTGCTCCGTGGAGTCGCGCGAGCAGCTTTTTGCCGTGGCTGAAGCAGTTTCGCGCGTTGGGGCCAGGTTCCTGCGCGGAGGAGCATTTAAGCCGCGCAGCTCGCCATACACATTTCAGGGCCTCGGTGAAGAGGGGCTCAAGCTGCTGCGCGAGGCCGCAGATAAATTCGGAATGCTTGTGGTAAGCGAGGTGATGGATATTTCGCAGATCCCGCTCATGCTGCCTTACGTTGATCTGCTGCAAGTTGGCGCGCGCAACATGCAAAATTTCAACTTGCTGCGTGAGCTTGGCAAGGTGCGCAAGCCGGTGTTGTTGAAGCGCGGCATTGCGGCCACCATCGAGGAACTGCTCCTCTCAGCCGAATATCTCCTGGCCGGTGGCAATTATGACGTAATCGTCTGTGAGCGCGGCATCCGCACCTTTGAAACGTACACGCGCAATACTCTCGATATCTCGGCCATTCCCATTGTCAAAAAACTTTCCCACCTTCCCATTGTGGCCGATCCTTCGCACGGCACCGGCCGTCGTGACAAAGTAGCGCCCATGGGACGTGCCGCCGTTGCAGCGGGAGCTGATGGGCTGCTGATCGAAGTCCACAATTGTCCAGACAAAGCCCTTTCCGACGGCGCGCAGTCCCTGTATCCTGAGCAGTTTGCTCAGCTCATGGGAGAGTTGCGCGTGATCGCTCCTGCGGTCGGGCGCAGGCTTGGCTAATCGCTGAGATCGCCGTCATCGCGCGACATCGCCATCATCGGAAAACCTGTTCACCGCAACGGACGCAAAGGTCGCAAAGGAAAAAGTACTGCAGAAAACGCAGAGACCATACAAAACGAAAAATAGACATCTGAGCTGCAATTGGCCTGTGGCGTTTACCGATGACGGCGATTTTCTTGGTCGGGCAGGTTAGAATTCTCCAATCTAATATGGCATTCAGGCAAATCACAATCATCGGCACAGGTCTCATCGGAGGCTCGCTGGCGCTGGCGCTGAAGGCTGCGGCTTTTCGCGGGAAGATCATTGGCTGTGACCGTTCAGCGGTTCTGGATCGCGCGCGCGCCATGCGGGCCATTGATGTCGGCTCTGAAGATCCCATTGAGGCGATAGCCGGAAGCGACCTGATTATCCTTGCCACGCCGGTGGGCGGGATCATTGATTTGATCGAGCGCATTGGCCCGATTGTGCCGCCAGAAACTTTGATCACTGACGTCGGCAGCACCAAGAAAGAGATCATTGAGCGGGCGCGGGCGGTCTTTGGCGACAGAGCGCCGCAGCGATTTCTGGCCGGGCATCCCATGACAGGCAAAGAGCACAGCGGGCTGGAAAATGCGGAAGCAAAGCTGTTTCGCAATGCGGTATGGCTGCTGGTGCCGCAGCCCAGGCAGGACTTTGAGACCGGCAAGTTAAAAGAATATTGCGAGCTGCTGGAGAGCCTGGGCGTCCGCGTGCTGAAGATGGAGCCGGACCGGCATGATCTGATGTGCGCATGGGTCAGCCATTTGCCGCAGATGGTCGCAACGGCTCTGGCTGCAACCTATGTAGAAGAGCTGGGAGACAATCCTGATCTGCATGCGATTGGCGGGCGCGCGCTGCGGGAGATGACGCGCATTGCCTCAAGTCCCTACTCCATGTGGCGGGACATTGCGCACACCAACACAATGAATATCGAGCGCGCGCTTGCCAAGCTGGAGCAGCGGCTGGCGCACATCCGCGAGAATTTGCGCACGCCGGCGCTGCGTGAAGAGTTTGACCATGCCAACCGTTTTGAACTTGGAAAGAAAGATGTGGCAGCAACGGTGCTCGTGCTGCCGGGCTGGCAAAACTCAGGGCCGCGCCACTGGCAGACTTTGTGGGAGCAGCAGAACCCAATCTTTCTCCGTGTGCAGCAGCGTGACTGGGAATTTCCGCATCGGGAGTGGTGGCTGGAGCGCATTACGGCGGAGGTAAAGCAGTCGCCGGCGCCAATCGTCTTTGCCGCGCATAGCCTGGGCTGTGTGGCCCTGGCGCACTGGTGCAAGGCTGCCCCGGCTGAAGTGGCCAAGATCAAGGGCGCACTGCTGGTTGCGCCGGCCGATGTTGACAGCAAAGACACTCCCAACGAGCTTAAAGACTTTGCTCCCGCACCGCGCGATACGCTGCCGTTTCCTTCCATTATGGTAGCCAGCAGCAATGATCCGTATCTCAAGCCGGAACGGGCAAGAGAGATGGCACGGGCATGGGGGAGTCGCTTTGTTGATATTGGCCCGGCAGGGCACATCAACGGAGAATCCGGACTTGGAGACTGGCCGGAAGGGAAGCGGCTGCTGCGGCACTTGATTGAGGGCGAATAGGCCCGGGGTTCGGGATGACGATTTAGAGAAATGTGACACCTACATTGCAGCCCATCTCACAGCTGTTTAAAATCATCTGTTTATGAATAAAGTCGTTTCCAACGCAGATGAGGCCGTCCGCGATGTTCAAGACGGCGCAATGATCTTGGTTGGCGGATTCGGGCTGTGCGGTATTCCGGCTGACCTGATTGATGCCCTGGTCCGCAAGGGCGTGAAAGACCTCACCACGGTTTCCAATAACGCAGGCGTGGATGATTTCGGCCTGGGCAAGCTTCTGCAGACGGGCCAGATCAAGAAACACATTGGTTCTTACGTCGGCGAGAACAAGCTGTTCGAGCAGCTTGTACTCACGGGCAAGCTGCAACTCGAGCTGAATCCACAGGGCACGCTGGCGGAGCGCATTCGCGCGGGAGGAGCCGGCATTCCGGCATTCTTTACGCCCACTGGCGCGGGCACCGTGGTTTCAGAGGGCAAGGAGGTGCGCGAGTTTGATGGCAAGCCATACGTCATGGAGCGCGCTCTCAAGGCCGACTTCGCGCTGATCAAAGCCTGGAAGGCCGACCGCTGGGGCAATCTGGTATTCCGCAAAACTACCCGCAACTTCAATCCAGTAATGGCGACAGCGGCGCGGGTGACGATCGTGGAGGCGGAAGAAATTGTGGAGCCGGGCGAGATTGATCCGGACAGAGTGCATCTGCCCAGTGTTTACGTGAAGAGAATCATATTGAGCAGCGGACAGCCAAAGCGGATTGAGAAGCGCACGGTCACGAAAAGGGCTTAATGATGGCGACTACACCGGTCAGCAACAAAGCGGAAAAAACAAAAGACGTGGAAAAGCGCGAGCGCATTGTGAAGCGCATTGCTCGCGAAATGCAGGACGGATTCTACGTGAACCTGGGAATCGGCATGCCAACTCTGGTGGCCAACTACATTGCGCCGGGTGTTGAGGTAATCCTGCAAAGTGAAAACGGCATGCTTGGCGTCGGGCCGTTTCCTTTTGAGGGCGAGGAAGATCCCGACCTGATCAATGCCAGCAAAGAGACCGTGACCGAGGTGCCGGGAACGGCCTATTTTTCCAGCGCCGATTCGTTCGCCATGATTCGTGGCGGGCACATTGACCTGAGCGTGCTGGGCGCCATGGAAGTAGATGAGCAGGGAAACCTGGCCAACTGGATGATTCCCGGCAAGATGGTGAAAGGCATGGGCGGCGCCATGGATCTGGTGGCCGGTGCGCGGCGGGTGATTATCGCCATGGAGCACACAACCAGGGACGGCACGCCTAAGATCCTGAAAAAATGCACGCTGCCGTTGACCGGCATGAAGGTTGTAGACACAATTGTGACTGAGATGGCTTACATCAGAGTCACGCCGCAGGGGCTGGTGCTGGAGGAAGTGGCGCCCGGGCTGACCGCGGAAGATGTCCAGAAGGCCACCGAAGCGAGGTTGATCGTCAGCCCCAGGTTGAAAACCATGGAGTTCTGACAACCAAAATCCTTTTTCGAGCAATCGGAAGAGAGTAACTTCCACTTAATCACGCAAACGCGCGTGAGTGGGGCTCGAAGCGAGGGGGCAAAATGCGTGCAGATCGTGCCGAAGTATTGTGGGATTCAGATAAATCAAAATGGCTGGTGCGGATTGCCGTGGGCGAAGAGGTGATCCGGCGTTATTGCGACCTTCCCCGGAACGCCAGCGAAGATAACCTCCGCGCTGCCGCGCAGAAGACGCTTCAAGATGAAGGATATGAGCCGGATGGCGCAGTCATTACAGTTCAGCAGCAGCAAGCGGCGTGATGCGCTTACACCAGAGCAACTGAAGCTGCCGCCAATTCCTTTAGTGAGTCGGCGAACGGCGCACGTGCGATCCCGCGTTCTGTCACAATCGCAGTGACGTACTTGTTCGGCGTGACGTCAAACGCCGGATTTTCCACCAGCACGCCATCCGGCGCAACCTGCCTGCCTGCATGATGCGTCACTTCCTTGTGTGAACGCTGCTCAATAGGAATTTGCTCGCCGGTGGGAGTGTTCATGTCCACAGTGGACCACGGCGCAGCGACGTAAAAGGGAATCCCGTGCTCCTTGGCCAGAACTGCGACACTGTAAGTTCCGATCTTGTTGGCGACGTCACCATTGGCCGCGATGCGGTCCGCACCAACTACCACAGCTTTGATCTTGCCCTGCCGCATCATTGCGCCCGCCATATTGTCTGCGATCACTGTAGTTTGGATTCCGTCTTTCATCAGCTCCCAGGCCGTGAGCCGTGAACCCTGCAAAAAGGGTCGGGTCTCGTCGGCGAAGACGTGGAGCTTTTTGCCAGACTCAATAGCAGCGCGAATCACGCCGAGCGCGGTGCCGTAACCGCAGGTGGCGAGTGCGCCGGCATTGCAGTGCGTGAGTACGCCACCGGAGCTGGGCATGAGCGTGGCGCCGTGCCGGCCCATTGCCTGATTGGCAGCAATATCTTCCAAAAGCATCTGCTGTGCTTCTTCGGCGAGAGTGATTTTGACCTGGTGCACCCCCTGTGCCGCAACCGACTCGAACTTCTGCTGCATGCGTCGAATGGCCCAGAAAAGATTGACTGCTGTGGGGCGAGTTTCTCCGATGGTCCGGCAAATGTGGCCGAACTCCGTGCGCAGAGAAGCAATGTCCGGTGCTTTGGAATGCTGGACGCCAAGCGCAATGCCCATGGCAGCAGCGACGCCAATGGCGGGCGCGCCGCGAACAATCATGTCGCGGATGGCCGCGGCTACTTCCTGGTAGGTGCCACAGGTGACGTAGATTTCTTCGGTCGGCAGGCGCGTCTGGTCAATAAAGCGGACGCCCTGGCTGGTCCATTCAAGGGTTTTGATCATCGCTATTTAGATTGTACTTGGGATAGGATTCACCGCAAAGGAAGCCTCACCGCAGAGTACGCGGAGAGCGCAGAGGATTTCTAAATCGCAGTTCAGCTCCTCTATTCCGCCTTCTCTTCTGTGCTCTGCGCTCTCTGCGGTGATTAATTCGGTTTTCGCGGGACCACCTGCTCATCCAGGATGACGAACTGAGCAGAGCAGGTGTTCGATCCGCAGATTACGGGAATGAGGCCGTGCATCTGCCGGCGTGTAATCAGCCCGAGCGTGCCACACTCAGGGCAAGAGAGGACAGCCCAATAAGGATCGTCCTGATCACCGACTTCGCCTGCATTCTCCAGAACAAAGATGCTGCCCGGCTCCATTTGCTCGGGAAGCCACTCTGTCACAATGTTCAGTTCCGCCACCATGGTCACCTCCGTCAGTTTCTCCCCACTCTCAACCAGCGCTCACCCCAGCACCCGCAAAAGCGGCGTGCGCCGGGACCGAGTGCGCCGCCAGAGCCCTTAAGAGCTCCGGCGTTTGCCTGCGCCGCGCGTCACCTGTTTCTGCGCCGGACGCCGGTTGAAAATCTCTGCACGGACCTCTCGCACCGCGTCACTCAGGCACACGCCCAGCAAAGGCTGGCGCGAGTTTTTGAGAATGTCGATTACCTGGCGCTGCGAGTTCTCAAGATAAATGCGTTTGCCATCGGTCAGCAGATGGTACTCAGAGCCGTTGCTCACCGACTCAGCCAGCCGCCGCCCCAACTCCTTTTGCAGGAAGCGCATGATGCGGCGGACCCGCTGGAGAGGGAAGCCCTTGCGTCGGAGAGCGCAGATCACGGCGATCTCAGTGAGATCATCGAAGGTGTAGAGCCTGCACCGGCCTTCGCGCTGCGGCTTTACGATGCCGCGCTCATCCCACCACTGAAGCTGCCGGGGAGTAATCCCGGTGAGCCTGACCACCTGCGCCGATGTAAACCGCTGATCCATCTTGTATAGGAAATGTTTAAAACATTTCCTCGTCCAAATGTTTGATTCATTTTATGAGTAGTACCGAGAAAGTCAATAGGGAATCGGTGGATTGGACCATCTGGAGATTGGGGATCGGAAGCAAGTAGTATCCCGGAAAGATCTAAGAGACTCCACCGCCGACGAAGTGGACGACCTCAAGTTTGTCGCCCTGCTTGAGCATGGTGGCTTCCCATTGAGAGCGTGGAACAATTTGCAGGTTCAGCTCTACGGCAACACGGTCCGGCTTCATCCCTAACTGTGCGACGAGCGTTGCGACGGTGAGGCCGTCAGAGAATTCGCGTGGTTCGCCATTGATGTGGAGGGTCATAAGAGCAATTAAGTTAATGATAACCAAGAAGCCACGGTAATTGAGCAATACTAATTGCTATTTGCCAATTGCTAATTGCTAATTGCCTTTCAATATCCTCGAGTCTTATCCACCTGATTCAGCAATGGCTCTCCGGCCATAAGGCGGCGCAGGTTTTCTGCGATCAGGCGGTAATGCCGCTCCCAGAGGCGCTCGGTGACCGCTGCAGTGTGAGGTGTAATGAGGAGGTTGTCCAGTGACCAGAAAGGTGAGTCGGGGGGGAGAGGTTCTTCATTGAAGACGTCGAGTGCAGCGCCGGCGATCTGACGGTCCTTCAAAGCTTGCAGCAGAGCCGCCTCATCAATCAATGGCCCACGGCCGACGTTGATGAGATATGCATCGGGCTTCATCAGGCTGAGGCGGGCCGCGTTGATGATTCCTGTGGTTGCCGGAGTAACGGGCGTACAGAGCAGGACGTAGTTGGCGCGGGGAAGGACTTGATCGAGTTGTGCCGGGCTGAAGACTTCATCGGCGCCTTCGGGACCTTTATCTGTATTTTCACGGATCGCGAGAACTTTCATTCCGAGAGCTTTTGCGCGCGCGGTGAACTCGCGTCCGATGCCGCCCATGCCGATCACGGCGACCGTGGCATCTGTTACTTCGCGTGGGCGCGGGCTTTCCTGCCAGAGCAGTCCCTGTGCCCAGGTTTTGCGGGCCTGGTATTGCATGGCCTGCGGGAGACGCTTGGCCAGCGCGAGAAGAAGAGCAATTGCGTGCTCAGCGACGACAGGGCCATGAATTCCGGTGGAGTTGGTAAGCGTGACGTTGCTGCGAATCAGCTCAGGGAACATGAGCTGGTGGACGGCCGCGGCGGGCGAATGAATCCAGCGAAGTTTTTTCGCTGCGACGAATTGCGGCGGACGCAGCGACCAGCCGATGAAGACGTCGGTGTCGGCGATCTCTTCAGGCACACGGTCGTAATTTTGGAGCTGGATGAATTGGTGGCCGGGGAAGTCCTGTTGCAATCGCTCGCGGATCCAAGCGGGTGCATGCCAAAGTTCGAAGGAGTGGTAATGGACGATAAGGGTCTTCATTTTTGTCGCTGCGCTCCAAAACCGCCAGCGAGCTTGGCCCGCGCCGCGCAGTCTTCCGCGCTTGTCACAGGCGGCTCGGCGCGCAAGTCGGCCTCGCCGCTTCTTAAGATGTTTTCATCACGCGCAAATTTTTCCCCGTCATTTCTTTCGGTTGATTGAAGCCGAGCATTCCCAAAACAGTTGGCGAGATGTCCTGCAGTGATCCGTCCTGCCGGAGCGTGAATCGCTGCGCGTCTTCGCTGATGACGATAAAGGGCACCGGATTTGTGGTATGCGCGGTGTGCGGGCCGCCAGTGGCCGGGTCAATCATCTGCTCGGCGTTGCCGTGGTCGGCGGTGATGAGCATGCCGCCGCCGCGGGCTCGCACCGCTTTATAAATTTCGCCAAGGCAAGCATCTACGGTTTCTACTGCCTGCACTGTAGGCGGAATTTTGCCGGAGTGCCCAACCATATCGGCATTGGCAAAGTTCACAATCACAACATCGAAGGCCGAGTCGTTCGCCGCTTTGATCACGTTTTCTGCGATCCCCTGGGCAGACATCTCCGGCTTGAGATCGTAGGTGGCAACTTTGGGTGAGGGGACCAGCACGCGATCTTCACCAGGGAAGGGCTTCTCGACGCCGCCGTTGAAGAAATATGTGACGTGAGCATATTTTTCGGTCTCGGCGACGCGCAGGTTGCGCAGGTTGTGCTCCGCCATTACGTTGGCCAGGATGTTTTTGAGCGAATCCGGCTGCACGACGAACGGCAGGGTGAACTGCTTGTCATACTGCGTCATGCAGACATACTTCAAATTCCTGGGCACGCGGCTGCGCGGAATAGCGGCGTCAAGGGATTCGGCATCGGGCAGATCACGACCGCCCTGTGGTGTAAGCCCACTTTCGCGCGCCAGGCAGCGTGTGATTTGGCGGGCGCGGTCAGCGCGGAAGTTGAAATTGATCACGGAATCGTCATCGCGGATGGTGGCCAGCGGCTCGCCACGATTGTCCACGCAGGTAAAGGGAATGATGAACTCATCGGTCACGCCGCGGTTGTAAGAGTCTTTGACGCCCTGCACTGGATCCACATATTCGCCACCTTCGGCCTTGCCCGCGACCATGGCATCAAAAGTCTTGAGTTCGCGGTCCCATTTTTTGTCGCGGTCCATGGCGTAGTAGCGCCCGCTCACGGTAGCCACTTTGCCAATACCGTACTCGCGCATCTTCTGCTGCAGCTGCTCGATGTAGCCGGCGCCGTTGGTGGGCAGCGTATCGCGCCCGTCCATGAAGCAATGGACATATGTGCGATCGACACCGTTATGCCTGGCCATGCGCAAGAGCGCGTAAAGATGGTTCTGGTGGGAGTGGACGCCGCCGTCAGAGAGCAGACCACAGAGATGGAGACGGCGGCCGCCGCTGCGCGCGTTCTTCATCGCTTCCAGCAGCACCGGATTGGTGAAGAGGTCGCCCTTTTCGATCATGAGATCGATCTTGGTGATGTCCATGTAAACGATGCGTCCGGCGCCGATGTTCAAGTGGCCGACCTCGCTGTTGCCCATCTGCCCCTGCGGCAGGCCGACGTAGCGCCCGCTGGTGTGGATGAGCGTGTTGGGATATTCGCGCAGAAGCCGATCATAGTTCGGCTTGCGCGCCAGTGAGATTGCATTTGCGTTTGACGGAGGCGCGTAGCCCCAGCCATCAAGAATGATGAGAATGAGAGGACGGTTCATGACGAATAGAGGATTTTAAATGATCGGATGACAGAAGCGGGTGATCTGCTAATGCCGGCATCGGGAAACCACTGCTGCAAGACGTAATGATGCGATTTAGTTTCTCGCTCCCTCTTATGCCGTCATCCCGAAAGGCGTGAGCGAGCCTGCGTTTTCCTCAACAGGCGAGTAGCCTTGAGGGACCTTGCGTTTTTAACGCTGAGACTCCGTGAGATAGAAAAAGCACAAGGTCCCTCGGGCCTACTCGCGCGCTGGTGAGTGCGCGCGCTCGCCAAACGGCCCTCGGGATGACGACAAGTTAAGTGAAACGGCTTGATCCTAAAAACGCCCGAGAATACTGTTCAGGTGGTAGCATTAGCCGCTCGGAAGATTGCCCCTGCATTGAAGCAGGAGAGGAACAGTGATGAAAAAAATCCGCGTAGCAGTTTTCATGTTGTTGCTGGGGATCGCGCAGGCGCTCTGGTCGCAGGATTCACAAACTAAAGACGCACCTAAGCAGCAGGAATCGCAAAGCAAGGAAGCTGCGAAGCCCAGGATAGAGCCGCCGCAAGTGCATGAGTTCGTGATCACGAACTTCAAGACAGAGAGCGGTGTGACGCTGCCGCAGGCGCGCGTGGTTTATGGCACCTACGGACACCTGAATGCTGCGAAGGACAATGTGGTGCTGCTGCCCTCGCATTACATGGCGGACCATACCGGTTACGAATTTCTGATCGGGCCGGACCGCGCGCTGGATCCGGCGAAGCTCTTCCTGGTGGCTACCGAGCTTTTTGGCAACGGGCACTCTTCTTCGCCCAGCAATACCCCGGAGCCGTTTCACGGGCCGCGCTTTCCGGTAACGACGATTCGCGACAACGTTGAGGCGGTGCACCGGCTGATGACGGAAGAGTTGAAGGTGACTCACTTGAGGGCGATCGTCGGGTTTTCCATGGGAGCGCAGCAGGCGTTTCAGTGGGCGGTGAGTTACCCGAACTTTGCTGATCGCATTGTGGCCACGGCGGGAACTGCAAAGACGTGGCCGCACGGCGTGGTGCGATTGGAAGGGCAGATCGCCGCCCTGAGAGCGGATGCAGAGTTTAAGAACGGCGATTACACTTCGCCGCCGACTAAAGGTTTGGAGGCATTTGCCACGGTGTGGACCGCTTGGCTGTTCTCGCAAGAGTGGTGGCGCAAGGAACTGTGGCGCCAGGACTCACCGCCAGGCTCGACGTTTGAGAGCGTGCTGCACGAGTTTCGCACGAACTTTATTCCCGGGGCTGACGCCAACAACTTGATCCTGCAGTGCCGCACATGGGAGAAGCACGATGTTGGCGCAACGCCAGGCTTCAACGGCAACGTAGAGAAGGCGCTGCGGTCGATCAAAGTTCCATTCCTCTATATGCCTTCAGAAACCGATCTTTATTTTCCGGTCGGCGATGCGCGCTATGAGGCGGGATTCATGTCCACGGTAACGCTCACGCCAATTCCATCACTATGGGGGCATACGGCCGGGGCTGGGCCGAATCCGGCGGACCTGAAGTTCCTGAATGAGAAGATCGGAAGCTTTCTAGGCCCGACAAAATAGTCTCTCGCTATCCGCCAACCTACTGAAACTAAAACCGCTTCTGGCTTTATTGCCGCAAATTGTGAACATGTTCAATTTTTCCTTGACCCGGGTGCGTCGCGCACGGATAATTGAACTCGTTCAAATTTGATTGGGAAGGGCGGCATTATGAACATCAACAATGGCCACGATCAGCAAATCAGGAAGAGCACCTGGGCCATGATTGGAGCGGCAGTGGGATTGACTTATGGCCTGAGCCTCCGGCTGCTGGCCGGCCTTCATGCGAGTGGCTTCCAGGTAATGAGCCTGGGATTCATTCTTTTCATGCCTTTTGCCCTGGGATGCGTGACGGTGTACTGCGCCGAACTCCGCAGCTGGCAGTCGCTCTGGGTCTGGGCTCTGCTGCCATGGGTTGCGGTGGGTGGCGCGTTGGCCGGCACCCTGCTGGCGTTACTCGAAGGGTTGATCTGCATCGTGATGTTCCTGCCGATAGCCTTGGTGCTTGCGACAATTGGCGGCATCGCGGGCGGACTAGCCGGACGCATGATCCGTTCTCGCCGCACCCGGGCGGTGACAATGGCATGTGTGATGGTGTTGCCGTTCTTTACCGCAGCCTGGGAGCGGCCTGTGTTCTATCAACTCGAGTCGCGGCGAGTTGAAAACGTGATTGATATCCAAGCCTCGCCTGAGGTGGTGTGGCGCAACATTGAGCGTGTGCCGGCGATCCGAAAAAACGAGCTGCCGAAAACGTGGGCAGGGCAGATCGGCTTTCCCGACCCCATTGAAGCGACACTTTCGCATGAAGGCGTGGGCGGCGTGCGCAACGCGACGTTTGAGCGCGGGCTTTCGTTTATCGAGACGGTGGACGTATGGGAGCCGGAGCAGCGGCTGGCCTTCACGATTGCGGCGGATACAGACAAGATTCCACCCACCACGCTCGATGAGCACGTGCGCATAGGCGGCGAGTACTTTGACGTGCTGCGTGGCGAGTACCGGCTGGAGCCACTCGGCAATGGCATGGTCCGGCTGCACCTTTCAAGCCAGCAGAGGCTCTCGACAGACTTCAACTGGTATGCGCATCTGTGGACCGACGCGGTTATGTCGGATTTGCAGTGGAGGATTTTGCAGGTAATCAAACTCAGGTGCGAAAAGCCTTAAACACAGAGGACACGAAGAACACGGAGGGAAGTGATTGTTCTCGATTACTTCCAGAAGACGTATTTTCCGCCGTTGGTGGCGATGATGACCAGGTTCATGACCACGAGCATGAGGTCGTAATGCCAGCCGTCTGTTCCATGTTTGCCCCAGAAGCCGGTCTTCCAGACAAACATTTTTTTCTGGATGGCGCCGAGCATGACAAGGATCAAACCGGCGGCGGCAAGCTGAGTTAGCACACCGAAAAGCACACCCAGAGCGCCTGCAAATTCAGCGGCGCCGACAAAGGCCGTAAGGCCTTTGCTCATGCCGATGCTTTTACTGCGGCCTTCAGGATCGCTGAGGTGGCTCCAGCCGCTGGTGAGAAAAACGGCCGCGACCATGAGGCGGAGCAGAAGCAGGGCGGCGTCAGTAAATTGAGTGAGTTGGGGAAACATAGGTGTCTTACCTCCACAATGCCAACCAAGTTTGCAGTATATGCTTTGGGGCACGGCGGGGGATTTTCAATGGAGTCATGGAGGTCTCAATCTTGCAGAGACATCACTAGAAAAGGCTTGAACAGCAGTTGAACAGAGGTAGGAAGCGGTGTTTCCTCATCGGCTCCACAATGACCGATAACGCGCATTGCGAACTTGACACATACAGGAAAAAGAACAATCCCCAAGACGTACTCTTTCGCAATTGATTCGCGATCAAGAACGCGCTAGGATGTCGCATCTCCTATTGCTCAATGAGTAAAAATATGATCAGGCATGCAGTGGGATGCTATGGGATGGATTCAAAGGAGCGTTGGGATCAACCCTACGCCAAACTGGGATGCTTGGGATAAACCGGGGAGGGGGTAGGGGTGGGGCTGAGCGTTAACTGAGAAGTACATTTTGACGAATTGATAATTCGATAAGTTGGTAATGGAAGAACCGCCCAGGCGGTAGTTAGAAAGTTCTTTGACAATTGTTTTTGAGCGGCTGGCGAACAGGACTGGTTTACCTTGGTGGCCGCGAAGAGCAGCGGAGCCGATCTCTCGGCTTCGCTCGGGTTGCTAGAAGCCAGATGGCAAATCGGAGGCTTGGCTCGGGATAGCGTAAGCCGCGTAGCTCCTTGAAAGTCGTGGAAGAAGTCGTGGAAGAATGGCTTACTTCAGCTTCACCAGGCCGACCACGTCTCCGCCGTTGGCGTCCACTGCGTGCACCCAGATGTTGCTGAAAGCATCCTTCAATTCAGGGTATTGCGCAGAGAGGGCAGTGCCCAAATTGCGGGCATCGGCCTGAGTGGCGTTGAAATCAGATGTGCTGGGCACGGAGTACTTCACTGCCAAATCAAAATTCTTGTCGGTCTTGAAGACGGACATGTCAGTGACGGTATAGTTCTTGCCACCTGCGTTAAAGGCGACCGGCTTACCGTCAAAAGGAATGTCTTTGGGGAGAATGCCATTGGACTCAGTCTGGATATCGCCCAGAAGCTTGGTGTTCATGGCTGGGATTGGGGCAAGCAGTTCCCAGGAAGTGGCGTAATAGAACCAGGCGTTGTGGGCCTGGCCTTTGCTCTTGTAGTCGCGGGCCTGCTTGAGATACCAAAAGCCGTCATGGCCGGCAACAGCGCCGGGACGAATTTGGAATCCGGCAATCTTCCAACCGTTCAGGTCTTCAAAAATGGTAGTGAGAATGAACGGGCCTTTGTTGCCGACGAAGTCCTGGATCACGATGCCATATTTCTTTCCGGGATCGAGGCCGGGGAGGCTGAACTGAGCGCTGCCGGAGCCTCCGCCATTGGCGCCATAGACGCCGCAGTAGAACGTGCCGTCAGAATTTGGGCCAGCGCCGGAGTTGTCCAGCAGAAATGAGGTGCGCAGCTGAGCCTTGGCGCCAGGGAAAGCATCTTTGTTGTCATTCACGGCGCCGGCAATGCCGTTGAAGTTTGACTGCAGCGCGGGTACGGAGTTCGTCTTAAGAGTGTTTATGTCGCCGCGAGACGCCTGATCAAAGGCTTGCTGAGCAGCGGTTTCCATCGCTGTCCGGGTCTGGGCCGGGATCTCATCGTGAGTCTGGCAGGTCTGGGACCATGCAGGGAAGCTAGCCAGTGCGATCAATGATGCTGCAAGAACTTTGAACGTAAGATGCCTCATAGAATGCGCTACTCCGGTTTTATCTAAGATGCAGGCCGAGGAAGCCCAGATGCATGTACTCGCGCTAACTCATAGGCAAATATACGCTTCAGATAAGCATGTGAAAACTCCAGGGAGCGTTTCAAGGCAGGATATAAACTGATTAGCTCAGGAAGTAAGGCAAAATAAGGGGCAAGTGCAGCCCTGAAACTCGTTCTCAATAAAAGAGTAGAATTGAAGGAGATAACGTCTTCAGCAGGGTTTAATTGTCATATGGCACGTCTTTATCCAATATTTTTTGCGGCGATTTGCGCTGCAGCTATAGCGAGCTCAGCTCAGGCCCAGGCTGTCCGGCCAACATTTCCTGGACCGCAGCCGGTGCAGCCGAACGCGCAGCAGCAGCCAGGAGGACAGAGAGCGCCCGTAATCAACCCTGCACAGCCGCCCACTGCTCCTCTTAAACCTGCGAATGCTGCTTCTGAAGCTGCGCCACCGGCCACTCCGCCGACGCCTCCGGTAGTTACTTATCGCGATGGCCTGCTGACGGTGCAGGCGCTCAATTCAACCCTGAGCAGCGTGTTGACGGCGATCAGAAATAAGACCGGTATTGACTTTGAAGGCCAGGAAAACAATGCTGATCGCGTGGCGATCTCGCTGGGGCCTGCGCCCGCCGGAGAGGTGCTTTCGGCGATTTTGACCGGGTCCAAATATGATTTTGTTGCCCTCGCCCGGCCCGATGATCCGAATATCGTGCAGCGGGTGATTTTGACTCCGAAGAGCCGTCCTGGTGCTGTGGCCAACAACCAGCCGCAGCCACAACCTGCAAACAATGGAGAAAGCGACGGGGAAGAAACACCGGACGAAACAGTAAATGCGGAACCGCAGGATACCGCTGCGCAGCCTCCGGTGCTGCAACAGCCGCCTCAGCAACCGCCGCAAAATCAGCAACCCAAAACCCAGGAGCAGTTGCTGCAAGAGTTGCAGGAGATGAAACAGCGCCAGATGCAACAGGAAGGCGCGCCAACTCCGAACCCTGGCCAGGTGCCTCGCAAGCCGCCGCTGTAATTGGGTTGTTTTCTCGAGAAAAGTCTGTGATCGGAGAATGGAATTAATTTAAGGCTTGCCGGGGAAAGAATGCGGCACCTCACTTCGGGCCTATTGAAGATCGTGTGAAATTTAGTGGGTTGAGGCCGTAATCACAGCTGTAGCAGGGGCCTTCTCCAATTGCGGCTTATGCGCGAAAGCGCGCAGGATCATGCTGATAACAGCGTATCCGCAAGCAATACCAAAGGTGAGTGAAAATAGAATGGTAAAGAGCACGGTGGAGGAAGCCAGGATTGTTTTCATCTGCCAATCTCTTTGATGGTCCTTTTTGAGGTCCGGTTGGTTTTGCCGGCCAAGGGTAGTATCGGAAATTTTGGTTCAAATTTCATGATTACCGCCGGTGTTGTCCGCTCGATTTTCCAACTGTACTGATGCTGTACTTTCGTTATTACCTTTTAATCCTGCCGGCGCCTGCTGTTCGCCGGCGTCAACATTTGACCGCATCTTCAACTTGCTTCTAACATACGGAGTAGAGCTGTGCTTCGGTCCTTCCGGCCCTCACTGTAAGCGAGTGACTGCTTTTTGGACACGGCAGCGACCCAGCTTTCAGGTTCACTTACTTTCATGGCCATCAGCAAGATCACTGTGCGCGGCGCCCGCCAGCACAACCTGAAAAACATCTCGGTTGAGATACCGCGAAACACGCTCACGGTGATTACCGGCCTCAGCGGTTCGGGCAAATCTTCGCTTGCCTTCGATACCATTTACGCCGAAGGCCAGCGCCGTTACGTTGAAACGCTCTCTGCTTATGCGCGCCAATTTCTCGACCAGATGGAGCGCCCTGACGTTGACTCAATTGACGGTCTCAGCCCGGCAATCTCCATTGAACAAAAGACTACCTCACGCAGCCCCCGGTCCACCGTAGGGACTATCACCGAGATTTACGACTATTTACGCTTGCTCTACGCTTCCGTCGGCGTGCCCCACTGCCCGCGTTGCGGCAAACCAATCAGCCGCCAATCCGCTGATCAAATTGTGCACCGCGTGATGCAGCTTAAAGCAGAAGAGCGCGTCATGGTATTGGCTCCGCTGGTACGCGGACGCAAAGGCGAGTTCAAAGTTGAGCTGGCCAAGCTGGCGCAGCACGGATTTGTGCGCGCCCGCATTGACGGCGAGCTTCGCCACCTGGATGAAGAGCTGGATGCGATACAACTCGATAAACGCAAGAACCACACCATTGAAGTTGTAATCGATCGCCTGCTGGTAAAGCCCGGAATCGAGAAACGGCTGGAACAATCCGTGGCAACTGCCATGAAGCTGGGCAGCGGCCTGGTGCAGATTGCGGTTGTCGGCGGGGAAGAGCAGCTTTATTCAGCGCGCATGGCGTGTCCTGACTGCGGCATTAATATTCCTGCGCTTGAGCCGCGCTCATTTTCCTTCAATAGCGTGTACGGCGCTTGCCCGGAGTGCAACGGCCTGGGCAGTAAGTATGATTTTGATCCGGCCAAGATCATCGTTGACTGGACAAAGCCTTTGCTGGATGGCGCGCTCGGCCCGGGTTCGGGTTCAAGTTATTTGCAGCGAATGCTTGAGATTGTGGCGGCCGCGTTCAAGATTGATCTCTCGACGCCATTTGAAAAGTTTCCGCCCAAGATCCAGAACCTGCTGCTGTATGGACCCGATGAAAAAGAGGCTCCGCGGCTTGGCTTCCGTGGCGTGCTCGGCTTCCTGAAACAGAACATGGAAGAGTCAACGTCGGAGAGCTATCGCGAGTGGATGCTGGGATATATGTCTGCGACAAAGTGTCACGTCTGCCTGGGCAAGCGGCTGCGCCCTGAGAGCATCGCGGTAAAAGTGAATGGGCTTTCCATCGCCGATTTCACCGCTCTGCCGGTCTCTCGCGCTGTGGATGTTGCAACAAAAATCGAGCTGAATGCCCGCGAGCTGCTGATCGCCGGCCGCGTACTGCATGAGATCAGCGAGCGCCTGCAGTTCCTGAATGCCGTCGGGCTTGGATATATCTCTTTGGAGCGCTCTGCAGCTACGCTCTCCGGCGGCGAAGGTCAGCGCATCCGGCTGGCGACGCAGATCGGCTCCAAGCTGCGCGGTGTTTTGTATGTGCTGGATGAGCCTTCAATCGGCTTGCATCATCGTGATAACAACCGGTTGCTGCAGGCGCTGGAATCTCTGCGTAACCTTGGAAACACTGTGCTGGTGGTGGAGCACGACGAAGAGACGATTCGCCGCGCCGATTACGTAATTGACCTTGGCCCCGGCGCAGGGCTGCATGGCGGCGGCCTGGTAGCTTCCGGCACGCCGCAGGAGATCATGCGTGTGCCGGGTTCGCTGACCGGGCAGTACATCTCCGGCGAAAAAAATATTGCTACGCGCTTTGAGCCGCGTCCGACCAACGGGAAGGCCGTCACAATTCTTGGGGCACGCGCCAACAATCTGCGCAGCGTTGACGTTACGTTCCCACTTGGCGTGATCACCGTGGTGACAGGAGTTTCCGGCTCAGGAAAATCCACGCTGGTGAATGACATTCTGTATAAAGCGCTGGCCAAGCAGCTTTATCGTTCACGCGAAGAGCCCGGGGCGCATAAGGCGATCTCCGGCGCAGAGCACATAGACAAAGTGATTCGCATTGATCAATCGCCCATTGGACGCACGCCGCGCTCCAATCCGGCAACCTACACCGGCGTCTTCACCAACATCCGCGACCTCTATGCCATGCTGCCAGAATCTCGCGAACGCGGCTACAAAGCAGGGCGCTTTTCCTTCAACGTCTCCGGCGGCCGCTGCGAGCACTGCCAGGGCGAAGGCGAGCGGCGTATCGAAATGAATTTCATGCCGGACGTTTACGTCCTTTGTGAAGTCTGCGGCGGCAAGCGCTACAACCATGAGACGCTGGCGGTGAAGTTCAAAGACAAGTCCATCGCCGACCTGCTTGAGACCTCTGTCTCAGATGCGCTGCCGATTCTTGAAGACATTCCGCAGATCCGGCAGAAGTTGCAAACGCTGGAAGACGTGGGCCTGGGTTACATCAAGCTTGGCCAGTCTGCAGTGACGCTTTCCGGCGGCGAAGCTCAACGCATGAAGCTGGCGAAAGAACTTTCCAAGCGGCAGACTGGACGCACGCTTTACCTGCTCGACGAGCCCACAACCGGGCTGCACTTTGAGGATGTAAACAAATTATTAGAGGTTATTCATCGTCTGACTGATCTCGGGAATTCGGTCATTATTATCGAGCACAACTTAGATGTGATCCGCAATGCTGATTGGATTATTGATCTTGGGCCGGAGGGCGGAGAGGACGGGGGACGCATCGTCGCGCAGGGTACGCCGGAGCAGGTTTCGAAAATTAAGAAATCCTATACCGGGCAGGCCCTTGCCGAATATCTAAGTAAATCCCGTAAGTAGATGAAATAAAAGTCTTTTCTGGTGTGTGTTCTGAATTCGTAACAAACGGGAATATTTGTTTGACAGCTTAGATTGTGAAGTACATTCCTTTCAACCTTCTCCTTATACCTGGGCACAAATGGAGGGGTAGCTACTTTGGCTTCCAATGCTTCTAAGCTACCCCTTTAGTCTTCTCCCAAAAATCCCTTGATCCGTGTAAATTTCTTTTAGGACAATTTTCATTCATCGTGGACTCTTTCAATCACATTCCTCCGCAGCCGGAACTCTCCGTTGGCCCGCTGCCTGTTCTCCCTCCGCCGATTGATGACGGAAAGAATGCCGTAGTCGATTTGCTGGACGTGTTGCTGATTGTTGTGGTGGCATTTTTTGCGTACTTTGTTGCGGGCATAGTTGGCACCGCGATTTATTTGGGCGCTCATCCCAGCCTGCAGCCGCAGGACCTGGAAAAGGTGCTTTCTCAGAACACGTTTTTTCTGGTCGTACTGCAATTTCTGGTTTACATGCTGCTGATCGGCTTTATGGCCTTCCTGGTTGTGCTGCGGCACAGAACATCTCTGGGAGCTGCCATCCGCTGGAACTTTCCCATGCGCAAGCAGGCGCTCTCCGCGCTTGCGGTGGGCGTGGCATTGGCGCTGTGTTCTGATTTGGGGGAAGTAATCTTCCATCGCTGGATTCCTAAATCTCTCCCGATCACTGAGTACTTCAAGGACCGCCCATCGGCATTGCTGCTGGCCGGATTTGGAATACTCATCGCTCCCCTGGTGGAAGAGATGGTTTTTCGCGGCTTTCTTTATCCTGCGCTTTCACGGAGGACGGGCGTTGTTCCGGCGGTGATCATCACTGCCGCCGGTTTTGCTCTGCTGCACGGCTCGCAACTGGCTTATTCGCTGATTCCGTTGCTGCTGATCTTCCTGGTCGGAGTTGTTCTGACCATTATTCGCGCCATTACGAAATCCGTGGCCATGTCTGTTCTGGTGCACGTTGCCTATAATTTCATGTTGTTTCTGCAGCTTTTTATCAGCACGCATGGCTTCCGCGATTTTGGATCAGTTTAAAAAAGCAACCCATCCCCAGTATCAGCGTGCCTTTTTAACCACAAAGGGCACAAAGGCAACGAAGGAATTTGTTTGTACAGGGAGTACAACTTGGTGGACCTTCGTGTCCTTTGTGGTTAATTCTAGGCAGACGTTCATTGCAGGATGTTGGATTCGTAAAAACCTGATAACGTAATCACGTGATGAACTCTTCTGCTCGCAATGAGCTATTGAACCTGCTGGCCCGCATCTCTTTTCGACTTGGGGAATTCACGCTCTCCTCCGGCGCTAAGAGTGATTATTACATTGACTGCCGCACCACCACCTTGCATGCCCAGGGCGCAGCGCTTACAGGACGCGTCTTTTTCGATCTTTTTGCTGAGCAGGGCTGGCAGGCCGATGCTGTCGGCGGGCTGACGCTGGGCGCTGATCCAATTGTTGTGGCTACCTCGGTCATCAGCTCTCAAACGGGCAAGCCGATCCATGGTTTTCTTGTGCGCAAGTCGGAAAAAGAGCATGGAATGGGCCGCCGCATTGAAGGCTTTCAGGAGAAAGGCGCACGCGTTGTAATCGTGGACGACGTCTGCACCACCGGTAGCTCGACCATTCAAGCGATCGAGGTTGCGCGTGAGTTTGGCTTCAATATTCTTGGCGTGGCTTGTTTAGTAGAACGCCTCGAAGCAAATGGGCGTCCTGCGGTGGAAAGCGCTGCCGCCCCAGCAAAGTTCATTTCCATATTTACTTCAGATGACGTGAAGGCCGCGCACCTCAAGCAAAGACCACAAACTTTTGCTTATTCCGGCACATGCGAGATTTGCGGCCGGCCGGCAGTGACCAATTCGCCAGGATTAAGATGCGAGATGCATCAGCCGTAATTAGCTACTTAGCGTAGAGTCGGGCTTGAAAGCCATTTTGAATTTGTGGCACAGGCACTCTTGCCTGTGCTTAGGAATATTGAGAAAACGGAAGGCACAGACAGGAGTGTCTGTGCCACATTTCCAGGACAACTCTAGAAGGGTGCTTACTTCGTCAGCGACTTGCTCGTCGCCACCGGCACCTGCTCCACAATGCTGATCCCAAATCCCTCCAGAGCGGCCACGCGCTTAGGATGGTTCGTCAGCAGGCGGATGGAACGAATATTCAGGTTAGAAAGGATCTGTGCGCCCACGCCAATTTCTCGTTGTGTCTTCCGCTGATGCGCCGGAGCAGACTGCCGCCGTTCATGGTGAAAAGCCAGGCGCTTCTCGTCATCCACGTTAAAACCTTTGGAAGTCTGGTGCAGATAAATGAGCGCTCCAGTTCCTTCGCGCGCGATCATCTCAAGCGAGCGATCCAGCACCTGCTGGCAGTCGCAGAGCGATCCGCCGAAAACATCGCCGGCCAGGCAATGCGAGTGCATTCGCACCAGCACCGGCTTTTCCGCGTGCTCCACATCGCCTCTGACCAGCGCCACGTGCGATTCACCATCAAGCTGGCTCTCAAATGCGATCATGCGAAATTCACCGTGCCGTGTAGGCAGCATCGCCTCGCCTACGCGCAGAACATGGCTCTCATTCTGCATGCGATAGCGGATCAACTCCGCCACGGTCAGCATCTTGAGCGAGTGTTTCTTGCAGAACTCGATCAGGTCAGGCACGCGCGCCATGGTGCCGTCTTCATTCATGATCTCGCAGATCACGCCCGCGGGAATAAGTCCGGCCATGCGCGCCAGATCGACGGAAGCCTCGGTCTGGCCGGCGCGCACCAGCACGCCGCCTTTCTTTGCAGCGAGAGGGAAGACGTGCCCTGGGCGCACCAGGTCTGAAGCCCGGCTTGCGGGATCGATCGCCACCTGGACCGTGCGCGCGCGATCGTGAGCGGAGATGCCAGTCGTAACGCCGTCGCGTGCCTCAATGCTCTCGTAAAAAGCGGTGCCGTAAGGCGAGGTGTTTTCCCGCGTCATCGGGCCTATGCGCAGGTAATCGAGCCGCTCCGGCGTCATGGCCAGGCAGATCAGCCCGCGTCCGAATTTGGCCATAAAGTTGATGGCCTCAGGCGTGACTTTCTCCGCCGCCATCGTAAGATCGCCCTCATTTTCGCGGTCTTCATCGTCCACAACCACAATCATCCGCCCGGCGCGAATCTCTTCGATCGCGGTAGGAACGTCAGTAAATGTGTCTGCAGGCAGCATCTTATGAAATTGTAGCAAGGAAGGCGAAATTCTTAGATTTGTTTCTTCAAGCAACTTGCTTACAATTTACTTCAGAAAAGGTTAGATTTTGCGGGCGGCATCTTTTGCCAGGATGCTTATGGAAGAGCTCCAAAGATTCGCAAACGACAAATCTGAGGGCCGTACAAAGCGACCATTCAGGTGGCTGCCGCTGGCCGCAAACTCACTCATTGGTACCTTCTTCGGGGCCGTGGTCGCTGGCTTCCTCATTAACCGCATACCGGAACGACGGCAAGTGGCTGTGTTTCTTGCTCTTCTACTGGTGCTTGCACCCGCATGCTCCTTCTTATGGCACTGGATCTTTCATTTGCGTCCTCTGCAGCTTGAAAAAAAGTTGAAAAGCAGGGAAGCCGGTCCGGGTGGTTTCGGGCCAATTCACCCCGAATAAGCAATTTCATGGGTAGGTGGAGGAGCGCTTTTTCTCGAACAGGCTTACAATCTCCTTATGGCAAAGGCAAAGTCTTCGCCCGAACCTTTTGAAGTTGGCTGCCCGTGCTGCAGCGCCGTGCTCAAGGTTGATCCTGAGACCAAAGCGGTGATCTCGCACGTTGCTCCGATCAAGCCCAAGACATTCAATGATTTTGACGCCGCCGCCAAAGCCATGCGCGAGCAGGAAGGGCGCAAGGAGTCCATCTTCCGCCAAGCCGTTGATGCAGAGAAGAACAAGGCCAGCCTGCTGGAAAAGAAGTTCCAGGAGGCGATGAAGAAGGCCAAAGAATCGCCCGATGAAGGCCGTCCCATCCGAGACTTCGAACTCGACTGACGCGCTTGCCTGGACAGCCCTTACTTCTCGGACATCGTGGCGCCCGCCTCTACGCGCCGGAAAATACCATCGCAGCTTTTGATCTTGCCCTGGAGCACGGCGCAGGCGGTTTTGAATTTGACGTCCGCTGCACTCGCGCCAAAGAATCCATCATCTGCCATGATGCCAGTTACAACCGGCTGGCGGTGCGCAAACATACCCTGGATCAAATCCGCATGAGCTGTTCGCCGGCGAATAAGCCGCCCTGCCTGGAAGACGTTCTGGAGCGCTACTCCGGTACGGCATTTCTGAATATTGAAATCAAAGTTCGAGGCATGGAGCAGGCTGTTTGTCAGGCGGTCCGGCGCTTCCCGCCCAGGCGCGGCTACTTCATCTCATCATTTCTCCCCAGCGTAGTTCGCAAGCTGCATGCCATGGATAAGACCCTGGTGCTGGGTGCAGTCTCCAAAACTTATTGGCATCTTCGGCGATGGAAAACGCTGCCCGTGAAATATGTGGTGCCACATTACAATCTGCTCACACCCCAGCTGATTGAGGCCCTCCACGCTACTGGTAAAACCGTGGTCACATGGACTGTTAACGATCAAAAACGGATGCGTCGAGCGGCTGAAATGGGTGTGGACGGAATTATTTCTGACAATACAAAGTTGCTGATTGAGACTTTCAGGTAACGTAAGCCGCGAATTCACGCGAATACATACGCATTCAAAAATAAATTCCCAAATTTCTTGTCCATTCGCGTTGATTCGCGGAACTAAACAAAAAACCCTCCTGCCGGGCCAAGGGCAGGAGGGCAAGTCACTTCAATGGATACAGCTATGCAGCGGGTTTTAATCCCCGCTCCACGGACTCACTTGCGAGCACGGGGTCCCCGCCAAGCGCGGTTTTCGCTTGGTGGGGTAGAGGCTCAATGAATTGCTCATTTTCGGTCGAACCTTCCAGCGCCACAGTCGAAGACTGGCCGTTAGCGATGGTTTGTGCGACCTCGTCGAAATATCCCGTTCCCACGAACCGCTGGTGCCGGACTGCGGTATAGCCGCGGTCCACGCAGCGGAACTCTTTCTCCTGCAGCCGTGAGTACGCGGTCATGCCCTCGCGAGCGTAACCGTGGGCAAGCTCAAACATGCTGTAATTCAGCGCGTGGAAGCCTGCCAGCGTCACGAACTGGAACTTGTACCCCATGGCGCCGAGCTCTGTCTGGAACTTCGCGATCGTTGCGTCGTCCAGCTTCTTCTTCCAGTGGAATGAAGGTGAGCAGTTATAGGCAAGCAGCTTGCCGGGGAACTTGTCATGAATGGCCTCGGCGAACTTGCGCGCCTCTTCCAGGTTCGGCTCTGAGGTTTCGCACCACACCATGTCAGCATACGGCGCATAAATCAGGCCGCGGGCGATCGCGGCATCAATGCCGCCCTTAAAGCCCAGGAAGCCTTCCGGTGTGCGTTCCCCAGTGAGGAATTCAATGTCGCGAACATCGCTGTCGGTGGTCAGCAGCTTGGCGCCATTGGCGTCAGTGCGCGCAATCAGGATTGTCGGCACATCAAGAATATCGGCGGCCAGCCTGGCTGCAATCAACTTCTGGACAAACTCCTGCGGCGGCACCAGGACTTTTCCGCCCATATGTCCGCATTTCTTGGCTGAAGCCAGCTGATCTTCAAAGTGGACAGCCGCCGCGCCCGCCTCGATCATTGATTTCATCAGTTCAAAGGCATTCAGTGATCCGCCAAAGCCCGCTTCGGCGTCGGCGACGATCGGGGCAAGCCAGTACATCCCATTCTTGCCTTCTGAATGATGGATCTGATCAGCCCGCAAGAGCGCATTGTTGATTGCCCGCACCACATCAGGAACGCTGTTGCATGGATACAAGCTTTGGTCGGGATACATCTGCCCGGCCAGGTTCGCATCTCCGGCAACCTGCCATCCGCTCAAATAGATAGCCTTCAGCCCAGCCAGCACCTGCTGCACCGCCTGGTTGCCGGTCAGGGCGCCCAGCGCCTTTACATATGGCTCCGTATGGAGCAGGTCCCACAGCCGCTGCGAGCCCAGGCACGCCAGCGTGTATTCAATGTGAACGGTGCCGCGCAGCCGCACCACGTCTTTGCCGCTATAAGGCCGGGTAATGCCGGTCCAGCGGGGGTCTTGTACCCATGTTTCTTCTAAACGATGTTCTGTTTTCTGTCGCACGTTGAAGTGCCTCCTGCCTAGATTTCCTCTTGTGAGCCCAAAGAAAACTATTTACATCAGCGAGGTCATTAGATGCCTCGAATTTTTCCTGTGCAATCCAACTCGTCCGATTCGGACTACCTGGCCAAAAGTGCTATCATAGGCGCTGCCGTGGCCAACTCCACGCCCAACACCGCAAAATCGGCTGAAATTCCGGGCCAGCTTCTGCGCGACCTGCGGCAATACCTGGTAACTCGCCAGGTCTCCAACGGCATCACGCTGCTCGATGAGCATGCCCATCTTTTTACCGGGCTTGATCCGGCGCAGCGCAACGCAGCCAGGTTTCTTGGATATGTCGCGCAGTGGATTGACATTGGGTATGCCGCCCCGGACCTTTTGGAACAGTTGCTCGCGCGCTTTCCGAAACAGGGCCGCGCCGGGCTTTCCTTGGGCGACTATCTGCAATTGCGGATGGCTGAGGGCCTGCTGGCTTTGCTGCGCGACCATCCCGATGAGGCGCTCCATCACTTCGATCTTGTGCTGTCACTGCAGGAAGAGCTTCAAGATAAAGAGCTGGTCGCGATTGTGCATTTTTGGAATGCCCGATGCCACCGCAAAAAGGGTGAGTATGATGAGGCGTTGAGGCGCGCCGGTGTTGGCCGCGATATGGCTCAGGAACTGGGCTTCCCGATGATGGCCGCAGTCATGCGCGTGCTGGAAAGCTGGCTGCTTTTCCAGAAAGGCCAATATCGCGATGCTGCCCGCATCCTTGACCAGGCGGAAGCGGCGCTTCGCGCCACCGATGACCACATTACTTTGGGCAACATTTATTCAGCGCATGGCCGCATGATTCGCCGCCAGGGGCACTATCAGGAATCACTCAAGCTTTTCTCCCGCGCCATTGATCACTTTCAGCAGCGCAACCCGCGGCACCGCAATCTTGCCCGTACTCTTACCAATATCGCTTATGTTCAGAGGCTTGTTGCGGTGCAGATCGGCCGGCACATTGATGCGGAAAGGGAGCGCCGGCAGGGGAGCAAAGGGCAGGCCTTGCGTGGTCATAAGCAGAGCCAGTTACGCCAGCACGAAGAGTTGCGCGCCAGCGCATTCACGAATCTGGAACTTGCGGAGAAAATCTACCATCTGCATGATCACCATCACGGCATCGGCAGCGTGATGGAAAATCGCGGATTGCTCTACTTCGACGTGGGCGATCTCGATAACGCCGGCACGCACGCTGCCCGCGCTTACGAGTTAGGCCGTGAAGCCAATGACTCTATCCTTGTAGCCCGCGCCCGCCTGCTGCAGTGTGAAGTGGAAATGGGCAAGATGGAAGAAGAGATTGAAGGCAGCACTCACGTCTGGGAGCACGCTCAAGCTGCCCGCGAATATGCGCGCGAGGCCGTGGAAGCTGCCAAGCACACACAGAACCAGCGTCTGCTGGCGCGTGCCTATATCTGGCGGGGGCTCACCAGCTGTCATCCGGTGATTCATGACATGGAAGATGCCCGCCGCTGCTGTGAGCTTGCCACCTCATTCCTGAAATCGGTTGATTATGACGATCTCTGGGAAGAACTGCAGATACTTCGCCAGAAAGTCATGCCTCGCGGCAGTATTGATCCCCTTCTGCGCGCCTGGTCACAGGGCATTACCGGAGAAGAGACGTTTCAGGAACTGACCGAGCAGTTTGCTGAGATCGTGATTCCCAAAGTGTGGGAAAAGGAAGGAAGAAAGATCGCGCGAGTGGCCAAACGGCTCTCCGTCTCTCCCAAAAAAGTACGGCGCATTCTTGCCCGGGCAGGGAAGAGGAAGAAATAGTTCTTTAGTAAGATACATAGGGCTCAGGGGCAACCACCCGCTCAAAGGCAAGCGAAATTGGGTCAAAAAGGCAGGCGGAGGCCTTCCAAAAACGGATTTTGACATTTTCTATTCGGCAAGACATAATCCTTCCGCAAATTCCTGCAATTCCAGTAGTGACATTAGCTCGGATAAGCAGTCTGTAAAAAAGAAACAAAGTCATTACATCAGGCGAGTATCCTGATGTCTCAATAGCCTACGACTTGATAACGCGCCGCGGTGCTCGCGTTCGGTGGGAAATTCGCATGTATAAAAAAGATTAAATGTGAGTAGCGCGAGTGCTGCAATGATGTGGGATAATACACGGCCAATAAAGGAAATGAATCCCATTCATGTCATGAATGAGCGTTCATTCACGGATTTTAGTGCGGACATGCGCTAGGTCGCAGGGAAGCCGCGTCTGTTGTCGTCATTGTTCCAAAGCCACATTGGAGGGCTTATGAGGTCAAGAAATCTGTTCACAATCGTTCTTGCGTGTCTGTTGATTAGCGGACTGGCGTTGGCGCAGGGTGTCGGCGCCTCAGGCGATATCAAGGGTGTTGTCACCGACCCTTCGGGAGCAGTTGTTGCCAATGCAACGGTTACCGCGACGGACATAAATAAAGGAATAAAGCATACTGTAACGACAGACAACAATGGCCAGTTCCATTTGATTGGATTGCAGCCGGCCACTTACAGCTTGAGCGTTACAAAATCAGGCTTCCAGCCCGAAGTCGCTAAGAGCGTGGTGGTGACCATCGGGCAGACCAATACCGTCAACTTTCCAATGAAGGTTTCGCAAGTTTCGGAACAGGTTGAGGTCAACACGGAGCCGCCGGTCGTTGAGACCGAACGCGGATCGCAGGCGAACGTTATTAATGAGAATTACATTCGCGAATTGCCCATCAATCGCCGCGACTATCTAAGCTTCACGCTGCTTGCGCCTGCCGTCTCGGATTCAACACGGCTTTCATCAGACCAGGATTACCGCGTAAAGCAGACTCCGCAGAGCGGCTTGTCGTTTTATGGAAGCAACGGCCGCGGCAACAGCGTCACGGTTGACGGCGGTGAGGTAAATGATGATGCCGGCGGCGTACGCCTGAATATGAGCCAGGGTGCGGTTCAGGAATTTCAGATCAATCGCAGCAATTATGGCGCTGATCTTGGCGGCGCCAGCGGCGCGACGATTAACATCGTAACCAAATCCGGAACAAATGACGTTCACGGCGCGCTTTTCGGCTTCTTCCGCAATGACGCAATGGACGCTGCAAATCCCTTCTCCGTGACTCAGGCGTTGGCGCCTGGTCAGGTCTTCAATCCACTTGCGGCTGATAGTCAGGGCGTGCACACCAAGGATTCATTGACGCGCCAGCAGTTCGGCGGCTCCGTCGGCTTTCCCATCAAGAAAGACAAGACATTTTTGTTCAACTCGTTCGAAGGTCTGATGAGCGATGCGCAAAATGCGGTTCCCATTCTGACCAACACCAACGTCTTTCGTCCGCAGGGAGCTTCAACCGGCAATAACCAGCAGGCAATCATCAGCGGGCTTGCTGCCCTGGGCGGAACATCCGTGCCGTGTCTCACCGGACAACTAGCAATTCCTGCCGCAGTCTGTGCGGCTATCCTGAATAACATTTTGACTGTGAGCAACGTTCCGGCCGCCAACCCGCTCAACAAGTTCCTGGTCAACCAGTTTGAAGCCAATGGCGGGCTTTTCCCCTACACCACCCGCCTCTATCTGGCATCTGTCAAACTGGACCACCAATTCAGTGAGAAGAACCAGGTTGGGCTGCGTTACAGCTTTGGCCATGATCGCGAAGAAAACCCTGACGTAACGTCATTGACGGGATTCTCCCGCGGCAGCTCTATTAAGGCATTTGACCATACTCTGCTCGGCTCCTGGTTCCACCAGTTCAGTGGCCGGACTTCCAATGAAGCGCGCGTGCAGTGGAATTATTCGAATTTTGATGTGGTGCCGAACGCGCCGGGCCAGGTCGGGTTGGATATACCAGGCTTTGCCAATATCGGGACCCAGATTTTCCTGCCCAATTTCACTATTATGCGGCGTTATGAATTTGCCGATAACGTCAACTTAGTTCGCGGCAAGCACACCATCAAGTTCGGCGGATATGAGTTGCTGCGCGGCAATCACTCTGAGTCCCACACGTTCTTCCCTGGACGTTTTGTCTTCGGTAATCTGCCTGGAGGAATTCTTAGCCCGTGCCTGCAGGTTCCGATAGCATGCGGTTTGACCGCCAACCCGGCCACGATCAATTCGCTTCAGTCGGCTGCCCTGGGCTTGCCCCAGTTCTATCAGCAGGGATTCGGCAATCCGACCTACAACTATCCTCGTCCGTTTACTGCCGCCTATGTACAGGACCAATGGTCCATGAAGCCAAACTTCACGCTGAATCTGGGCGTGCGTTATGAACTGGACGCGCAGTATGGAGCCTTGAGCACTGATAAGAACAACTTTGCTCCCCGCGTCTCATTTGCCTGGGATCCGTTCAACGATCACAAGACAGTCGTTCGCGCCGGCTATGGCATCTTCTATTCGCCGATTTATGGACAGATTGCCGATGTGGTGCAGACCCTGGGCTTCGTTAAAAACAAACGGCAGATCGCCCAGGTCTTTGTGCCTCTGACTGGAGTTCCGGGCTTCCCGCCATCATTGACCTCAGCAGCCATTTACCAGACCCTGTTTGCGCAGGGATTGGTTCAGTGCTCCACACCTGCTGCCGGCAATGCTGCTTGCATCACTCCGGCAAACTTAACTCAATTCGGCATCAACGTTACCAACGTTGGGCCGCCGCCACCGCTTAGCGTGTTGTTCAGCGCCCAGCCGAACTATCGCAATGCTTATTCCCAGCAGGCGGAAGTAGGAATTGAGCGTGAAATCGCCAAAGGCTGGTCTGTCTCCCTGAGTGGGATTTACGTGCACACCATTGGCTTGCCGGTTGCAATTGACACCAATGCATTATCCACGGCTCCCATCAGTACAAAAGCCAATGCTTTCGGACAGCCGGTACAATTCCGCAACTGGGCAGCGCCTCAGTGCGGGGCTAACCCATTTTCTTGCTTTGCCAATCCGCTTCTTCTGCAAAACGACGTCTATTCATCAGAGGGCGCTGCTCTCTATGAAGGCGGTATCCTGGAAGTGAAGAAGCGCTTCAGCACCCACTTCACAGCGATGGGAAGTTATACGCTGAGCAAGGCGTTTGACACGACTACTGACTTCAACAGCGATTTTGGCCCGTTTGACAACACCAACCTCGCTGGGGAACGCGCACTTTCAACCTTCGACCAGCGCCACAAGGTCGTGATCGCCACAGTTGTTGATACCGGCAAGTTCGGTGGTCCGGTCTTCTCCGGGTTCCAGCTCGCTCCGATCTTCCGCTACAACAGCGGGCATCCGTTCAACCTGCTGGCAGGCGCTGATCTGAACGGCGACCGCCATTCAACCAATGATCGCCCGCTTGGAGCGCCCCGTAATTCCGGCCAGGGACCTGACTTCATGGACTTCGATATGCGAATCAGTCGCGCTATCAAGATGGGTGAACGCGCTAACCTGCAGCTTGTGGCTGAAGGGTTCAACCTGGCAAACCGTACGAACTACGCCAGCGTGAACAATATTGTGGGTACCGGGCAGATCCTCCCGGCATTGGGCTTTACCAACTTCAATGTGAAAGGAAACAAGGTGGATCCAACCAGCTCTCTGGCTACACCGCTGGCTTTCACCTCGGCTTTCCCGATGCGCCAAATTCAGCTCGGCGTTCGCCTCAACTTCTAACTTGAAACCAGCGACGGAGGCGAGAACCCGCCTCCGTCGTTTTGTTTTAGGGATCATCTGCACTGCTTTTTCATCATGTCAGCTGCTCCGCATACACCGCCGCAATCCAATCCAATGCCCCTGGCACAAGCCGTGGTGATGGCTTTATTGCGTTACGGAATCACCGCAGGCTTTGGTATTCCCAGCATTCATAACATCGCGTTGTATGAAGCATTAAGACAGGCCCCGGCTTTCAAGCACTGGGTTGTGCGCCATGAACAGGCTGCCGGCTTTGCCGCTGACGGGTTCTACCGCCGCAGCGGACAAATAGCCGCGATCTTTGCCTCCACCGGTCCAGGAAATCTTTTTACTCTCGTCCCACTGCTGGAAAGCCTGCAAACCAACACGCCCGTAATGCTGATCGGCACCAACATTGCTTCGTCGTTGTTGGGCAAGAGCGGCGGCGCGCTTCATGAGACGTCTGATCAGCTTGAGATCATTCGTCCACTTACGCGCTTTGCGCGACGTGTGACCGATCCAGGCCAAATCGCCGAAATCTTTGCTGAGGCAGTTCAAGTGCTGCGCGGTCCCTTGCCAGGACCTGTTTTTATTGAAGTCCCACATGACTTGTTTCTAGCTGGGACAAATGCGAATGTTCCTGAAGTCTCGGACCAAAAAGCTGCAGCCGCAGTATCCCCGCAGCAAGTTGTCCAAGCCGCGCATCAGATCACCGCAAGCTCCAGGCCTTTGCTTTTGCTCGGCTCTGGCGCTCGTGCATCACAGGCAGCGGTGCAAAAACTCGCAGAGTTATTGCAAGCTCCGGTTTTCACCACCACTGCCGGAAAGGGAATGATCCCGGCTGATCATCCGCTTTCGCTCGGCTGTATCTCGCGGCTGGGTATGGTGCAGGAGATCATGGCTGAAAGCGATCTGCTCATCTCCTTCGGCGCGCGCCTTACCGAATTTGATACTGGCCGCTTCGGTCTGAAGCTGCCGCCGCATCTTCAGATTGTTGAAGACGCGCGTTACGCCGGCGATCGCCTGCCATCTGCGCTGGTTGTGGGCAGCTTAGCCGAGATCGCACAATCGTTTGCGCAAAGCACCTCTGCTCGCACTGGCTGGTGCGATATCCCAGCCATCAAGGCTCGCGAATCTGAAAGGCTCGAAGCTCTGAAGCAAGAAGGCTACGCAGCGCTTAAGCTGTTCCGTGAAGCCATGCGCCGCGGAGACGTGCTGGTGAACGATCAATCAATCCTGAATTACTGGGCTTCTGCTTTCTTTCCCGTCTTTGAGCCGGGAACATTTCTCTACCCGCTGGGATCAGGCACGCTCGGGTACGGATTGCCTGCCGCCATTGGAGCTGCATGCGCTATCAGGCAGAGCGGGGAAGCGCGCCGGGTCGTCTGCATTGCCGGCGACGGCGGTTTTCAATACACGCAGCACGAGCTGGCAACTTTGGCGCAGTATGATTTACCAGTAAAAATTCTGCTCGTGAATGACGAGGCATACGGCGTAATTGGTTTTTTGCAGCGCTCCATGTTTGGCCAGACGCATGAAGTTGCGCTCAAGAACCCGGATTTCTGCCGGATGGCTGAGGCCTATGGCATTCGTGCTGAACGCGTTACCGCGCTGGAGCGATTGCGCCAGCGGCTTCCAGACTGGCTGGAAGCGCCCGGCCCGGCGCTACTGGAGTGGCGCACGGAATTGAAAGCGCCATGGGAAGTGGGCGCTATTCCCCGGCCAACCGGCATTGCGCCGAAGAGTTCATAGCAAAATCAACCGGAACACCCGGAACACTATGTCTGAAAAACAGGCAAAAAGAAGCGTAAAAGAACTTTTCGACCTGAGGGGCCGCGTAGCCATCATCACTGGCGGCTCCATCGGCCTCGGCCGCCAGATGGCTGAAGCGCTGGCGGAGATGGGCGCCAATCTGGTCCTGTGTGCACGAAAAAAAGAACGCTGCGAAGAGACCGCTCACGATATAGAGAAATTTGGCGTTCGCGCTTTGGCCTGCACCTGCGATGTAAAAGATCAAAGCAGCGTGCAGCAGATGGTGGATGCCACCCTCTCCCATTTTGGCCGGCTCGATATCTTGATCAACAACGCCGGCATCTCCTGGGGTGCGCCAACGGAAGTGATGACCCTGGCCGAGTGGAACAAAGTGATGGAAACCAATCTGACCGGCACGTTTCTCTGCGCGCAGGCTGCGGGAAAAATTATGCTCAAGCAGGAGCGCGGCAAGATCATCAACATGGCGTCTGTCGCCGGTCTGAGAGGCGCGCCGCCGGAGACGGTGCAGGCCATTGCCTATCACGCCAGCAAAGGCGGCGTGATTTCATTCACCCATGACTTGGCAGTCAAATGGGCGCGGCATAATATTCAGGTGAACGCCATTGCTCCAGGATGGTTTCCCACGCACATGTCTGACTGGGTGATTGAGCACAAACGCGACTATCTGCTCAGCCACATCCCCGCGCGCCGCTTTGGCACGGACTTTGATTTGAAGGGCGCGGCCGTCTATCTTGCGTCCGACGCCTCTGCGTATGTGAACGGCCATGTGCTCGTGGTTGATGGAGGCCAATCTGTATGATCATCCCGCTCACGCCTCTGCGCTTTCTGCGCTACTCCAGCCGCGAATATCCGGAACGCACAGCCGTGGTTTGCGGCAACCAGCGCTTCACGTATGCGCAGTTTGCCGATCGAGTTGCGCGCCAGGCCGGCGCATTGCTCTCTCTCGGGCTGCGTCCGGGCGATCGCGTGGCATTTCTCAGCGCGAACTGCCATCGCCTGCTTGAGGGCTACTACGGTGTGCTCGAAGCAGGCGGCGTGCTGCTGCCATTGAACATCAGGCTTGCTCCTGCCGAGCTGACGTACATATTGAATGATTCGGAAGCCACGGTCCTGCTCTTTGAATCGCAGTTTATTCCTCTGGTCGAATCGTTTCGCAGCGAGCTCCGCTTTGTGAAATCTTTTGTCCCGCTCGATTTCAACCCAAACGCTCCATGGATGGCGGACAAAAATTATGAGGAGTTGCTGGCCTCCGCGGCTCCGCATCGTGCCGATGTCATGCAGGTGGACGAAAACTCTCTTGCAGAACTTTTCTATACCAGCGGCACCAGCGCCAATCCCAAAGGCGTGATGCTTACGCATCGCAATATTTATCTGCACGCGCTGAATGTAGCCATTCACTTTCCCGGCAATGCAGATTCCGTAGAACTGCACACCATTCCGCTATTTCATGCCAACGGCTGGGGCGTTGCCCATTCACTCACATATGTTGGCGGCAAGCACGTGATGATGCGCAAGTTTGAAACTACTGAGGTCTTCCGTCTCATCGAGCGGGAAGGCGCGCAATCACTGAGCGTTGTTCCAGCCATGGCCACGGCGCTGGTCAACTGCCCGGAGCGGCCAAAGTTCAATTTAAAAAGCCTGCAGCGCGTGGGCATTGGAGGCGCAGCTTCTTCACCAACGCTTGTGCGGGAGGTGGAAGAAAAGCTGGGTTGCCCTTGCTACTCCGGTTACGGCCTCACCGAGACCGCTCCAGTGTTGACCTCCGCGCGCATGAAAGCCGGTCTCGACTGGCAGGGCAATGCACGCTTTGAAAAACAGGCCGGCACGGGCCACGCTATTCCCGGCGTGGAGATTCGCGTTGTTGACGGCAATGGAAATGACGTTCCTCATGATGGCCAGGCGATTGGCGAGATCGTTGCTCAAAGTGACGGCGTTATGGCCGGCTATTGGAAGCAGCCTGAAGCCACGGCTGAAGTCATGCGCGGTGGCTGGTTCCACACCGGAGACATGGCTACGATTGATGAAGACGGTTACGTGCTGATCGTTGATCGCAAAAAAGACATTATCGTGAGCGGCGGCGAAAATATTTCATCTCTAGAAGTTGAGAAGGCAATCCTTGCTCATCCCAATGTATATGAAGTTGCGGTGATTCCCATTCCTGATCCGCGCTGGGGCGAGGTTCCGAAAGCATTGGTTGTGCTAAAGCCGGGAACCAAGCTGAGTGAAGAAGAGTTGCTTGAGTTTTGCCGCGGCTGCCTCAGCCACTATAAGTGTCCGCGCTCAATCGAGTTCCTTGATTCGCCGCTGCCGCGCACCGGCACCGGCAAGGTCCTGAAAAAAGAGCTGCGCAAGAAGTACTGGTCAGGGACGGAAAGTATCAGGCCGGAATTTGCGACGAAGGCAAAGTAGCGACTGCAAATGCCCAAACGCACTCTGGACTTCCCGGATTCACTCAGAGAACTCGTCGGCCAGGAGATCGCCGTCACTGACTGGTTCATTATCACGCAGGAGCGCATTCAGCAATTTGCTGACGCAACGCTCGACCATCAGTGGATTCATGTGGATGTGGAGCGCGCTCGCCGCGAATCTCCGTTCGGCGCACCGATCGCACATGGCTTTCTCACGCTCTCACTGCTCCCGCATTTCATGCATGAGGCGCTTGAGATCAAACAAGGCATTCGTATGGGCGTGAATTATGGTCTGAATCGTGTCCGATTCGTCTCGCCGGTTCCTGCAGGATCGAACATTCGCGCGCGCTTTGTGCTGCAGTCAGTTAAAGACATACCGCCAAATGCACTTGAGGCGGCTTTCAACGTAACTGTTGAACTGGAAGGGAAGGAAAGGCCTTGCTGCGCGGCAGAGTGGATCGCGAGGTATTACCGGTAAAAAAATCCCGACGCGAAGGAGGGATCACTGCAAGCTTCGATAAGAAGCGCTCGTCAGCGCCTTCTTTTGCCGCCGGAACTAGCAGCCATAAGGAAAAGTAGGATCAGCGCGCCAAGCAACAGCCATTTTTCCACCTTCAACAGAGTTGCATTCAGAAGTAGCCACCCGTCGCTGGCATCCTTGCCTGTAACATATCCGACTATGCCAATCACTGCTGGAACTCCCGTCACAAATGCAAATAACGTGAGCCAGCCTTGATTGCCGGGAGCTACAGCGCCATTAAATCCGATCAATACGATGACCAGCGAAAACAACAATACGATTACGGCATCTTTAACGGCAGCGATGTTTGGATTTTCAGCTCCTTGAAGGGGCGCACTAGGATTTGCTTTATGATATTGACGGTTGTACAGGCCGAATGGCCCTCGAACGCTGGTATAGCGCCGACCTTTCGCATCCACACCTGTGCGAATTGGTCCAACGCCTGCTGAAACACCTATGCCGCTACGTGAAAGGTTCACGTTGACTGGACCCAGCTTAATGCGTCTTCGGAAACTCCATGCCACAGGCATGGCAGAGTACCCCGATGCATCAAGATAGTCAATAAACGAAAAAGGCTCGATAGTCTATTCGTCAGGCGATGATAAGGATTTTTTAATCCTATTTTCCAGCTAAAATCCTGCTCGTTTAGTTGAAGTCACTACTGAAGGTTCGGATTCAAAGGCTCTTCTTCTTCGTCGCCCTCAGCCCGACGCGCATCAGGGTCTTTGCCACTTCGCCTAAAGAAGCAAAGCGCTCATCTTTTGTCAGACCGTGGAAATAGCGGTAGTAAATCTGCTGGATGATCACGGCGATCTTAAACATCGCGAACACATAATAGAAGACGATATTCGAAAGATCGCGCCCGGTCTTTTCCGCATAGCGCTGCGCAAGTTGAGCGCGGCTCAACATGCCTGGGGCGATGGTCGGCCCCCAGCGTACCATCTGCATCTCCGGCGGATCGCCGGGATCAATCCAATATGACAGCGCTGTTCCCAGGTCGGTGAGCGGATCGCCCAGAGTGCACATCTCCCAGTCCAGCACAGCTTTTACATGCGTGATGTCTGTGGGATCAAGAACCATATTGTCGAACTTGTAATCATTGTGAATCAGCGTTCCAGCGCTGTGCGCGAGCATGTGCCCGTGCAGCCAGGCTGAGAGCGGCTCGACTTCAGGCAAATCATGCGTCTTTGATCCGTGATAGCGCTCAATCCAGCCGCGCACCTGCCGCTCGAGATATCCCTGGGGCTTGCCCAATTCGCCAAGGCCAAGCGCGGCATAGTCCAGCCCATGCAGCGCTGCAAGCTGGTCAATAAATGACTCGCTCAGCTTGCGGGCTGTCTCTGGCGCAAGCTGCAATTCAGGGGGCAAATTTCTCCGCAGGATCACGCCGCGCACCCGCTCCATCACATAAAAAGGTGCGCCGATGACCGATTCATCAGTGCAGTGAAGCAGCGGTTGCGGCGTAGGATAGGCCGGATGCAATTTTGAAAGCACATGATATTCACGGCCCATGTCATGCGCTGATTTCACCTTGCTGCCGAAAGGCGGCCGCCGCAACACCATCTCTTTTCCGCCCAGCGAAACCGAATATGTGAGATTGGAATGCCCGCTGGGGAACTGCTTCACCAATAACTCGCCGCCAAGATCGGGAAAGTGGCTGCGTAGATACGGCTCAAGCCGCGCAAGATCTAGCTCTTCGCCCGAGCGCACCGGCTTGGAGCTGTCCTGAAGCGAATCTGGGACAGAAAGATTCTTGGCCGCCTCAACCGACATTGTCATTCCTTAAACCACGATCACGTTGCTACACATTCATCGATACGTTATCAACTCAGGATCGGTGAAATGCGGAGTCGCATTGTACGAGCTTAGGGTAAACCGTCCGGGCGAGAAGAGAAACTCGTTGAAGGCGCAATTTCGCACCATCCAGGCCGTTTTGAGTGTGGCTTCAGTTGCAAGCCCGAGCGCGCGCTGCATGGCGACTCCTACCGGCCCGCCGGAGCTGAAAATTGCAATCTGCTCGCCGCCGTTGCCGTTTGCTGTGAGCTCTGCCAGCGCCTGTTGCACGCGCGAACAAAACTCCGGCCAGGGTTCAATGTTTTCCAGCGGAAGCTGCCCCTCTGCCCAACGCCCGATCACAACTTCAAACATCCGCTGAAACGTTTTGAACTGCTCCGGGCGCGTAGTTGCGTTTTTAAAAGCCTGATTCATCCGCTGAATCTCAGGATCGGTTTCAATCAGCTCCGGCAGGCAGCGCTCCATTACGGTCTCTGCCTGAAATTCATTGAATGACTCAAGCACCATTGGCTCAGGCCAGGCAAGCCCAGCCGCTTTGTAAGCCTCGCCTGCGAGTTTGGCTGTCTCGCGCTGCCGCACGCGCGGGCCAGAATAGACGCGATCAAACTTTAGCTTTAACCCAGCCCAGTATTCGCCCAGAATGCGGCTCTGCAATTCACCTTTTTGTGAAAGCTTGTCATAGTTGCGCTCGAGAAAAGAAGCTTGACCGTGTCTAACCAGGAAAAGGCGGCTCATTTGGAAGCCAGAGGATATCATGCGCCGCGGCTCAGCGCTTGTGAGAATCACTTACTGCCGGATGTTGCTGAAACGGTGAGTGGGGCGTCCAGCGTGCCGATGAGTCCTGTACGCGCATCACGCACGCCGAGCCGCAGCAGGTATTCTCCCGGAGCGAGTTCGAACGATTGCCGGCAGGGGAAGGCTCTCTGCATCACCCGGCTGTATTCCTCAGGCTTAAGTGTAGCCATCATGGTATTGCTCAGCGCCTGCACTGTTTCGCCCGATCGCGAATAGACCGTTACAGCGCAATCTACGCTGGCGTGCTGTAATCCGTCAGTTGTTTGTTCAAAGCTGAGCTGGTGTGGATCTACGGCATAATTAACAATGACTTTATTCTTTGTTTCGGCTGAAGGCGGAATCACCGCAGCCTGGAAGCGCAGCGCCGTAGCGGCAGGGAACTCGAGGCTCAATGCCCGGCCCAGCTCCTCATTCTTTTGCGTTGCATCCAGCCTGGCATACGATTGCGGCTCCAGAGCAAAGTATCCTTCGCGGTAGTGCAGCTTGATGCCTGGTCGAACCGTCTTCACTGTGATCTTGCGAAACCTGCCATCCCATTGCCTATTTGCGGGATAGTATCCGAGCGTGTAGTAAGTAGAGCCGTCCTCAATGCTCTTCCGCACCGCACCCTCCAGATTATTGGTGTTGTAAAAAGCGCGTCCGCCGGTTTTTTCTGCCAGATCATTCATGGTGCTGCGCGCCACCATGCGTTCCTCACTCTCGCGGCCTGACCTGAATACCTGCTTCCCCGTCAACCCGTTGCTTCTCCATTTGAGGTCTTCCCATGGGATTGGGATCAGCGCCGACTTCAAACTGGCTGCTGCCCTCGAGGGTGCGGACATCCACCGGATAAATTGCAACTTGCGCATTGCTCAGCAGGTCGCCGGTATGCGCGATTTCGGCGGAATAATCCCGGCTGTTCACCGAGTTGATTCTGTTGGCCACTATACTGACAGGAAATGTTTGCGAGATCCAAATCAGGTTCTTTCTTCCCGCATATCCTGCCAGAGAGCGCGCCAGGGCATTGAGCACGTCCAGAGTAGTGCGCACGCGTACGTCCGTTTGCGCAGCGTTCTGCTGATCGCGAAATTCGTTCAACCTGCTCTGGAGTCCGGGTATTGAATCGATTGTCTCAGCCGCAACACTGCCTACCGGCATCTGAGCGTCACGGGTATTTCCCGCCACGTTGGTCCTGGTTTTTGAGCCCTGGCGTTTCAGCCCCGCCACAGCCTTTTTTAGCAGCTCAGGATCGCTGGTGAAATCCTGGAGCAGAGTAAGTTTGCTGCCGAGCAGATAAACCGCAATAGGTTCACCAGCGGGAAGTTTTTCCAGAAACTTAACCATGGCATCACGCATGACCGCCTGATCAATCAGATTGCTGTTTAGCGCATCCAGCAGCACCACATTCAATGCTCCGCTGGTTCTGTATTGTGGAACGTTGGTGAAGACGCCTTGAGGCAGCTTACCCGGTGAGGCAAATGGTCCTGGCTGCGCCGGCGGCTCGCCGCCTGGCTGGTGAAAGCTGAAGACCTGGACAGGCTGCTCCACGCCGTCTTCCTGTATGGTGAAATCGCCAGCTTTCAGATCTGTAACCGGTGCGCCTTTATTGCTTGTGGCTATAACGTCCACAACTACCAGGCGCGTGTTGATGCGCAGGGTAGCCGGCTGGTCCGGCGCTGCCTGAGAAGAAGAGTTGGCTGTCTGAGAGGGCGATTGTGCGAAGGTCTGAAGCTGAGCTGACGCGACGCCAATAATAGTCAAAGCAAACAAAAAGACGAGAAGACCACGGAGCCGGGAGCGTGGGCACATAGGTTTATTGTGCGCCTACGTCATTGCCACAGGCAAACTAGCCACGGGACTAGCGCCGCCAGATCTGTTATTTCTGCTGCAATGTTGGGAAGTGGATCTCAACGCCATTCACAGCATTGGCTTTCTCAGTCGCCGGTATATCAATATCTGCCAAGGCAAATTTCTTTGCCGCGTGCTCGTCAAGAACCCAGAGAGTCTCACCGGCAATCGCATAGTTCCGCGCGGTGATCTGGTGGCCATCACGAAAAACAAAGATCACGTTGGCTACAGGCTCCATCACTGAGATCGACGTATTGGGCTCGGACGGAGAGCGACTCTCGCTACTGCGACGGCTCTCTTCATTGCGCAAATAGTCAACTTCGTCGGCAAGCCGTTGCACTTCCACAGCAAGCTGGGTATTCGCGCCGCTGTCAGTGGTTACAACAGGCTGAGGCGCTGGAGGCGGCCCGTAGTTGTAATAGTCCGGTCCAAAGCCGGAGAAAAACGGCGAAATGAACGGATTAAAGAACAGCCCGCCTGTGAAAAAGAACGGCGAGACGCAGCCGAAGCACCCGGGAAAGAAAAATCTGTCGAAGAAAAACCTATCGGAGAAGAAAAAGCTGTCAAAGAAGAAGCGATGATGGAAACGATGGAAGCCATCCGGAAATGGCGTGAAGAACACGTGAGCCGGCGAGAAGGTACGCGCGCCGAAGCCGCCTGATACAAATGTTCTGTTCCCAAACGTCCGCGGAGCTGGAGCAAACACTCGCGGCCCTGCCGGCGCAAATGCACGCGGACCACGCGGTGCAAATACCCTTGGTCCACCGGGCGCAAAACCTCTGGGGCCGCCGGGCGCGCCTGATCGGAACCCTGAGCTTACGCGTGCTCCACCGCCAAAGCCCCGTCCTCCGCCCATACTGCCGCGCATCTGGGCCTGTAAAGAAAGTGAAGCTAACAACGCCATTCCGAGAGCTGTGATGGATGTAAGCCGCTTCATAACCGCCTCGCAACAGATTAATTGTAGTCCTCCCCCAGAACGGCGATTACCAGTATTTTCGCCGTGTTTTCAATCATCTACTAAGGTTAGCTGCTCCCAATCTATAATTCCGGGCATGAAAACAGCTCTCTTTGCAACAGTTCTACTGTTCGGCCTGACTGCATTTACACAGAGCAAAAAAACTAATGCACCTTCAGCTCACACTCAGCACTCTGCGGCGGCAGCTTCCAATGTCTATCGCATGGAAGAAGGTTTTGTAGATGCACATGGCGTGCTCATCTACTACAAGATCATCGGGCGTGGCGCGCCGCTGATGATGGTCCACGGCGGCCCGGGCGCCTCCCACGATTACCTGCTGCCTTATTTGCTGCCGCTGGCGCGAAACAACCAGCTCGTCTTTATTGATGAGCGAGGCTCCGGCCGCTCTGAGAAGTTGGAAGATGCGACGCAGTACACGGTGGAGAACATGGTGGAGGACGTGGAGAATGTCCGCCAGGCGCTGCATCTGGGCAAGATCAGCCTGCTCGGGCACTCTTATGGCGGCGTGCTGGCGCAGGCGTATGCGTTCAAGTATCAGCAGAACCTCACGCACCTGATCTTAGGCGGGACGTTTTATTCCACCAGCGAGATGAACAAGGTCCTGGCCGAAGAGAAACAGAGCATGCCGCCTGAGGCGCGGGCCAAACTCGATGCGCTGGAGAAGGCCGGCCTGTTCGGCAAAGGTAAGGACTGGGAGAAGGGCCGCTATCCTGACGATTATGCCAAACTCGCCTGGGGTGACGGCTACTTCCCGTATCTTTATCAGCATCGCCCCGATCCGAACTATGATCCGGCGGCGGGAAACACAACCACGTCATGGGACCTGTATCGTGAGATGTGGGGCTCAGACGGCGAGTTTGTGATTGACGGCAATTTGAAATCTGTGGAGTACCTGGACAAGCTTTCCAGCATTCATGTGCCTACGCTGGTCTTTGCGGCGACCACGATGAATCCAATCCGCGGCTTTCACGCACGATGCATGAGAAGATTGCGGGGTCAAAGCTGGTAATCGTGCCGCAGGCAGGGCACATGGCCTTTGTGGATCAGCCGAATATGTACATCAAGGCGGTGAGTGACTTTCTGAAAGGGAAGTGAACTGCTGCTCCGCTTTTCCAGATAAGGAGTTTACCTTGGGCGGTCTTTTCCTCGACATTTGGATCGTTTACCTATCCAGGCTGCTGCTCCGCCTGTGGCGATCATGGGGGAGCAGTACCTGGAAAAAGCTGGAAGCCAAAGTTGATTCCTCATTGGTATTGAAAGGCAGCGGCTTTTGGGATTGCACCACCGTTGAGATTGCATACTCTTACAACTTTGAAGACCAGACCTTTAGCGCGACTGACAGTAAACCTTACCTGATCACAAGGTTTGCAGAACAGCGGGTTGAACGTTTCCGGTCAGGCGAAATAGCGGTCATCAGAGTGAATCCGCAACGGCCACAAAGATCCATCCTGAAGAGAGATGATCAGCCTGAGGTAATTCATTAGCGGCAAACAATAGCGAACTGGGCAGAGACGTAGCATGCTACGTCTCTACGTTGAGTGCATGCTTCCCGCATAGCTTTCTGTCGTATGCGCAGTTGATCCATTTTTGATTATCTCCGCTGCTTTCTCCGCGATCATGGTGGTTGGCGCGTTGGTATTTCCGCCGATTACGGTGGGCATAATCGAGGCGTCAACCACACGCAAGCCCTCGACCCCATGAACGCGCAGCTCGGAATCTACCACCGCGTTTGCATCGCTACCCATTTTGCAGGTTCCGGCAGGATGATAAAGCGTCTCAGTAAATTTAGAAATGTGAGCGCGCAAGGTCTGATCGTCTTTGGCTTGCGGCCCGGGATGAAGCTCTTTGCCGCGGTAATTTTCAAAGGCATTTGTGGCGGCGAGAGTGCGGGAGAGCTTCACGCCCTCCAGCATAACGTCCATATCACGCGAGTCAGAGAAATAATTGGCGCGAATAGAAGGCGCGTCCAGCGGATTGGCGGAGCGCAGGCGGATCTCACCTCGGCTGTACGGATGGAGCAGTGTTGGTCCAAAGGCAAACGCATGCCCATGGTATTTTTGGAATCCGTGCTCGACAAAGTATCCGGCGCCAAAGTGGAATTGCAGATCAGGATATTGGCAATCCGGTTTTGTGCGAATGAAAGCTCCGGCTTCGGCCACGTTTGAAGTGAAAGGCCCTTTCTTGAAGCAGAGATAACGAACCAGATTGGAAAGACTTTCAGCGCTGGCCAGGCTCACTGGCTTGGTGCATTCAAACACTACGCCTGTGCAGGGATGATCCTGCAGGTTCTGGCCGACGCCCGGCAGATCGCAAACAACAGGAATGTTGAAGTCGCGCAGATGCTGCGCGGGACCCACGCCCGAGAGCATAAGCAACTGCGGCGAGCCAATAGCGCCTCCGCACAGAATGATTTCGCGTTTGGCACGCTCTTGCCGGCTGCCGCTTTTATCCTGAAAGCTGACAATCGCCGCACGCCGGCCTTCAAAATAAATTCCAAAGACATGGGCCTGGGTGAGCACCGTTAAATTCGAGCGCGACATGGCTGGATGCAAAAACGCTGCCGCAGCGCTGTGACGTTGACCGTTTGATTGTGTGACCTGGTACAGTCCGAAGCCTTCCTGTACTGCGCCGTTGAAATCATTGTTGCGTTCGAACCCGGCCTCTTCTCCGGCTTGAATAAATGCTTCAGAAAGCGGATTCACGGTGCGATGGTCGCTCACGCACAGTGGGCCGTTTACTCCGTGATGCTCTGACGCGCCGCGCTGCTGATTTTCTGACTTCTTGAAGTAGGGTAGAACGTCGTTATAGCCCCAAGCGGTATTGCCAAGATCACGCCAGTGGTCGTAGTCAGCGCGGTTGCCGCGGATGTAGATCATCGCGTTGATGGAGCTGCTGCCGCCCAGGACCTTGCCGCGCGGCCAGTACAAGCTGCGGTTTGCGAGCTGCGGCTCAGGATCGGTGTAATACGCCCAATCACAACTGCTTTTGAAAAGCTTGGAGAAAGCCAGAGGGATGTGAATTTCTTTCTGCTTGTCAGGCCCGCCGGCCTCCAACAGCAGCACCTTTACGGTGGGATCTTCGCTTAGGCGGTTGGCAAGCACGCATCCGGCTGAGCCCGCGCCGATAATAATGTAGTCATACATGCGCTCACTCCAAGGGATGGAAGGGAATTGTAGCGCGAAAAGCCGCTCGGCACTGGAAAGCTTGATAAAGCCGGGACGAGATGCTTATTGCTATCCGCTCGCCCTGATGGCTTGAAACGTCATCTCCGCCGCCTGGCTACTGGTCTTGCGCTTCCAATCCAGGAACAGCTCCGAGTAAGAAAGCGTGATGTACTGCGCGTGCGAGATCTGCAGCCGTTCGGCAGTTGAGTCAATCCACTCGGGCGGCCCTTCGATTTCGCCATAGTTGCCGATCGGTGTCTCGTCGATAACCACATGGCCTGTTCCGTCGCTCCATTCGCTGCGGAACTTTTCATAACGGAAGCTGGGAGCAAAGCCGATGGCCTGGATGATCTGGTCCGCCGCCGGGCCATTTTCTACACGGGTTTCTATCTCCCGGCGCGATTTGTGCCGCTCACCAGCTGAATTGCTCTTGTCTTTATAAGTAAGGGTCCAAACCGGGCCGTACTCCCGGAGCCGGAGCAGAGCCCCTCGGCTGCGAAGCTCGCCTCCTGGCCGATCATAGAGGGTGTTCAACTCGTGGGTTCGCGGGGTAACCAGCCGGAAGCCCGTCTGCTGCAGCCGTGAGGTAAGCGCCTGGATGTCCGTGATCTGGAACTTGATCTCAACTTCGCGGTCAGAAGCCATGGCAAACCAGTATAAAGAAGAACGGCGGTGGGTTCTCCATCACCGGGCTGCTTGGCTCCTTCAGATCGCAAAAACGGACCGGACAGAAGGCTTTTCTGCCCTCTTTTCGTCTAAATAAAGGTATGGCAACCTGCTCTACTGAAAAATTTATTTTTAGGGTGTTTAGAATCAGCTACTTACAAATCCTATCCTTGGTAATCCGAAACAACAGCTTTCCAGCTGGACAACATCTAAAGTCAGGTACAATCGTTAGGGTAAGAAGCTAAGGCCGGCACACTTCGTAGAGGAAAGATAGTGGTAAAAAAGACACGCTGGGAGTTTCAGGAAAGATAAGGCGATTGCCTTTTTCTCCTAGAAATTCATAGAATTACAGCGAATGTCTTGGGGACCCAGATTCTGTATGCTAAGGAGTTTGCATGAACCGAGTACTGTCCATTCTGGCGGCAACCGTATTTCTGGTTGCCAACGTGGGGGCGGCGCCTGTTCCAAACCACCAACAGCCCCAAACCAAAACCAGCGCTATCCCCATGGCGCAAAAATCCAAGACCCACAAAGCGAGCAAGGCTGAACTCAAACCCTACCAGGTGGGAAATGCCTCCTGGTATGGCAAGCAGTTTCACGGCAGGACCACGGCCAGCGGCGAGGACTATGACATGTTCGAGCTGACCGCCGCGCATCGCAAACTCCCGCTGGGGAGCTTTGTAAAGGTCACCAACCTGAAAAATGGCAAGTGGATCATCGTCCGAATCAACGATCGCGGCCCCTATGTGGGGAACCGCATCATGGACTTGAGCTACAGCGCCGCCCGGATGCTCAATTTCCGCGATGGCGTGGAGCGCGTACGGATCGACCTGATCCAGCCTGAAGCCGTGGCGCTGAACCAGGGCTACAGCGCGCAATAATCCAAACAGGAAAAGTAACAGCCGGATATACTGGGAGCATGGCTACCCAGCTTACGGATTCCTTGTCCTCGCCCGCATCCTCCGGGATGCGGGACCGGCTGATTGTTGCGCTGGACGTTTCCAGCGCCCGCGAAGCCCAGGCCATGGTACAGCGTATTGGCGAGATAGCGGGCATTTACAAGGTTGGGTTGCAGCTTTTTACCTCTGAAGGGCCATGCATCGTCAGGGATTTGGTGGCCTCAGGACGGCGCGTTTTTCTCGATCTGAAGCTGCATGACATTCCAAACACGGTCAGCCATGCCGTGAAAGCCGCCGTGGAACTGGGTGCGTATATGCTCACCGTACACGCCAGCGGCGGGACGGCGATGCTGCGCGCCGCTACGGAAGCTGCCGGTGACCGGCTCAACATTCTGGCCGTAACAGTCCTAACCAGCCTGACCGATGAAGACCTCCAGGAGACCGGCATCTCCGGCCGCGTAGCGGACCAGGCCCTGCGCATGGCAGCACTGGCACAGAACTCCGGATGCCAGGGGATTATCTCTTCGCCGCGCGAGGCAACGGCCATCAGAAAGTCTCTTGGTGAGGGCTTTGCGATTGTGACGCCAGGCATCAGGCCGGCAGGGGCAGATAGCAATGACCAGCAGCGGATCGCTACTCCGGCAATGGCAATCGCGAACGGCGCAAGCCACATTGTGGTTGGGCGTCCCATCACGCACGCTGGGGATCCGGCAAAAGCCGCCGCAGCTATTATTGCCGAAATGGAGCAGGCAAAAATCGCTCGATAGCTTTGTTCTGTACGTGCCTTGAGGCCCTCATGCGGCTTAGCTTTTTCTGAAGCAGCTTCCACACAATAGTTTTCGCAGCCTTCCGGGAGAACCATTTACTATTAGGGTTTCCTCGCGTCCGCGGGCGCTCGGAATGTGAAATCTCATGGGCCGCATCCACGTACTTGCCGAGCACGTTGCCAACAAGATCGCCGCGGGCGAGGTGGTGGAGCGTCCGGCATCAGTGCTGAAGGAACTGCTGGAGAACTCGCTGGATGCGGGCGCCACGCGCGTCCGCGTGCAGGTAGAGGGCGGCGGCAAGAAGCTGATCCAGGTCACGGATAACGGCTGCGGTATGGTGCGTGACGATGCTCTGCTGGCCTTCGAGCGCCACGCGACCTCAAAAATTCAGGACGCTGAAGATCTTCTTAACATCCATACATTAGGTTTCCGGGGTGAGGCGCTGCCATCCATCGCTTCTGTTTCACGTGTGCTGCTGGAAACGCGGGTGGCAGAGGAGGCAGGCGGAACGGTGGTGGAAATTGCCGGCGGAAAAATTCTACGTGTGGAAGAGGCTGGGCTGCCGCTGGGAACATCGCTGGCGGTGCGGGATTTGTTTTTCAATACCCCGGCGCGCAAGAAATTCCTGAAAGCCGAATCAACCGAGCTTTCGCACATTGCCTCACTCGTTACGCATTACGCTCTGGCGCATCCGGAGAAGCACTTTGAACTGCACTCGGCTACGGATGCCATGTTGATTGCCGCGCCCGTGAACTCACATTCAGACCGCATCTATCAGATATTTGGCCGCGAGACACTGAATCAGCTTGTGCCGCTGGCGGCAACGATGAAGCTGGAGCGTGTTGGAATTCCGGAACCTCCGCCATGGCGCCGTGGCGAGGATTACCAGCCGCCTGTTCCCGGTGACATACGCCTCCATGGATTTATTTCGAAACCTGAACTGCAGAAGCTGAACCGCAACTCGATTTTCGTCTTTGTGAATGGGCGGCTGATCCGCGACAAGCTGGTGCAGCACGCGCTGACCGAAGGCTACCGCAATATTCTTCCGCCGACAGTATTCCCAGTGGTGCTGCTGTTCATTGAGCTGCCGAATGAGGAAGTTGATGCCAACGTGCATCCGTCAAAAACCGAAGTGCGCTTCCGGCAGCAGTCGCTAGTGCATGATTTTGTGCGCGATTCCGTTCGCGCAGCGCTAATGAAGGCGCGGCCGGTACCGCAGTTTACCCGTGAGATTACCGCCCAGCCCACGGCATCACAGGGCCTGAGTCCGGGTGCAGGAATGGCGGCTTCACAGGCCGCTCGAGAAGGCGACTTCGCGCTGAAACCGCCGGCGCAGCCGGTGGTCAATGAGCGCCTGCAGTTTTCCGGCGAGCCGATCGCTGTTGAAGCCAATATGGCTATCAGCGGCTTTGGTGCAGTTCCGGCCCCAACCATCAGGGCGGCTGCGAATGGCCACGGAGATTCATGCGGCAACGTTCTGCCGGATGAGCCGCAGGAGATTGTGGATCAGCTTGCACTGGCAAGCCTGAAGCCGTTGGGCCAGATTCGCGATTCGTTCATTCTTGCGGTGAATCCGGATGGTTTGTGGATAGTTGACCAGCACGTGGCGCATGAGCGCGTGCTGTTTGAAAAAATACTCCGCGAACGCGCGCAGAACGGAGCGGGTTATGAAGGCCAAAGGCTGCTCATGCCTCTGATTGTTGAACTTACGCCGGCGCAGCAGGCCGTTTTTGCGGAGATCTCAGAAGAGCTGCACCGGAACGGATTTGAGGTTGAGCTCTTTGGCACTCGCACAATTGCAGTGAAGACTGCTCCGGGCGGCGTCAGTCCGGGTGACGTGGAAAAAATGCTGGTCGAGCTGCTGGATCAGTTTCAGCGGGAAGAGCAGCTCTTCAATCTGGATAAGGTCAGAGCCAGAATTGCCGCCAGTATCGCCTGCCATGCCGCCATCAAGATCAATATGCCGCTGGAGCAGAACAAGATGGAATGGCTGCTGAAAGAGCTGGCCAAAACAGAGTGTCCCATGACCTGCCCGCATGGAAGGCCGGTGGTGCTCAAGTATTCTGTAAAGGAGATACAGAAGGCGTTTAAAAGGATTTAACAGACCTTAAATCAGGAGAAATTTGAGCTCATGTGCGAAAATAATCAGATAAGCGTATGGCATTCACTTTTCAGCTCGATCCTGAAATGGAGCGGAAGATTGCAGAGCAAGCCCGCTCGCGAGGAATTTCTATGGAGGACTACATTCAGACAATCCTCCACCAGCAACTTAGCCTTGAAAAGAGCGGGCAGAAGTTGACGGACGAAGAATTTGAAGCTGCGCTGGATGCTTTAGCTGCCTATTCGGACAAGATTCCTGTACTTTCATTGGAAGCCCTTAGTCGGGATGAAATTTATCGAGACCACGATTGATGGCACAGCCCGTCTCCTCATACCTTATTGATACAAATGTTCTGCTTCGTCTTTCCCAACGCAAAAGTCCGGAGTTTGCTGTAGTTCGCAAAGCTATCGGATCCCTTCGCCGGTCTCAGGTTCCACTATACTATTTGGCTCAGAATCTCATTGAGTTCTGGAATGTTTCAACACGACCAGTGGCCCAAAATGGGCACGGTTTGTCACTGGCGGAGACCGACCAAGCTGCAAACCGGAGAGAAAAAGTTTTCATTCTGCCCCCTGAGGTAGAAGCCATTCACCAACAGTGGAGACATCTGGTCGTCAAGTATCAAGTCGCCGGAGCTAAAGTGCACGATGCCCGGCTTGTAGCAGCAATGATTGTCTATGGAATCCGCCATATTCTGACCTTTAACAGCCGTGATTTTGGCCGATACACTGAAATTGAAAGCGTGCATCCTACTGATATCGCCGTATATTTATGACCGAACAGGAACTCGAACAGCAACGGGCAACGAACTGGCGCACGAGCGGTGATGGAATTCGCACCATTGAGGACGCGCGCAGCTTTATTGATTCAGCCGGTTTCAGCCTGATGTATCCGGATCGCTCTCTGCCGCTGCTGCCGTCTTTTATCGGCGCGTATGCGGGTACGGCTGCGGGCCTGCCGGACGCGAAGCACGCCTTTGCCGATCCTCGGGCGCAGGAAGCAACCGATCTGATGGTGCGATTGCTGCGCGAGCGGTCAGCCTTCGAAATGAGTCTGTCAGGGGATACGACACTCGTAGTTTCCACAGCGTTGTTCCCCTTCTTCTATGCGCTTGTCAGCGACCGGCTGCCCAAGGCCCCGCCCAAGACCAAGGCGCAGGGCGCAGCCGTCTCCGAGCTGGCCACCAGAATTTTTGCCACGTTGCAAAAACACGGCCCAATGAGCAAAGGACAGTTGCAGGCGCAGATCGCGCGCGAAACCAGCCTGACGGCAATGGACCGCGCATTGGGGGAGCTGTGGTCCATCTTGAAGATTACCCGCGTAGATTACCGTGAAGGCGAAGGAGTGCTGTGGGACGTGCTCTACCGTTGGGCGCCGCAGCAGGTAAAAGATGGCATTCAGATTTCGCAGCACGAAGCCATTTCTGCGCTGCTCAGCAAATATCTGGAAACGGTTGTAGGAGCCGAGCAGGAGGAGATTGAGCAATTCTTCTCACATCTGACCTCGCGTTCCAAAGTACGGGAAGCAGTGAATGCATTGCTGCAGGCGCGTGAGCTCAGCTTCGTGACGGTCGGCACGAAGAGCCTCATCCGCATGACGCCTCCTCCATCAGATCAGCAGCGGAGACGCCGCCATGGCTGATCCCGCCGCACAGAGCAGTGCACAATCCGGGAGCGGTAAAAAACTGGTGATTGCTATTGATGGTCCTGCGGGTTCGGGCAAAAGCACGCTGGCGGCGCTGCTCGCGAAAAAATATAACTACACGAACATTGAAACCGGGGCAATGTATCGCGCGCTGGCATTGAAAGCACTGGAGCGCGGAGTTTCGCTCGACGATGGCTCGAAGCTGGCTGCGTTGGCGGAACAATCCAGAATTGAATTGGTCCCGAATCCTGAAGGGAACCGCGTTCTTCTGGACGGAACTGACATAACAGAGCGGCTGCGGAGCCAGGATGTGACAGAGGCAGCGTCGAAGGTTTCAGTGCATCCGCCGGTGCGCGAGTGGATGGTGGCCAGCCAGCGCAGAATGGGCGCGGGCGGCGGCATTGTGATGGAAGGGCGCGACATTGGCACAAAGGTCTTTCCGGACGCCGAGATCAAGATTTTTCTTGATGCTGCTCCCGAAGTGCGGGGCACGCGCCGCTTTTTGCAGAGCCCAGCGGCAGCGACGCCCGAAGCTGCCGTGCTGGCAGAGCTGCACGCTCGCGATCAACGCGACCGTACGCGGGCAAATTCGCCGTTGGCGCCTGCGCCGGATGCTGTTCTGATTGATTCGACTTACCTCACGCTGGACCAGGTGATGGCGCAAGCGGTGGAGCTGATTGAAGCGAAACTGCAATCAACTTTGACGCAAAAATAAATTCAGCCGCAAACACGCGAATTCATTCGCGTAAGTTAACGGCTGAAGGGTCTGTGAACTATTCTTTCCTGAGCTGTATGCTGCCGCGGTCGGTACGCAGGCGAATGTCAGGCCCGCCTTTGCCTACGGCGCCATGTGCAACAGCTTCACGGCGGCTGTTGTCCACGTTCACGGCAAAATCGCTTACATCGATGTTGCCATCTGTACTCTGTGCATCGAGCCGGAAGCCGGCATTCTGCGGCAACTGGAGCTCAATGCCGCCTTTCACGTTATTGATATCGATATTTCCCAGCGGCGCTTTAGCTTCCAGCTCAACAACGCCATTGCGATTTTCCACTTCAACTTCACCGGAAACATCTTTCAGATGGACTTCATTGGAGCGGGTATTGAGCTTTACCGGACCAGTGAGAGAGCTGGCGCGCAGGTCGCCATCACCCATATTGATTTCGCCTTCAAGCTTGGCCAACTGCAGATCAGTACGAACTGATTTGAAGTGCAGGCGCTGTGCGATGTGCGAAAGCTGAACATTACCGTTATAGCCAGCCTCGAAGTCCAGCGTGCCAGTCACATCCGAGATGGCGCCGTCATCCACTTCACCGTCAACTCGCACGTTGCCGGTGACATTTCGTGCAGTGACAGAGCCGCTGCGCAGATGAAGCACAGCGTCACCCTTAAGCTGCTCAACGCTGGCATTGCCGCGGTCAGTTGCCAGATCAACATTGCCTTCACGCTGCGAGACGGTTAGATTGCCGCGATGTGTGGAAAGCGAAAGCGGCATCTTTCGCGGCAATTGCAGATCCAGATCAAAGCGGCCGTGATTGAAGTCGCCGCTGGTGAGATCCAGGAGCCAGATGCCGCCCTGCTGCGTGAATTTAGGATGGGTGGTCTGGTGAAGGCGGTTTGCGGCATCTTGAGAATCAGCGCGGATTGCCTTGTGAACGACAACATGCGCCTGGTCGTCTTCACTGGCGCTCACATTGACGTCACCCTGATTAGAAATAATTTTGATCTGCGTGCCGGCAGAGATCGGCTGGGCAAAGTCCTCAGTGAATTGATAGCGATCGTTGAAGATGCCGAATTCAAAATCAGGGTCCCAGTCTGAACGCAGCCCGGACCAGTTCCAGTCAGAAGTTTTGGTCACTCCCGTGGAAATCAAAATAAAGAAGACCAGGAAGACGATGCTGCCGCCGCCCAGGCGTGGTGTGGGCCCTCCATGCTGCCTGGCCCACAGATGCTCAATGAGCTTGGCTGCGCCCCAGACGATGAGCAGCACGGGCCAGTAGTGAGCAAACCACACATGCAGCGTGTGCGGAGGGATCACCCCAGTGGTGCGCAGAAGAAAGAGAACGCCAATCGTGATCAGAACCAGCGGCCCGAAAATTGAACGCGGCCGCGGCTGATAGTAGTTAGGCGGAATGGGTGTAGGTGCACTCATGGTTTCACCTGCGGATCAGTAGGTTGAGTTGTGTCTGGCGGTGGTGGAGCGGTAACGCCGGTGGTCCACTGCTGTGGCGTTTGCACCGGCGCCGGCGCTGCGGGCACATAGATAGGGGGATTAACGTGGCCTTCCACGGATCCCGTACGCGAGACCAGCAGAATTGCTCCGATCACCAGCAGCAAAACGGGAAAGCTTCTGTCAAAAGGCGCAACGCCGTAATTTTCGAGCAGGAAGAGAACGCCAAGCGTGACAAGGATGGCAGCGCCCATCAAAGAGTGGGCCCGGCATCTCACGCAGGAACAATTTTTATTTTTCACATAGGCATCCATGTGTCTCCTCCTTAACTTCTCTGCGGATTGCTCGTGCGTCTGTAGGCGATCCACAGACCAAAGCCAATCAGGATCAAGGGCCATAGCCGTCCAACGTGCAGCAGCCCAAAATTGCTGAGCAGAAAAACGAATCCCAGGACCAGCAAAACAACCGCGCCGATGGGCGCATTGTCCTGCGCAGGCGGAGGCGGTGGAGCAACCTGAACTGGATTCACCGGCGCTACCGGCGGTGCGGCTGCTGGACTCATGGGTGCTGCAACATGACTAGCTGATGGCTGAGAGTCATGCAAGCCGAACATCTTGTCCAAACCAAGCGGATCGGGAGCGGGAAGTCCCAGGCGCTTGGCTTCGGCCGTCTTGTACGCTTCAAATGCCATGTAAAAGACCCAGAATGCGATTCCGATCCCAAACAGGCCCGAGATGTTGTCACTGGCGAGGATCAGCAGGATGAAAATAACAACATGTACAAACGCTTTAATAAATTGTCCGTTGTACATTGCGCCCACGCCGGGAATGAAGCCTAAAATTCCTGCCAACACCGGGTTTGGCGCTCCGGGCTGAGCCACGGACGCCGGCTGTGGAACTGCGCCAGGAGCAACGCTCGCCTGCCCTTGCAGGCGTGCGGCTATGCACGGTTCGCAATAGATAGCGCCCATCACATCGCGCTTGCACTCTTCGCACAGCGCTTTACCGCAGGTACGACAATAAGCCACTGCCTGGGTCTGACTGTGTACGGCGCAATTCATATCTGGTCTCCTGCGGGCTGGCTCGCAGATTTGGCAATCAGGCTGCCATCGAGTTCCCGGCTGTAATTCTCTTGCGGCTGCGGACGTCCGCTATCATCGGGAGCGGCCTTCCGGTTCTGCTGTTTGTTATCGTTGTTCGTCTCCGGCGCGGGCGACGTATTCTTTCTCAGCTCGCGCACCTTTGCCTGCACCTCATACACCAGCCGCAAATTTTCGTAATAGCTGGTGACCTTGGCTTCAACGTGGGTAAATCCCAGCACAAAGCTCTTGCGCAGCGCGTTTGGATGCCAATCAATATTCTTCACGTCTGAAATCTTCACTCCAGCCAGCGTCAACGTCAGACTGAGCGAGAAGAACGCCATGGCGAATGAAGTCACAAAGCGCGAGTGCATCAGCCGCGACGGCATCAGGCCGGCGCGCAGCCGATCCAGCCAGCCGGCTCTTGCAGGCACTGCGGTGGAAGCCTCAAAGCGGGCCTCTTTCATCGTGGTTGCTGCCAGGATGTTGTGCAACAGGTTCTTCGGTGGCTCCAGCTCTTCCAAGCCATGCAGTAGCAGCATGCCTTCCTGGGCTTCAGCCCAGACCGGCCCGCACGTAGTGCAGCTTCTGCCGTGCCCTTCAAAGCTCTCTTGGGTTTCGGCCGTCAGCGTGCCGTCAAGCGCCTCAGCCAGCAGGGTTTCAAATTCGCTGCACTTGAGTCCGTTTTTTGGGTCGTTAATCATGACTTGCCTGCCTTTTATTACGAGAAAGTAATCTCGCAAGTTCCATTCTTCCGCGATTTATCCGCGACTTTACCGTTCCCTCCGGCACTCTTAACACCTGGGCAATCTCTTTGTAATCCATATCTTGCAGGTCCCTCAGGATCACCGCCTCCCGCAGGTCAGGGCTAATCCGGGCTAGGGCCGCCTGGACCGTCCTCTGCGTCTCCTTGCTGGCCAACCGGTCATCAGGCAACGGACGAGTGTCTTCCAGCCGGTCGCCCAGTGACAAGGAGTCGTCCTCTTCGCGCAGTCCGGCGTCAATTGAATCCGTCACCCTGTCCTGCTTGCTCCGCCGGAAATGGTCCACCAGAAGGTTCCTGGTCAGGGTGGTCAGCCACGTCGTAAATGCCCCTTTTTCAATGTTATAGCTGCCCATCGTCCTGTACACGCGGATAAAGACCTCCTGGGTCAGGTCCTGGGCGTCGTCCGGAGAGTTGGTAAAGCGGTAGCACAGGTTATAAATCCTGCGATTGTACAGGCGGACAAGCTCCTCCCATGCCCCGGAGTCTCCAGTCAGGCATCGGCGAATAAGTACACCTGTGTGTTGCTCTTCCAAGCAGTCTCCCCGTCTAGAGAAATACGTAGATTCCCGGTTCTCAGTTCAATTGTGGATTCCTGAGTCAATGATCTACAGGAAATGAGGGGAAGGTGCAAATCGGGGATGGATGCTGTTGGCGTCGTGCTCAAAAGGCGGGCCGTTGGGACCGCGCAGCGACTCATACCGGCTCAGCACGTGAGCCACGCGGCCAAGCATCTCGGTCTGGCGGCTGTTTCGTGCTCCAGAAGTTCTCCACAGCAAAGATCGGCTCCACGCCCCGGATGTAGTCTTCCACTGTGAGCTGCCGGACGTGCGGCTTCTCGCGGGGGACGGCGGGATAGCCGCGCGACTGGGAGCGCTACCCGTACGCTGTTTGTCTTCCCTGCCAACATCATTGTTTCATCTCGCACCCTCCTGAACTCGCCCGCGGGAGCGGACGCGACTAAGGGCGAGTGAAGAAGGGTGCGGAAGAAGGGAGTCTTTTCTGCCCTCGCCGAGTTCTCTCACCGGCGCTTTAAACCGACGTAGCCGATGATGTTGCCGGAAGCTCAAAAAACGGATCGCCTACATCCTGCAGACTATCAAAGTGGGAGCATTTTTCGCTAATATACTTCAGTTTGTTGCTCGGCATGAGCGTCTGCGCATCACCGTCCTATTCAAGCAAGATGGGAAACTTGATCTCCTTCTCCCCGCTCTGCTGGCTAACTCCTCTGCTGCCCCTCGCATCTTTTGATGTAACGCCGTTGAGCGATTCTCACCCGCCGCAAGCAGCGGTCTTTTTAAACGCAGGAATTGGGCCCAATGAAAACCACGCGCGGTTTCTCTGTATTGTTCCTCCTCACATTAGCAGCAGCTCTGATTTTGTTAAGCGGATGTGGTGGCGTCAGCGCCAGTTCAAGACCGGGCCCGTCGCCAACACCGAATCCATCGCCCACGCCCGTCGGGTCGCCCTCGCCCACGCCGACTCCAACGCCATCGGCGACCGGGACTTTTATCTATGGCATCACGGTCTTTGAATCATCCAGCGGCTATCTGGGCGGGCAGATCAATCCCACCACCGGCCAGGTGACGCCGCTTGGTCCGGGATTCAATGACTCCGGTTTGGGACAGAACATTGTGACGCAAGTGCTCACCGATCCTCAGGGACGTTTCCTGTATTCACTCAATCTTGGCGCCTTCGCCGGCGGCCAGCCCCTGGGTCAGCCCGGAATTGGAGAGATGCAGATCAATCGCCAGACCGGCGCTCTCTCGCGAATTCCCGGCGGTCCATTGGTCTTTACTCAGTCGCAGCAGGGAATGCTCGCCATTGATCACACGGGGCGTTTCCTGTTCGAGCCTAATAGCAGCAATACCTTTGATATTTACAGCATCAACCAGAGCACAGGCGCTCTCACCAAAGCCAGCAGTTCCATGGCTGCCTCCATTGGCCCTTTCACCACCATCACCACCGACGGCCATTTCCTGATTGATATGGGCAGCAATCTCATCGAAACGCTTTCTGTTGATGCAAGCGGCAATCTTGCTATTGCGCAGCCTCCCATCGTCACCGGCGGATCAACTATTGGAGTGGTTGGACAGGTGGCTGTCAGCAACGATAATCAGTTTCTGTATGTGCTCAATCAGGGCAACATCGCCATCTTTCAAATGAATTCCGCGGGCATGCTGGCTCCCGTGACCGGCTCGCCGTTTGCCACTGATCCTGGTGGAAGCAGCTTCTCTCTGGCGCCCGATGGCCGCCACCTCTATGTTGATTTTCAAAATAACGGTGCCAATACGGTGAAGGGCTTCACCTTTGATCCCATGGCCAAAACCTTTACTCCTATTGCCGGAGCTTTAATCACTGACAATGCGGTGAGTGTGGTGGTAGATCCTTCTGGCCGGTTTGCTTACGTCACAGAAAACGGCCACTTATCAACCTATGCCGTCAATCCGGCGACGGGCGCTCTAACATTGAGTTCACAAGGGCCGCAGCCGGTCAGCGAAAGCTCCACCAGCATCGTGGTGGTGCCTTAAGGCAGGAACATGCATCTGCCGCAATGATTTACGGATCGGCGACTGGAAGAGCAGCGTGCAGCTACTTCAGCTGCGGTATCGCTTCCAGCTCTTTCTCATCAACCTTCTTGAATCCCAGATGCTTTTGCAGCCAGCGCACGCGATCCAGCCGCGCGGCCGCATTCAGCGCGTGAGGCGCATCGTAAATCTGCATCTGCTTGTCTTTCGAGCTGAAGCTGTCTAGATACTTCTGCGCGCGCTCGCGCGTGACATGATCGCCTGAGGCAAATTGCAGGAAGACGCTTTCACGATCAGTGTGGCTGACAAAATTCACCGGATCGTCATAAGCATATTCGTGAAAGTATTCGCGCAGGGCGTCATCGCCAATCTGCTTGCGGATGCTCACCGTCTCCGGGTCCTGGCTGCTGAACGTATCTTCCTGGTCAGAGTAGCCGCTGGCCATGAGCACAAAACAGCAGATGCGGGTCTCCACGCCCGCCAGCAGCGCGCCGGCGTGTGCGTCCCAGCTATGGCCGACATAAGCGATGCGCTTGCCATCCACGTCCCGCCGTATGCGCAGCAGGTCCACGGCGCGGCGCAGGTCAATCACCTGGTGCATAGCAGCCTCACTCTGCTGCTTGCCGGATTCGAGCAGCCCTTTTTCCGCCACAAATCCGTGTCTCGCCTGCGGCGCGTCAATCAAGAGTGAAACCACACCGGCCTGCGCCAATGCCAGCGCTTCTTCTAAAAATTCATCTTTGTTCGCAAGCGGCGAACCCTTCATCAGCCAGTGTCCCCAGATGATGGCCGGAAACGGGCCGCCGCCGTGCGGCACAAGCAGGTAAGCAGGAACACGATCGCCGCTCGCGCCGGCATAGTTCAGCTCAATCATCATCACATTGCCGCGCTTTTCGTAGTTGGTCTCGCGCAGCTCCAGGCCGGACTTGCTGTCATAGTCAAACAGGTGCAGCAGATCGCCATAATTCGCCTTGGAATATTCCACCGGCGAGCCCGGCTGCCCCGGTTCGGGCTTTAAGTCAGACTTTGCTGTTGCATCCGCTGGAGTGGGCGACGGAGTAGCTTGCGGCTGCTGCAACTCTGCAAATAGCCGGCTTGAGCGCGAAGGACTGGGGGATGGTGACGGAGTTGGACTCTCCACCGGCGCGGGCGTAGGGCTTGGCGACGGAGACGATTTGGGTTTGGGCGTAGGACTGAACCACGGAGTGGGTGTGCGCCGGGGCGTCGCCGTTGGCGATGGAGTTGGAGTTGCGCCAAACGGAGTTGGTGAAGGTGATGGTGTTGGCGTGGGCGACTGCACGGCCATCGCGCTGAGAAGTGCAAAAATAAAAACAGGCAATACAGTCCGCATAGATGAAATTCGTAGGCTGAAATGACTTATATCCATTTAAACAGAAACGGGGCCTGGAAGCCTATTTGCGGGCCTGGACGCGATCAATAAATTTGAATGAATTTTCCACGTAGCTTTTGAACTGTTCAGCAGTAGCTTCACTGCGTTCGCGTCCGTGGTTCTGCACCATGAAATCAAGATCAAAATAATTCCGCAGATAATCGAGATCTGTCCGCTGGTCAGTCCATGAGATGCCGGCGTAATTCGCTTCCTGAAAGATATACGGCACAAGCGAGACACGCTCTTTGTGCTCATCATGAGCAGGGAAGCCGATTGAATTGAGGCAATCCTCCATCAATAGAAGCTGCCGCAGACGCACATTGCCAATGGGATCGGTGTCAAATTCGTGGTCAATGCCGGATTTTATCTGCTCGCGCAGCAGAGCAACAACTTCAGGGGCGGTTTTCATGGCGCACCATCTTACGCTGACGCGCCAGTTGCTGAAAATGCTGGCTTGCTGCCGCAATGGCATGATGCTAATCTCATGTGCCAGTTTTAGGCTTGAAGGCAGAGTAGCTCATGAGCAGCGTTGATCCCGCAGCACGGAACTTTACTCCACGCAATCCGGAGACTTTTTTTGCCGCGCAAAAGCGCAACCGCCGCGCCACCTGGCGAATGTCGGCGCTCAGCGCCTTTGCGGCGTTCATCATGGGCATTCCGCTCACGCTGGTGCTCACGCCGCTGCTCTATGCGCTCACGCTGATCGCGGCCCAGATCATTGATCACTTCTCTCCGCTGCCGCCCGAGTTCTGGCAGCAGGCCAACCAGCTGGCCAAGTTTGGCCTGCGCATTGCCGACTACGTGCTGAACCAGAAAGGCTCAGTGGAACCCGGCGAGCTCGCGCTGGCGCTTGTGTTATTTCTTCTGCCGGGCATGCTGGTAGCTTTTGGGCTCTGGTTTGCCATGCTGCTGATGTTTCGCCGTGGCGGCGTAGGCGGCGCGCTTGCCAGCCTCAACGCGCGGGAACCCAATCAGGGCGACCTGAAAGAGCTGCAGCTGGCTGACGCGGCCCAGGAAATGGCGATCGCCGCCGGACTGCCTGCGCCCAAGCTCATGCTGGTGGACTCTCCCGGCGCCAACGCTGCCGCCATCGGAACTTCTCCGGAAGACGCCCGCATCGTGATCTCACGCCGCCTGCTGGACGATCTCGATCGCGACCAGCTGCAGGCCATTCTGGGCCATCTGATCGGCTCCATCGGCAACGGCGACCTCAGCATTGCCTTCAAGGTGACCAGCGTTTTTGAAACCTGCGGGCTGCTGGTGAACCTGATCAACGCGCCTTTCGGCAGCGACTCGCGCTCACGCGTGTGGCGCGTTTTGCGTTACATCCTCAAGGGCGGCACACCGGAGCAGAAGGCCATTGAGGCTGCGGGAATTGCAGAGTCGCTGGCGAATTCGCTGGATGCAACGGACATTGATCGCTACTTCAATCAAAACAATCCCGGGCTGATTCGCAAATTTTTTCGGGTGGTATTTTTTCCCATCGTCTTTACCAACCTCGGCGTTGAGATCACGCTTTGGTTCTTTCTCAATCTTTTGCTTGGCCCCTGTATGGCCCTGCTGTGGCGCACGCGCCGCTACCTGGCTGACGCCAGTGCGGTGGAACTCACGCGCAATCCTGACGCGCTGGCAAATGCGCTCCAGCATTTAAGTGAAGATAACAGCGCGGTGGCAGGAAGCGAATGGGCATCGCACTTGTTTGTTGTGAATCCACAGGGCGACAGAACTCTGCGCGGCTCGCAGCCCAGCCCGGAGCAGCTACGCAAAGCAATGGAGGCTTGGCACGCCAGCGCAAACCCTGCTTCTCAAGGAAGCACACTCAGCGCGGCACCAGGTACGCCACCTGCAGGAGCCGGTGCGCCAGACTATGCTGTTCTTCGCAATGAAATAAAGGCTACAGCAATGGCGGCATTTCGTGGTGACGAGCAAGCCATTGCCCGAATGCAGGCCATGGCCGCAGCCATGGGCGAAAAAGCCGACTTCGATCTCCAGGCCATGCCCAATCCTGCGGACATCATGGCGGCAAGAAGAGGTGATCGCGCAGCCATGGCCAGGATTGCGCAGCTGCACCAGACCCATTCGACGCAGCAGAAGCGCTCCACTGGCGGGCAGAGTGGTTTTCAATTGCAGAGCGCCCTCTCATTTCATCCATCGCTGGTAAAACGGGCAAAGCGTTTGCAGAAGATGGGTTCGCACATGATCGCTCCGGTAAGAGCAGGCGGATGGGTGCTTACGGTCTTCATGACTTTGCTCTACGTGATCATCGTCCCACTGCTCTCTGTAGCGGGCGTGCTCATGCTCTTCGTCATCGCCATGATGATTGGCCTGAACCTCATGGTGCTGGGGCTCTGGCTCACGGTGATCCACTGGATCTTTGTCTGGTGGAATGGCAGGTAAAGCTACGCCGCCAGCTCACCCGGCGAGAGTTCATCCACGTAACACCAGATCCACGCTTCTCCCGGTTCAATCGAGCGGATCAGCGGATGCTTGCTGCTGTGAAAGTGTTTAGTGGCGTGCTTGTTCTTCGATGAATCGCAGCAGCCCACATGGCCGCACTCCAGGCAGAGCCGCAGGTGGACCCACGTATCTCCGGTCTTCACGCAGTCTTCACAGACATGCGTGTTCGTGGTGGTGATCTTGATCTGGTTCACATGGCTGCACTCTTGTGGCATAGTTCTCCTCATGCTGCTTCCACGGTGGGCCGCCGCTCCAGCGCTTTGCGGTCCCAACCGCCAAGGTTTGCGCCCGCTTCATACGTGCTTTCAAGAAAGTCGAGCAGCGTCTGCGTGGGTGAAATGCTCCGGCGGACGTCTTCATTCATCAGCAGGAACTCCCCCATCGGATGGTAATAAGCTGCGGCGGGCTGCACCTTCTGCTGCGCGAAGCCCTGCGGCTCCGGCGCTGCATAACAATAGAATGCGGCGTCCTTTATGTCGCCGCCGCCCGGCCACCAGCCTGCGCTGATTACCTCATGCGAATATGCTTCCTGCATGATCTTGCGCAGGATGGGATCAGGATCGTTGCGCGGCGGCGCCGGCCTGCCCGAAAAGCGCGTGACCGCCAGATCAAAGCTTCCCCAGAAGAAATGTACCGGGCTTGACTTTCCCACAAAACGGGAGCGGAAGACCTTGAACACCTCATCCGCTGAAACCAGAATGCGCCAGAAGCGCCGCGCGTATTCCGGATCGTAGGACGCATGCTCGCGGTCCTGGTCGAACGGAATTGGATTAGGAATTTCCACCGGCATGTGCCAGATTTTTACGTCAATGTTCAGCGCCTTCAGTGCTGACATGAACTCCTGGTAGAAGTCGGCTACGGAACGCGGCCCCAGCGGAATGATCGTCGTCTTCGGATCGCAGGTGCGGATGATGAGCTGGTGCTCGAGAAGATCAAATTCAATTTCAAAGACGCGCTCGCCATAAGGGATCGCAGATGTGGTGAGGCCGCGTGCGCTCACATAGAGCGCCACGTTCCACCAGTGATTGACTTTGGGCGTAAGAGCCAGCCGCACCTTGCCGACAATCTGCGTCCACATGTGCAGCGTCTCGCGGGTACCCTGCCAGGCGTCAAGCTGCAGTGAAGGCCAGCAGGAAGGTGAATCGGAAAGAGCAGTGTTGCGGGTTTCAGCGTCGATCATTGGCCGCTCCAGCTATCAGTATAGTCCTGCCGGAAGCGCTGCGACGAATGCCCCAGGCACAAACCAGCCGATCTTCATCGGCGCAAAAAGAAAAGCCCTGCGCTGTACGCAGGGCTTCCAAGGGATAAAAACGAATCTATATAGCGTTCGCCAACGGAACAAAATTCTGAGCTTGCAGATCTCCCAGGCGCGAGACGTTCTCCTTGAGCGACTGATACTTGGGAACCAGCATGGCCGGGGTAAACTGCAGTGAAGGCATCATGTATTCCAGAGAAAGCTTTGTCATGGCCACCAGGCACTGCAAGCGAATCTGCGCGGCCAATTCCATGACCTGGGTTGCAGCATCGGCCACTTCAGGGCTGGGGCTCAGGCGCGCCGTTTCGCCGATGTGCAACACGGCGGAAGCATTGGCGGCGATGCGCGCCACGTAACGCATGGTCACACGGATGCGCAAACGCTTCAAATGTGCAAACCTGGAGCGGGGCAGCTTCCCGCGCATAAAAGTTTCGTCATCGCGGTCCATCAGGGTGCGAAATGCCTGAAGATCCACGGGCCGGATCGACTGTCCGGCTTGTTTTCTCCGGCTGCGGACCGCCATGTAAAACAACACGACGGCGCACAATGCCACTGCAATTACGATTACTGTGATCATCATCGGCTTATAAGCTCCATCACTGCCTGATTCCACTGCTCAAGCTGGGCACGCTTGGGAACCTCTTCGCTGCTGGTGGCGCGCTCTGGCACAAAGAGATAAATCGTCCAGAGCACGACGCTCAGAGCGAAGGCGAGGCCACGAGCCAGATTCAAAATGTCCGCGGCGGCAACCCCGAAGTATGAACGTAAAGTGACATTCACCAGATCCACCGCTGCAAAAACGCCCAGGCCTATGGCAATCCCGAATACCTGTGCTCTCCAATGCAGACCGAATGCAGTGGAGAACAGGAACAAAAGCATCAGAAGCCCTAGCTCCACAAAGCGGGCGGCTTCAGCCACCACCATGACAACGCTGCCAATGGTATTCCCTTGTACCGAGGGTTGAGTCGCAATAACGACGCACCCAAGCAGGATCAGCAGCACGATGGCGATACGAAAGAGTAATTTGGCGATCTTGCGCAGCGCCGCATGATGCGAAAACAGGGCATTAAATACTTCGTAAACGACTCCCATCCCGAGGAGCGTAGCTATGGCCTCGCAAATCCAATACGAGTAGAAGTACCAGCTAGCGTTGTGCAAAAGCGCATAAGCAACCGCTGCCTCAAGCACATTGAAACATGCGTAGGCAGTAAAGATGGGGAATTTCTTCCATGTCTTTTTGACCAGCAACACTGCGGCCAGCAGCACCTCTAAGGCAATGCTGATGTACCAAATGTTGTAAGTCAGTGGACGCAACACCATAAGCTCCCATCCAATAATACTTCTGAAAGGAAGCGTCAACAAGGTAATTTTGGTCCTGACCTGTTTTCGGAAATTACCGTAAGCTGACTACATCGGGGGTTGCGGAGTCGGACAGCCTTGGGGACTACACGGAGTGGGGTTTCCTCCGTCAAATCCGGTGGTGGTACCGCTTGCTAAGTTGTTGGAAATCAATAAGGCTGTGAATACTAATCCTATTCTTACCAGGGTTTTAATCATTGAGCAGTCCCTCCTTGGTGGACAAACAGCAAATTTTCGCTGCTGGGGTCGTATCTTGAACAAAGCGCGAACTTTATGTGTGAATTTCCGTATTCGGAACAAAAATTCCCAAAATGGGAAAAAGGGGAGGGAGAAGAATTGTATTCCAGCAACGCCATTTAACGCGGGTGTTTCTGGATTACGTAAGTACTCCAGGCACCTCAGTTGGGAAAGCGGTGAATTCAGGTGCAGTCCCTCGCAAAGACAAATGCACTTGGTATCACCGATTGCCTAAAATCTATTCATGGTGCAGAGCGGAGCGGGGCCATTTTGAAGGGGTTTTGGTCTGTGGCTGTTTCGGCTTTTGTAATGAGCAGAACGCGTTTCCGGGCAGCTCTTGAGTCCGTTCCGAAGCAGAATTTATTCCGAAAATAGAAAAGCCGGATAAGTGATTGCGGTGAAAGCTCCCGCAGCGCTCAATTCCGGTTACAATGGAAGAACCAGTTCACTTTTGTCGGGGCGTAGCGCAGCCTGGTAGCGCACCTGCCTTGGGCGCAGGGGGTCGGAGGTTCAAATCCTCTCGCCCCGACCAATTCTTTTCATTCCTGTCGCTTCGCTCCAACCCGCTTGAGAGCTCGTATCTAACGCGTTCAATCATGCTCCTGAAACACGCTGCGCGGCCTGAACCGGCCGCTCCGCTCATGGGCTGAACACAGAAAGAAAGTTTTAAAATCATCTGCTAGGGCTTACCATCTTGAAACGACGCATGATTTTCAAGAGCTTAGACACATCCATCTCATGCTCTTGAACTGATTGCCGCTAGGTGATATCTCTCCAATCAACTTGCTCCTGCCCTCATTTGAAGCGTAATCTCGTGAATTAAAAAATGAAAATAATGCTTGGAGGTGTATCGAATGAACAGGAGACGCTTCCTTTCAGCAATCAGCCTTGGACCGGGCGCTTTGTTCGCGGTTCCGAGATCAGCAAGGACTGCCGAACAAGGCAACGATAGCTCCAAGAATGATTTCAGGCAGTCGAAACCTCTGAGTATGAACTTCTTTCCGGGATTCCAAGCGCGCGACATTAAGACCAGCAGCGCAAAGATCCATCTCGTGGTCGGCGGGAGTGGGCCTCCGGTGCTGCTCCTGCACGGCTATCCTCAGACGCACATCATCTGGAGAAAAATTGCTCCGCAGCTTGCGCAGAACTTCACTGTGATTGCTCCCGATCTTCGCGGTTATGGAGACAGCAGCAGACCTCCCGATGGCGAAAACCATTCCGGGTACTCCAAGCGTGCAATGGCGCGCGACCAGGTTGAAGTAATGGAACAACTCGGCTTCAGGCGCTTTGCAGTGGTAGGACATGATCGCGGCGGCCGTGTTGCCCATCGCATGGCCCTGGATTATCGAGAGTCCGTGGAACGTCTGGCCGTCCTTGACATCGTCCCCACATACAAGCTTTACACGAGCGTAACTAAAGAATTCGCAACTGCATATTTTCACTGGTTCTTTCTCATTCAGGAAGCTCCTCTGCCCGAATCATTGATCGAAAACAGCCTGGAAAAGTGGCTAGCCTGGGCTCTTGGCGGCACTCCGCCGCATTGGATGGAAGATGCAGCGTACCAGGAGTATCTGCGCGCCCTGCGCAAGCCGGGCACGTTACATGCTCTGTGTGAAGACTATCGCGCAGCCGCAAGTATCGATTTGGACCATGATGCCGCCGACCTCCACCGCAAAATAGAATGTCCATTGCTCGCGTTGTGGGCGGCCAAAGGTGCTATGCAGCCACTCTACGATGTGTTGCAGACCTGGAAGGAGCGCGCCACCGATGTACGAGGCAAGGCGCTGGACAGCGGCCACTTCCTGCCGGAGGAAGCGTCTGGCGCAGTACTCGCGGAGTTGCTCCCATTCCTGTAAAACGGCCGGCAGTCTTTGTCACGATAGTTTTGCGTGTGCGTGAATTGCTTGAACATCGCCATTACTCTCATTAAGGGCAAATCGTGGGCCTTGAAAATGCTGAGCTTGAGGCGGTCAGTTGAAGAAAAACTCGAAAATCTTCCGTTAGGGCCAACCAATCTTTTCTTTCTTCAATAGATTGACAGTCCGCCAAAGCCGCGCGTATTCTTCGCGCGTCTGAATTTCTCTGCTTCCCACTTTTCCCACATTCCTCAGGCAGAGACGCTAGTTCCAGGTTAAAGGAGGTATTTATGCACAAACCATTTCCAGTGCTCGTAGGTCTTTGTCTAACTGCAACGCTGGCGCTTGCTCAAGGGCCGCCATCCGCCGCTCGCGTTTGCGAAATCCACACCAACAAACCTAAGCCGGGCATGACTCAGCAGTACGAGCAAGCCCGCATAAAACATATGGCCTGGCACAAGTCCCAGAATGATGCATGGTCCTGGGCGGTCTGGCAGATAGTGACCGGCGATCACACGGGAGAATACATCGTCGGTACTTGCGATCACGACTGGAAGGACTTTGACAGCCGCGAAAAATTCAATGCGGCTGATTCCGCCAATGCCAATGCCACGATGGCCCCTTTTCTGGCGGAGGAAACCACGGCGTACTATGTACTGCGCGGCGATCTTGCTACTCCATCCAGTCCTGGACCACCTTCGCCATACTTGACGGTGCTCCATTTCTTCCTTAAGCCTGAGGGCGTTACTGACTTCACCGAGTCGGTGAAGAAGGTTGTGGCCGGGATGGAGAAAACAAACTATCCCCGGACACGCTCAAACTGGTATGCGTTGATTAATGGAGGCCGTGGGCCCGAATTTGTGCTGGTAACGGAACGCAAGGGTGTTGGAGACTTGCAACCTCCGGCTAAAACGCTTGATGCAATGATGCAGGAAGCATACGGCGATCAGGGCGCCACTATTCTCGCAACGTTGCGCAAGACCCTCTACAGCACTTACAGCGAGCTGCTGCAATTGCGGACTGACCTGAGTTATATGCCCGCGACGGCGGCCGCAAAACCCTGATTGGCCCGGCATCGCTCGATAGCCCGGTAAGTAAGTACATATGAAGGTCCGCTGCACTCCTGGCGGGCCTTTCTTTTTGGACACAAATGGGCAGTTCACAAAGCGGGCCCCAAATTAAGAGCATTACTTAGGACTTCACCGCTTTTTAATCGCGCGCTCTTCCTGGGTTGCCGCCGGACAACCGTGCTTGCAAGTTCCGTAGTCTTACAAACCAGCATCCAAGAAAAGGTGATCGTTGGAATTTCTCGCTTGCACGTGAGCCTAGTGCTTATGTGGCAAGCCCAGGCGAGCATCGCGTGATGGGCGTCAGGATGAAAAACTGGACGACCGCCATGCTTTTGCTGGCCGCCACTTGTATTGGCGGGCCAGGGAGGCACGCTGAAGGACAGCTCCGTTGGTCCTATCCTCCCAAAAAAGCGCCCATCCGGGTGCGTTTGGTAGCCCTGGCGATATCTCTGCCGCGCTCTTCTTTCTTTTCCAGCCAGGAAGTGTTCATTGCTGAAACGGAGATTGCCCACGACGAGTGGAATCGTCTCATCAAGCTCGTCTTCACCTTCCTTCCTTATGAACCGCGGCTCTCGGAATCCGGTTTTGATTATTCTGTGGTTCATGAAGTCTCAGCCTGGCGGGATGAGACTTGCGACCAGACCGTGGCGCAGCTGACAGCGCGGAGCCTGCCAAACCGGCATGAGCCATTGATCTATTCTCGCAACGTGCCTAGAAGGGACCTGGATCGCAGGCGTATTCCTCTGCCTTGCTACGAAACGAGTGCGTACGAATACATAAAATCCAGCTTCGAGCCTGTCGCTCCACCGCGGAATCCACATGGACCTGTCCTTGAGGTCCGTCCAGCCCCAAGATGAAGCGCTGTGCTGGTTGTGCGATCAGGCTGCTGGCACCCCGTTAGGCCTGCTAGCGCAGCAGCTTCTTTTTAGCCGCCGCGAACTCAGTGTCAGTAAGAGCTCCGCGCTCATGCAAGCTCGCCAGCCTTTCCAGTTCGTCACCGATACTTCCGCGGCCCGTTGCCGCCGCTGCTGACCGTTGGGCTCGAGCTGTGCTAGCAGCATTTGTGTCGTCACTCTTATCTTCGTCATAATCCACCCGCTGCGGATTCGCCGGATCAATGATGATGGGGATTCTATCGCCGGGTGAAGGTATCTCGCCGAGCATGAACAGCCCGTTCCAAGTTGCCTCATATGCCGGAGCCCCATCCGCGCGCTCAATGCGCAGACGGACCTTCCGCTTGATGTAAACGTTGTTGATTACCACGTTCATCATTGGTTTCAAGACTTCCAGCACCATCCCGGTGGCGTGGACGGCGCGTTCTTTAAATGATTCGGCCTGTCGTGCGGCAAAGGCGATCCAGCACGCCAGCCCAATTGCAGCCGCGTACCACACGGGCGAGAGAAGCGAACCCAGCGGTGTCCAGTCGAGTGCCCACGGCAGCAGGGAAGCGGAAAACCACCAGAGCAGCGTCCGCCAGAGTACTTCCTGGTTGTCCACTATCTTCATAATCCACATGAACACGCCAAACTGAGCGAGATACCCCAGGACCCAGCAAAGGGCCAAGCGTCCGCTGATGCTTGTATGCGCATCAACGTGACCAAAGACACCCAACGCAACGAGATTTGCCGGTCCGGTCAGGAGGACAACCCATATGACCAAGAGCGTATAAAGACGGCGCATGTTCATGGCGGATACAATACGTGATCGCGCGTGTGAGCGCCAGACTGCTTTGTCTGATTACTTCCATGCTGTACGCGCCTCAGCTCTACTTCTCATGCGAGCAAATCCTTAGAACTTTGTAACGATTCCGCGCGGCCCGACACTAAAGAATTGTGTGCCATGATGCGGGAAAGCAATCTGGAACATGAAAAGAAGAGGTTTTCACAGGAGCTCGGCAATGCTCTGCGAGGGCGCTCTCCTGCTGGGGAGAGCGCCTGCCTCTGGACCGTGCACTTGCTCAAAAAGCTGGGGCAGTTTGAGCGGGCCGCAGGAGTGTTTTATCAGCCCAGCATTGCGTCATCTGCAGAACAAGCCGCAGAGCAATTTCTGTTTCAGATGAGCGCCAGTCCGGAGCCGCTGGTGTTTGCCACCGCCCGCATGGAACTTGCAGTGATGCGCGTGAAGCAGGGCAGCACTGACGAATATCTGGTTGAATGGGACCGGAACCCTGAGCTGGTCTTTGAGGCGCTGCGGACCAGATGTGAGCTGCCGCAACCGGAGCCTGCCTTTCGTTATCGAATGTATATCTCGCGCGAAATTCCGGGGCTGGTCCGCTGTGAGCCGATGCCTTTTGTGTTAGCGCAGCCGTAATCTACGCAGGATGCTGCCCGCCATCCGGCGCGCTGCAAGCATGAGTGACGCAAAGAATGGCGCGGGATCTGCCCAGTTCCACCAGGCGTAAGAATGGGCAGACGCTACATTGGCGGCAAATTGCGCGAAGCTGATCTCACGTTTTCCTGTGTCTGTCTTACGCGAGCTTCGATAGTTGTGGAAGCTGAGCCAGGTGGTGTTGTCGCGTTGTATTGTTTGCAGCAATTCTTGGCGCAGAGAATTTTTGTTTTGCGTGAGATCAAGATAGGCCATGCGTGCCAGATTGATATCCGCATCAGCAAATATCCCGTTGTACCAGGGCAGGCGCGTGTTCATCTCAATGAAGTAGTAGCCGCCATCGCGCTGCCGGTACTTGAACTCAAGAGATCCCAGGCCACGATAGCCAAGTGCGAGCAGCAGCTTGAGCGCCTCAGCGGCCATGACGTCGTTGCGCTCGGTCCGTCCGTAACACATGCTGCCGTAACCCGGGGGATGCTGCCGCAGCTTGCGCACCGTGGAATAAGAGATCTCTCCTGAGTTGGCGACCAGCGCCGTGCATTGAAAGACCTGCTCATCGCCGCCTTCAATCAGCTCCTGCATGAGCGTGCCGCCCTTGAGCTGCGGATACTTCTCAAAGAAGGCAAGCGCCTCCTGCGCATTTTGTGCGATCAAAACCTTTGCGGTCTCGATCGGAAAACCAGCCGTATAGCGGTGTACCGGCTTGATCAGCGCGGGATACACGAAGTCGCGCGTGATCTGCGCCATATCATCTTCAGGGCGGCTGATGTGTGTGCGCGGCACGCGAACGCCGGCGCGCTCACAAAAGGCGACCATCCGGCCTTTATCCACAATGGTGGTGAACAGCTCCGGCTGTACCCAGTGGAAGAGGAATCTCTCCTGGAGCCGCTGCTGCTGGTTGGAAAGAAAGCGCGCGAACCAGTCAGAGGTCGCAAACAGCACCGGCCTTTGCGCAAAGCCGGCGCCCCACTCCAGCATGAGCCGGCACAAAACTTCTTCATTGGCAACGCTGTCACCGGCGTAAGCGCGAGGCTGCGTGGGATCGTCAGGATAAACGAAGCATTGGCGCACATAGCGCGAGAAGCGCAGCGGATCGCGCATGCGGTCGTTCAGCGCATATATCGGAACGCCATGGCGGCCAACACTGCGCGCGATGCCGTAAGCTGAGACGTCAAGGCCTTCGACAAAAACTGGCGAAATGGTGTCGCGCGCCATGGAATTTAGCCGGCCTCTCCTGATTCTTTGCCGCTGCCTTGGGGCTTCGATTTCAGCTCCAGCGGCGCACTCTCATCTTCCCATTGCCCGAGCAGGCGGCGCACGCTGTCTCGCAGAAGGATTCGCAGTTCGTAAAGCAGGCTACCGTACCAGTTGTTGCGGAAAATAAAAATGCGATTACTGGTGCGCCGCTCTGAAGCCCAGCGGCTCTCGTCCCAGGTGGCGGGGCCGACAAAGTCGAATTCATGGAACCCTCGTTGCGCTGTCTGGCTGAGAATTTCATTTACCAGAAGCTGGCCCGGGCCGTAACGGCGAAAAGACTCGTCATAGCCCGCTTTTACAAGAAAATAGCGCCCGCGAAAGTTGAAGCCAAGATGTCCCGCGATGGGCTTGCCGCTGAGCTCAAGGAAGTCAAGCGAGAGATAACCCTGCTGCGCTGCGGCCTGCGCGATTGCATCATAAAACTGCCTTGTCTGCGGATTGCATTGGATCGCTGTGCCTTCCATGCCCTTCCAGCCAGAGCCTTCCAGATCATAAAACTGCTGCAGCGCCGCTGGATCGACGGTGTTGTAATGCTTGAGCGCCAGCGTGCCCTGCTCTTCAAGCTGGCGGCGCGCGCGGCGCAGATGCGAGCGAAATTTGGGACGCGTCTCGGCCATCCATGGCGGCAGGTCTTTTGTAGATGCAGCCGTAGGTGCGCTGATCGGCAGGTAGAGTGTTTGCGACGTTCGCTTTCGTGCGATCGGGAAGCCTTCATCGCGTGCGAGAGCAGCAAGGTGGGCGATTCCGCTGTCTTCGAGAACGTGAGATATATCAATGACGCTCCAGCCCGGTAGTTCCTTAACTGCCTGCCACATGGCGTGCAGAGTTCGGTCGCCTTCCTGGTCGGAACAAAGTGTGAATCCAATGCGTGCGCTGTGTACGTTGCCCGGAACTGTGAGTCGCACTGCAGGCAATCCGCTGATCCAGGTGCGCTCGCGAACTAACGGGAGCACGGCGCGCAGGCGATTGCCGGTCCAGGCGGAGATCACGGTGATAGGAGCTTGAGGTGCAAAGGCGCTCAGGTAGGCCTGCGTCCACTCCGGGCGATAGAAAATCTCGTCGCCGGTCTCATCACAGAGAGCGCGCCAGGGCGCAGAGAGCTGCTCAAGAAGCTCCGCTCTGCCGCTTTGCACCCGAACGGAAAGCTTCCCACCCGGAATGGGATTGCTGGCTGTGCTCATCCTGAAACTCTAATGGAATCTACCAGAGATGAAGAGGGAAGTGTTGCAGGATTCACAGGCAATTCCACTGAAGTAACCGCGAATCGGTATGCAAAATGTTGCAGCTAACGTTTGCGTTTCATTGCCTTCTGAATTGCCTGCACCGCTCCGGCAATGGCCTTCAACTCCGCTGCATTCAGCTCTCGAAGCTGGGCAGCCAGGAATCGCACACGGCGCTTACGGCCCTGCTTAAGGATTTGCGCTCCTTTTTCCGTGGCTTCAATCAGAACTGCACGCCGGTCCTGCTGATTGGCGCGGCGGCGGGCCAGGCCTCCGGTTTCAAGCGCGTCAACAATGCGGCTCATTGTTGGAGGCCGAACCTGCTCAGCATTGGCCAGATTATTGAGCGAAATGGGCCCGCCAAAAACGATTACGGAAAGCGCAGAAAGCTGGGCCGGGCCGATGCTGCTGGCTGTGTCCTGTCCGCGGACGAGCCGCAACAAGTGAATGGCAGTAGAATGCAGCCGGTCTGCCAGCTCTTCAAGAGTAGGATGCACGCCCATCTGTTAGCTAGGCTAATTATTTTCTTGACAGCGGTCAACCCGCGGGCATTTAATTAGCACTGCTAACTATTGTTTGAATAGTTGAGGAGAAACTATGGCAGTTCAGGTGCAGCTTTCCCGCATAACGGCCGTCATGCTGGGCGTGCGCGACCTTGCGCAGTCAGTGGCGTTTTACAAAGAGAAACTCGGGTTGCAGGTCATTATGCAGGAGCAAGCGCTGGCGCTGCTCAAGTGCGGCGAGGTAATGCTGGGGCTGAGCCGCGGGCACGTGAATCTTGCGCCGCAGGTGGCAGGAGCGACTGAGGTGGTCTTCGCCGTGGAGAGCGTGCGGGCTGCGCACAAGGCGCTGGCTGCCGAAGGAATCACCTTTATGGCCGAGCCGCGGCAGGCCACTCCTTCCGAGTGGGTGGCGCATTTCAAAGATCCGGACGGGCATCTGCTCTCTGTTTTTGGGCCGGAAGGGTAAAAAATCGCCGTGATCGCCGTGATTGCGCGTGATTGGGAAAACAATCAACCACAGAGGACACGAAGGAACACAAAGGAAAGCGAAAAGATTTACCCGCGGATGCATGCAGATGATCGTCGTAGTTTAGCGATGCAAGAATTTGCGGCGAACGTCAGGCCAGAATTCGTGGGCCAGGTTCATGCCTGCATCGCGGAGAAGATTGAAAGTAAGGGAACCGGTAATGGGATGCATGCCTTGCCGGCGGCCGGGGACGTAGAGGTCGCTGAGCGCCTGCGAAGTAGCCGTGCCGAGAATGCTGGATGAATTGAAAGTCTCTCCGCCGGCATCGGTGCGCGTGATGATGACGCGGCTCATGGAGTAAAGCGCACGCTTGAAAAGCGGCAGATCAGGATTGCGGAAGTACCTTGGGTCCTGCTTGAGCAGAGCAGCGAAGAAGAAGCGCTGAAAGAAGACGTCAGTTTCACTGGTTGCGAGATTGATCCCGTAATGCTGGCCCCAGCCGCGCCAGCCTGTTTCATACTCGGGATTGTTGCGGCCTTTGGCACGGTCAGCCACCACGTCAATTCCGGCACCGACGAAGGTGCGCGGCGCATAGGTGTGGTGCAGGAAATAGTCGAATTTCTCGCGTCCGGTGAGGGGCTTCCATTCTCTTAACGTCGGATAGGGCTTGCCATCAATGGCGCGCCGGATCTGTGTCTTGATGAGGTTCTTCATCTGCAGGACGCGTGGCAGCGGCCGTTCCGGCGGAGTTCCAGTAGTGGAGGCAACCGTGGTTATCTGTGCAGAGGGATCGGCAGGCGGCGTCCCCTGTGCTGCTGCAAAACCACCGAGCAACACTACAACAAGAATGAGATGAACTTTGGAACCCATAACCTATACTCAAGGAAGGGGACTTGCTGCCTTACACACTTAGAACTAGGGCAAGGCGGGATGGTTGCCGGTGTAAGGCGATTCTTGGCGCTTTGCTGCGCAGAGAGGCGCAGGTGAGTTGAAGCGGTTTTTAGGTGCTGAGCTTGCGCCGGGTATTCTGAATTGCCACTCGATTTTGCTCATTTCCAGAGCCTCTATCGGACACTCTGGCAAAGTTGTGCTTCTACCCCGAAGCGATCTATGCCTGGGTTACCCACAGACAAAAGAGATTTCTCGCTAACGCTCGAAATGACAATGATTTACTTCCTGCGTTCGTCGCTGGCGACCTTGCCATCCTTGATGTGGACCACGCGGTAGGCGTGCTCGGCGATGTCTGGCTCGTGGGTGACCAGCACGATGGTGTTGCCGCGGCGGTGGAGCTCTTCCATGAGCTTCATGATCTCATTGCCGGTTTGCGAGTCGAGGTTGCCGGTAGGCTCGTCGGCCAGGATGATGGACGGATTGTTAACCAGAGCGCGGGCAATGGCGACGCGCTGGCGCTGTCCGCCGGAGAGCTCATTGGGTTTGTGGTTCATGCGCTCGCCCAGATCAACCGCCTGCAGCGCAGCCTTGGCGCGCGTAATGCGCTCGTCCGCGGGCGTGCCACTGTAAATGAGCGGCAGCTCGACGTTGTGCAGCGCGGTGGCGCGGGCCAGCAGGTTAAATGTCTGAAAGACGAAGCCGATTTCTTTGTTGCGGATGCGAGCGAGCTCGTCATCGTCAAGTTCGCTGACCAGGTTTCCGTTGAGCCAGTAGCGGCCCTGGGTTGGAGTATCGAGGCAGCCGATCAGGTTCATGAGCGTGGATTTTCCCGAGCCTGAAGGGCCCATAATGGCAACGTATTCGCCGCGATTGATGCGCAGATTCACTCCGCGCAGCGCGTGCACCTGCTCGGCGCCCATCTGGTAGGTTTTCCAGAGGTCGTCAGTGCAGATGATGCAGTCCTGCGGCGGCGTAATGATCTTGTCAGAAATATCCGCGACTTGAGTTGCCATTCTGTTCTCCTGGTCTGCCACGAAATCCTTTCCTCATTAGACGCGCGAAATAGGGTTGGGTCAGTATGTTTTGTTGTCGCCCCATTTTGCTAATCGTGAGGGCGTTCTTCCACTGAACGCTTGAGGTCTTACGAACTTGCCTTATTGGCCAATGAATTATCGATCTTTACGCCGGTGCCATTGCGAATGGTCTTGAGGACCTTGTAGCTGCCGGTAACGATCGTATCGCCGTCATTCAAGCCCTTCTTGATCTCAATCTCGGTCGCGCCGGTCAGGCCGGTTTCCACCGGGTGGAACTCGACTTTGTTGTCTTTGACTACAAAGACGCCCTGAACGTCAGTATTTTCTTTCTTGGCCGACGTTGCAGCGGCAGGAGCGTTCTTATCAGCGGGCTTGCTCTTCTTCTTTGCATCGGCCTCAAGATCATTCTTATCGCGCACCGTGAGGGCCTGAATGGGAATCGCAACAGCATCGTGCGCCGTGCCGGTGGTGATCTTCGCCGTGGCGGAGAGTCCAGGCCGCAGGTTCGCCGGCGGGTCTAGCAAGGTGACCACGACCTTGAAGTCCTTGGCTTCCTGCGTTCCGCCCGTGCTCTGCGATGTGGAGACACCGGTGGAGCGGATGATGGCGTTATCGCCGATTTCAGTGACCTTGCCTTTGAAGGTCTGATTGGGCAGCGCGTCAATGGTGACCTCAGCCGGCTGATCAAGCTTTACGTTGACGATATCAGTTTCATCGACCTGAACTTCAGCCGTGATCACGCCCATATCAGCAACGGTCATCAGGGTGCTGCCGGGCGAGTTCTGAATTCCCATGACCACGGTCTCGCCCTCATGAACGGGAAGGTTGGTGACGGTGCCGTCAAAGGGGGCAGTGTATGTGGTCTTGCTGAGAACGTCATTCATGCGGACGAGCTGCGCGCGAGACTGAGCGACGCGGCCGTGAGCTGAGTCAACCTGCGCTTTGTTCTGTGCGACACGGGCTACGTCCTGCGCGTGCACAGCGTCGGCGACCTCGTAAGCAGCTTTCTTGGTGTCATAGTCGGCTTTGGAGATGAGCTGGTCTTTGTAGAGGCCTTCAGCGCGCTCATAGTCGAGCTTGGCGCGGGAGAGATCAGCGGTCGAGCTCTTGAGCTGCGCCTGAGCGGTGTTGAGTGCTGCTTCAGCAGCGACGGCATCAGTCTGCGAGCTGGAGAGAGTAGCGCGGGTCATTTCAACATCGGCCGCAGACTGCACATTTTCAAGCTGCGCCAGGACCTGGCCCTTCTTGACCTTGTCACCTTCTTTTACGAAGAGGCGCACGATGCGGCCCATGGCATTGGCGCCCACGTTGACCAGGGTCTTGGGCTTGATTTGACCGGAGGCTGTGACTTGCGAGGAAATATCCTGCTTGGCGACCTTGCCGGTCTGCACTGTGACGACATTTTTCTGGCTCTGATTGACAGTGAAGCCGACGATAGCGCCCAGCAGAATGATGATCCCAATGATCAGGGCAATTTTCTTAGCGTTCATGAATTACCTTCCGGCGCGCTGCACCGTTTTCCGCACACTTTTATATACGCCGGTAAAACCGGGAAAGTTCCTTTACGGGCAAAGGAGTTAGGAACCTTGGAATGATGGCAAATACCGTGAAGATTATAGCGGGAAGTGAAGAGCAGTGCTACAGAATACCGTAGAAGTAAAAAGCCGAAAACAGGGTGCAAAAGGGCCTTAGTTTGACGATCTTAGGGTGAAAATAAAGCCAGAGTACAGGCGCGGGAACCTTGCTTCGAGTGTGTGAAAGGACATAAAATCTAAATACCTGTACTCCTAGAGGAGGTACTCCGGTGTCCTACCGTTATTTCCGCATTTATTACTTATTTGCGCTGTTGATTTTCGTGGTTTCAGGGTGTTTTGCCGTCCAGGCCCAGGACTCTGAGAAGAAGAATGATGACAAGAGCACCGCGGCCCAGAGTTCGAGCGCGGCTTCGGCGGGGCAGAGCAAGGCTGACGCGCAGCAGGACCCGCTGAAACGCCAACGTCCTAAAGACAACAAGGCAGCGCAGATCGAAAAACTGGGCGGAGTGTATAAGAAGTGGCTGGATGAGGACGTCCGGTGGATCATCACGGATGAGGAGCTCTCGGCATTCAAAAAGCTGACGACGAACGCAGAGCGCGATCAGTTCATCGAGTCATTTTGGCAGCGCCGCGATCCAACGCCGGACACCGCGGAAAACGAGTACAAAGAAGAGCATTACCGGCGTATTGCTTATGCCAATGAGCATTTTGCTGCTGGAGCGCCGGGTTGGAAGACGGATCGCGGAAGAATCTACATTATGTATGGGCCGCCAACCTCAATTGATTCCCATCCCATGGGCGGTCCTTATCACCGGTCAGCCGAAGAAGGCGGTGGGGATACGACAACGTTCCCATTCGAGGTCTGGCGCTACCGCTACCTTGAGGGCATAGGGCAGGAAATCGAAATCGAGTTCGTGGATGATTGCAGCTGCGGCGCCTATGAAATGACGCTGGACCGCTCCAAGAAGGACGCGCTTCTGCACGTTCCGAACGCCGGCCTGACGGACATGGAATCAATGGGCCAGGCTAACAAAGCAGACCGCTTCCGCGGCGGCCTTGAGTCTATTGGACAGGGCTTCTTCAATCGCAACAATGACACCAAGCAGTTTGACCGTATGGAAACTTTTGCCAAGCTGAACCGAGCTCCTGACGTCAAATTCCGCGATCTTCAGAACGAGCTGGTTACGCATCGCATCCGCACCAACATGCTGCCGTTCGACGTTCAGGTTGACTTCGTTAAGCTGACATCAGATACGGTGTTGGTGCCCATCACACTGCAAGTTCCATTGCATGGCCTTACTTTCGCGAACAAAGACGGCATCCAGCGCGCCGTGGTCAATGTTTACGGGCAGCTCACCAAACTGAACGGACAGATTGTGCAGACCTTTGAAGACACGCTGCACAAGGACATCCCTGCAGAGCTTCTGGAGAAAGAGGTCAACAATACCTCGCTCTACTGGAAGGCGCTGCCTATGCGGCCTGGCCTCTATCGCCTTGATGTCGTAATGAAAGACGTTAATGGTGATAAGACGGGCATTTTCAGCAAGAGCTATAACGTTCCGGATTTTGCCGAGGACAAGCTTGCTTCTTCCACGCTCATCCTGGCTGACCGGATGGAAACCGTGCCCTCACGCGAAGTCGGCACCGGCAGCTTCGTGATCGGCACCAATAAAGTGGTTCCCAAGGTTGCGCCCTCTAACGGTAAGCCGGCAGCTTTCGACAAAAAACAGCGTGACAAGGTCCATTTCTGGCTTCAGGTCTATAATCTGGGGCTCGATCAGAAGACCAATAAGCCCTCGGCAACCGTGGAATATCAAGTTGTGAATACCGCCACGAACAAGCCTGTGTTAGACTTCACGGAAACAACCGCTCAGATGGGTAATATTGGCGAACAGGTCACCCTGGCCAAGAGTTTCCCGCTTAGTCAGTTGGATCCCGGGGTTTACCAGGTAACCATTAAGGTGAACGACCAGATTTCCAAGCAGACGATTTCCCCGTCTGCCAAGTTCGTCGTCCAGTAACTGCAAGCAAAGGGCTCCCACTTTTGCTGAGGTGGTGGATATGACCCGCAAACTCGGATGTGCGTTAGTCGTGCTGCTGGCGTGGGGCTCTGCCCATGCCGCCAGTGCCGGTGCGATTGCAGGATATGTAAAGGACGCCTCGGGTGCGCCCCAAATGGGCGCAGTGGTGGAGATCTTTGTCTCCGCCGTGAATGTGGGTACCACCGTCTTCACTGATTCTCGCGGCTACTACCAGGCGGAAAATCTTCCCGCCGGAACCTATCAGGTCAAAGTCACCGCCACGTCGTTCCTGCCTTCGCTTCGGGAGAACATCGTGCTGCGCTCCGGCGCGCACCTGGTCATTAATTTAACGCTCAACACGCTGGCGGACGCACTCAAACTCATGCCCGCCCGCCGCACGGATGCCGACGAGCCTGATGACTGGCATTGGACGCTGCGCTCCGCTGCTAACCGGCCTATTCTGCGCGTTCTGGAGAAGGACAAGGACAGCGAAAATCCCAACTCACTTGTTGTTGTTTCGCACAATAAGTCAGAGCGCGGCGACGATCAGTCCCTCAAGGCCAGCGTTGCTCTTATCGCCGGTCCTGAAGCCGGCGGCTTTGGCAGCGCAGGCGAGGTTACGACCGCCTTCAACCTGGAGAAATCCATCTTTTCCTCCGGGACACTCTCCTTCAACGGCAGTATCAACGCCAGCGCGGGCGATCCCACCGGCGTAATTCGCGCCTCATACGCGCATGACTTCGGCGACTCATCGCGCCCGACATTTACCCTTACTTATCGTCATTTTGCTGCGCCCGGCGCAGCCGTGCCCAACTCGCCTTATTCAGCCATTGAGATGAGCAGCTCTGACAACATGACGGTGGCTGGAATTATTGACCTGAATTACGGCGCCGATCTGCAGTCCATGCAGTTCGCCGGTCGCGTAACCGCTCTGCGTCCTCGCGGCTCGGTGGATGTTCATCTTTCGCCTGACATGGTGGTGGAATACCGGTATGCCAGCTCAGAGCCGGACATGCGCGCCGTGAAAGGCTTTGACTCCGCGCCGGCTGACCTCAGCGAGTCCGGCCCACGCATGGCCCTCGCCAACGGCGATCCGGAAGTGGAGCGCGCAGCGCACCATGAAGTTTCAGTTTCACGCCGCATGGGCGATACGCGTATTCAAGTAGCCGCATTTTACGATCGCGTACGCAACCTGGTGCTCACCGGCGCAGGCGATCCTACCAGCTACTCTGACGACGTTCTTCCAGATGTTTACTCAGGAACGTTCTCTTTCGGATATGCTCCTGGCGTGAGCAGCACCGGCGCGCGCGTTGTTGTGCAGCGCAAAATCTCTGATGACCTTACCGCCACCGTTGACTATTCCACCGGGCAGGTGGTCTCATCCGCCGATGCTGCGGCCCTCTGGCAAACTCTTGGCCAGAGCCTTGGCACTACGCGCGAACACTCCGTTGGAACAAAATTTTACGGCCGGATTCCCGGCTCCGGTACGCGCCTGATCGCCTCCTATAAATGGACCAGCGGCCACGCGCTCTCTGCCGTGGATGCCTTCAACGCCTCGCCCGGCCAGACCGATCCATACCTCAGTATCTTTATCCGACAGCCGCTGCCCAGTGGATTTATGCCCGCGAAAATGGATGCGCTCCTCGACGTCCGCAACCTTCTTGCCCAGGGTTATCTCCCTGTGCAGGGCCAGGACGGCCGCACAGTTTATATGGTGCAGTCAGCCCGCGCAGTCAGGGGTGGATTGGCGTTTACGTTCTAAACATCCCGAGCCGAAGCTTTTTCTGAAGTCCCGCCCCTGAGCTTTTCGAAAGGGAGGGAGCCCCTGCTGATCAACTACAAACTGCAAAAATCAGACCTTCATCCTTCATCTCGATAACTCGGGAATGTTTCAATTGAAATCTAAGGTCTTGTCGCCTCAGGACGAGAATCGTCGCCCTCACGGGGTGGAGCAGGCCTTCAGGCCTGCGGTAAAGCTGCTAAACTGATTCGGCTTCAGCCGCTGAGGTAACCCATGGCCATTCCTTACCGGGGCCGGACAACAGAATCCACCTATTTTGTCACTGCCAATGTGCTCGAACGCAAGCGCCTGTTGCAGGTTGAAAAGATTGCCCGGCTGTTCATCGAAGTTCTGTTGCACTACCGGGCCGAGAAGAAGTATCTCTTGCATGAATTTGTGGTTATGCCCGACCACATTCATCTGATCATCACTCCAACAGGAATCACCCTGGAGCGGGCGGTGCAATTTGTAAAAGGCGGATTCTCCTTTCAGGTTAACAACGGCCTGAAACTGAAAAGAGAATTCTGGCAACCCAGCTTTGTGGATCGCAGGATAAGAGATTCGATTGAGTATCAAAAATTCCAGGATTACATCTGGCAGAAATCCGGTTAAGAAATTTCTGGCGAAAACTCCGCAGGAGTATCCATATAGCTCGGCCAATCCTGCTTTCAGATTTGACCCCGTACCTCAGCGGCTAAAGCCGATTGTCTCCGCAGCCAAACCGCAGGCCTGAAGGCCTGCTCCACCCCGTGGCGGAATGCCGATAGATAAAATCAAAAAGGCCGGCGCTTTCTGCCGGCCCCCAAACCAAAAACCAAACTACTAGTCTCCATCTCTTTCAAAAACAAACGGCAGCACCTGTATCTGCTCTTTGCGAACTGCATCCAGAGCGTTCGGGTCCAGCCCCAGCGCCCTCAAGATCGTGGGCGCAACCTGCTGGTTGAGCACTGGAGTCTTGATTTTCTGGGCTTTCATCCCCGGCATGGAGAGCAGCAGAGCAGTGTGAACGTCGTCCTCATTCATGCCGCCATGCTCAGCGATTTTGCTGCCGGTGGTGAAGATCACGCCGGTATTGACCTTGAGCAGGATGTCCGGAGTGCGTTCATCATTCAGCGGGCTATTGAATTTGTTGGCCATCGACTGCAGCGCAAAAATCTCCTGGATACCCAAAGCAGCCTGGTTGGCCGGTGTGCTCAAATTCGCCACCACGCCGGCGGTAAATGACGGATCAGTCAGCCAGATCAGAGAAGCATCATCAGAGATGTCGAACGCATATTGGGCGCCAACAATCGAAGCCGGCAGACCGTCATTAATGGGGGTACGCTTCTGGACGTCAATGGGCGACTGGCCGTGCTTGGCGGCGATGATGATCAGGGTATCGTCAAACACGCCTTGTTTCTTCAGTTCGCTCACCATGCGTCCCAGAGACTGATCAACAAAATCAAGATCGCTGGCCAGGGCCGCGGAAGGCGTGCCCAGCACGTCCAGGTAGCCTGCGCCTTTCAGCTTCTGGCCCACACTGACGGCCTGGAAGTTCATGCCAAAAATCGCCGGCACCGGCGCGCGCCGGCTGCGGTCATGCGTAAATCCATCAATTTGGTTCAGGATGGCATTGACCTTGATTTCGTCATAGCAGGTAACGTTCAGAGTGCTCTTGGTCCAGTCTGCGGTGTGAGCAGGATCGGGAATGGTGTGGCACCGCGGGACGTCGAATGGAGGCGTTGTCAGCGGAACCACTGCAGAGTTAATCTCCGGGCCAAAGAAGTCATTCGTGCCATGGTTGCTGGGCCCGTTCACCCATTCATAAGAAGGATGTTTATCACTCCAGGCGGAGTACAGGCCGGCTTCGCGCGCTACGTTGAAGATGGTGTTCACGCGCAGATACTCGTGCGGAAACACCGGTTTGCACCCCTGCGCAGGATCGCGCGGCAAAGCGTCAGGATTGATGCCGCCGCCCGCATCCAGGCGCGATTGGTCCAGGTCAGCGCCCTCATCGTATCCAAACCCCGTGCCCACGGTTCCCGGACAGAGACTTGCGCCGGCCTGCTTGGGCGGTGAGAGCTTGCGGTTATAGCTCACGTCATACCAGAGTCCTGCCGTGACCGGAGAGCCGCCGGTCACCAGCGCCGCCAGGCCGGGAAATGAATCAGAGATAAACGGCGTTGAAGCGTTAGTAAAAGTCTTTCCCTGAGAGCTGAGAAGTGCCAGAGTTGAATTAGGATGTGCTGCGACGTAGTTCGTAAGGTCAAGCGCGTGCATGCCGTCAACGCTGATTAACAGAACGTGCTTTACGTGAGGACCATCGTCATTGTTATGGGCGTTGGCCTTGACCGAAGGAAAAAACAGGCAGGCTACCGCCAGTGACAGACACAGAGACTTTGCCAGTTGCATTATTGCTCCTTTTATTCATTGGTATTTCCCGCCAGAAACTATAGGAGCGGCATGCAATGGAAAGGTGAAAGTCTGTTTAATGCCAGGTTAAAAGAATGTTACTGCAGGGGTACAATCTGAGATTGGGATGCATATTTTCCTCATCGTCGCGGCTCTCCTCTGGCAGCCGCTGACGACCGTTTCCGGGCAAATTCTCGATCGCGAAGGCAAGCCTCTGGCCGGGGCGCAGATTGTTTATAAGGGCATCGGCATTGTTGATGAAGACATCAATGCACTCCCCGGCGGCCGGTCAGAAACGCCAAAGATGAGGGAGCGCGGCGGCAGGACTTACACAATCAAGAGCGACAAAAAAGGTTCATTTACGATGGTGGGTGTCCAGTACGGGGTTTATGATGTCCAGATCACAGGTCCGGACGGCGCTCATCTCTATTCAGGTAAAAAAATTGTCGGCAATCCTGCTGATCCCAGCTCGCAAAACATTTTGAACGTGGACTTATCCACGGTGTATCGCGGCCCCGTAGAACCGGGCGGTGGAACCAACCTGGCTGCCGGAAAGAAGAGCAAAGAACAGCTTGAGCTGATCCGGCAGGAGAATGCTAATGCCGCAAAAATCAACCGGTTGATCGTGCGCTATCACGCTGAGTTGGAGCTGCAGGACTGGCCTGCCGCCACCAGCCTTATTGAAGAGCTGATCAAGCTCGATACTGAGCGCTGGGAATTTTACCAGAACCTTGGCACGCTGCAATCCAACCAAATGCATTATGAACAAGCTGTGCAGGCTTATGCCAAAGGAGTAGAGGTGGCGCGCAAAACTCTGGCAAACGCTACCGATACGGACCACGCGCTTACCACAATCGGCGATATGCTGCTGGCTGAGGCGGATTGTTACAACCGGCTGGAAAAAGCTGACGAGGCGGTTGCGCTTTATGACAAAGCGGCTGCCACCTATCCGCATCCTTACATAGCGCACCTGCGCGCGTGTAGTACGCTGATGAACTACGGAAAGGCCGATCTAGCCGTGGAAAAATGCAATCAGGCGGTTGCGGACGATCTCGGACAGTGGGAGCCATATCAGGCCCTCGGCTCAATCTACACTGCGGACAACAAGACCACGGATGCAATTGATGCCTATGAAAAAGGCTCTGCGGCGGCGCAGAAGGCCCTTGAAAAACAACCGGATGCAGCACGAACCAGGATCGGGCTTGGGCAGATGCTCAACGCGGAAGGCAATCTGCTGGTCCAGCTCAAGAAATATGAGGACGCAACAGGCATCTTTGCGCGGGCCGCGGAGTCAGCGCCCTATCCGGCAATGCCTTACTTCAATCTCTGCGCTACAGATTACAATCTCAAGCATTTTCAGGATGCCTTAACTGCCTGTGACCATGCCATCTCCTCCGACTCCAGGATGGCCGGCGCCTACTATATTAAAGCTGTGATCTTGTTTGGCCAGGGACACGTTGAACACGGCAGATATGCGGTGCCACCCGGCACTACGGAGGCGCTGAACAAATATCTGGAATATGAGCCTGCGGGAGAGCATGCCGGGGCCGTTAGAGAGATGATCAATCAGCTGAACAAGCCGGCAGAAAGCACGTACCAGCGCTCTCCCCGCTAGATTTTCTTCACTGCCCGCCAGGCCATATATACAAGTGCTCGATATCCGCCGCTGTGGCAACCGCCAGCTTGCGCTTCTTACTTTCACGGCTCAGGGCGGCACGCACGTTTTCTTTGGTATCGCCCAGCATCTTGAGGGGGACCTTCACGGCCTCGCCGTGTTGCAGGTGTTCCAGATCTTCCAGGATCGCCGTGACGATTTTGCGATGCTTTCCATTGTGGCTCTGGGGAACGTCAATCTGTCGCATGCTCTCAAAGCTCGGCTTGAACGGTCCTGAGGACTTCTTTGCCACTGCCTTACTCTCCTCTCCGTAATCGTATAATTATCGTACAGCATGCGAATATTATCATCTGTTAACGTACTCTACAAGAACGTAAAAATAGTTTGATGCCTCTTTCGGCCATTTTGGATGTTTTAAAGATTTTCCACGTATATTTGCCGCTAACATAGCCTTACTAGATATGGACGACAAAAAGCCGGGCCGCGCCGGCAGCCGTAAAACGAATTTTGAGATCGTGAAGCAGCCCGATTTGAAATCTACGGCACTTACCGCAAAGCAGAACTTTCGGATTATTTCTGTTGCCTATGACGCAAGTCTCTTAAAAACTCGCGAGATCCTTCTTGTTCGTGCCGGGTATCAGGTATTTTCTTTCCTCAAGATTTCGGAAGTCCTCAATGCATGCAGGGCCACCTCGTTCGATCTCATCATGGTAGGCCACAGCATTCCGCTGGAAGAGCGGAAGAAGCTGGTTAAAGAGTTGCGCGTCATTTGCGATACGCCGGTCCTGGCGCTGCTTCGCCCGAACGAGCCACGGCTGGCTGGCGCAGATCATTGCCTTGACTCAGCTGAAAATCCTGCCTTATTACTGGAGAAGGTAAGGGAAATTTTTGGGCAATCGGCGAAAGGTTAAGCCCGTTACATTCTGCCTACTTCGTCCAAAATTTTTGCCAGCGCCTGCCGCACGCTCAGTGCGGTGCGCACCTTGAAGACCCGCAGCGGCAGCGGCTTGAGCATCTTGCGCACATTCCCGATCGCTCCATCTGCGTACGCGGTATTCCAAAGCTCGAACTGCAGATAATAGACCACGCACTTTTCTTCTGAGCCGGGCGGCAGATGCGGCAGGTCGCGGAAGGAATAAAAATCCATTGGGCTGCCGATGATCACAAACACGTGCAGCGGCGCATCGGGCGACGTCTCTTGCGCGTTGAGCCGGCGCAGCAACTCGTCCTGCAGGAACGCAGGGCTTTCCCGCTTTCGCGAGAGAGCCTGGATGTCAATTGCTCCCGGGCCGTTTTCCGGCGCAAGCACTGCCTTGGCCCGCTTCCAGTCCAGCTCTTTGACGTTGTCCTGCTCGAACGTGACTGCATGCTTGCGCAAATCAAGCATTGCAACATCGATCGAGCCGCGTTCCAACTCGATCTGGCTTAGCGTTTTTAGCAGCGGCAACGCCACTCCAAGATAGCGGTTGTAAAACCACGTGGAGCCGTGGAAGAGGTCGGAGGCGGTCACGTCCGCCAGAATTTCCATTCGCACCGGACGCTCCGTTGCCAGCGGCAGATGGAGCTTGCTTGTAATATCAGAGCGAAACAACTGATCTGGCCCGTGCAGTTGCAGATCAAGAAATTCGACAGGCGGCAGACCCGCCCACAAGTCCGGCAGCGGGTCATCTTTTAGCGGCTCGATTCGCAGCCCGCTTTGCGTGACATTGTGCTCACCGCTGCCGATATCCACCAGCATTACCGTGGCGCGATACTCCCCGGGCAGCACATACATGTACCAGGTCAGGTCAAGCTCACCTTTCTTGCTCTCGCCAAACTCTTTCATCTGAAAAACAGTGAAATCGCGGAACCGCTCTCCCGCAGCATTCGATACCTGCAGCAGAATCAGAAAGCGGTCATTGGGCGGACGCTTTGCCAACTCCCGCCTTTTCAGCTCGATTCCCACAGACGCCCGCGGCCGCTGGTGTAGTGAAAGCCCAAAAGGCCTGATATCAACTTTCCACGGGATCTCGGTGTGATGTCCTTGCTGTGCCCATTCATCAAAGGGCGCCGCCGCAAAAGCCCGGTTGATTGCTTCGTCCTCTGCTTGCAGTGGCAACACCCAGGCGACAGCCAGAATTACCATCAATAGCAGAGAAAAACGTGGGCCCCGGCACGTCATAAGAAGAGCTACATCATAGGGTGGAAGCAAGACGGGCACAAGAGAAAATAACAGGTGCCAGACCAGTTGAGACTTGTCCTTCCCGTGGGAGCGAGGGAATCTGCTTTTTCTTGCCAGGATGCTTTTTTCTGAACAAAGTTGCACCCGGATTGCCCTTCACGCCGTCTAACAGCGACAATGGTCAGCATGCGTCCAAAGCTCATCCGGCAGGCGCTGGCGTGCGCCTGCATCATCCTGGCTTTTACCGTCCGGCTGCAGTCAGACACGCGTCCTCTGCCTCAAGACCAGGGCGTGGTGCACCTGGCGCAGCTCCTCACCAAGCTCAAGACCACCGCGCGCATCATGCAAACCACCGCCCATCCTGACGATGAAGATGGCGGCATGCTCACGCTGGAATCGCGCGGCAAGGGCGCGGAGGTTCTGCTTTTTACCATCACGCGCGGCGAAGGCGGCCAGAACAAGTTCGGCACGGAGAGCTCAGACGAGCTTGGTATCCTGCGCACGCTCGAGCTGCTTGAGGCCGACAAATATTACGGCGTGGAGCAGCGCTTCAGCCACGTCACCGATTTCGGCTTTTCCAAAACCGTGGAAGAGACCCTGAGCAAATGGCATGGCCCTGACGTGGCTCTGGGTGACATGGTCCGTGCCATCCGCATCTTTCGGCCGGATGTGCTGATCGCCCGCTTCAGCGGCACCAGCCGCGACGGCCACGCGCATCATCAGGCGTCGGCGCTGCTGACGGTTGAGGCGTTCCGCGCTGCGGGCGATCCCAATAAATTTCCTGAGCAGATCAAAGAAGGCCTGCTGCCCTGGCAGCCGAAGAAGCTGTACGTCGGCAATCCGCCACGCATGTTCTCGGGCGGCAACGTGGCCGATGAAGATTACACGGTGAAGCTCAACACCGGCGAATATTCTCCGCTGCTGGGAATGTCTTACGTGCAGTTTGCGCTCGAAGGTCTGGCGCACCAGACTTCGCAGGGAACTGGGGGGATTCGCGTGCCTCCGGGGCCGCGCTATACCTATTACAAGCTGACCGATTCGACGCTGCCAAAGCCGAGCGGACACGAGCAGGATTTCTTTGATGGAATGGATACTTCGCTGGTGGGACTGGCTGCACGACTCGGATCTGAAGAATCCAAAGCGCCGTTTCTGAAGCCCGCGCTCGAATCATTGCAGAGACACGTTGACGCGGCGAGCAAGTCTTTTTCGATCGATGATCCTTCGAAGTGTGCGCCGGAGCTGATTGCCGGTCATCGTGAAGTCAGCAATCTGATCAAAGACGTGAAAAGTTCTCAACTCTCCGCGAACGCCAAGCGTGATCTTCTGGCTTCTTTACAGGCCAAGCAGGAACAATTCCGGCAAGCAGCACTTGAAGCCCTTGGTGTGGCGCTGGAGCTTACTCTCGATCCACCTGGCCCGCCGCCTGGGCCATCCTATTTTCCGCGCATGGAGCAGACGATCAGCCTGGCTACGCCGGCGCAATCGTTCACGGTGACTGCCAGGCTGTATAACCGTGGAAAACTGCCGTTCAATCTGGGGATGACCGCACTACTTACCGAGCATGGTTTGCAGAGCTCCGCGGTCAATGCGACTGAAGTCCAAAGCGCCAAGCCGGTTAATCCCGGTGAGAGCCGTTCCGCGCAATGGAAGATCACCGTTGCAGATGATGCCCAATACACGCGTCCCTATTGGACGCGCAACGATCCTGAAAAAGAAACCGTTTACAAGCTGGAGGGTACGACAGGCCTGCTCACTATACCCTTTGGACCGTACCCAATCAGCGCTGTAATGACGATCCGAACTGATTCTGGGTTTGGCGTTGATGCACATGCCGTGGCCAAAATCAAGTTCGTGGATCCCACGCTTGGCCAATCCGAACGCCCGCTCATCGTCGGCCCGCCGATCTCCGTTTTGCTGACGTCCCCCGTGGTGGTTGCGCCTGTTGGGACTGCACGCGCGTCACAGATTGGGGTAAGCGTGCGCAGCAACGTGCAGACGCCGGTGCACGCAAAATTAAGGCTTGAGACGCCATCGGGGTGGAAAGTTGAGCCCGCAGAGATTGCCGTTGATCTCGACCACGATGGCGATTTGAACAATTACAGCTTCCAGGTCACGCCGCAGAACCTGCACGAAGGTACTTATAAAGTGACAGCCCGCGCCGAATACAACGGCAAGGAATACGCCGAGGGATTCAAGATCATTACGCGCCCCGATCTCGATTCTTATCCTGCGTATCGGCCGGCGACGGAAAAAGTGCAGGCCGTGGATGTGAAGCTGCCTCCGCAACTGAGAATCGGTTACATCATGGGCGCGGGCGATGAGATCCCCTCGGTCCTGCAAAGCGTTGGCCTGAACACCACGCTCATCACGCCGCAAGAACTTGCTACGGGCGATCTGAGCCGCTACGGGACGATCGTGGTGGGCATTCGCGCCTATGACACGCGGACGGACATCCGCGAGCATAATCGCCGCCTGCTCGACTATGTGAATCGCGGCGGCACGCTGATTGTCCAGTACAACCAATCAGTCGGCCTGTTTAATGACGGCCATTACACACCATTCCCCGCGACTGCGGCCAATGTGCGCGTCACCGTGGAAGAGCAGCCGGTAGAGATTCTTGCGCCGGAAGATCAGGTCTTCAATTGGCCGAACAAGATCAGCGGGAAAGATTTTGATGGCTGGGTGCAGGAGCGTGGTCTTTATTTCATGTCGCAATGGGACCCGCAATTCAAGCCGCTGCTTTCTTCAAACGATCCCGGCGAGCCGCCGCAGAAAGGCGGCCTGCTGCTGGCGCGTTACGGAAAGGGGATTTACATTTATTCAGCGTACGGATTCTCCCGCCAGCTTCCGGCAGGCGTGCCGGGAGCTATTCGCCTTTTTGTAAACCTGGTAAGCGCAGGACATGGAGGAAGCTCATCGGCTGAATCCCACCCTTTGCGCAAAGAGCGCGCAAAGGATGGGGCACCCAGCTTTGTTGTAAACCTGGTAAGCGCAGGACATCAATGAGCCTGCCCGCAGAAAACACGCAGCCCACACTGACCCGCGAGGTCGGGCTGCGCGAAGCCACGGCGCTGAACATGATTGACATGATCGGCGTGGGGCCGTTTGTGACCATTCCTTTCATTATCCAGGCGATGCACGGCCCGCAGGCGATGATTGGCTGGATACTGGGCGCGCTGCTCGCCATGTGCGACGGCCTGGTCTGGGCAGAGCTGGGCGCCTCCATGCCGCAGGCCGGCGGATCCTACCAATATTTAAAGGAGAGTTACGGCGCGCAAAAGCTGGGGCGGCTCATGTCATTCCTCTTTGTCTGGCAGTTGATCTTCAGCGCGCCGCTCTCTATCGCTTCCGGGTGTCTCGGCATCGCGCGCTATGCCGCCTATGTCTGGCCATCGCTGGGTAGCGTTCTGCTCGACCAAAACTTTTCCTTCGGGCTTCCCGGCCTTTCATTTCTGGGCAAACTGGAATTCCGCCTACTGATCACGAATGGAACGTTCATTGCCATGCTGAGCTGCCTCGCCGCCATTGCGCTGCTCTATCGCCGCATTGCGATCATCGGAAAGATGGCGCGTTATCTCTCAGCCGGCGTGATCGGCGCGATCCTGCTGGTGATCATCGCCGGACTCACGCACTTCAGCGCGACGCGCGCCTTCAGCTTTCCTGCAGGCGCATTCTCACGCCCGGGCGACTTCATGCTTGGCCTAGGCGCCGCCATGCTGATTGCCACCTATGATTATTGGGGCTATTACAATGTCTGCTTTCTAGGCGCGGAGATCCGCCAGCCGGAGCGCAACATTCCTCGCGCCATCATTTATTCCATTGTGATGGTGGCAGCGCTTTACATTGTGATGAACATCAGCATTCTTGGCGTGATGCCGTGGCAGGAGCTGCAGCAGGCTGCAACGCCAGAAAGCCGGTTTTATGTTGCCGCAACCGTCCTGCAGCGCACCTTTGGCAATTGGGCCGGCACCTTTGGGGCGTTCCTTATTATATGGACCGCCTTCGCTTCGGTCTTCTCGCTCATGCTGGGTTACTCGCGCGTACCTTATGCTGCCGCGGCTGACAATAACTTTTTCCCGATTTTCGGAAAGCTTCATCGCAAGCACCAGTTTCCGCATGTTTCACTGATCACACTGGGCGGCGTTGCCATTATTGCCTGCCTGTTCAGCCTGGCGCAGGTGATTGCTGCTCTGGTAGTGATTCGGATCATGGTGCAATTTCTCATGCAGGTGATTGGGCTGCTGATTTTGCGTGCCCGACATCCGGAATTTCCGCGGCCTTTTCGCATGTACCTTTATCCCATTCCGGCGTTTCTGGCGCTGGCCGGCTTTATTTACATTCTTTTTGTGCGCCCTTCGATTAAAGAAGTACGCTTTGGCCTGGTGATCGCCGTTATTGGCATGCTGCTGTTCCTGGCGCGATCATGGCAGCGCAAGGAATGGCCCTTTTCCGGCGCGTCCGCTCACAATACGGTGGGAGAGGCAGTCCAATGATTTGTTATGTCCTCGAGGCCCATTAGTCCCATGGAAAGCCCAGCCACGGTCCAGCTAACCCCGGCACATCATTCAGCCCTTTCCCCATTGCGGGAGCCGCTCTTCCGCAGCTTGTGGATTGCCGCCGTGATCTCTTACACCGGAAGCTGGATGCAGACGGTTGCCACCGGCTGGCTGATGACCTCTCTGACGAACTCTCCGCTGTGGGTTGCGCTTGTTCAGGTGGCAGTGAGCCTGCCGGTTTTTTTGATCGCACTGCCGGCTGGCGCGCTGGCGGACATTATGGATCGCCGCAAGTTTCTTCTGTTCACGCAAAGTTCCATGGTGGCCGCTGCTGCGATCCTCGGAATCATGACGCTCACGCATACGGTCACACCGCAGATCCTGCTGGTCTTTACATTTTTGCTCGGCGTTGGCGCGGTGATGAATGATCCTGCATGGCAATCGCTTACGCCTGATCTGGTTCCACCCGCTAAGTTGCCAGCTGCAGTGGCGCTGAACTCAGCGGGCTTCAACATTGCCCGCGCGGTTGGCCCGGCGCTTGGCGGATTGGTGATTGCCACCTGCCAGGGAACCACTACAGGTTCAGGACGCGCCTTCCTGATCAACGCCGTTTCTTTTTTCGGCGTCATTCTTTTTCTGTATAACTGGAAGCCGGCAAAAGCTGACCACGAGAACGGAACCACAACATTTAAAGGCGCGATTGCCATTGGCCTGCGCTATGCGCGGCAGGAACCTTGTATTCGTGCCGTGCTGATGCGCACTCTTGGATTTTCTCTGCCGGCGAGCGCGTTTCTGGCGCTGCTGCCGCTTATCGCCAGCAAGTTTGGCCCGGAAGGTTTTGGCGGCATGCTGGCCTTTTTCGGGACCGGAGCGCTCATCGGTGCGGCGGCGCTGGCACTGGCCCGGCGGCGGCTCTCGCCCGATGCCGTGATCCTGAGTGCGACCCTGATCTTTGCCGTTGCATTGTGCGGACTAGTGCGCGCAAGCACTCTCACTGTGGCGTCAATTTGCTGTGCGGCTGCCGGCCTTGGCTGGATCAGCAACCTGGCTACGCTTAACGTCTCCGCGCAAACCGCTGCGCCTGCCTGGGTACGGGCACGCGTCATCTCGATGTACGTATTGGTCCTGCAGGGCGGCCTGGCTTTGGGGAGTGCGGCCTGGGGAATCGTGGGTTCAGGAACAGGTGTACAGTTCGCGCTGACTGCCGCCGCAGTGGCACTAATTGCCAGCCTGCTGCTGGCGCCGTGGTATCGTTTGCAGCCATCAAGCAATTCTTGAAATGAGAGAAGAGGAGAAAATAATGAACCAGTTGAGAATACTTTGCATGTTAGGACTGCTGATCACTGCTGCGGGCGCTGTGGCACAGACCCCAGCCAAGCCTGCGGCAACACCCGCACCACCGCCGACAATGGCATCCGTGATTGACCGCGAAATCAGCATTGTGGAAAGAGAATTTGTGAGCGCGGCCGAAGCGATGCCGGAAGACAAATACAACTTTTCACCCGCCAGCCTCAATATCCCAAGCAGTGAATACAAAGGCGTGCGCACTTTTGCTGAAGAGGTGAAGCACGTGGCCTCAACCAATTACGTGCTGTGGGGGCCCATCACGGGCGACAAGTCGCCGCTTCCGGCCGACTCTCCCAATGACAATGGCCCTTCGTCCCTCAAGACGAAAGCGGAGATCGTGAAGTATCTGAAGGACTCATTTGCGCTGGGCCACAAAGCAGTCCAAACCATAACAGAAAAAACTTCCATGGAAATGCTGCCCAGCCCATTTGGCCAGGGGCAAGTGACAAAGCTGTTTCTGGCGACGTTCACCGTCGGCCATGCTTTTGATCACTACGGACAGATGGTGGAGTACCTGCGCATGAATGGAATTATTCCGCCGGCCAGCAGAGGGAACCAGTAGCGGGGAAATATAAAAGGCCTCGTATCACAAGCAAAGCTCGTGAAGAGCCAGGTTCGTGGTACGAGGCCTCTGGCACCTACATAGATTCGCAAAACTAAGTTAGCGCGCTTCAGCCGTGACAGCAAACGCCAACTTACGACAGAGCATAAAATCGCGTGCTCGTGATATCTTTTCCGGGCAGAAATCCATAGGAGATCACTGATGAAATATTTGAGAATGTTGTGCCTGCTGGTTGTTCTGAGCTTCGCCACCGGCGCGCTGGCGCAGGGTGGCTCCAAACCAGCAACTCCTGCGCCTTCCGCTACGCCCGCCGCGCAGGCGCAAGCTACACCAGCCCCGATAACAACTCTTTCAGCACTGGTTGACCGCCAGGTGAGCCAGTACGAGAAGAACGTGCTCGACGTGGCTGAGGCCATGCCGGAAGATAAATACAATTTCACTCCCGCTTCGCTCAACATTCCCGGCGCCGCATACAAGGACGTTCGGACGTTTGCGCAATTGCTCAAGCACACTGGCGCGGCCAACTTCTTCTTCTGGAGCCGAGTGACTGGAGAAAAGCTGCCGGATAACATCAAGGGAACGAATGGCCCCGACGAACTGAAGACCAAAGCCGAGATCATCCAATTCCTGAAAGACTCGTTTGCGGTGGGGCATCGCGCCGCTAAGACAATCACACCGGAGAATGCGCTGGAGCAAGTGCCCTCTTTCCGCGGTACACAGCCGCGATTGCTCGTCGCTTCAGGAGCGGTCATCCATGATGCTGATGAATATGGCCAGATGGTGGAGTACCTGCGCATGAATGGCATTGTTCCGCCGGCGAGCCAAGGCAGGTAAGGTTTACAAAATATTCAGGAGAAAAACACGGAGGTGTTGCCTCCGTGTTTTTTTATGAAAGAGAAACTCGCAAACCACTTCTCCTTCGCGTGATTCTGAGTTACAACTTCTTCATGACCCATCAGCAGCTCGTCCGTCTTGCCGAGCAGTGGCTTCGAACCCGGTATCGTTGTGGCATTGTGTTATCAGAGCAGTCATGCGCCGGCGGGGAAACACCCGACGTTATCGCCTGGAAGGGCGCGTGCCGCTCCGTGGTTGTGGAGTGCAAGATTTCCCGCGCAGATTTCTTCGCTGAACGGGAAAAGCCTTTCCGCAAAAATCCCGAGTTGGCCATGGGATGTGAGCGCTTTTACCTGGCGCGGCAGGGCCTCATCGCCGCGCACGAGCTTCCACCAAAATGGGGCTTGCTGGAATGCAAAGGCCGCGAGGTGCGGCTTGCCGTTAAGCCTTGCCGCCAGAGCCAGCGCAGCCAAAACGGCTTGATGCGTGAGATGAACTTGCTGCTGGCCAGCCTGCGGCGTGTGGAGGTGCGAATAGAGCCGCAGACCATTACTGATTTTCTCAAGTGGAAAAACCGCCTCATGGAGTACAACGGCGGCCGCCTGCCTGAAGGCATTGTCGCGCCTGAAGCCGAACCAAACGTGCATTTGAGCAATTAGCAGTTAGCTCAGCTGAAGCAAGAAGAATCAGCAGCTGCTGCGCCGATGTGCAGCCCGGGCGCGAGCTCTTACCGGTTGGCTTGTGCTTTCCATCAGAAAGCGGAAACGAACAGCCTGACCGCACTGCCGGCACGGCGGAAAAACGTCTCCGATTAGAACCACTATTTTGTGGGGCGGGCGATGCTCCTGATGTACCGCCTCGTACAGTCCGCTTTGTGGACAATGATCGCCGGGCCGCAGCTCCGCTCCGACCTTACTGACATCGCCGAACATAGCGCCTCTCTGTCTTTAGTGGCCGCGTCCCACAATCTCAAGAATGCCGGATACACATACGGCTGCTCTGGCCTGCTTAGATGGATGACCTAAGAGGTGAGTTGTACATTGATTTGTCCCGCTAGCTGATCTGCTGCTCGCAGCACATTCAGGCAAACTTGCTAGAAGTGCGCGAGAGCCGAGCCAGTTGTTGTAGAAGTTTTAGTCGCGGTTTAACGTGACCGTTAAGAAATAGCTGCTACTTGTTGCCGGGATTGCGCTTGATCACCGGCCGATCATCGCTTTTATCCGGGTTCTTATCGTCAGCGCTGCGGCGCAAGTCCGGATTCTCTTTGCTCTTACTGTCAGGCGGCGTTTTATGTTTCATGATCAGCGCCAGCCGCTTCTTGACCTGCTCAAAATCCGAACTATCAATGATGTATTGATCGCGCGGCGGGAGGATTGTGCCAATCTCATGCTGCGATTTCGAGATCCGGTCCGGCGTCTGCGGATGGTCGCCGTAAAGCTTCATGGCAAATCCGGGACGCCGCTTCTCCAGCGCCTGCAGCTTTTCAAAAAAGTTGATCATGCCATTCGGATCGTAGCCGGCCTTGTACGTGTACTGGACGCCCAGATAATCCGCCTGCGCCTCAAACCCGCGGCTAAACTTGCTGAAAGCCGCTGGAATTCCGAGGTTCGCGGCTTCACTCACGCCGATTCCCGCGATGCCTCCCGTCATGATCACCACGGGGATCATCGCCAATTGCGCCAGAGTTCCGCGTGTCTGGCCGCGCGCCGCATGGCACGCCGCCACATGCCCGATCTCATGCGCCATTACGCCCGCCAGCTCTGACTCATCGTCGGCAAGCAGGATAGTGCCGGCGTTCACAAACATATAGCCGCCGGGCAGCGCGAAAGCGTTCGGCTCTTCAACGTCCAGAATCTTGATGGTGAATGGCAGCTTTGTATCGGAATTGCGCTGAAGGTTCTGTCCCAGGCGGTTTACATATTCGTTCACCACCGGGTCCTTGATCAGGTGCGACGTCTGCTCCACCTGCTGCGCAAATTCCTGGCCCATCTTGACCTGCGAATCCAGGCTGTACCAGTTGAATAGCCCGCGATTGCAACCCACATTGCGACTGCCGATCGCATTCAGATCATTGATGCCGGTGCCGTGGTAGAACTTGTCATCGTCTTTACTCTGCTTGCCCTGCTTGTCTTCATTTTGGTCCTGCTGCTGTTGCTGGTCCTTTTGTTCTTGCGGAGAAGCAAAGGCCAAAGTGGTGGAGAGCAGGAGCGCCCAGGCCAGGAAAAACATTCTGCGGAACATAATGCACCTTTAGCTGCAAAGCATCGGAGAAGATGATTATACTTCTCAGGTAAGCCGAAGGTGGTGAAAAGCCGCTGGACTTTACGCTTCTAAATCCAGTTACTTGCCAGAGGACAGCTTTGGCGGAAGCGTGTCGGAGTCGAACCGACCAGAGCCAGCAGAGCTAACTCTCGCTGGTTTTGAAGACCAGAAGGGTCACCGGACCCCATGCGCTTCCGCGTAATTCCAGTTTAGCATTCAGCAATCTGCAATCAGCATTCAGCCAGATCATTCACCGCAGAGGTGCAGGGAAACGCAAGGTCCCTCGGCCTACTCCCACCCACTCGCGCAAAACCGGCGCGAGTGGGACCCGGTATTCGCAAGCTGATGATTGCGCTTGCTCGCGGGAGTCGGGATGACGATTCCATCAGGATTTTTGTTTTTTTGCAGGTATGCGATTGCTGCGGGGAGGAAGCTCCGGGTTCCACTCAGCCAGACCCCATTGCCGGTCAACCTTGATGATGTCCGCCTTATAAGCCTCGCGCTGGCGCATGATGGCATAGACGTTGCGGTATTTGTTTGGCTTCAGTCCGCCGGCCCGCAATCCCTGTAAGATTTCCCGCACGGACAATCTGCGCTGCATCATCTCCAGCAACATCCGCACGGCCTCAGAGGTGCTGAGGCCGACGAATGCATTGGACGGCACCTCAGAGAGGCTGGCGATACGAGGAACCGGCGGCACGGTTGCGGCCATGACTCCGGTTTGCTCCATGAGAACTTTCATGGCGGCGATGGCTGAGTCAAGCTGGGCGCGCTTGGCTTCCATATCGGCGAGGACGGCGGCGTAGTTGATGGGAACGGCAGGCGCGACGATCTCAGGCATGATTCTGGAATATATCGTATTTTGTTCGCCTCGTCAATGTCGAATGGGGAGCCGCGAATGCATGCGCTTGTTTTAAGGGCGTCGGGAGGACGAACTTTAAGAATATTTGAAACTGTATATAACCCAATTTTTGGTGGAGATGACGGTGATAATTCAGGAACAAACAGCAATTCATTTGCGCAAGCAGTAAGCCATTGTCTCGAAGAGCCTCGCGGCCCGGATGGCTTGATAGCTAAAAGGGTCCCTCGCTGCGCTCGGGACAAGGCGTTATCCGCAAAATGTCGTACTTCACCTCCACGCTCCGCCCGGGAAAATCTGTTTCAATCCTTTGCTTCAATTGTTCCACAGTCGGCGCGCCGTTTTGGCCGTTGAGGCCGCGGGCGTCGTCCATGAGGATGACGTGGGTGAAGCGCGAGTCGCGCAGGATTGAGTCGAGTTCGCTGGTCAGGCGCTGCTTGTCACCCTGCAGGCCGGCCCAGCCGTAATAGCCGGCGTCGAGCCAGAAGAGCGCCGGCTGGGTGAGCGACTTCAGCAGTTCGGGCACGGCGATCTGGCTATCGCCTTCCAGGATGTGGATGTGCGGCCAGCGGGCAAACTTTTTTGCGGCGCGTGCGGCGAGCGCCGAATCAAATTCCACGGAATAAATTTCCGCAAAATGATTTTTCATGGCAGCCACCATCTCGCCGTAATAGGTGCCGGTTTCAACCAGCACGCGCAGTCCGTATCGCCGGGCGTAGTCGCGGACGGTGCGCTGCTTGAGCAGGTGCGGAGAGCGGATAGGCTCACCGCGCAGCTTCCAGTACCAGTAGTCAGGGTAGTGGCCGAGCGCCTTGTAAGCGCCATAAAAAGGCGTGCGCTGGAGAAATTTGCGGAGAGCCCTCATAGAAAGGAAAATATTTTTACCACGGAGGACACAGAGGAACACAAAGGAAATGCCAAAATTGCCCAAAATGACAATTGAAGATCTGAGTGGACCATGAGGTGTGTTAGCAAAAATATCATTTCGTCGTTAGCATTTGAATTTGCCTTCGCAGGCTATTCCGGCCATCCTGGCAATTCTTGAGAGTAGATTCCGGTGAATCCAATGTCAAACCCAAAGCGCCGTCTTTCTTTCATCTCCGTTGATGTTTTTACCTCAGTTCCGCTGGAAGGGAACCAGCTTGCCGTTTTTACTGATGCCCGCGGCCTCAGCGACTCCGAGATGCAGTCCGTGGCCAAAGAGATGAACCTTTCAGAGACAACGTTCATTGTGCCGCGCGACGCGGCCACGGAAAAAGACCGTGGCGTGCGCGTGCGCATTTTTACCGTGGATGAAGAGCTGCCCTTTGCCGGACATCCGACGCTGGGCACGGCCATGGTTTTGCGGAATGGCGCGTTGCGAAATGGCGCATTGCGAAATGCTGCGGCTGAACAAAGCAAGGCAGATGAGATTGTGCTTGATCTGAATGTCGGACGCATTCCTGTGCGCTTCTCCACGCGCGACGGCCTGCCCTTTGGCGTGATGACGCAACGTGATCCTGAATTTGGACAGAAGCATTCTCTGGAAGACATTGCCCGCGCTGCGGGGTTGTCCATCCATGACATTGCCACCGATGTTCCGATTCAGACCGTCAGCACCGGCAATGCCTTTGCGATGGCGCCGGTGAAATCGCTTGCCGTGCTGCAGCGGCTTGCTCCCACATGGTCAAACATGAAGGCCTATCTTGAAAAGACTGACGCCAAGTTCCTGTACTTTGTGTCGCGAGAAACGCTTGACCCTGAAGCCAGGCTGCAGGCGCGCATGATTTTCTATAACGGCGAAGACCCTGCTACGGGTTCAGCGGCCGGCCCGTGTGCCGCCTGGGCGGTGAAGTATGGCGTGATTCCTCCGGAGCAGCAGACTTTGCTGGAGCAAGGCGTGGAGATGAAGCGGCGCAGCAGAATTTTTTTGAGCGCCGGGCGCGATGGCGACAGGATCATCAACGTCCGCGTGGGAGGACATGCAACAGAAGTGATACGCGGCGAACTTTTTTTGTAATCCACGCGCAGCGGCGAAACGGTTTATTTGCCGCGTTTTTCTGCGGCGATTCACAGCTGACTGAAATCTTCCACAGAGTTTTCCACTTATTGGCGAGTTGTGCACTTTACAGCTTCACCTCAGTGGGCCTAACATGCCTTCACGCTTTACGAGAAATAATTCTCCAGCCCAAAAAAAATTTAGAGTTCACGATTTGCCGCCACAAAATCGTGGGCAAAAACTCCCGGGGGCAAGATGCGACCAAAGAGAACCATATTGTGTGTTGACGATAACGAACAAGCGCTTTCCATTCGGAAGCTCATGCTGGAAACCCGCGGCTATCGCGTGCTGACCTGCACCAACGGGCATCAGGCGCTGGAAGCCTTCAAACAAGGTGGAGTGGACCTGGTGCTGAGCGATCTGCAGATGCCAGGGCTTGATGGCGCCGCGCTGGTGCGGAAGATCAAAGAAATTTCTTCGACAACGCCGACGATTCTTTTTTCCGGCAAGATCCGCGCTTATGACCAGGACACGCATGCCGATATCTTTCTTCCCAAAGGAATGTACGCGCCCATTGAATTGCTGGAACGCATCCGAATTATGCTGATCAAAAAGCGTGGCCCCAAACGCGCACACGTGCCGGAACCGCCGCGGATGCAGGCTGCAGCCAATTAAGGCGAGAAGAAGTTCACGACTACACCCACTGACGAGCTGAAGTGGCGAGGCCTGAGCGCGCCGAGCTGCGCGATTCAGGAGCAGGAGAAAGCGTCCCAGAAGATGCGCTCTTTAGCGGGTTGGAGCGCAGCGACAGAATAATAAGTCGCGCTTTGCCGTGCTTTGACTTGTGTCTGATGCGGGGCCGCTCTGGTAATATCAGAATTTACCCGTGGCCCAGATTATTCAGGTTGAAAACGTCGCAAAAGTTTATCGCATCGGCAAGGTCGATGTCCCCGCACTGCGCGGTGTGAGCTTCTTTGTAGAGAAGGGCGAGTTCGTCAGCATTGTTGGCCCCTCAGGAAGCGGCAAGTCAACGCTGTTTTACATTCTTGGCGGGCTTACGCGTGCGACTTCTGGCCGCGTGGTGATTGACGGCGCCGACTTTGCCCAGCTCTCTGATGCCGAGCGCACTGCCATGCGCAAGGAGAAGATTGGCTTTGTCTTTCAGAAATTCAACCTGCTGCCTACGCTCAGCGCTCGCGGCAATATTGAGATTGCGCGAGAGATCGCGGGCAAAGACGGTGTGGATCGCCAGCTGTTTGATCGGGTGACTGGCATGTTGGGGATCGCCGGCCGGCTCGATCATCGTCCGGCAGAGCTTTCTGGCGGTGAACAGCAGCGTGTGGCACTGGCGCGTGCTCTCATCAATGGGCCGGCGATTGTGCTGGCCGATGAGCCTACGGGAAATCTTGATTCGAAGAATTCGGACGTCGTGCTGAAGATGCTGCGCGACGCCAATCAGCAGTTTGGGCAGACTGTCCTGATGATTACGCATAACCCTGAGGCAGCGAGGATCGGCGACAGAGTTATTCACATGCGCGATGGTTCGATTGTGGCGCCTGAGGAAGATCCGCAGTGGGTGCGGCATTAGGGTTTGGGGAATCCAAGTAAAGAAAAAATCAGACTGGAGAGCGGAAGGACTGCCAGCTTTGTGCGTCAGCGTTGGAGGATAGTTTTAAAGAGAAGAGCCTCTTCAAAGGCGCGACACGGCTGCGATTTTCACGCTATAATGTGTTTAGGCGCTTAAGCGGGAGTAACTCAGTGGTAGAGTGCGACCTTGCCAAGGTCGAAGTCGCGGGTTCAAATCCCGTCTCCCGCTCCAGTTTCGCCCAAGGCTCCATTCACCCTCGCTGTTGGCGAGGGTTTTCGGTGTTTGGCTCTCAGGGCGCGGTACCCAAGTGGTAAGGGAGAGGTCTGCAAAACCTTTATGCGTCGGTTCGATTCCGACCCGCGCCTCCATCATTTCAATCCCTCACAGCGAATAAGCGAAACTCTTTCTGCTTCAGGCGATGCTGCTGCCGTGCGCACAGCCGTACAATGTGACGGCTGCAGAATTGCACGGAAAGCTCATCGCTCATGAGAGCTGGTCTGTGACTCAGAGAAGGCATCTAATCCAGGGGTTCGCAGCTTGCCAGTGAAAGAACAAACCGTAACGCCTCCAGAACGGAAGTCAATTCTGGATATTCTGTTTGGCCGTCCTCTGTCCTCTGACGAAGATTCCAAGGAGCGAATCGGGCCTCTTGCGGGAATTCCCATCTTTGGTCTCGATGCGCTCAGCTCCGCGGCATACGGGCCTGAGGCAGCGCTGACCCTTCTGATGCCTCTCGCTTTAGCAGGCGTCGCTTACATTGTTCCCATCAGCCTGACCATTATTGTTCTTCTTGGCATTGTTTATTTTTCTTACCGGCAGACCATCGCGACCTATCCCACCGGAGGAGGTTCCTACACCGTAGCCACGGAAAATCTGGGCGCACGGATCGGCCTGCTTGCAGGCGCTTCGCTCATGCTGGACTACATCCTCAATGTGGCCGTTGGCATTTCCGCTGGTGTGGGCGCAATTGTTTCCGCGGTGCCGTCACTCCAGCCACATACGCTAAGCCTGTGCCTGGCGATCCTGATCATCCTCACGCTGGTGAATTTGCGCGGGGTGCGCGAAACAGGATTGGCGTTTATGGCTCCGACATACATTTTCGTTGCTTGCCTGGGTACGGTGACAGTGGGAGGGCTTCTGAAGATCTGGCTTCATGGCGGCCATGCTGTGTCCGCAGCTCCCATTCCACGGCCAGGTCCAGCAATTGCCACCGTGAGCTTATGGCTGCTCGTCAAAGCATTTGCCAATGGCTGCACGGCGATGACCGGTGTGGAAGCCGTAAGCAACGGTGTGCAGGCGTTCCGAGAGTCGAGAGTCAAAAATGCGCGCACGGCATTGACGATTATTGTCTCGATTTTGGTTTTGCTCCTGGCCGGGATCGCTTACCTATGCCGCGCGTACGGCGTTGCTGCAACAGCGCCGGGCCAGCCTGGATACGAAAGCGTATTGTCACAGCTCACCGCTGCGGTGGGTGGCAGGGGAATCTTTTATTTCATTACCATCGCCGCTATCCTTACTGTGCTGGCCTTGTCAGCCAATACATCCTTTGCAGACTTTCCTCGTCTTTGCCGCGCCATTGCTGAAAACGGATACTTGCCCTATCTATTCACTATTCGCGGCCGTCGGCTCGTATTTTCTTTTGGCGTTTATGTGCTGGCATTTCTTTCGGGCCTTCTGCTGATCGCCTTCAAGGGAGTCACGGACCGGCTCATCCCTCTGTTTGCCGTGGGTGCGTTCATGGCGTTCACGCTGTCACAGGCAGGAATGGTCATCCACTGGAGAAGACATTCCGGCAAAGGAGCGCGGAGCAGCATGCTCATCAATGGCCTGGGCGCGCTTGCCACAGGGGTGACCGTCTGCGTTGTCATAGTGGCAAAGTTTACTGAAGGCGCGTGGATCACTGTTCTTACCATTCCCATCCTGGTCCTTCTCATGTCCATTGTTCACCGGCATTACAGTGCGATTCGCCGCGAAACGGAGGTACACGCGCCTGCACATCTGACAGGCATTGCGCCTCCACTTGTGGTGCTCCCGCTGCAGCACTGGAGCAAAGTGGCGGAAAAGGCCTTGCGCTTTGCCTACACTCTTTCACGCGAAGTAATGGTGCTGCACATCGCGCCTGAAGATGAGCATGGTGAGCGCGACAAAGGTGAACTGATAAGCGTCTGGCATGAATACGTGGAAAAACCGGCACTGCAGGCCGGTTTTGTGCCTCCGGAACTGGTGGTGCTGCGCTCTCCTTATCGGCTTGTGCTGACCCCGATAGTCGAGTACATTCTGGACCTCGAACGCCAGCACCCCAGGAAGCTCATCTCTGTTCTGGTTCCAGAGGTGATAGAACGCCAGTGGTATTACTCTTTGCTGCACAACCAGCGCTCCGCCGCGCTTAAGGTAATTCTTTATGTAAGGGGCACTGGCCGCATCGTTGTCATCAATGTGCCTTGGTATGTGCGATCTTAGCTGTAATTTGTTGGCAGTTCGTTGCCTTGCCTTATCCGACTGTCTTTGCAGCCTTTGCCTTCTGCCGTTGCGCAAACTGGAATGTGTATAAAGGTTTCAGATTTTGCGCGACAGCCAAGATTTCCCGAACGTTATATGGATTAGTGAGCCCGCTGAAGACGTTGCGAATCACCTCAAAAATATGCAGGATCCCCTGGGCTTCATCAATGTCCATGTCCACCAGATAATCATTGCCAGTGGTGCCATTGCGCGAGAAAGTCAGTTGCAGATTACCTTCAGCATCAAGCGTCTTGAAGCTGGCAAAGAGCTTGTAAGGTGATATCTCTTTGTGCAGTGAGAAATCTACGGAATGAAAATCAGGAGAATCAGCCGCCTCTTCCACCAGTCCTGCGCCAATTTTGCCGAAGAAGCGGTCTTGATCAATTTCAATCAGGCTGCTCACATGATCGAAGCAGGTGGTGTTGTCTCCTAGTTTCGTGTTTGAAGACTTGAGAAACAGATTCAAAACTGCTGCCTTGAGTTTGTCCTGCAAAGCATTGTACAGGTCTGCACCGCTCAGCTTTGGGGCGCCATTGCTGAGGCTGATGCTGGAGGAGTTCAGTAATTTTTGAAGGCCACTATTCAATGCATCAAACGCCGGGGCCGTGATGCCGGTCACTCGGTCAGCATTCACAGGAAAAATCACCGGCTTGTCACGGATGACATTGCCTCCAGGCGGTAAAGTCATGAAGAATTGAATTACCTCGTAGTTGGTGGGTGAAAGCTCAAACCGATACACGCCTCCGGGACAATCATTGAGGCTGATGGCAACGTCAGTTTCCCCCGTCATGGGGATGACGACCTGAAAGTGCATCGTATTGTGCAGGTCGAAAATATCGGCAATCACGGAATGATCATCCAGGGGATTGCCCAGAACATCCTGAAATTTTAGCTGTACGCGAGTGATTGCCATAACGTCCTCCTAAGGATGAGCGACTGCCGCAAGCGGCTTTTCTGTTAATGCATGCGTGACGGCTTTGAGTGCCTGCGCGCAAATCGTGAATGTGGGATTCGCGGCCAGTGCACCCGGTACGGTGGCGCCATCCACTACGTACAGTCCGGAAAGCACGGCCTGGCTCGCGGCGGGCTTGCTTGCATCAAAGATTTCGCCGAACTCATTCACCACGCCGTTTTCATGTGTTGTTCCAATCGGACAGCCGCCAAGAGGATGAGTGATCACGAGCTTCTTCTTGCCCAGAAGCAGGCCTTGCCAGCCCGGCAACTGTATATATTTCCCTCCCATGGCGCTGGAGAACTCGCGCAACAGCGTCTCAATGTCTTTCCAGAGCTTCTGCTGTGCAATGGGCTCCTTCCACCCGACATCTACCTGATCGTTTTGCAGTGAAATCTGTCCTGTAGCATCGTCCTGGCTCATTACATTGAAGAAGAAGGTATCTGCCATCATTTCCGCTTCTGTCTGGAACTTATTTGGATCATAGGGATCAGGAATCTCCAACATCCTGTCGAACGGATTTGCTTCGAAGACGGCCTGCATTAACTGGAAGAAGTTGGGGCTTGCGCCGGCATCATCAAGGATCTCGAGCCCTTTGGCGACAAATTCAGCGAACAGCGATGGGATGGCACAATCTTCAATTTTGATGAACCGTCCATTGAAATTCATGGTCACGTGCGACGTATTAATAGGTCCGCGCGTGCTGTACACGGGCAGGGCGGTGCCATCGGGTTTACGTGTCTTGTAGGCAAAGGCGCCAAAGTCGCCGTTGGTGGAGAACTTGGAACCGAGCGTGGCGCTGAGCGGCAACCTCTTGTCGCCTTGAGTGCGCAGCAGAATTTCAGTTGAGCCCAGCACGCCACCGGCCAGGAAAACGACCGGCGCAAACTCGCTTTTATGCTCGCCGTCGCTTGTGAAATGGTCTTCGAATCTGACCTCATACCCTCCCTGAGGCGCCTGCCCGATATAGAGGACCTTGCACTTGGGCATGAGTGTGACGCCAGGTTTCTGCAAGACGCGCTTGAAGAGCGTCTTGTTCAGCGTGTGACGGGCCTGAGGCAGACAGCCAATCATGCAGCGGCCCTGGCGTTCGCAGTTTGCATGTGCTGGAACGGAATCGCTGTCCTTGCCACGGTATGCGTCATAATCGATGACTGCAAGTTCCAGCGGGGCCCAATCCATCGGAACGCCGAGCTTTTTCGATACCTGCTTTGCTGCTGCCCGAAGAACACGGCTGCGGTCCAGGAGAATGTACGCACCGTCTGTATCCTGGTTTGTGGCAGGATCCACTCCCAGCTTCACATAGTCATCGGCAGTCATGTTCTTACCCAGAGGAAATTTAGTCACGATGTAGTTCAGCCAGCCGCGATTGGCATTTGCGTGTTTGCCGGGAGGTCCTTCCATCCATTGCCGCGCTGCATCGAAGTCTGCATCATTCAGGTTCAACCCAATGCGCGTCAGCGCTTCCGGCTTTGGCTTGATGGTGACGTTGGAGTAGATCAAGGAGCCGCCGCCTACTCCATTGGCCGTCAGAATGTCGGCCTGATTGAACATTGAGTACTGGTACAGGCCGTCACGATTGAGCTGCGTGCGCATAACGGCGAAGAAATCTTGCAAGCCTTTACGATGATCAGGCCTGGGCCAGTATTGCACCGGCATATTGTTCTTCTTGGCCCAATCTCCAAACGCATCTCCCACATTCAGCCCTATCGGATCAGGAGAGCGGAAGAACGTGCCGCGTTCGATCATCAGCACCTTTTTGCCCTGTGCCACCAGTTGCACTGCTGCTATCGTTCCGCCAAAGCCAGTCCCGATGATGATCGCATCGTAAGCCATAATCTTGTCCTCCTGAAGAATTCAAGCTGGTCTGATGGGGGCCGCATTGATAGATAACGGAATAATGATTCCGAGTCCTGCGAGCAAATTCGCCCCATGCTTTTACAGCTCTATAAGTGGAGTGATCGGCACTGTAAAAACGTTTCAGAGTATTTAAGTTTTCGAAGAGACAGGCTTTTTGAAACCGGTTGCGGTGGCAAACCTGGGTAATTGTTTAAAGATCACTACCTCATGGGCAGCATATGGATGCGAATGTTGCCTTGAAGAGGTATGTCACTTCTCGATTCAATGGGGATTTTTATTTTGGAACAACATTTATTTAGGGAACGAATGTGACAAGCTTTTTTTGATCTAAAAACTCCTTCACAACTGCCGCTGCATCTTTCTTTTCTCCATCTACCGCATAGTTCAGCCGGCGCATCTCTTCCGCATCGATGCGGCCGCTGAGTCCTCCCAGCGCCGACCTGATCTCAGGGTGCTGCTCCAGAGTTTGGCGTCGCACAATGGGCACGGCATCATAAGGCGGAAAGTAATGGCGGTCGTCTTCGAGAACTACCAGGTCCAGAGCGGCAATCAAGCCGTCAGTATTCGATCCGGCAACCAGGTCAACCTGATTGTTTTCGAGCGCGCGATAGAGCAGCCCCAGGTCCATGACGCGCGGAGCTTCCTTGAACTTGAACCCGTACTTGCTCGCCAGTCCTTTGTAGCCGTCTGGCCGCTCCAAAAATTCATAGCCTACGCCCAGACGGATTTGCGGCGCTACGGCTGCCACATCTGAAAGAGTTTTCAGCTTCAGCCGGCGAGCATCGCTCCCGCGCATCACCATGGCAAACGTGTTGTCAAAACCCAGGGAAGGGAGCACTTCCATCCCGAATTTGTCAGCATATTGCTTCCGCACAGTTTGATAGACGGCCGAATGGTCTGATGAAGGCGGCTCTTTCAGGATGGCCACCAGCGCCGTTCCTGTGTACTCCACGTACATATCAATGCGGCCTGCGAGCAAAGCTTGATGACAGATGTAAGTTCCAGCCAGATAGAACCGTCTCTCAATCGGCAGGGAAGTAAATCTACCCAGATATTGCGCCAGTAACTCTCCCAGGATAAGTTGCTCGGTAAAGTTCTTGGATCCAATAGAGATCCCTGGCCTCTTTGAGGTGCACCCGGCCAGCAGCAAAGCCATTCCTGAAAGAAATCTGCGGCGGTCCATAATCAATGGTGCACCCGCAGCAAGGTGCGCTGGAGCAAGCCCAGGAGAAGATCGGCGGCCAGCGCCATCAGGGCTGCGGGGATCGCTCCTGCCAGGATGACGTTGTTATCCACCATGGCGAGCCCGCGAAAGATAAATTCGCCCAGCCCGCCAGCTCCAATCGCGGCAGCAATGGTGGCCATGCCGACCGTAATGACCGTAGCGGTCCTGATTCCGGCAACGATTACGTTCGAAGCAAGAGGCAGCTCCACGTGCCACAACAGCTGCCAGGGAGTCAGCCCCATTCCGAGCGCAGCTTCGCGCACCGGAGCGTCTATGCCGGTAATTCCCACGTAAGTATTTCGGACCACCGGCAGCAGTGCATAGAGAGTCAAAGCCAGGATTGCCAGCCGGTCTGCTCGTGACCCGAGCCAGGGGAGTGGCAAGAGCAGTCCAAAAAGCGCGAGGCTGGGAATGGTCTGGATAACATTGGCGCTTCCCAGAACAACGCTTCTCCAGCCCGGACGCCTGCTTAGCAAGATTCCCAGCGGCACTCCTATCAGCACTACCAGGAGCATGGAGATTCCAACAAGCCAGAGGTGCTCGCCTGTAAGCGTGAGCACCTGGCGTTTGTCTATGGCGAAGAAGGCGAATGCAGGCATTGGCTATTCTCCGGAGTTGAAGATCTGCTGTGCAGCGCGAAACGCGGTCACATAAGGCTGAACGGCGGCATCTGTGGATTTGAGAAATTCGCGTGGAGTGAAAATCCCTTTGAGAGTTCCTGCATCCATCAGAGCAATCCGGTCGCCCAACATCAGCGCCTCAGCTACGTCATGGGTAACAAAGACCACGGTCTTGCTCAGCTTCCGCTTGAGTTCCAAAAATTCTCGCTGCAGTTCCGTACGGGTGATTGGGTCAAGCGCTCCAAAGGGCTCATCCATGAGAAGAATTGGAGGATCGGCAGCCAAAGCTCGCGCCAGTCCCACACGCTGCCTCTGTCCACCGGAAAGCTGGTCAGGATAACGATCGGCAAATTGATCAAACGGTAGTCCCACAAGCTGCAGGACCTCTCGCACTCGATCTCGCACGCGGGCCGGCTCCCATTGCTCAAGCTTGGGTATCAGCGCGACGTTCTCTTTTACGGTGTAATGCGGGAACAGTCCGGCTTCCTGAATTGCATAGCCGATGTGCCGGCGAAGCTGGATTACGTCCCATTCCGCCACGGACCGGCCGTCCACGCGGACTTCACCTTGGGTCGCATGCAGAAGGCGGTTGATCAGCTTGAGTGAGGTTGTTTTTCCTGAGCCGCTACGGCCCAGCAGCATGAGGGTTTCGCCACGGCGGACTGCGAGATTCAGGCTGGAGATGAGCTCACGATCACCGCCTGCGCGGTAGTGAACGTTGACGAATTCGATCGCTATTGCGGCTGAAGCGTTCATCGCCAGCAGAGGAGCGGTCCGGGCGGCGTCCAAAACGCCGCGGAGCGTGCGTACTTGATGCTTGCGTTGTTAGCGTATCAGAGTTCACCGCCTGCGGCGAACTCTCCTGCGCGGGCTGGCTCCGCCATTGCAGAATGTTGTAGCCATAAATTGCCAGGCAGAACAGATTCGCGGGAATAAAGCCCGTTTGAGTGGTGCGCAGGCCAATCACGCAGATAACTGCGCTGTTCAGGCCGGCTACAATCCAGCCCTGCCATTTGCGGCGGCCAATAAGAACGGTGGAGGCAATCGTAAGCAGACAGGAAAGATAATCAAGACGGAACATCGCTACATAATGAATACGTCAGGAGCCCACATGAGTTTATAGGCTAGAAGCCGTAGACCGTAATACTGGATGACCTGAGTGTAGGAAAAGTAAACAGAGCAGGTCTGTTTGAGAACTGCTAAGCTCCAATGGATGAAGGCTCCATGCGACGAAACCGTCATGCAGTCTGCGCCTGCTGTAGCGCCGTGCCGCGCGCAAGCGCAACAACGCTGGATCCTGATTGCCACCATCCTTGGATCGAGCATGGCCTTCATTGATAGCACGGTGGTAAACGTCGCTTTGCCCGCGCTCCAGTCGAGCTTTGGCGCAACCGTAGTCGATGTTCAATGGGTGGTGGAAGCCTACGGATTATTTCTGGGCGCGCTGATCCTGGCCGGCGGCTCTCTGGGCGACCTCTTTGGCCGGCGCAAGATGTTTCTGGCAGGTGTATTGGTCTTTGCTCTGGCCTCAGTGGGCTGTGGATTGGCCTTGAATGTTGAGCAGCTGATCGCAGCTCGGGCCGTTCAGGGCATCGGCGCCGCTTTTCTCGTTCCTGGAAGTCTCGCCATTATCGGAGCTTCATTCGAGGAGAAAGAGCGCGGACGCGCCATCGGCACATGGTCCGGCTTCACCGCCATCACCACGGGCTTCGGTCCCGTTCTCGGTGGCTGGCTGATACAACACGCATCCTGGCGCTGGGCTTTTTTCATCAACGTTCCTCTTGCGGCGGCAGTCATCCTGATTTCTTTCTGGCATGTGCCGGAGAGCAGGAGATCGGGCGTCCATACCATTGACTGGCTGGGCGCGCTGCTCGCGACGATTGGCCTGGGCGGGGTAGTTTATGCATTGATCGACTCCTCAATACTTGGCTGGAAACATCCGCTGGTTTATGGATCTCTGATCGCGGGTGTGATCAGCGGCTGCTTTTTCCTGCAGGTTGAAGCCGAAACTAGAATGCCCATGGTTCCCCTGGCACTGTTCAAGTCCAGGACCTTCAGCGGTGCGAACCTGATCACGCTCTGCCTGTATGCAGCGATAGGAATTTTCTTCTTTCTGCTTCCGCTGGACCTCATCCAGGTTCAGGGGTACTCACCTACTGCAGCCGGCGCAGCAGGATTACCTGTCATCCTGCTTATGTCTTCGCTCTCGCGCTGGTCTGGTGGCTTGGTTGCACAATATGGCGCGCGCCGTCCCCTGATACTCGGCCCGATGATCGCTGCTTCAGGTTTTCTTCTGTTTGCCTTGTCCTCAATCGGCGGCAGCTATTGGAGCGCTTTCTTCCCGGCATACGTCGTGCTTGGGTTTGGAATGGCCGTTACTGTAGCCCCGCTCACCACAACAGTTATGGAAGCTGTTGATCCGGATCATGCCGGCGCGGCCTCCGGGATCAATAATGCAGTAGCCCGCGTCTCCGGATTACTTGCTATTGCTGTTCTTGGCCTTGTGATGTTGGCGGTTTTCCGCTCACATTTGCATCGCGACCTGACGCGGCTTGCCCTGCCACAGCACGCCCTGCAGCAGATCCAGGCAAACGAAATCAAGCTTGCCGCGCTTCCCCTGCCGCAGGACGTGGACACAAAGGTAAAGACGGCGCTCAAGACGTCCATTGACCAGGCATTCATTTCAGGGTTTCGGGTAGTGATGATAATTTGCGCCGTCCTGGCATTTTGCAGCGCATTATTTGCCCGTCTCTTGATTGAATGAAAGCTGTCGCGTGGATTGACGCTGTTGCTTCCCTGCAAGAGCTTAAAATTTCGCGATCAAAGTATGAAATTCATTTCACTCTCCAGGTTAAACACTGGAGTGCAATCCAACCTTGATTGCTTCGCTGCAAAAAGATTCGGCTATTGTATGAATAGGTCAACAATTAATTTTTAAAAATTCTTATTAATTCCAATTCCCTGCGGGCGGCTATTCGATGTTATTTGCCGATATGCAGCATCTGTTCACAAAAAAATTGAGCTATCCAAACCAGAGTAGTTTTTGCCCGCTTCTTGAACCAGGCTAATCACTCACAGCAGGTACATTCTCTTGAATGCATGAATTGGAAAAAGAAATAAAGAAATCAGCCCTGCAGACTTAACAGTCCGTGACTATTCGGCATGAGCAACTCAGCCAGAAGATAAACTAGTTACATAGCTTTCATGCTAGAGCACAACCTATTCATATTGCGGGTTGAGTGCGTCGCTGGTAGCATGCTGGCGGAAGGAGCTATATGGATACACAACAAATCATCAATGAGCTGGAAGCAGAAAGGGACCGCCTTGAGCAAGCTATCTCGGCTCTTCGCGGATCCATGGGGGGGCGCCGAGGTGCCAGCGCAGGTCCAGGCAGGGGCAGGCGCGGACGCCGTCGGTTAAGTGCAGCTGCAAAAAGGCGCATTTCAGAGATGATGAAAAAGCGCTGGGCTGAAAGAAAAAGAGCTGCTAAAGCAGCCTGATGAAACAATAAAAGGTACAGAAAAGGGATAAATAGGGCCGCTATGCGGGAGCGGCCCTATTTATTTGTATGAAACATATCGCGTTCCATTCACCAGCTCTGCTCTCTGGACATAATACAAACTTCCTCCATTGCTATCTCAATCACTTAGGAATCGTATCGGTATAAGATTCATCTGAAGCCCATAGCTTACCGTGCTCAACTATAATGCTTTGCTTGGCCGCTTACGGCCGAAGAGGTGCAGATTGCGACGTGAAACTCTGCTGCTCTCCATTTTGCTGCTGGGAATGACTTACAAAGCCGAAACTCAAGATCGCGATTATGGCCGTTCCGTGGTGATGACGGAGCGAGGCATCGTCGCCACAAGCCATTACCTGGCGTCGCAGGCCGGAGCACAAGTCCTGGCGCAGGGTGGATCCGCAATGGATGCAGCCATCGCTGCCAACGCAGTGCTCGGCGTGACTGAGCCCATGATGAATGGCATCGGCGGCGATCTCTTTCTCATTTATTGGGACGCAAAATCCGGTAAGCTGTACGGCCTGAATTCCAGTGGATGGGCGCCGCGTAAACTCACGATCGAATTTTTTGCCCAGCACGGCATTACCACAATGCCACATGACGGTATTCATACCGTTACCGTTCCTGGCGCAGTGGAAGGCTGGAGCCAGGCGCATAAGCGCTTTGGCCGCTTGCCATGGAAAGACCTTTTTTCTTCGGCGATCCACTATGCTGAAAGCGGCTACGCAGTTCCAGAGATCATCCATGATTACTGGAAAGAGGATGAGCCCAAGCTGCAAAAGACAGATGAAGCCCGCCGTGTCTTTCTGCCCGGCGGAAAAGTTCCTGAGCTGGGAGCAAAGTTTGCCAACCCAGACATCGCCCGGACGCTGCGCCTGATCGCCGAACAAGGGCGCGACGTTTTTTACAAAGGTGAAATAGCGCAGGCTATTGTGCGAACTTCGTCAGCCTTCGGCGGCACCATGCAATTAGATGATTTGGCAGAATTTTCTGCCGAATGGGTTGAGCCTGTCTCCACCGATTATCGCGGCTGGCGAATCTACGAGCTGCCGCCAAACGTGCAAGGCATGGCTGCCCTGGAGATGCTCAACATCATGGAGCAGTTCCAGCCTGACAAAGAAGGTCCCAGAGGCACGGTTGAGCTGCACAAGAAGATTGAAGCAATGAAGCTGGCCTATGCCGATCTTTATCGCTACAACGCCGATCCGCGTTTCGCCAAAGTTCCTGTCGCCGGCCTGCTCGACAAAAGCTATGCCGCTCAGCGCGCCGCGAAGATTGATCCCAACAAGGCCAATTGCGATCCAGGCGCAGGACGTCCCTCCACCAGTGACACCACGTATCTTGCGGTGGTTGATAAGGACGGAAATATCGCTTCCCTGATTCAGAGCAATTATTCCGGCTTTGGATCCGGTGTAGTGGTAAACGGAATGGGCTTTGCGCTGCAGAACCGCGGCGCTCTGTTTTCGCTCGACCGCTCTCACCCTAACGTGCTGCAACCTCGTAAGCGTCCTTTTCACACCATCATTCCAGCGTTCATGGAGCGCGGAGACGTGCACATCGGTTTTGGCATCATGGGCGGCGCGAACCAGCCGCTGGCGCATGCGCAGTTTGTATCCAACTTTGTTGATTACGGCATGAACATACAGGCAGCGTTGGAAGCCCCGCGCTTCACCGTGGCCAGTGGCCAGGTCTCGTGTGACATCCTGATTGAATCCCGCGTTGCGCCCGATGTACTGCAGGCGCTTCGGCAAAAAGGGCACAATCTGATCGTGCGCGGTGAGTACACTTCGCGCATGGGACGCGGCCAAGCCGTGATGCATAATTCGAAAACCGGAATGAACTCCGCGGCTTCTGATCCGCGGGCAGATGGCATGGCAGCGCCGGAACCTTTCTAACATCCCGAGTGAAGCGAGGGATCCCTATCGACTTCCAAAATCTTTTGGTTCACCATGACTCTTATACGAAGCCAGCAGCCCATCTTTAGACCATTGTAGGTTTTGCTATGTCCCTTAAACTTGGTCATCCCGACGCCCGTAAGCGAACGTGCGCACTCATCAGCCCGCGAGTAGGGCGGAGGAACTTTGTGTTTAAAAGGCGCTAGCATTTCCTGAAAATATATAGTTGTGAATACCCATCGCATCTTGTTCCTTAACTCTTATATGAGGGCAAGGTTCCCTCGCTGCGCGAGGGATTTCACAAACTACACGTGTTCTTCTGCTGACGAGATCATCGGCATCAGCAGCACCGGCGCCTTCATAAATTCAAACCGATTGATGGCCTCCACGGCACGCCGGGCTGTTACTTCCAGCGTGGGCTCCAGCGTGATCACGAATGACAGCCGGTCTTTAGCCATGTTGGGCTCCTGAACCACGGAATCAATGTTGATTCCTTCGCGGGCAATCGCCTCGGCGGTGCGGGCTAGAATTCCTGGCCGATCAGTGACAGTCAGGCGCAGGAACCAGCTCACCGGAGTCGCGCGCGGAGCAGGGGAAACCGGCGGCGAATTGCTGAATCCGGCAAGAATGCTGGAGGAAGTTTGTCCGCGCGCAATTTGCCGCGCGATCTGCAGAACATCCGAGAGCACGGCTGTTCCCGTAGCGCCTCCGCCCGCGCCGCGGCCGTACAGCATCTGTGTTCCTACTTTTTCGCCCGCGATGAAGATGGCATTATTCGCTCCGGCAGCTTTGGCCAGCATGGAGTCGCGCGGCTCCAGCCACGGCTGCACTGCAACGTGAATCCCTTGTGCAGTGCGCTCAGCCGATGCGACAAGTCTGATCGTCGAATTCAAACGGTGCGCATAGTGAAAATCTGTTGCCGTGATGTTGCGAATACCAGTCACCGGAATCTCTGCCGCACGAATGCCCTGGCCAAAAGCGATGCGAGCCAGGATAGCAATCTTGTCGCGGGCATCCAGTCCATCAATGTCGAGACTTGAGTCCGCCTCCGCATATCCGGCTGCCTGCGCCTGCTCCAATGCATGCGCAAACTCAATGCCGTGCTGCTCCATCTGCGTCAGGATGTAGTTGCACGTTCCGTTCACGATGCCGTAAACCGCCTGAATTCGGTCCGCAGCCAGTGCCTCAGAGATCGCGCGAATCACCGGTACGCCCCCTGCAACTGTAGCTTCAATCCCGATCGGCAGGTTTTTCTCTCGCGCCAGTGCAAATAGCGTTTCTCCGTGCAGGGCAATCAACGCCTTGTTCGCCGTGACCACGGCTTTGCCGTTTTCCAAACTTGTGCGGACTATATCCAGTGCAGTTGCCGTTCCGCCAATCGCCTCCACGACAATATCTACGTCATTCGCCGTGACCACCTGCCGCCAGTCAGAGACTACGGAGATGCCATTCACGCCGGCCTCGCCTTCGGCGGCACGGCGGCGGCAAATCCGCGTCACAACAATGGATATCCCACCAGTACGCTCGCTGATTTCTTTGGCATGGTTCTGCAAAATCTCAGCGGTGGCACGGCCAACGGTTCCGTAGCCAACGATGCCAACTCTCACCATTTCCTTCCTGGACCTCACGTCGTCAGCCTTTGCGACTACTCGTTCTTCAACGCCGCGCATAGATTTTCTCCAAGGTCTTGACTACCGTGTCGCTATCGGCATCCATCGGCCCCAGCAAGCTTTGTCCCGGCGCCTGCTTCATGTAGTCCACGTCTTTCAGCATGTGGCCGGTCAGGACCAGAACAATCGTCTCGTTTGAATTCACAAACCCGGCGCTCACTAGCTTCTTCAGCCCGGCGAGCGTTGCCGCCGACGCAGGCTCGCAACCAATGCCTTCGCTGCCCAGCTCCGCTTTTGCCTGAGCGATTTCGTTTTCGCTCACCTCTTCGCATGCTCCGCCTGTAGCCTTCAAGACACTCACGGCTTTCCTCCAGGAAGCGGGATTGCCGATGCGAATCGCCGTCGCTCGTGTTTCTGCATTGACGCGAATCAGCACTCGCCCGCCGTTCTCGCGCATGGTGCGGACCAGCGGGTTCGCGCCTGCGGCCTGAACGATCGAAATTTTCGGCAAGCTCTTGATCAGTCCAAGATCGCGCAGCTCAATAAACCCTTTTCCCAGTGCAGAGCCGTTGGCCAGGTTTCCTCCGGGCACCATCACATGATCGGGAACTTGCCAGTCAAGCTGCTCCATCAGTTCAAACGCAACTGTCTTCTGCCCTTCCAGCCGGTAAGGGTTAAGAGAGTTCAGCAGGCACGCGGGAAACTTGCGTACAACTTCATGCAAAATGCGCAGGCATCCGTCAAAATCTGTGCGCAGCTGCAGGACATGTGCGCCGTACTCCAGCGCCTGTGCCAATTTGCCTGCAGACACTTGCCCGGCTGGGAGCAGCACCATGCTCTTCATCTCGGCGCGCGCCGCGTATGCTGCCACTGAAGCTGAGGTGTTGCCGGTGGAGGCACAGCAGACCCAGGAAAATCCTTCGGTTTTGGCCATGGTGATCGCCGCAGAAATTCCTGTGTCTTTGAAAGAGCCGGTTGGGTTCATGCCCTGATGTTTCACCAGCAAATGCGGCAATCGCAATGATCGCGCAGCTTTCTTGAGTGGAATAAGCGGCGTGTTGCCCTCGCTCATGGTCACGATGTTCTCGCGCTCCACATGCGGCAGAAGCTCTCTGAAGCGCCACACTCCGCTCGCATTTTCCGGCAGCGACGATCCTCGCCGTTCCTGCCAGATTTCTTTGAGACGCAACGCAAACCCTGCCGGCGCGCCCGCCCACTCGGGATATTGCACCTCCAGCAGCTCTGAACAGTTTGTGCAGCGGAACATTCGATCCGCTGTTTCCTGTACCTTGCCGCAGTGTACGCAACGCAGCACGTGCGCAACTGCCTGCGAATTTGCTGAGACTGGATTCATTGCGCCCCCGTCATGGCTGAAGCTGTGGGACGCAGGCAAACAGGTATGTTTGCTGCCGCCTGCCCGCAGAATTCATCATGCACCGCCCGCACCACCTGCGCTCCATGTGGCGCGGGCACGGCAAAGCAGATGCTGAGCTCGCTTGCGCCCTGCGCCACGGCGATTACGCTGACTTCGCATCGCGCTACGGCAGAGAATACCCGCCCCAGAATTCCGCAGGTGCCTTTCATTGATTCGCCCAGCACCGCAATAACGGCAATTTCGTTATTCACCTCCACTGGATTGAGCACACCCTGGGCCAGCTCTATGCGGAAGATGGTGTTGATCAGCTTCAGCACGCGCGCAGTGTCTTCCATTCGCAGCACCAAACCCAGCGCGTGCTCCGGCGAGGACTGCGTGGCAAAAAGCACCTCAATCTGCTCCTGGCCAAGGCGCAGGAAGAGCCGTCCCCAGAGCTCAACCGGGTGGACGTCGCGCCGTGTCACCAGGGTGATCAGCGTCGCGTCTTTGACCGACGTGACCGACTTCACCGGAGAATTACCGCTGCGGGCCGCTTGTGTGATTCTGGTGCCCGCGACTTCAGGCCGGAAAGAATTTTTGATCCACACCGGAATCCCACCATCAGCAGCCGGATACGCCGCCTTGGGATGGATCACCTTGGCGCCATAGTAAGCAAGCTCAATTGCCTCGGCAAAGCTGATCTCCGGCAGCGTGGCGGCATCAGGACAGATACGCGGATCTGCCGTCAGCACGCCGTCCACGTCCGTCCAGATCCAGACCTCGTCTGCGCCTGCTGCCGCGCCGATGATGGTGGCAGAGTAATCCGACCCGCCGCGGCCCAGCGTGGTGGTTTTTCCCTGCGCGTTCGCACCGCTGTAACCGGCGACGATCGGAACAATGTCTCGCTCCAGCAATGGGAGCAGCGTTCGCTGACAGCTGGCGCTCGTAGCTTCGATGTCCGGTACAGCGTTGCCGAAGGCGCTGTCCGTCACAATCACATTCTCGGCGCGAATAAATTCTGCCGTCACGCCGCTTTGTTGCAGATAGCGTGACAGCACCCAAGCCGAGATGCGCTCGCCGAGAGCAACCAGTGAATCCGCCGTTTGCGCCGAGATGTCAGACCGCAACGCAGAGAGCGCCTGACAGGCATTCGCAAGCTGCGCAAAAACTTCAGCCGTGAACTTTTCCGCCTGATTCCTGTTCCCCTGATCAAAGAGATCGTTGATCAACTCGAGGTGCACGGCTTCGAACTTTTGCAGGTAACTGTGAGTGGCGGCAGCGTCGGCGTGCCGCGCGGCTTCAATTGTCCTGAAGATAAGATCGGTGACTCCGGCCATGGCAGAGACAACCACAACAACGCGGTCCTGCTTTGCCGCGTGGCTTACTATTTTTGCGCACTGGCGGAAGCGCTCCGCATTCCCCACGGAGGTCCCGCCAAACTTCATCACGATAAAACGCTTGCTCATTCCGGTCTCCCAATCTTCTGAAATACCGCGCCCAATCTTTCCGTCAGCGGCGCCAGTTCGCGTGTGACGCCTGCTCCATTGTTGTCTGCCGAAGTAAATAGCGCCTCGCTCTGCAAGCCTTCTTCGGCAAAAATCTTTTGCATGGCCTGCGCGATCTCCACTTCATTATTTGTGGCAAAGGCAATGACTGATGAGCCAGAGCCGCTGATGGCTACTCCCAGCAGGCCCGGCCGGCGCATCTTCAGGCATTGATCCATTCCGGGAACCAGCTTTTGCCGGTACGGCTGATGCAATTTGTCCTCAAAGAGAGCAGGGAAGAGCTCAAACCGGCCGGAAAAGCACGTTGCCGCCAGCAGCGAGGCGCGCTGCAAGGTGTGCAACACGTCTGCGCGATCATACGCTTTAGGCAGCGCCTGCCGGGCTTCATGCGTTGAGACAGTGCTGGACGGCGTGACCACCACCAGCCGGATGCTCTCAGGAAAAGGAGTCTTCAACACCACTACTCGATCTACATTGTTGGCCAGCGCCAGCACCAGGCCGCCGTAATAAGCGGCAGCCGCGTTATCCACGTGCCCTTCCATTTCTTCGGCCCAGCGCAGAATCTGCTCCGTCGCAACTTCTTTTTCGCTGTACCTTGTGCCCAGCAACAGCCCTGCGATCACAGCGGCAGCGCTGCTGCCCAGCCCAACACCAATAGGAATCTCGCTCTGCACCAGCACATGGCCGCCAGGAGCGGGAGCGTCAAGTTTCTCCGCGGCAAATCGCAGCGCATGCAATATCAGGTTTGATTGCGTAAGGGGAAAACGCTCCGGCGTCTTGCCTTGATATTCCAGGCTAAGCTCTGCTCCGGCCGAAGGCACATAAAGCGCTTTGAGATAGAGGCGCAGCGCCAGGCCGCCGCAATCAAAAGCGCAGCCCAGATTGGCCGAGGTCGCCGGAACCACTACGCGCCAGCCGTAGCCGGCATTGTCTGAATTGGTTTGATCCATACTCGTTTTTCCGTCCAAAACAAAAACCCACTCGCTTTGGGCGAGTGGGTCAGGAACTTATGATTGCTGATTGAGTTACGCTGCCGGCTCGCCCGATTGTCGCCTGGATGTGGCTGTGCCTGTACTTGTTGTTGTCAAGCACATGAGCATGGCGGCAATGTTCTTGCGAACCTGCATTACCCGCGACTATAGCCCGACTGGCTTACTGAGTCAAGGATTTAGCTGCGTAGCTAAAACCACGGTAACTGATTTCCGGGCTTTTACTTGCCCTTAGGGATTCAACTGCACAGCCCCGATGATCGTACCGGGAGGGTTCGGCGGGGTGGCGGTGGTGCTGACAGCATTGGTAGTTATATCGAAAATATCCACCTTCCCGCCCTGGACCACGTAAATCACATTCCGTCCAGGCACTGGGGCAATTGCAGTCACATCTCCATTGGCCCGGGTTGCGGATACCAAGACAGGTGTAACAGCCAGGGAGCCGGTATCGAAAATCGAGAGACAGCCCTGCCGCAGATTCTGAGCATTCACCGCGCCTAAAGTGCATCCGGTTGAGCCCACGTAAAGGCGGCCATTGGAACTCAGGGCCATAAGATTGTGGCGGCCATCAGCGATATTGACGGGCGAACTTGCGGTGGACGTTGAGTTGTTCACTACCTGCAACTTCCCCGCATTCAGGCCTGCGGCAGGGGAGCCGGCAACAAAAGTCGAAGTTCCACTCAGCAAGCCTACCGTTGCTGCAGAAAGAACAAGTTTTGCACTGATGAATGGACCCCCTGCCAATCCAAGAACCACGTTGTTGATGCCGGCTTGTGTTCCGCTACATTCGGCGCCGCAATCCAGGACAGAGAAGTGGTTGTCATCAATACTAAAGAAGCCATTGGTCGGGTGATCGAGCCCGGAATTTCCCAGGACTGAAAGACCGCTTGGTGTGATGACGAAGAAATTGATCGCAAGCGTGTCATTGAAAGCCAATACGGTGGTCCCTTGCGGCCCCATGACAATTCGCTGGACGCCGGCAATAGTGAAGCTCCCGGAGATTGTCCCTGTCGCGGTGTTGATGCTCTGGACCGTGCCATCGCCCACGGCAACCCATCCAGTCTTGCCGTCCGGGGTGATAGCAACATCCAATGGCAGGCCCGATAAAGGAACGGTAAACCGGATCGTTTCCGAAGCATTATCAAAGATTGTGACGGAGGTGCTCAGCGTGCTCTGGATCAACGTGGTTCCGCCGGCGCTCACCATTTTGCCGGGGGAGGACACATTGAGAGTGTGTGTGATTACGTCTGTGCTTGCATTCACAACATTGATGGTGCCTGAGCTATTGTCTGATATCAGCATTCGGGCGCTTGGAGTCGGAGTTGGCGTGCCGCCTCCACCAAATGTATTGATACCTTTTGAGCATCCGCTGGCGAATAGGCCAACCAAAACCAGGATACTCGGCAGCAACAAGCCGGCTGCCGAGCTTTTACCGTTATGATTGCGCTTCATAGCTCATACCATAGTCTCAATCCAGAACCACAGGCAAGATACTAGTCAGGCACTCGAATTCCGGTGTGGTTCAAGAAAGATAGATATGCGTCTCATGCCATTTTGGTCTGCGGATGATGATGGAGCACGCGCACGGGATTCATTTTTGGTTTAAATTTTTCATCCATTCCATGCCGGTAAATTCTTGACAGCCTGCACAGTGAGGTTTACTTTCTACTCATGAAAGCAATTCGCCAGGACATGATGTGCATGTGTTGTCGCAAAGCGACCATTGTGTCTCTGGCAAGAGAAACTGCTACCTAATACAGAAATCATCATTTTAGGAAACAGGCCCATCGCCAGAGCAGGCGATGGGCCTTTTGCTTTTTTACCAAAAAATACATTCGTTGCGAGTGGACACATGGACGTACAAGCAGCAGTGAAAGAAACCAAGGCACAGCGGGCCGAGCGGCTCAAGCAACAGAAGAATCCGTGGGAGTGTTTTGAGGAAATTCGCCAGTTTGCCGCCCAAGGCCACGCCGCCATTCCTGATGAGTGGCTGAAAACCTACCTGCGCTGGTGGGGTGTTTACACACAGGGCGACGGCGCGGGCGCCATCGGCGGCGCCGGTGGCGAAGGCAAAGCCACGCCGTATTTCATGCTGCGCATGCGCCTCTCCAGCGGCTTCATCAACGCTCGCCAGTTGCGCGCCGTGGCCCATCTTGCAGAAAGATACGCGGGCGGCATTGCCGACATCACTGTCCGCCAGAACATTCAACTTCACTGGATCACCATTAAGGACCTGCCTGAAGTCCTGCAGACGCTCTTTGATACCGGCCTGACCTCAATGGCCACGTGCGGCGACGTTACGCGCAACATCACCGGCTGCCCGCTCGCCGGACTGCATGCGCATGAACTTCTTGATGCCACGCCGCTCATTGAAGAAGCTGTGCAACTTCTGGTCGGTAACCCGGAGTTTTACAACCTGCCGCGCAAATACAAGATCTCCATCAGCGGCTGCCCCGATTGGTGTTCCTATCCGGAAATCAACGATCTTGCCTTTACGCCGGCAGTGCGCGATTTTGCAGGCAAGTACGAAGCTGGCTTTTCCATTCGTGTTGGCGGTGGTCTCTCCACCGAACCGCATCTAGCTGTCCGCCTGAACGCGTTCGTTCGCCCGCAGCAGGTTATTCCTGTGATCAAAGCCGTGAGCGAGCTCTTCCGCGAAGCCGATCCCCTGCGCGAAAACCGTGAGCGTGCCCGCCTCAAGTATCTCTTCCTCCAGCACGGATGGACGGCAGAATCGTTCCTTGCCGCACTCGAGCAGAAGCTCGGCTACAAGCTCGATCCTGCAGTTCCCGAGCAGCCTCCCGATGACATCTTCCGCGATCACGTGGGCATTCATCCGCAGAAGCAGCCCGGACTTTTCTCTGTTGGCGCCTCGGTCCTGCGCGGCCGCATCTCGCCGGAGCAGTTGCGCGTTGCCGCCAATCTTGCCGAGCGTTACGGCAACGGCGAATTGCGCACCACCAACACACAGAACCTGATTCTGGTGAACGTGCCGCGCGAGAAAACTTCAGCCGTCGCGCTTGCATTGGAAACTGCCGGCCTCCATGTGGCAGCTTCTCCGTTCTGGCGCGGCGCGGTTGCCTGCACCGGCAGCGAGTTCTGCAAGCTGGCCATTACTGAGACCAAGGCGTTCACGCGCTGGCTGGTGGAAGAACTCGAAGAGCGCCTGCCTGAATTCGATCAGCAATTGAAGTTGAATGTGACCGGCTGTCCTAACAGTTGCGGCCAGCACCGCATCGCCGACATAGGCCTGGAAGGCAAAAAGGTTAAAGTTGCCGGCCGCACGCAGGATGCCTACTACTTCTGCCTCGGCGGCGCCGTGGGCAAGCATGCGGGCTTTGCTCAACCTGTCGGCTATCGTTGCCCGGCGAATGAAGTGCCAGACGCCATCGAGCGGCTGCTGCGTAATTATCTGGAGACGCGCCGCACAGGAGAGAACCTGCGGCAGTTTTTCGCGCGACATTCAGAATCTGCGCTGCGGGCCTTCCTTGCCGGCCAGGAGCTTCCACCAGTGCTGCGCGATCCTTCACCTGGCCTGGTGCCGCATGGATTGGAAGGTTGAAGGTGGAAGAGCGGCCCTTTAGGGCCGCGTAAAGATGCAGGAACAATTGGGGCTTTCAGCCCCCTGAACGATTAAGAGAATTGCAATGTCGTTATTTCCAATTTTTCTCAAGCTCGAAGGTCACAAGGTCCTCATCGTTGGCGGTGGCTTGATTGCGCAGCAAAAGATCGAAGCCGTGCTCCGCTCCGCCACTGACGTCACCGTGATTGCGCCACAAATCACGCCGCGCATCCGTCTTTGGGGGCACCAGGGCCGGCTCAAGCACGTGGCGCTGGCATATCGGCCCGGCATGGCCAAAGGATATTTTCTGGTCATCGCCGCCACCGACTCCGAACAGATCAACCGTGCGGTTTATGAAGAGGCGCGCCAATCCGGGGCGCTGGCGAATGCAGTGGATGATCCCGGCTACTGCGATTTTTACGCTCCCGCCGTGGTGAGCCGTGGCGATTTTCAGATTGCGATCTCAACCGGCGGCAACAGTCCCGCGCTAGCGCAAAGCGTGCGCAAAGACCTGGAACACGAGTTTGGCCCGGAGTACGAGCGGTGGACAGAATGGCTGGGACGCATGCGCGAGGTTATCCGAAATCTTTTGCCGCGAACGGAGCGCCGCAAGGAGCTGCTGCACCTGCTTGCGCTCTGCAAACCGCAAAAATCTTCGAACTTGAATGCAGGAGTCAACAATGAACGAGCTGAGACGGCTGGAATTGGAAAACAGGTTGAGGCGCGCGCTGAAAGAGCATCAGCATGAAGGGCTGAACATGATCGGCAATGCCGACCAGTTGGTGCACCGGCTGGTGGAAGCCGTGGAGGAGTTTATTGAGGGCCGTCCACTCAGGCAGAAGAGCGCGTAATGAGCAGGGTCTATGTCGTCGGCGCGGGGCCAGGGTCGGCAGACTTGCTGACGGTCCGCGCTGCTGCGCTGCTCCAGAAAGCTGACGTCGTGCTGCATGACGATCTGGTTCCGCAGGAAATCCTCGATCTTTGCCCACCTTCAGCGGAGATCGTGAACGTGGGCAAGCGCTGCGGACGCCACGGCAGCAGCCAGGAGCAAATCAACACCCTAATGGTCTGGTACGCCCGCGAGACGCAGAGCGAAACAATCATTCGCCTCAAGTCGGGCGATCCTGCTGTCTTCGGCCGCCTGGGAGAAGAGATTGATGCGTTGCGCCGCGCCGCTATCGAATTTGAAATCGTGCCCGGAATTACTGCTGCAGCAGGCGCTGCGGCCGCTGCTGGCATCACGCTCACGGATCGCCGCGCTGCCTCGGCGCTGGTGATGGTTACTGCGCATCGTTGCGGCAGCGAATCGCTGAAGCAAACGCTTTTCGACCCTGCCCATGCCACCTATGCGATCTACATGCCCGGGCCGGACTACAGCCGTACGGCGCGCGAGCTTATCGACTCAGGCATGCAGCCGGAAACTCCGTGCGCGGTGGTCTCAAATGCGGGCCGCGCCAACGAGGAAATACGGCATCTGACGCTGGCTGAGCTTGGCTCGGCAAAGGGAATTGCTGCTCCCGCGCTGATGATTGTGGGTGAGGTAGCGCGGGCAGAATCTTCGCTGGGAAAAGAACTTCTTTCTGAAATTTCGAGCGAAGCGAGAGATTCCTATACAAACGACGAATTTCAGGTGCGTGCTGACCTGGTTAGATCAGTTTCAGGGCAGATGTGAACAATGTGGCACAGACACTCCTGTCTGTGCCGTGCCGTTATTACCAAAGATTCGTTGAGCACAGGCAAGAGTGCCTGTGCCACACAATCGGGACAAACAAAACTTATCCACCCGCAATCGAGGGCACCAGCGTCACCTCATCGCCTTCCTTGAACTTGTAATCTTTTTCCAGGAAGCGGATGTCCTCATCATTTACATAAATGTTCAGGAATCGGCGCACCTGGCCTTGCTCATCGCGCAGGTGCGGTTTGAGCTCAGGGAAGCGGCTGCCCAGTGCATCGAGCAAGCCGTTCAGATCAGCCGCCGCGCAGTTGAACTTCTCTTGTCCTTCCGTGTGGCGGCGAAAAGCGCTCGGGATGGAAACTGTCACGCTCATCTATGCGGCTCCTTTTCCTGCGGCGCGCGTGCCCGCGAATTCACGTTCAAGATACTGCTCAAAGGCCGCGAGCTTTGGCGCAATTGGTTCCACGGCGTCAAACCGGCCTGCCAGCGCATCTGTCGTCTTGAGCCCGTTGCCCGTGATGCACAGCACAGTTGTTTCGTCAGCAGGAATGCGCCCTTGCGCAAACAGCTTGCGCGCGGAAGCCACCGTCACGCCACCTGCAGTCTCGGTAAAGATGCCTTCGCTTTCGGCGAGCAACGTCATTCCATCCACAATCTCCTGATCGCTTGCGTCTTCAGCCCAGCCACTGCTTGAGAGAATTGTTTTTGCCGCGTAATAACCATCAGCCGGGTTTCCAATGGCCAAAGACCGCGCGATTGTCGCCGGCTTCTGCGGCGTAATTTCGTGGCGCTCAGCTTTTACGGCAGCGCTGATCGGGCTGCAGCCAGTGGCTTGTGCGCCGAAGAATTTTACCGGCTTCTCTTCCACCCAGCCCAGCGCGATCAACTCTTGAAAGGCCTTATAAATTTTTGTGATCAATGACCCTCCGGCCATCGGAACAACAACATTGTCCGGCAGGCGCCAGCCAAGCTGTTCGGCGATCTCATATCCCACGGTCTTCGAGCCTTCTGCGTAATATGGCCGCAGGTTCACGTTGACAAAGCCCCAGCGATGCTTGTCCGCGATCTGTGAACAGAGGCGGTTCACGTGGTCATAGTTGCCGTCAATGCGGATGATCTGCGCTCCATAAACTTGCGTGTTCAGCACCTTGGCCGGCTCCAGATCAGCAGGAATAAAGATGCATGCACGAAATCCGGCGCGCGCTGCCTGCGCGGCAACCGCGTTGGCCAGATTGCCGGTGGAAGAGCAGCTCACAACTTCAAAGCCAAAATTCTTTGCCTGCGTGAGCGCCACCGCCACAACACGGTCTTTGAAGCTCAGGGTAGGAAAGCAGACCGCATCGTTCTTGATATAAACGGAGCGGCTGCGCAGCGTCTCACCCAATTTTGAAGCCTTCACGAGCGGGGTAAAACCGGCGGGCGAGCTGGCGTCGTACTGATCTGGTAGAGGAAGCAGCTCGCGATAGCGCCACAGATTGTTTGGTCGGCCAGTGATCTCGTCTTTGCTGACTTCACCGCGGATGCGCTCCCAGTCGTAAACGACCTCAAGCGGCGCGAAGCAGGTCTGGCAAAACGAGATTGGCTGGTTGCCCCAGCTTGCCTGGCATTCACGACATCGCAACTCATAACGCAGGTTCGTGCTCATTTCTTCCTCCTCGCCTTTGTCTCAAAAGGCAAACCGCCCTAAAAATTAAAAACCCGCTGCTTTGAGGCAGCGGGTTCATTTGTTTCGATGAATGCTTGCTTTATGAACCTCTCTGCCTCTGTAGAACACACATAGCCATTGCGTGACAGCACATGGCCATGTTGGAGACAGAAAGTAACATCAAGCTAAGTTTACCTGAGCGTCCGCGGGGAAGCAATCCGGATTATGCTCTTGCCGGATCTCCCTTTTCCGTATTCACGCCCAGATCGGCAAAGGCTTTCTGAGCTTTTTTCGCATCAAATTTGCCGTCGCGCGCCAGCCGTGAAAGGGCTGATGTTGCGATGGATTCAGCATTGATCTCAAAGTGCCGGCGCAGGTGCTCGCGATTATCGCTGCGGCCAAAGCCGTCCGTGCCCAGGGTTATCAGCCGCATCCCCAGCCAGGGTGCAAGCTGGTCAGGAATGGCCTTCATGTAATCTGACGCGGCCACAATCGGCCCCTCAGCTTTTTCTTTTGCCAGCGCAGAAAGGATGTATGGCTGTTTGGGCTTTTCCGCCGGATGGAGCCTGTTCCAGCGCTCCACGGCCAGCGCCTCGCGACGCAGTTCGTTGTAACTGGTTACGCTCCAAACGTCAGCCTGCACATCGTATTTCTCAGCAAGAATATGCTGGGCCTTCAAAGCTTCATTGAGGATTGGCCCGCTGCCGAACAAATGCACATCAGCCTTCTTGCCTTCAGCCGCTTTGAATTTGTAAATGCCCTTGACGATGCCTTCTTCCACGCCCTTGGGCATCTCCGGCATCGGATAGTCCTCGTTATAGAGCATGATGTAGTAGAAGCGGTCTTCGCCTTCCTGGTACATGCGGCGAATTCCGTCCTGCACGATCACGGCAATTTCATAGACGTATGCCGGATCGTAGGTTGCGCATATCGGAACGCTGCTTGCGACCAGGGTGCTGTGCCCGTCCTGGTGCTGCAGTCCTTCACCGGCCAGCGTGGTGCGGCCGGCGGTCCCGCCCATGAGGAAGCCTTTGCCGCGTGCATCGGCGAAGGCCCAGATGAGGTCGCCCACGCGTTGGAAGCCGAACATGGAATAGTAGGTAAAGAAGGGAATCATAGGCACGCGATAATTGCTATACGCAGTGCCAGCGGCGGTCATTGAAGCCATTGATCCCGCTTCAGTGATTCCTTCTTCCAGTATCTGCCCGTCTTTGGCCTCGCGATAGTAGAGCAGCATATCGACATCATGCGGTTTATAGAGCTGCCCCTGGCTGGCGTAAATGCCCACCTGCCGGATGATTGATTCCATGCCGAAGGTGCGCGCCTCGTCAGGAATAATAGGCACTACCAGTTTGCCGATGTTCGGCTCCTTCATCAGGTTGCGCAGCATGCTGACGAAACCCATGGTGGTGGAGACGGCGCGTCCCTTCGAGCCTTCCAGGGATTCGTTGAAGACCTCAAGCGAGGGCGCTTCAAAACCGCGCACGCCCTTTCGAGCGTCGCGCTTGGGCATGAATCCACCCAGGACTTTGCGGCGCTCCAGCATGTATTGGATCTCCGGGCTGTCTTCCGGCGGGCGATAGAGCGAGCCTTCTTTGGCGGCTTTATCCGGAATGGGAATCTCAAAGCGCGAACGGAAAGCCGTGAGCGCCTCATCGCTCATTTTCTTTTCCTGATGTGTGGCATTGCGGGCCTGCGCCGAACCCAGACCGTAACCTTTAATGGTCTTGGCCAGAATCACCGTTGGGCCGCCTTTGTGCTCTACGGCGCGCTTGTATGCGTTGTACACCTTCTGCGGATCCAGCCCGCCACGCTGCAACCGGAAGATCTCGTCATCTGTCCAGTTGGCCACCAGCGCTGCCGTCTCCGGGTACTTGCCGAAGAACTCCTTGCGCACGTACGCGCCGTCTTTAGCTTTGAAGGCTTGATATTCGCCGTCCACGCACTCTTCCATGCGCTTGATCAGCATGCCGGAGTGATCGCGGGCCAGGAGATCGTCCCAGCCCGACCCCCACAGCACCTTGATTACGTTCCATCCGGTACCGCGGAAGGCCGCTTCCAGTTCATTAATGATCTTTCCGTTACCGCGCACCGGACCATCGAGCCGCTGCAGGTTGCAGTTCACCACGAAGATAAGGTTGTCCAGCTTCTCGCGCGCCGCCAGCGTCAACTGCGATCCCAAAACTTCCGGCTCGTCTGTTTCACCATCGCCAATGAAGGCCCAGACTTTCCGCGGCGTCGGCTTGATCAGGCCGCGATTCTCAAGATAGCGCATGAAACGCGCCTGATAGATGGCGTTCAGCGGACCTAGTCCCATTGAGACGGTAGGGAAGCGCCAAAAAGTTGGCATCAGCCAGGGATGGGGGTATGACGACAAGCCCGGCTTGTCGCGCAGCTCATGGCGATAATTCTCAACTTGCTCCTGCGTGAGCCGGCCTTCTAAAAATGCGCGCGCATAGACGCCCGGTGAGGCGTGTCCCTGGAAATAAACGAAATCTCCCGGCTCTTCGCCATAATTGGCGTGGAAAAAATGGTTGTATCCAACCTCAAGCAGCGTGGCCAGAGAGGAATATGTAGAAATATGGCCGCCGATTCCGGGATCCTTCTTGTTCTGGCGGTGCACCATCGCCATGGCGTTCCAGCGGATCAGGCTCTTGATGCGGCGCTCCATGGCGCGATCGCCCGGGTAAGAAACTTCTTCCGAGACGGGAATGGTGTTCACATAGGGCGTATTCAGCTGGACGGGTACATCCACGCCGTGCTGGCGGGCGCGGCGGGTGAGCGCGTCAAGCAGGCGCGTGCCCTGGCCGGGGCCTTCCTGGTCGATGATCTCATCGAAGGCCTCGACCCATTCCATTATTTCTTCATAATCAGGTTCTAACGCTGCGGCAGGTTTTGCATTCATATTCTTAATAGTATGACGCGAATAGCGCGTATTTTCCACTTCTGCAGCAGCTTCCAGGCGCGGAAATGGCGAAAAAATCGCAGATCATTATTCTTTAACGTCAAATTAAAAAATCATTCATAATTTTTCCCGCTATTTGACAGTCCACAATTTTCTCCGGCGAAGATAGCGCTCCATAAACGTGAGCGGATCGTTCTCTTCGTTGCGCATATTTGTTTCCGGCATCACGCACTGAATCAGCGATGGCCCATGCCCGCCTCGAGCGCGGCGTACGGCTTCCTGCGCCACGCGAAACACAGCGACTACATCAGTGCCATCTACGGCGATGCGGGGAAAAAAAGACTTCATGTCGTGCTGGGCAGGATGGTGATCACGCTGGCGGGTTTGCTCTGCATCTATCGCTGAAAGATTGGCTTCGGCCACGCAGACGAGCGGCAGCTTCTGCCTGGCGGCCTGGGAAAGCGCATGATCAATGTCGGCTGCGGCGATGTTGACTCCGCAGAAGATGATCACTGTCTTCCGCTGGCCTTTCAACTCATGGGCCAGCGTCATGCCACGTGCGAGAGCCGGCTCAACAGTCGGTTCTGACGTGCTTGCCGGGCCCGCGCTGGAAAAAAAGAGCTGTGCAGCTAACTGTTGGATAGAAGCATTACTCGCAATCACTCTATCCTCGGGCAGGGCATGGGAGGCCGCGCCCACCAGCATGGCTTCGCGCCCGGTGAATGACTGAGCGCCGCCGCTGAATTCCTGTGCATGGGAGGATTCACGCTCTTGCGCGCCCAGCAAACGGCACTTCAACATGGTGGCATAGAGTGACTTGAGCTTTTCAGAATCTAGAACAGCAGCAGGAGGGCCAGCCTTTTTTTGAGTTTTGGCGCTGGATAGCGCTTTCTTCTGTGAGCGTGGTTTTGTATCGGGGCCGGACTGCTTGTGTTGGCGCTTGCTTTTATTTTTTGTGCGCATGCCTGGAGTGAAAGAAATTTCATTTTAGCGCATGAAGTGAACAGTTACTTTTCAGTGTGGATGCATCGCGCGCAAATCATTCTGGGAAAAATGAATTGGGCAACTCTGTTTCCATTCCCTATTACGCGTTTTCAACAGTTCAGTGAAAAAGAATGTGGAAAAGAGCTGTGTAGGGCCTTTAAATGCAGAGTAGCTGCGTGTTTTTACGCTTTGCACACCACGAGGTGCGGATGTTAATAGTTGATGAATTTTTTGAAATCGCTCGCAACCAGGAGTGGAAGCGTTTATTGGTGGCAAAAATTCGTTGCGCAAGAAAGGGAGGGGATGTATTATTCCACCCCGCAAACCAAAAAGAGCCGGATTAATGTCTTGATCGCAAACCCTCGTGGTCTGTCGTAGCATTGCATTATGGCGATGGAAGCATTCCTTGAGCGGGTTCCTGATGCTGACATCAGCATATTGCAGTGCTCTGTTTGCAAAGAGCAGTTCCATACATCGCTGATTGGCCCGCGAAAACCGGCAAAGAATTTTGCCGAACACGTGGAAACAGCACATCCTGGAGCGGTGATCAAGTACAAACCCCTCTACACAAGACTATCTGCGAATCGTTGAGTTCTTTGGTGGTCCGGCTGCACAGTTTGATACTGCGCTATTTCCTTCCGCACAATCAAAATACAATTGCTTCATGAAGGTCCGCATTGACAAGCTCCTGGTGGAGCGCGGCCTGGTTCCGTCGCGGGAACGAGCGCAGGCGCTGGTGCTTGCCGGACGCGTGCTGGTGAATGAGCAAAAAATCTTGAAAGCCGGCGCGAGCGTTGATCCGGATGCGGAGCTGCGGCTGCTGGGTGAGGACCTGAAATATGTTGGCCGTGGTGGGCTGAAGTTGGAAGCAGCCCTGCATCACTGGAAGATTGATCTGATTGGCCGCAGCTGCGTGGATGTCGGCGCTTCTACCGGGGGTTTTACCGATTGCATGCTGCAGCACGGAGCGGCCGAGGTGATCGCTGTTGATACTGGCTACGGCCAGATCGCGGCGCGTCTGCGGTCCGATCCGCGCGTGAAGCTGCTGGAGAAGACCAACGCGCGCTATCTCACGCCAGAAAAACTTGCCGAAGCCGGTACGCACGGAGCCATCAGCTTCGTCGCCATCGACGTATCCTTCATCTCTGTTACACTCGTGCTCCCGGCGGTGTTGGAGACTATTTTTGCTGCCAACAAAGGCGGGCAGACCATGAGCCAAGCCGTGCGAGAAATTGTTGTGCTGGTCAAGCCGCAATTTGAGGTGGGGCGGGAGCTGGTCGGCAAGGGCGGCATCGTGAAAGACGAGCAGGCGCAGCAGGGCGCCGTGCTCAAGGTCCGGCAGAAAGTGGAAGCTCTGGGCGGCCGCAACATAGAATTAATGGAGTCTCCGATTCTCGGCATGGAAGGCAACAGGGAATTTTTGCTGCACGCGACATTTGAATGAAAAAAGTTTCCATCATTTCAAAATTTGGCAAGCCCGATCTGGGCCGGGTGGCGCGCCAGGTGGTGGGCTGGCTCCGCAACCACGGTTATGTGATTACCGTGGATGAGGTGGGCCGTGAGTTTTGTCCGGAATGCGAAATGGTGGAGCGCGAAGGGTTGGTCGGGGCCAAGCCGGATTTCGTGATTGTTCTTGGCGGTGACGGCACCTTGCTCTCAACGGCGCGCCAGGTTGCGCGCGCGGGCATTCCGATCCTGGGAGTGAATCTTGGTTCGCTCGGTTTTCTGACAGAAGTAAAACAAGAGGAGATTGAGCAGGCGCTGGAGGCTGTGGATGGCGGGCGCTGCGAACTCAGCCGCCGTCCCATGCTGCACTGCCAGGTTCAGCGCGAAGGGAAGTGTGTGGCGACGTATCACGCGCTGAATGAAGTGGTGATGAACCAGAGCGCGGTTGCACGCATCACGGACTTTGAGCTGCGCGTGAATGAAATCTTTGTTTCTTATTACAAAGCTGATGGGCTTATCATCTCCACGCCTACAGGTTCCACGGCTTATTCGCTTGCCGCAGGCGGTCCCATACTCTCGCCTGACGTTCCCGGCTTTGTGATTACGCCGGTTGCTTCTCATGCGCTTACCAATCGGCCGCTGGTGGTGCAGGATACTGCGATGATTCAGGCGCGAATTCTGGTTACGCGCGAACGGGCTTATCTCACCGTGGATGGACAGGAAGGAGTTCCGCTGGAAGAGGGCGACGTGGTGCAGTGCAGGAAGTCTGAGTATGAGGTGCGATTGTTCAAGCTTACCGGGCGATCTTTCTTTGACGTGCTTCGGACAAAGCTCAAATGGGGAGAGAGGTAAGAGATTGCCAAAATTGCCAAAATTTTCCGGAACTCTCAAAGCTCTCTTTATTCTAATGGGCAGCTTTATGGCGTTTGGCCAGGGGAAGCCCGCCGCCGACCTTATTATTACCAACGCAAAAATCTGGACCGTGGATAAGACGCGCCCGAATGCCGAAGCGCTGGCCGTGCTGGGCGAGCGCATTGTTGCCGTGGGTAGCGCAGCGGATGTTGATGCATGGCATGGTCCGCAGACGAAAGTCTTTGACGCGCAGGGAAAGCTGCTTCTTCCGGGATTCAATGACGCTCACGTTCACTTTGTTGATGGCGGCGACCATCTGCAGCAGGTGCAACTCAAAGACGCAGCTTCACCTGAGGAGTTTGCGCGCAGGATCGGCGAGCGCGCGAAGAATACGCCCAAAGGCGAATGGGTGGTGGGCGGCGATTGGGATGAGCAGAAATGGTCACCGCCCAATCTGCCGACGAAGGAGTTAGTTGATTCGGTAACGCCGAACACACCCGTGTGGGTGAACCGCTATGACGGACACGAGTCGCTGGCAAATTCGGTCACGCTAAAACTGGCGGGTATCACCGCCAAGACAGCCGATCCTGCCGGCGGGCAGATTGTCCGCGATGCGCAGGGCAATCCTACAGGCGTGCTGCGCGATGCAGCGCAGGACCTGGTCTTCAAGGTCATGCCGCCGATGACGCCGGCGCACCGCATGCGCGCGATTCATCTGGCGATGGACCATGCTGCTTCACTGGGCGTCACCAGCGTGCAGGACATGAATCCTTCTTATGATGATGTGAAGGCTTACGCTGAGCTCGACGAGCAGCACGCGCTAACGGTACGCATGTATGTTGCCCCCATGGAGACCGGCTGGAAGGACCAGGCGAAGATCGGGATCCGCCACGCGTATGGCACGCCGCTGCTGCGCATGGGCGCAGTGAAGGGCTATGCAGATGGATCTCTGGGATCGGAAACCGCCTACTTTTTCGATGCCTATACTGATGCGCCGAACTCACACGGGCTGCTGAGCGATGAGATGCATCCTGTTTCCGCCATGCAGCAGCGTTTGCGTGGCGCCGATGCCGCCGATCTGCAGCTCTGCGTTCACGCAATTGGCGATCGCGCAATCTCAATGGTGCTGGATATGTTCACGCAGATTGAAAAAGCCAACGGCAAGCGCGACCGCCGCTGGCGCATTGAGCATTCACAGCACATGGCGGTGAAGGATTTTGCGCGCTACGCGAAGCTGGGCGTGATCGCCTCAGTCCAGCCTTATCACGCAATTGACGATGGCCGCTGGGCAGAGAGCCGCATCGGGCCTGACCGCATCAAGCGCACCTATGCCTTCCGCACATTCCTGGATAACGGCGTGCGGCTGGCTTTTGGGACTGACTGGTCTGTGGCTCCGCTGAGCCCAATGTGGAGCCTCTATGCCGCAGTGACGCGAGCCACGCTCGATGGAAAGAATCCGAACGGCTGGGTTCCGGAGCAGAAGCTGACCGTTTTCGAAGCAGTTGAGGCTTATACCATGGGCTCGGCCTACGCGGAGTTTCAGGAGAAAGAAAAAGGATCAATCACGCCCGGCAAGCTGGCGGACTTCGTCATTCTCTCAGACGACATATTTAAGATCCCGCCGGCGGCGATCAGGAATGTAAAAGTGGAAGCGACGTTTCTGGGCGGCAAGCTGGTATATGGCGGGCTGGAATAATTCTTGGATCCCGAACGTAGCGAGGGACCCCTATATTGCCAAAATCGCCGAAATTGCCAAAATTGGAAATTGAAACCAGTTAGTCCGCGCGATTTTTAAATCCCATCTTTTGCGTCCACGCAACAGACAATGGGCGTGATTCAAGCAATACCCTAAGCAAAAATAGTAAAAAGCGTTGAGAATCGCCGCTCCAAAACCTGTCCATCTGTTAGCAAACACGTCACATTTCCTCAATCGTAAGAAACTTTAATGGGAATCTTGTGATGTTTTAATTCTCTCCCGGCATTCTGTCTCACGGCTGACATCGCCTTCCGGACAGGCACGGTTGTGACGACCAATTTACGGTGACGGTTCGTCAGAATCCCTGAACTCTCCAGCGATGTGCGCACAGGTTCCAGAGAGGACAAATAGGAACCATGCCACTTTCAGTCAGCTATGCCGAGCAGGCAGACTTCTGTCCAAACGCCGGCAGGTACATACTAAGGAGCGCAGCCAATGAGTCGCAGACATCAGGAAGGGTTCTTCCTGTCTGAAAACTCCTCTCCCGCACGTCTTCGGGAAGCGGAAAACGCCCGCAAAAATCGTGCTGAGATTTTGAAGGCCTATTCAACCGGCCAGGTCTCACGTCGTGACCTCATCAAGTGGGGTCTCATCACAACCGGCGGCATACTTGCCCCGATCCACGGTCTCAACCCATTCGTAAAAAGCGCTCTTGGACAAGTTCCGACGGGCGCTCCGCCGAGCGTCGGCCTTTCCGGCCTGGCGTTCACTCAGCCAATGCTTCGGTTTGAGTTGCTGGATCGCAACCCAATTGCTTCCTGCGATCCAACTCCTACCATGATGGCGAACCAGACGCAGCAGGCTTGCGATCCGGCTTTGGGAGGCGGCTTTGGCCCAATTGAAGGCCGTCCGCCGGGACCAGATTGGGCGCACCAGCGCTGGACCGAGTTCCCTCCTCAGGTGTACATCGAAACCACGCAAGAGGGCGCAAAGGTCAACACCAAGAATGGCCAGAACATTGCTCCCAAGTTTCATCCCAACCTGCCTGCCCAGGGCCCGCTGGCAATGTGGACCTTTGGTGGAACTGTCCCTCCCAAGTTGGCGATTGGCCGTTATGGCGAGCCCATCATCTTCCGCCATCACAACAAGCTGCCTGCTGATGTAACCCAGAACGGCGGCTTCGGGCGGCACACCATTTCTACGCACGAGCACAACGGACATCACGGCGCGGAGAACGATGGCTTTACCGGCGCATTCTTCTTCCCGGGACAGTTCTACGATTATCACTGGCCCATCATTCTCGCCGGCCATGACACCATCAACCCTGATGCCACCGATCCTCGCGCCGGCAGCCCGGCCGATAACGGCGGCATCAACAAGGTTCCTGGTGACTGGCATGAAACCATGTCCACCCACTGGTTCCACGATCACATGTTCAGCTTCACCTCGCAGAACGTGTACAAAGGCAACGCTGCGATGTTCAACATCTACAGCGCGCTCGATCGCGGCGACGAGACCGTGAATGACGGCGTGAACCTCCGCCTGCCCTCCGGATCTTCCAACGGCAAGGGCTGGGCCAATCTGGATTACGACGTCAACCTCATGCTCGCGGACAAAGCCTGGGACGCCAGCGGCCAGCTCTTCTTCGATATCTTCCAGCTCGATGGATTTATCGGCGATGCAATGACCGTAAACCTCTGCTACAAGCCGTTCTTTGAGGTAGAGCGCCGCAAGTATCGCTTCCGCATCCTGAATGCCAGCGTTTCGCGCTTCTTCAAGCTGTGCCTGAGTGACCACTCGCCGATGATCCAGATCGCGAATGACGGCAACTTGCTGCCTCAGCCTGTGACCCTCACGGAGCTGGATGAGCAGGGCATCGCTGAGCGTTATGACATCGTGATTGACTTCTCGCGCTACGGCATTGGCGACAAAGTCTGGATGGTGAATCTCTGCGAACATCAGGACGGCAAAAAGCCGGCCGGCGATCGCACTCTTGCCGACGCTTTAAGCGGCAAGTCTCTGGATCCCTGCGTAGGCAAGATCCTGGAGTTCCGTATCACCAAGAATCCGGCTCAGCCTGATCAGAGCCAGGTTCCAGCGCAACTCATTCCCAACCCTGATCTCTCGAACATTCCTGTGGTTCGCGAGCGCACGTTTGAATTCGGACGCGGCGCAGTGAATCCCACTGATCCTACCGATCTGGATCCATGGGGCGTGAAGACCGATCTGGGTACCATGCTCACCGCCGACTACGGCCGCATTGCCGCTGCTCCTAAACCGGGCACGCGTGAGGTCTGGCATCTCGTCAATGGCGGCGGAGGCTGGGACCATCCGATCCACATTCACTTTGAAGAAGGGCAAATTCTTGCCCGCAACGGCAGCGCTGCCAATGTTCCGGCGTGGGAGAAGGGCCGCAAGGACGTATATCGTCTGCGTCCGGGCGGAAGCGTAACTCTCACCATGCAGTTCCGCGAATTCTACGGAATGTTCATGGAGCACTGCCACAACACTGTGCATGAAGATCATGCCATGCTGGTTCGGTGGGAGCTGGATCGCGGTCTGGTGCCCATGCCAACTCCGATTCCCACACCGCAGGGAGTGGGCTACATTGCTACAACCACTCTGCCCACTGCATTCAATCAGCCTTCTGGCGTTAGCGCCCCCAGCGGCCGCGGCTCCAACTCGGGCGGCGGATCTGGTTCCGGCGGCGGCAAAGGCGGAAACGGTGGCGGCAAAGGCGCTGATAACGGCAGCGGTTCTGGCTCCGGTAAAGGCTCCAGCAGCAGCTCGGGCGGCGGCAAGGGTTCGAGCGGCGGCGGCAAAGGAAAATAACTGAAACTCAACAAGCGGCGGGCGGCCTTTTCCGGGATTCGCCCGCCAGCTTTAAAAAAAATGATCATCTGGGAACCAAAGGAAAAACATACCATGCGACGGAATGGTTGGGGCTGGCTGGCAGTTGCTGCCGCTGGCATTTTTACTGCTGCAATTTATCTCCTCATCGGCGTAACTCCTGCCCAGGCTGACAATGCTCATTGGGGCGCAAATTACTTCCCTAACGTTCCGCTCATCACTCAGGACGGAAAAACTGTCCACTTTTATGATGACATGCTTCGCGGCAAGATCGTCGTGATCAATTTCATCTATACCGAATGCGGCAATGCCTGTCCGCTGGAGACCGCCAAGCTTGCTCAGGTCTATCGCCTGCTGGGCGATCGTGTAGGCAAGGACATCTTCTTTTACTCCATCAGTGTTGATCCGCAGCGCGACACGCCGGACGTGCTCAAAGCCTATGCAAAAAAATTCCATACCGGCCCTGGCTGGTATTTTCTTACCGGCAAGCGTGAGGATATTGACACTGTCCGCAAGAAGATCGGCATGGCAGGCCGTCTTGATGAAGATCCTCTCACCGGCCACACCACCAGCCTGACGCTCGGCAACGAACCTCAGGGCCAGTGGATGCAGGACAGCTCGTTTGATGATCCCCACTTTATTGCCACCATGATCGGCAACTGGCTCACGCCCGGCTATCGCAAAGCTACCAACAGTTATGAGAACGTTCCGCGGATCACCGAAGATACAGCCGGTCCAGGTGCAACCATGTTCCGCACGCGCTGCGCTGCCTGCCACACGCTTGGCGCCGGCGATGGCGTAGGCCCGGATCTGCTCGGCGTCACCAATGCCCGCAGCCGTGAGTGGCTCACGCAATACATTCTTGCCCCGGACAAGGCGCTGGCGGATAAAGATCCGGTTGCGGTTGCGTTGTTCAACAAATACAACCAGGTAAAGATGCCGAACCTGCATTTGGCTCCTGGCGACGTGAAAATGCTGCTGGATTATTTTGCGTCCAAGACCGCAGCTGCACAGGCAGATGGTTCATCTTCGAAAAAAGGCAATTGATGCCGCTATCTTCGGAAGCTACCTGTTTTAGAGTCGGTCTGGACAGGTATTTGATTTTGTGGCACAGGCACTCTTGCCTGTGCCTCTGAAATCGAGACGGATGCCTGCAGGGAAACCCAGGCAGAGATTAAGCTCGTCCACTTGGCTCCGCACCATATTTAATTTTCAAAGAGCTTTTGTTGCTGCCCGCCTGAGCGGCTTCCGTTCAGTCACGACCCTTGTCATCGGGCCTGCTCAACTTGTTGTCATTCCGAGGCGAAGCTGAGGAATCTGCTTTTCGCTTTCCCGATGACCCGATGGACAGATGCCCAATGTCCCGATCAAAATTTATCTTCTGGTTAACACTTCCACCCTCCCCCTACCCCCTCCCCATTTCATCCCAACCATCCCAATTTGGCGTGGGTTTGTCCCAGATGTCGGATCCCACTCATCCCAGGGCTTCCATCCTCCTCTTCATGGAGGATTGTATGGTTTGGTTAACAGGGTATGCTGCATACTAGCGTGCATTTAGGGGAAAAGAAAGTGCGAAGAAGGACATTGGCCAATTTCATGAAGCGCCAAGCCAGTGGCCTCCCGCATATTTCAAGTAGCCATTCTTCGGTGGGCGATTTTCATGCTCAAGCAATGGCCATATATTGAGTTGCCGTGTGGGAGTGGTCACGAAAACGTTCTTGGAATTTGCTCTTTATGTTGAGCAAACAGTTCCGAACAATTCAAGCTCAGCGCCGTAGGCGCGAAGCGAAGTTAGCCCAGTCCGAGGCGAGCGTATGCGAAGCCGTAGGGCTGGGTAGGCGTATGAAACAGGCGAGCCCCGGAGGGGCGATTCTCTTGCAAACCGATTTGTAAATCGTGCTACTGTGCAAGCAGGATTTCATTAAAATCTGGGGCTATGAACCTCACATTTGGGGACATCAGATACGAATGTATATAGTCGCGCAACTGTCCTGTTAAAATCTCCTCTTCATGTTCACCCGTCCTCCCGGCTTCATCTATAAAAACAACGAACTCCACTGCGACTCCGTCCCCATCAACAAGCTCGCCAAGAAATTCGGAACGCCGCTCTACGTGTATTCCGCCACATCTATCCGTGAGCGATATCGCACGCTGGAGCAGGCCTTCCACCACGTTCGGCATACGCTCTGCTATTCGGTAAAGGCCAACTCAAATCTGAGCATCCTGCGGCTGTTGGCCGGAATGGGCGCTGGCTTTGACATTGTTTCCGGCGGCGAACTGGAGCGCGTGCGCCGCGCGCAGAAAAAGGCGCTCAGGAAAATCGTCTTCTCCGGCGTGGGCAAAACCGCCGCGGAGCTGAAGTCAGCATTGCAGAGTGGCATTCTGCTCTTCAACGTTGAGAGTGAAGGCGAGCTTGAGCTGCTGGCCCAATGCGCCACTGAGCTGCGTAAGACAGCCGATATCGCTCTGCGCGTCAATCCTGACGTTCCGGCAGAAACCCATCCTTATATATCCACCGGGTTGCGCGAGCACAAATTCGGCGTGCCTATCAGCAGCGCGCGCGAGCTTTACCGCCGCGCCGCCGGCCATAAATATCTGCGTGTTGCCGGCATCAGTCTGCATATCGGCTCGCAGATCGGGGACGTAACGCCTTTCCATCTGGCAATGCAACGCGCCGTCGAACTGGCCCGGCAGCTCTTGGCAGACGGGCATAAGGTCCGCTTCATCGATGCCGGTGGCGGCCTAGGCATCTCATACAGTAGCGCAGCGCCCATTGATTTTCCTGAATTGGCGCACCGCTACGCGGAAGCTATTACGGAGCCGCTGCTGAACATGAAGAAGCCGATTCCTCATCTCTTGCTGGAGCCTGGCCGGTCCATTATTGCGCCGGCCGGAGCGCTGATCACGCGCGTGCTCTATCTCAAGCAAAACGGAAAAAAACGCTTCACCATTGTGGATGCCGCAATGAACGATCTTATCCGTCCTTCGCTTTATGGCGCGCGGCATGAGATCACTCCGGTCAATTTGCAGCGCGGCAGCTCGGCAAGAATTCAATCGGATATCGCCGGGCCGGTCTGTGAGAGCGGTGACTTTCTCGCTCGTGACGCCATGCTGCCTGAAGTTGCTCCTGGAGAAAATCTCTGCGTGCTCGATGCCGGCGCTTACGGCATGTCGCTGGCGTCGAATTACAATACGCGTCCCCGCGCGGCTGAAGTTCTGGTGGATGGCAAGCGCGTGCGTCTCATTCGCCGCCGTGAAACATTGAAGGACATTCTGCAACCGGAGATTGAATGTCTATGACCGACCTCAAAGCCCTGGCCTATGAGTTCCTTCATGAGGCGCAGCAATCGCTTCAGAATGAGGGCTATCTCAATCCCACAGCGGTTGTTATCACGCCGGAAGAGAACCTCATCTTCGATATTGAATTTGAAACCGAAGAAGAACGCGACGAGATCTATGCGGACATGATGGACGTCGCGCAGCAGAAAAATGCCGGCGCCATCATTACCGTGAACGACGTATATCCTGACGACGCTCCCGGTGCGTCGGCCAAACTTCAGGGCGCAGGATGGGGCGCTCTGGCAGAGTCCCCGACTGAAGCCATCATGATCACTGTTTCCGGCGGCGGCTTTGAGACGTGGAGCCTCATCAGCCCATATTTCCGCCGTGAGGAGCAGATCATCTTTCATCCTTCACGAGAAATGCCCAACCCCGCCGGCGAGGTCGAACTGCTGGGCGATTGGACAGGAAAAACCGGCGCAGCATAAGAAAACTGGTACTTGGTAATGATCAGCTGGTACTTAGCAGATCATTCTTACAGTCAAGATTTCTGCTGCGGCTCGGCCGGCTCCTTCAACATGCAACTGCGGCCAAATACCAAATTCCAAGTACTAAATTACTCGGGGGCCTGAAAAGGCCCCCGAAAAACTCTAATTCCTGATGTATTCCAAACTGGAGTTGTGGTTGACCCCCACTGTTCCATCGGTTCCGGAAACTGATGTGCCAAAAATGGTCCCAGAGAAATTAGCTGTGCTGTTGTCAGACCTTTGATGGATGCGTGTGGTCATGTTGCCGACAGTAATCTCCTCCGCCAGGGCCAAAACCCGAGTGCGCTGTGCGCCGTTCTCTTGAAAACTCAGGCTGATGCTTCCAGAAGCGCCTGGACCGCAGGTTTCAATAAAGGTATTCAAATCCACGGTGCAGGTTTGGTTAAAGGCTGAGGGATCGAGCTGGCTCGTATCAAGGGTGAGGACCAGACTCTGAGTGGACTGACCCACAAAGGTGCTGCCGGGTATCGTCCCCACGATTTGTGTAAAGGTAAAGCTGGTGAAGTCTGCTGAAAAGCTTGAGGCGAAATAGTTAATGCTCGCGTTCACGCCGGTTCCAGTATCAAACTGTCGAGACACTGTTAGCTGTAAAGTCGAACTCGGATCGGAATGGCTAAACGAGGCAAACTCGCCGCTGTGGTTGAACTTCTGCACCGTAACCTGGGCTGTGAGAGCCATCGGTACGATCAGCATCAGGGTAAGCAGGGAAACCAAGAATAGACGTTTCATCGCAACATCTCCTTCCGCGCAATGGGAGTAGATTTTGAAGCCTTGGCCCTATTTAAAAAATTGGAACGGAATTCTCCTCCAGCAGCTCTGAATTCTCAGAACCAGCTAGGTGAATAAGTGGGTAATGGTACAGTTTGGAATCAACTACTCTAAAAACTCGTCATCCCGACGGGCGTAAAGCGAGCGCGCGCAATCATCAGCGCGCGAGTAGGCCGGAGGGACCTTGTGTTTGCACTAATGAAAAATTCAAACTGTACCACTACCGAATCGTGACTTCTCTTGCATCACCCATAAGACGTAGGAGAGCTGGAAATTCCTGTTATGAAACTTTGTGGCCGTGTGAACTTTTCCAGTCGTCAGTTGCTGACGTTCAGCTGAATCCTCCTGCAAAATAGTCGGTGATGGTTCGCTTGCGAGCTGCGTAATCAGCGATTTTTGCTTAAATTTTCACATTGGAAAAAATCGGAAAAATCGCGTTCCACCCGCATGAATACTGGTCTTTCGTAACCGGCTGCACTGCTTTTTGTTGAGTGGCCTGTGGATGCCTTGCAAGCTGCTGATTCTGCTTGGCTTATTTTTGCTAAAAAGAAATTGACTAAAAACTCGAAGAGCGTAGATTCACAATTGTTCTTTGACATTTCAACGGTTTTCCCGGTTGGCGGCGAGTACCGGGACCCAAGCAGGATCACAGCGCTCAGCCAGGCCAAAACCTCTGATGTCGGCAACGGCGGCAGATGGAACAAGCTGAAACTGAAAGCTGCATGAGGGTCAGTGAGGGTCTATAGCGAACTGCTGGTTGAGGGGAACATGAAAAGTTTAAAGGCAAAGATAGAAGCCCCGAGGTGTTGACCGATTTACCCGGTTGGCGGCGAGCCCGGAGCCCAAGCTTCAGCTAGGCTGATTAAAGATCGCACTTTGTTGAGTTTCGCAAGGGACTAGGATAAAGGACGCTGGTCAGCAAGGGTCTATAGCGAACCGCTGGTCGAGGTGAATGGGTCAACCAACAAACTCGGGGCTTCTTGTTTTCTCCGCAATTTTGTCTATCCGTTAACCTCTCTTCGTCTTTTGATCAAATGAAATCTGAAGCAACAAATGCGAACCGCAAAGCCGAAGGCCCGTGCTTTCAAATGAGACTTCGATCATTTAATTGAGAAAATCTGGAGTCAACGAACTCAATCTCGAATGGGCCTTCGATGAGACTTCAGTCATTTGATCGAAAGAAATAAGTCGTAGCTTGAGACTATTGGATTTTCTCTGGCGTACTAGGCCTGGCCTGCCACTCGCCATGCTTCGGTGGCTGTGACACTGCGGGCATCACATCCCTTGCTGATCGCGATTGACGGCGGATGGCAACCTTGAGGCCATTCCCCAAGCCTCCCTTGCCAGATCCTTTGCTGATCGCAATTGCCGGTCTGCCGACTTGCTTGGGGAGATCGGGCGCGAGCTGCCTCCCTGTCAC
>CAZISB010000001.1:41591-150911 GCA_964541925.1 uncultured Acidobacteriaceae bacterium | reverse complement strand
TTGCCGGTCTGCCGACTTGCTTGGGGAGATCGGGCGCGAGCTGCCTCCCTGTCACTCCCTTGCTGATCGCGATTGCCGGCGGATGGCAACCTTGAGGCCATTCCCCAAGCCTCCCTTGCCAGATCCTTTGCTGATCGCAATTGCCGGTCTGCCGACTTGCTTGGGGAGATCGGGCGCGAGCTGCCTCCCTGTCACATCCCTTGCTGATCGCGATTGCTGTGGGAGTCCCTCGCCTGGGGCATGGTGTACCCATCAGCGGCTACCGCAGCATGATGCACAAAGCTAAGCATGATGGGCAGACGTAAGAGAGTGGTGCCCAGAAGGCATGGGGGGAGTAACGTTCATCCGAATGCGCCTGCGTTCACAACTCATTAGTAAGATCGAGCCCAAGTAAGATCAAGCCCAGGTAAGATCGAGCACAAGTAAGATCGAGTCCAAGTAAGATCGAGCCCAGGTAAGATCGAGCCCAGATAAGATCGAGCCCAGGTAAGATCAAGCCCAGGTAAGATTGAGCCCAGGTAAGATCGAGCCCAGGTAAGAATCGCCCAAGTAAGATCAAGCCCAGGTAAGATCGAGCCTAAGCAAGATCAAGCCTAAGCAAGATCAAGCCTAGGTAAGATCGAGCTTAAAGGTGTCGGTAAGACGCGTTAAGCCGGGTTCAAACTCGAATTGCGGCTCCACGTTCCTGATCACTCTTGAATCTCCGGCGACAAGATATCGGTTGCTGCTTTTAATATCGGCGTGCTCTCTTATTTATTCGGTTGCCTCTGAAATTATCGGTTCCTCCCTTAATTATCTAGGAATAATTTGAAAATTATCTAGGAATGATTCGAACTGCTAAAATCAGTTCAGCGAGCCCGTAGCTCAGTTGGATAGAGCATCTGCCTTCTAAGCAGAGGGCCGCGGGATGATAAGTACCCCCCGGGGTTTCTGCCCTCTTGAGACGTATATTTAAAATCATCTGCGGTTGAGGAGAGCTTGTCTGTCTTCAACTAAAGCCACAGCAACGGAATAATAAATACAAGTGTTCATTGAGATACATGTGCTCTCCGCTTAATTCCGATGCCAAGTTCATGGCTACTCCATCATCGTCGGCTGTTGGGCCGGAGCGTCCAAGTCTCGCTATGTCTTTGTAGGGCCGCTGTATGCCCGGTGTGACAGCGATTCTGCGAGATTGCCTGGTTCCCAAAGAAGCCTGGTAATTCAAACCTACGGCTTCGTTGCGGTCTGAACGCATGCATATATTCGACTCAGATTGAAACCTCGTGTAGATCTATATCCTCGGTTCAATTTCTGGAAGTGCTCCTTACTCTGTAGTTCCGGCGATACGCCGTACTTACGGATCTAGTAACGGTTGATTCTTGGAGACTCAACCGAATTGCAATGATCTTGAATCATGGTCCGATATTGGTTAGCGATTGAGATCGCGCTATGCGATTCGCGCAGCTGGTGTTGCGGCACAGTGTTCGACGAAATTATTTCGCTTAAGTGATTGCGGATCAGATTGAACTCGCACAAAATCTTAAAGTTGGAATCGTGGCCACCTGAGAATTATAATCGCAATACGATATAATAAGACATAAGCTGAAAAAATCGGAACTTAGGACGCATGGAAGAAATACAAAGGGCCACCAACCATCCTGCTCATTTTGGGCGTTTAGCATCTGCGGAAGAACTTGGAGATTTCACCACCACGTGGCGAGTGCTCCCCATCTCTGGCATTGCAATCGTCATAGGCGTTGTAAGCGCGTATGTTGCCGTAGCACTTTTGCGGCTGATTGGGCTGTGCACCAACCTCTTTTTTTATGGACGCATTCGTACTGACCTTGTCTCTCCGGTGGGCCATCATCTCGGCTATTTTGTAGTTTTCATTCCGGTCATTGGCGCACTGCTGGTTGGATTGATGGCGCGATTCGGCTCTGATCGCATTCGGGGGCACGGCATTCCTGAAGCGATTGAAGCAATTCTGCTTCGCGGCGCAAAAGTTGAACCTAAGGTAGCGGTGTTGAAGCCGGTGTCGTCTGCGATTGCGATCGGCTCGGGCGGCCCGTTTGGTGCGGAAGGTCCGATCATCATGACCGGCGGGGCATTTGGCTCGCTGATCGCGCAGTTCTTTCATCTGAGCAGTGCTGAGCGCAAGACATTATTAGTGGCGGGCGCAGCCGCCGGCATGTCAGCGACGTTTGCCGCGCCGTTCGCCGCCGTGCTGCTGGCAATAGAACTCCTGTTATTCGAATGGAAGCCGCGCAGCTTCATTCCAGTGGTGCTGGCCAGTGTTACCGCTGAAGCAGCCCGAATTCATCTGCTCGGTCCGGGGCCGATCTTTCCTGTGCCAATGCATCCTGCGGCGCTGAGCCCGGTGATTCTGTTTGGCTGCGTGCTGACGGGAATTCTTGCCGGTGCAATGTCTGCGGCCCTGACTGGGCTCGTCTATGCGGTGGAAGATGCATTTGCGCATTTAAAGATGATCCACTGGATGTGGTGGCCGGCGATTGGCAGCCTGGCAGTTGGAATCGGCGGGCTGATTTATCCGCGCGCGCTGGGCGTGGGTTATGACGTGATCGCTCAGCTGCTGCAGGGGAATGCAACCACCAAGTTAATTCTTGGCGTGTTGCTGGTGAAATCGCTGATGTGGGGAATCTCGCTGGGATCGGGAACTTCCGGAGGCGTGCTGGCCCCATTATTAATGATGGGCGGTGCGCTGGGTGCAATGGAGGCATTGTTCCTGCCGCACCAGGGGCCGGGATTCTGGCCGCTCATCGCTATGGGAGCAATTCTGGGTGGAACAATGCGCTCACCACTAACTGGTGTGATCTTTTCTTTCGAGCTCACCAGTGATTATCACTCGATTCTGCCCCTTCTGATTGCCTGCATGACGGCGCACGCGTTTACGGTGCTCACGCTGAAGCGTTCCATCTTGACCGAAAAGATCGCGCGGCGCGGACACCACTTAAGCCGCGAGTACGTGGTAGATCCAATGGAAGCACTGGCTGTGGAAGACGTGATGCGTACTGAGGTGACTGCTCTGCCGGCGGAGGCGACGATCGCGGAGTTGAGAAGCTCGCTGAGCAGCAATGGAAACAGCCGTGGCCAGAGACTGTACCCGGTGATCCGTGAGAACGGGGAATTGGTTGGGGTGGTGACGCGCTCTGATCTTAACAAGCTCATCTCTTCTACCGATGCGGGGCACACTGCTGACATGAGGCTTGCTGAGCTTATCAAAGCAGAGCCCGTGGTGGCTGGTCCACATGAGCCGCTGCGTTTTGTAGTAAACCGGATGGCAGCCACCGGCTTAACGCGCTTTCCCGTGGTGAAGAGCACTTCTGAGCGGGTTCTTATCGGGATGATTGGGCTGCATGATTTGCTCAAGGCGCGCGAGTTTACCATCGAAGAAGAGCACAAGAGAGAGCGCGTGCTCAGATTGCGGCTCCCGCCCGGATTGGGACGGAAGCGGGTTCGTACATTGTGAACTTTCGCTGCTGAGACGGCAGGTTGAAATTGCACGCGAATTGTGCGGATACCACGCCGATTTGCAAAGCAATGAAATCTCACCACTGATCAACATGTGATCGAAATTAAGGTCAGAGGGAAATTAGTCCAAAAAGAGAACAGAGCCATCTGCCGTAAACCGGCAGCTCACTTATTTTGTTGAAAAAGAAGGCGCTGGCGCATTATTTCAACATAAAAGAACTCTCATTTTGTTATAAGATTTGTTTTGGCTTTTAAAACGTGAAGCACACGGCCCCAAAACGTCAATATTCCACTGGTGAAACTGTCCCCTTCAGTGGTATTTACAACGTCACTCATTCTGAGCACCGCGTTCCTCATGAAGTAATTCTAATTTCCGGGGATTTCTTTCCCCGCTGCTCAAAATGCGATCACCTGGTCAAATTCCAATTGATTCGGGCGGCTCGTGCTGGCTTTCAATATCACCCGGTTCGCGTGTATGAGCTTCCTGTTCTGGACGACGACGAAAAGCAAGCCGACATAGTGGAAGCGTAGTCTCCCACTCTGGTTTCCACTGAGGTTAATCCAGCCGCAGGCAACGCATTCATCCTTCACCATCTTCTTCTTAATAAATAGTGTCTTTCTTAATAAATAGTGTCTGCACTATGTGGGGGGAAGAATGCAAATCACAAGGGATGCCGATGGACTGCGATTCATTGCAGACTGTGCTCCGGAAACCGGCTTTGTTCCCGGAGACATTCACTGCCTAACCTGTGCCCGCCGTATTGATCCTCACGTTGAAAATTCTGACATTGCTCTTAAATGTTCAAGCTGCGGATTCAGGTCGAAGGTCTTCTGGTCTGAAGCGGACATGCACGTCTATCTAGCTGAACAGTGGAACCAATTGCGCCAGGCCTGCAGCCACCCTACCGTAAGTTTTGTTCGCAGTTGATGAGGATACGCTACATCCCAACGTGCACTGTCAGTCCCATTGCTCCAAACGCCATATTTCCGCCTTAGTAGGGTTAAGTCTTTATTGTTTCCAGAGGGAAGGGCATCCTTTGCTGCTGATTCGGCACCTATCAGAGCGGTCCAGCTTCTACATTGTTGCAAGGAGAAGTGCAGATGAAAGTGCGTCCTTTTTCGCTTCCTCTGATCGCGACTGCCGTTGCAGTTGCGCTTCTTCCCATAAATTTTCAAGCGCAGCAACTGCGCCAGATTCAAAGCTCAGGAACTACACAGATACAGAACACCACTGTCGGCGCTCCCGGAATTCAGTTTCCGGAGATAGATTCCGCGTTGAGCGGTGACGATGGTGACGGTGATCTTGGCTTCGATCTTCAGGGAACTGGCGGCGGAGCCGATGGTAAGACAAAAATCAATCGCAGCATTGCAATTACCTCTGGTACCGGCCGCGAAACCAAAGGGCACGATTGGGCTGAAGCGAATCCGCAACTGCTCAGCAGCTTTGAAGGCCTGAATTTTTTCCAGCAGCGGTTCGCCAATAACGGAAACCAGTTCTCCGTGGCTCCTCCTGACCAGGCATTGTGCGTTGGCAATGGATTTGTGCTTGAGTCAGTCAATGACGTGCTTGCAGTATTCAACACCAGCAGCCCGGTTCCGCTGCGTGTGACGGATCTGAACACCTTCTATCACTATCCGGCGGCGATTAACCGCGCAGCCAGCCCGCTGACCTTCGGTCCGTCCATCACCGATCCAACATGCCACTTTGATCCGGTAACACAGCGCTGGTTCCATGTGGTGCTCACGTTGGACCGGGTCAATATCAACACGCAAAGCCTCAGCGGGAAAAACCATCTCGATATTGCGGTCAGCACCACTGCCAATCCGCTTGACCCCTGGACAATCTTCAGCATTCCCGCCCAGAACGATGGCACTGACGGTACACCCGATCACAATTGCCAGGCGCGTGTTCGCATCAACAACATCATCAAGCTGGTTCACGGACCATGCCTGGGTGACTATCCGCACATCGGCATGGACCAGAACGGCCTCTACATCACCACCAATGAATTCGATCTCTTTGGCCCGAGCTTCCATGGCGCGCAGATTTATGCCGTCTCCAAGCAGGGCTTGATCAGTGGCGGGCCAACGAATGTAGTGCTATTTGATACCGCCGGACTTGCAGCCAGTCAGCCTTACGGTTTGCCCGGCTTCACGGTCTGGCCGGCGCTTTCAACCGGAAGTGATGGCGATGGCGGCCGCGGGGAGTTCGCGCTGAGCTCTCTTGCTGTCTTTTCGAATACCGGCGCCTTCAATCAGTTAGTGCTTTGGAGCCTTGGCAATACCGCCTCTCTCAATGATGCAACGCCAAACGTAACCCTCAACACCGGCCTGGTTGATACTCAGCAGTACGCAGTCCCGCCGCGCTCGGTGCAGAAACCCGGTGACTTCCCGCTGGGGCAGTGCCTGGCGGACGGATTGTTTCCGGTCACGCCTAAGCTGAACGGCTGCTGGCGCTTCTTTATTGCATCGGGCGGGCCCTTTCCTGAGACCCTGGCCAAGCTGCCCAGCAATGATTCACGCATGCAGCAGGTTTTCCTGGCTGATGGCAAGCTGTTTGGCGCGCTTGATAGCGCCGTCAGCATCAATGGGAACAACCTTGCCGGCGCCGCCTTCTTCGTGATCAAGCCACAAACAGCGCAGGGCACTATTACGGGCCAGGTTGTGAATCAAGGCATCGTGGGTGTGCCGAATAATAATGTTACATATCCAGCCATTGCTGTGACTGATGACGGTCACGGCGTAATGGCATTCACTGTTGTTGGCCCGGACAACTTCCCCAGCGCCGGATTCACCTCGCTTAGCGCAAACAAGGGTGCCGGTCCGGTTCACGTTGCTGCGGCGGGCGCAGGCCCATCCGATGATTTTGTGGATTACCCGCAGATCGTCAACCCGCCGCGTCCACGCTGGGGTGACTATGGCGCGGCAGCCGTCGATGGCAATACTCTCTGGATTGCCAGCGAGTACATCGGACAAACTTGCAACCTCAGCACCTATATCGCCTCCAATTTCACCTGCGGCAATACACGCGGATCATTTGGAAATTGGTCCACGCGCATTTCCAAGCTGAATGCAGAAGATGAAGACTAAATTCTAAAAAAGTGCGATGCCCGCCCTTTCCACGTTCTTGTGGAAGGGCGGCGCATCAGCCGATGCTCAAGGCTTCGCAGGCGCCCGCTGAAGCCTGCCAGTATCGTGTTGAGTCTTTTTTCATCCCAAATAAGCAACAGCTCTGCGCTATACCTGCATCATATTTGCGACCTTTGTAGCCGCTCCGCCAATTCGTCTACGGGGGGCCAAATGAACAGGTTTCTGCCAGGAGAATGCGTCAGGGAGAGCGGTATTTATCGTGTTTATCACGATGCGCACCGTCTCATGCATGAAGCTGCCCTGCGGAGGAGTGACGTGTTTCCATGCTGTCGGCATTGCGGAGAAGAGGTCAGATTTGAGCTGGCCCGTACAATCAAGGATCAGTTGATCTTGCCCTTCCGCAGCGGAGAAATTCTCACTGAGTTTTTCAGGATCTCTGAAGATTACAAGATTGCTGGATGACCTTGTGGCGTCTGAAACTTTAATTACGGTCCATGACAAAAAACAAAGGCAAGGCCCAAAAATCCAGCAGCAAGCAAGACCGCGTCTGGCTCTCTCCACGCTATAGCCTCAATACCCGGACCAAGGCTCCGTTGCTTGAAAGCAACACGCCACCGCCAGCAAACAGATTATTGGAACTGGCGGATACCTCGCTGGATCTTTGGCAGATAAAGCCGAAAAGATTCAAAATTCAGAAGGCCGGCTGAAAAAATACCGGTATTCATCTGATTACCTTCGTTTCACCGCATTCTCTATGGCATAATTTCCAAGCTAACCGGCTGTTTGAGGCTTGCATCAGATTTCCTATGTCCAGTGCGTCAGTTCATTCCGTTCATCTTTACGACGAGCACTCATCTCTCATTACGCGCCTGTGCGGTGTTGTCTCTTCTGGTCTCAAGGTTGGTAATTCTGTCTTGATTGTAGCCACGGCATTTCATCGTGATCAACTTATAAGAGAGCTGGCCGAGGCCGGCGTTGACGTCCCGCAGCACGCTCGCGAGGGCCGTTTCACCATGTATGACGCGGAAGACACGCTAGCCACGTTCATGCTGAACGGGCGCCCCGATCCCACCCTGTTTAAGCACTCCGTGGGCAATTTGCTGAACCGGGCCAGGCAGAATGCTCGCAGCAAGGACCGCGGCCTTACTGTTTTTGGCGAGATGGTCGCTGTCCTCTGGGAGCAGGGGAATAAGCAGGCGGCGCACGAGCTGGAAGCGCTCTGGAATGAGGCACTGAATGATAGCGCCTTTCATCTTCACTGCGCCTATCCGCGCTGGAGTTTTGTGAGCAGCGTTGATGATGCTGCTCTGGAAGAAATTTGCCACGTTCATTCTCATGTGCTGGTTCACTGAGGTGCAAAACACCGAATGAATAAAAAAACCGAAGAGCCGGTTACGCAACGGTGGCTTGATATTGAAGAAGTAAGGCTCGTTGCCGATTTGCGTATCATGCACGCCAAAGTCAACGAGCTGTTTGAAATCGTTGACGTCCTCAAAGTCCGCTATGACGAGCAGATAATCCGCCGCTACGCCGATCAGCCTACGCTCGATCGTGACATTACGCGCGTGGACGAAATCTATCTCTGGTTCCTCCGCCTCAAGGAAGAAGGCCTACGCCTGCAGAAGAAATAGCTTAGCGTCTAGCTATTAGCTGCTAGCCTTCAACTTCCAAAAATTCTTCTGAATTATGTGGCACAGGCACTCTTGCCTGTGCTTGATGAAACTTGAAGGATGCAGGCACAGGCAGGACCGCGCGCCGCTTTTGCTCGTGAATGGGCGGAGGAGTGTCTACATCAATCCTCGAAAATCGATATAGCCAATAGAGGCTATTTCATCCGCAACACTACTTTTCCCGTTGACTTCCTCTGCCGCAGCAACTCCATCGCCTTCGCAACGTCCTTCAGATCAATCTGTGCCGACACATGCGGCTTGAGTTTGCCTTCTTCAAACCAGCCCAGCAGCTTGGCATATGACTCGCGCAGCAGCTCCGGCTTGCGCGCCTGGTACGAACCCCAGTAGAAGCCGATTACATCAATGTTCTTTACCAGCAGTATGTTCGCCGGCGCTTGTGGAATGCGTCCCGAAGCGAAGCCAATCACGATGATGCGCCCGCCCCAGGCGATCGAGCGCAGGCTGGCGTCAAATGCGTCACCGCCCACCGGATCGTAGATCACGTCCGCTCCGTGGCCGCCGGTGATCGTCTTCACCCGTTCGCGGATGTCCTCTCGCGAATAGTCAATCAGGTGGTCTGCTCCATACTGTCGCGCGATCTCTAGCTTTTCCGCGCTGCCGGCGCAGGCAATCACCTTCGCGCCCATCACCTTGCCAATCTCAACTGCCGTGAGCCCGACTCCGCCCGCAGCGCCATGCACCAGCAGCCTTTCGCCGGCTTTGAGGTGCGCGCGCCAATCAAAAGCTCCGTGTGAAGTGCCATAGGTCACGGGAAATCCTGCGGCCGCAGCAAAGTCCATCTTGTCGGGAATCTTGTAAACGCGATTGGCGTCGATGACTATCTCTTCCGCATATCCGCCGGTGCCGGTCAGCGCCATCACCCGATCACCGGCTTTGAACGTGCTCACGCCCGCGCCGACTTCAGTCACCGTCCCCGCAGCTTCCATGCCTGGAGTAAACGGGAACGGAGGCTTCTCCTGATATTGGCCGGAGATCAGCAGCAGATCCGCAAAGTTGATGCCCGCAGCCTCGACGGCAATTCGCACCGCGCCGTCCCTGATCGGCGGAGAAGGCACATCTTCCACCACGAGCTTTTCCGGTCCACCCCATTCCTTGCACAGCACAGCGCGCATGTTGGCTCCTTCGCGAAGCGACATTGTAAATCCAAGCTGCTAGCTGTCGCCGCTATCTCCCGGTCAAAGCAAAGCCGGCGAAGCGCGAATCTTTCACCGTAGAGACGTATGCTACGTCCGCATGCCAATCGCAACAAATGACATTTGTGCTATTCATGCGCACTGCATCAGCGGTCGGGAGCAAGTAGATCAGAGCTGCACCAGAGTTCGCGACCAACGAATAGATCTGGAACTGCAAACCGCGAGCGCCGGAGGCGCGCAAGAAGTTAGCCCAGCCGGCACAGTTAGGAAACAAAAAGCCTGCCTCGCAGCAGGCTTTCTGGCTAGGGGCTAGAAGCTAGAAGCTAAATATCGTAATACAGCGCAAACTCATACGGATGCGGCCGCAGCCTCATCGCATCCACCTCTTTCGCGCGCTTGTAGTCGATATACGTTGTCAGCAGGTCTTCGGTGAAGACGTCGCCTTTGAGCAGGAACTGATGATCGGCTTCGAGAGCGTCCAGAGCTTCATCGAGCGCACCCGGCATGGAGGGAACTTTTCTCAACTCCTCGGGGCCAAGATCATAGATGTCCTTATCCAGCGGCTGCCCGGGATCAATCTTGTTTTCGATGCCATCCAACCCTGCCATCATCATCGCCGCAAAAGCAATATACGGATTGCAGCTCGGATCAGGCGGGCGGAACTCCACGCGCTTGGCCTTGGGTGAGGCCGAGTACATCGGAATGCGGCAAGCTGCAGAGCGGTTGCGCCTTGAGTATGCCAGATTGACCGGCGCTTCAAACCCGGGCACCAGGCGCTTGTAAGAATTTGTGGTCGGCGCGATGATCGCCGCCAATGCTGGCCCGTGCTTAATCAGCCCGCCGATATACCACAACGCCATCTGCGACAGGCCTGCATATCCATCGCCGGCAAAGAGCGGCTTGCCGTCTTTCCACAGCGACTGATGTGTATGCATGCCGCTGCCATTGTCATTGAAGAGCGGCTTAGGCATGAACGTGACGGTTTTGCCGTACTGATTGGCCACGTTCTTCACGATGTACTTGTAGAGCATCATGTTGTCGGCCGAGCGCACCATTTTGTTGAACTTCAGGTCAATTTCCGTCTGCCCGCCGGTGGCCACCTCGTGGTGATGGCACTCCACCTCAAGCCCGCAGGCTTGCATGGTCATCGCCATCTCGGTGCGCAGGTCCTGGTAATGATCTGTGGGCGGAACAGGGAAGTAACCTTCTTTATATCGCGGCCGATATCCCAGATTGTTCTCCTGCCGCCCTGAATTCCAGCGGCCTTCTTCCGCATCGATGAAGTAGAAGCCCTGGTTCTCTTTCTGATCAAAGCGCACGTTGTCAAAGATGAAGAACTCAGCCTCTGCGCCGAAGTACGCCGTATCCGCCACGCCGGTTGACATCAGATACATCTCTGCCTTCTTGGCGATGTAGCGCGGATCGCGGTCATAACGCTGCTTGGTCACCGGGTCGATCACGTCCGCCACCATCACCAGCGTAGGCGCCTCAGTGAACGGGTCCATGATGTAGAAATTCGGATCGGGAATGAGCAGCATGTCGCTCTCATGGATCGCCGCCCAGCCGCGGATGGACGAGCCGTCCATGCCAAAGCCGTCTTCAAATGAAGCTTCAGAGAATTGTCCCAGGGGAAATGAAACGTGGTGCCACAGGCCGGGAAGATCGGTGAAGCGCAGGTCCAGCAGCTTGGCGCCGTTCTTCTGCGCAAATTCCAGCACCGCCTTGGGATTGCCTTTTGTGTCAGACATGATTCTGTCTTCTCCTAATTGCGTCGTCCGTCCTGTCGTTCAACCGCGCGCATTTCTGCGAGTTGGCAAAGCGCGCAAGAACGCTGGAGGAATATTGGATTTCAGTTGTTTGGCTGGATGCCGGCCGTCACCGCCTTTTCCAGCATTTCCACGATAACCGTCCGGCCTGAGGATTTGAAATTGATTGTTTTTATGTGGGAGATAAACAACTTTTATGTGCCATGGACTCAACTCTCTCCATACACCGGTACCGCCGCTCCATGCACCAGCTTCGCCTCAGGGCTGCATAGAAACAGAATCACCTGTGCAATCTGTTCCGGCTTGGGCCATTTGGAAAAATCTGCGTCCGGCATCGCCTTGCGATTCGCCTCGGTATCAATAATGCTCGGCAAGACAGAATTCACGCGCACGCCGGTGCCTTTTACCTCCGCAGCCAGGCAATCAAACATTGCCAGCGCCCCGGCTTTCGCAGCCGCATACGCCGCGTTTCCCGCAGCATGATCGAACGCTGCTTTTGAGGCGATGTTCACAATCGCGCCGCTCTGTGCTCGCAGCATCACCGGAACAACTGCACGGGCCAGGTTGTAACCTGCGTGCAGGTTCAGAGCCAGCATGAGGTCGTAAGTTTTCCGGTCCGTTTCCCACAGTGGTTTTCCGCCGGCGTAACCGCCAATGGCATTTACCAGCACATCGAGTCGGCCGTGCCTAGCTGTAATTCCATCCACCAAAGCGCGGCAGGCAGCTTCGTCTGTCGCGTCAAGCGGCAGCAGTTCCAGATGAGCGTGAGAGCCCACTGCATCGCGCAGGGCCTCCGCCTCATCCTTCTTTATATAGGTTGCAATAACTGATGCTCCCTCATGCAGAAAAGCCAAGGTAATCGCGCGACCCAGCCCGCCTGTACCGCCAGTAATCAGTGCCACTTGATTCGAAAATCTACCTGCCATTTCATTCACTCCCGAATCCAGACCGCTTTGGTCTTGTTTTCCACTGCCCAACAGGATAAAATAATACTGGATTAGTATTGTATCTGGCCTGTGTCAGCTCTGTGGGCACGGCTGAAAGCTTCATGTTCAGACTTAACAAACTGACGGATTACGGCATTGTGCTCATGGCGCACGTGGCGCGTGGCCCGAAAGAGACACCGCATACGGCGCGCAGTCTGGCCAAAGCTACGCGGGTGCCGCTGCCCACGGTGGGCAAGATTCTACGGCAGCTCTCAGAGCACGGGCTTTTGAGCTCGCATCGCGGTGTAAAGGGGGGTTACAACCTGGCCCGCAATGCCGGAGAAATTTCAGTAGCGGAGATCGTGCTGGCGCTGGAAGGGCCAATCGGCTTTACCGAATGCAGCATCGTGAAAGGGCTTTGCAACATGGAGCGCTCGTGCGCCATCAAGAGCAACTCGCAGATTATCGGCGATGCTCTGCGTGATGCGCTGGAGCACGTGATGCTCTCCGACCTGAACCATCAAATGGCGCACCACGAGCGCAAGCACGAGCAGGAACAGATTATTGCCTCCATCAAGCCTGCGGGCGGGGTGGCGGAAGGAGTGAGATGAGCAGCACAGTCAATCAGATTAATGACCTCACGCAGCAGGAATATAAGTGGGGATTTGTTACTTCGGTCGATGAGGACCGGCTGCCACCAGGGCTGAATGAAGATGTGATCCGCGCGATCGCCGCCAAGAAGGGCGAGCCTGAGTTCATGCTGGAGTGGCGGCTGAAGGCGTATCGCTACTGGGCCCAGCAGGAGCAGAAGCAGGCCGAGCCAAAGTGGGCCAACGTGAAGTTTTCGCCCATTGATTACCAGGCGATTTCCTATTACTCAGCGCCTAAGAAGAAAAAGGAATTGAAGAGCCTGGATGAGGTTGATCCGGAAATTCTGGATACCTATACCAAGTTGGGCATTCCTCTGCACGAGCAGAAGTTGTTGGCGGGAGTGGCCGTGGACGCGGTCTTTGACAGCGTCTCTGTTGCCACAACGTTCAAAGAGAAGCTGGCTGAGGCCGGCGTGATCTTCTGTTCGTTCTCTGAGGCGGTAAAGAACCATCCTGAGCTGGTAAAGAAATATCTCGGCTCGGTGGTTCCTTACACTGACAACTTTTATGCGGCACTGAATTCCGCGGTCTTCAGCGACGGATCGTTCGTCTATGTGCCCAAGGGCGTGCGCTGCCCCATGGAACTCTCAACATATTTCCGCATTAACGCGCAGAACACCGGCCAGTTTGAGCGCACGCTGATCATTGCCGATGAAGGCGCTTACGTCAGCTATCTGGAAGGCTGCACAGCGCCAATCCGCGATGAGAATCAGTTACACGCGGCGGTGGTCGAGCTGATCGCGCATGACAACGCGACCATCAAGTACTCGACCGTCCAGAACTGGTATCCGGGCGACAAAGAAGGCAAGGGCGGAATTTACAACTTCGTCACAAAGCGCGGCAAGGCACTCGGTAAGAACTCCAAGATTTCCTGGACTCAGGTGGAGACCGGTTCTGCGATCACCTGGAAGTACCCGAGCTGCATCCTTCAGGGCGACAACTCCGTGGGCGAGTTCTACTCGGTGGCGCTGACCAACAATTATCAGCAGGCCGATACCGGCACAAAGATGATTCATATCGGCAAGAACACTAAGAGCACGGTGGTGTCCAAGGGAATCTCCGCCGGCCACGGCCAGAATACCTACCGCGGCATGGTAAAGATCCTGAAAGGGGCGCAGGGCGCGCGCAATTACACGCAGTGCGACTCGCTGCTGATCGGCGACAAGTGCGGCGCGCATACCTTCCCGTACATCGAGGTCAAGAACGCGAGCGCCCGCATGGAGCATGAGGCTTCAACTTCGAAGATCGGCGAAGACCAGATTTTCTATCTGCAGCAGCGCGGCATTTCCAAGGAAGAGGCCGTCAGCATGATTATCAATGGCTTCTGCAAGGCAGTATTCAAAGAGCTGCCAATGGAATTTGCCGTGGAAGCGCAGAAATTGCTCAGCATCAGTCTTGAGGGGAGTGTTGGATAAAACGATGAGTTTGCTCGAAATCAAAAATCTGCACGCAAGTGTGAATGGCAACGAGATTCTGAAGGGAATTGATCTCACGGTGAACCCGGGTGAGGTGCACTCCATCATGGGCCCGAACGGCTCCGGCAAGAGCACGCTGGCCCAGGTGCTGGCGCGCCGTGAAAATTATGAAGTCACCGGCGGTTCCATCACTTTCAATGGCAAAGACCTTCTTGAGATGAAGCCGGAAGAAGCAGCCTGCGAAGGCCTTTTCATGGCGTTTCAATATCCGGTGGAGATTCCCGGCATCAGCAACGCGTACTTTCTTCGCGCGGCGCTGAATGCCATCCGCAAAGCTCAGGGACAAGATGAGATGGACGCCATGGACTTCCTTCCGCTGCTGCGCGAAAAAATGCGCATGCTGGAGATGGACGAGCGTTTTCTCAACCGCCCGGTGAATGAAGGCTTTTCCGGCGGCGAGAAGAAGCGCAATGAAATTGTGCAGATGGCGGTGCTGGAGCCTCGGCTTGCCGTGCTCGACGAGACCGACTCGGGCCTCGACATTGACGCGCTCAAGATCGTAGCCAAGGGCGTGAACGCGATGCGCTCCAAAGATCGTTCCATGATTCTGGTAACGCACTACCAGCGTCTGCTTGACTACATTGTGCCTGACTTTGTTCACGTGCTGGTCAATGGACGAATCGTGAAATCTGGCGGGCCGGAGCTGGCGCTGGAGCTGGAACAGAAGGGCTATGGCTGGACGGAAGCCGAGCCGGTAGGCGCAAGGCGCTAAGGAGCGAAGGAGAGCATAGTGAACCCAAGTAAAGTTCTTGAAACGCTCGCCGCTGAGTTGGCGAATCCTCCGGCTCCGCTGAGTTACCATACGGAATTTCACGATTTCAGCCAGCGCTTGTCTGACCAGCCGGCCTGGCTGATCGCGCTGCGCCGTGAAGGTTACACGCAGTTCTCCTCGACTGGTTTTCCGACAACGCATGACGAGGACTGGCGTTTTACCAATGTCGCTGAGGTCACAAAGCCTCGCTTCACCCTGGCGCCTCCTGCCGAACCTGTCCATGCTCAAGACCTGGAGGGGTTTGGAACGTCTGCTTTTGCCTGCCAACTGGTTTTTGTGAATGGCCGCTTTGCGCCGGAGCTCTCGCGTATTCCCGCAATGCCTGCAGGAGTGAAAGTTGGCAGCCTTGCGGAAGAAATTGCCGTGAATCCGCGGGCCATTGAGTCGCATTTAGGCCACTATCTGAATTTTCGGCGCGATCCTTTTTGCGCGCTCAATACCGCCTTCATTGAAGACGGTGCGTATGTCCACGTCCCGCGTAATGTCATCGTTGATCAGCCGGTCTATCTGCTCTTTGTAACTGCGCCGTCTGGCAAGCCCACCATGGATCATCCGCGCAACCTGATCATCGCCGAGGAGAGCAGCCAGCTCACGGTTGTGGAAGATTATGTTTCGCTCGGCGAAGGCACATCATTCTCCAACGCTGCCACGGAGCTGGTCGCCGCCGAAAATGCCAATGTCTCGCACTACATGATCGTGCGCGAAGCCGGACAGGCATACAACTTTTCTACTCTGCGCATCCAGCAGGGGCGCAATGCCAATGTTGCCACGCACTCGCTGTTGCTGAGCGGCGCGCTGGTGCGCAACAACGTGCATCCCGTGCTTGCAGGTGAAGGCAGCCAGTGCCTCATCAACGGCCTTTTTATGGCCAATGGTCGCCAGCACATGGATAACTACATGCTTGTGGAGCATGCTAGCCCGCACTGTGACAGCCGGCAGTTTTACAACGGCATTTTGAATGGACAATCGCACGGCGTCTTCCATGGGCGCATCATCGTTCACAAAGACGCGCAGAAGACTGACGCCAAGCAGACCAACCGCAACCTGCTGCTGGCGGATGAGGCTCAGATTGACACCAAGCCGCAGCTTGAAATCTATGCTGATGACGTAAAGTGCACGCACGGAGCCACCATTGGCCAGGTGGATGAGAACGCATTGTTTTACCTGCGCTCTCGCGGCCTGGATGAAGTTTCAGCCCGCCATGCGTTGCTTCTCGCTTTTGCCAATGAGTGCCTGGACCGCATGAACTCGCAAGAAGTGCGCGACCATCTGGAGCGGCTGGTGGTGGAAGGTCTTCCTGAAAGCGCTCAGATCGGTGGCGAAGGCTCTCATGCGCCCGCAGAGCGGAGTTTGGAGGAAATCGGATGAGCACCGTTGCCAAGACGCCTCAAGAAATTCATGTGGCACGTCCGTTTGACGTTTACAAAGTTCGTGAAGACTTTCCTGTTCTGCATCAGAACGTCCATGGCAAGCCGCTCGTTTATCTGGATAATGCTGCCACTACGCAGAAACCGCTGGCGGTGATGGAGGCGCTGGAAGATTATTACCGGCGCGACAACTCCAACATTCATCGTGGCGTGCATGCGCTTTCTGAACGCGCAACTGAGGCTTACGAAAAAGTGCGCGTTTCGGTGCAGAAATTCCTGAACGCAGCCGATTCCAAAGAAATTATCTTCGTTCGCGGCACCACTGAAGCCATTAACCTGGTTGCCCAAACCTATGGCCGCAAGAACGTGGGCAGCGGAGATGAAGTCCTGATCACCGCCATGGAGCACCATTCCAACATCGTTCCATGGCAGCTGCTGTGTGAAGAAAAAGGCGCAAAGCTCCGCGTGGCGCCCATTAACGATCGCGGCGAGCTGTTGCTGGAAGAATTTGAAAAGCTGCTCGGCCCAAAAACGAAGATCGTCGCCGTGGGGCACCTTTCGAACGCTCTCGGCACCATCAATCCGGTTCGTGAAATTGTCCGCAGGGCGCACGCGCGCAACATTCCTGTTCTGGTTGATGGTGCGCAGGCTGCGCCTCGCCTTCCTGTGGATGTACAGGAGCTCGACTGCGATTTTTACGCCGTCTCCGGCCACAAAATGTATGGGCCAACGGGCATCGGCGCGCTTTACGGAAAAACAAAGCTGCTTGAAGCCATGCCTCCATATCAGGGCGGCGGCGATATGATCGCCTCGGTCACCTTTGAGAAGACTGTTTACAATCGCCTGCCTTATAAGTTTGAAGCCGGCACGCCCAACATCGCCGATACCATCGGCCTGGGAGCCGCAATCGAATACCTCAATAACCTCGGCCTGGACGCAATTGAAGCTCATGAAGGCGACCTGCTCTCGTATGCAACCAGCGCGGTCGAATCAATCCCGGGCGTTCGCATCGTAGGAACAGCCAGAGAAAAAGCCGGCGTGCTTTCATTCGTCATGGATGACATTCATCCTCATGACATCGGCACAATCCTCGATAGCGAAGGTATTGCCGTGCGCACCGGACATCATTGCGCTCAGCCGGTGATGCAGCGCTTCAACATTCCTGCAACCGCTCGCGCGTCCTTCGGCCTTTACAATACGCGCGAGGAAATTGACGCCCTGGTAGCCGGCATTCACAAAGTGCAGAAGGTGATGGGCTGATGTCTGAGCTGCGGGAGCTGTATCAGGAAGTGATTTTGGAGCATAGCAAAAAGCCGCGTAATTTCCGTGTGCTTGAAAATGCGAACCATAAGGCGGAAGGCTTCAACCCGCTCTGCGGCGACCACTTCACCGTCTATCTGGATCTTAAGGACGGCGCCATCAGCGATATTGGGTTTCAAGGAAACGGCTGCGCCATCTCCAAAGCTTCTGCTTCCATGATGACGCAGACGCTCAAAGGCAAAACCGCCGCGGAAGCGGAAGAGTTTTTTTCAAGATTTCATGATGTGGTCACAGGCCACGTTGCGGGAACTGAAGAAAATCTGGGCAAGCTGGCAGTCTTTGCCGGCGTCTCAGAGTTTCCGCTGCGTGTAAAATGTGCGACGCTCGCCTGGCACGCTCTTCGTGCCGCGCTGAACGGCGAGCAGGAAGCGGTTTCAACCGAATAGCCAATGATGTCCCGGGAACAACTCGAGCTGGCGCGTGAAATCGAAGTCACGCAGATCCCCAGCGGCATACCGCACAAGCTGCCGGCTGGAACTAAGGTCCGTCTGATGCAGGCTCTTGGCGGCAGCTATACGGTGATGACGGATTACGGCTATATGGTCCGCATTGACGCCAAGGATGCCGATGCGTTGGGACTTACCCATTCCGCCGCGGAGGAAGCGCATCAGGAATTCAGCGAACAACTGGTCTGGGACCAGCTGCGCACCGTCTATGATCCTGAGATACCGGTCAACGTAGTGGATCTCGGGCTCATTTACGCCTGCAATATTTCTCCGCTGCCGGAAGGGAACAAGATCGATATCAAAATGACAATGACCGCCCCTGGCTGCGGTATGTCAGATGTCCTCAAGGCCGATATTCAGCGAAAGCTTTCCAGCCTGCCGTCCGTAAAGGAAGTGAATGTCGAGGTAGTCTTCGATCCGCCCTGGCATCCGGGAAAGATGACCGAAGGCGCACGGCTACAGTTGGGGCTGGATCTGGAAAGCACTCCGTTCCCGATGTATTAAAAAGGACGGGAGAACTCGCTGAGATCCCCACTCATTCTCCCGCCTCTTATCTCTGCCCATCTGCTACTGCGAGCTATTCGGACAGAAAGCGGTTGGATTCCAGAATGCCACTGCTTAGCGAATCGTGCGTGGCATAAACGCTGAATGCGGCCCACTGCGAGTATGGTGCCCAGATGTTCGGCGGAAAATATACCCAGGGACATTTTTTAGTAATTTTTTGTTAGAAATTCTTAGGCTCAACTTAATTTTTTCCCGATCCCCGGCAATTGCAAGCAGTGCTAAGGCCCTGCCAGGCAATTACTTATGTTCTGGACCAATATCTGGGGTTGATTAAGTATCTTTTAATGAGTATGCCCATGCTATAGTCCAGCCACGAGAGAAAGACCCCAATTTCAGATGTTATTTCGCTAGGGAATATATGTTGCGTCATTTGCCCAAATTAATCCTCGTTCTCATGATGGTGATGGTTCTGTTCTCGCCATTCATGCAGCTCGATAGTTTGGACAACTTCCCCGTAACCACTGGCGACTTTGAATTTGAGGTCATCTGCATTCTTTTTGAGACCGGTATGTTCTTCGTCTTTGCCGGAATTCTCTCGCTGCTGTTTCCCGGATTGTTGCGGGCCGGCTTCATGCGGCCGCTGCTTACCTTGTTCAAGGTAAGCGAAAGTGCGGTTACTCCTGTCTCCGCTCTGCTCAGTTTTACCCCGCCTTTGCGTATCTGATCGTTTCCATTCCCAAAGTGTGTCCGTAGATAGATTTCCCGTTAAGGGAGAACTCCTTTTTGCCTACGGCTCACCCTGCCGGTTAAGCCCGGCGGAAGCAATGTGAGTTAAACGAAGGGATGGAACAATGAGGTCCTCAGAATTTTACGAATCCATGCCGGCGGATTTTCCGTCTGGTACACAGCCAGCTCTCCTGAATGGGCCGGCTCTACTGTCGTACACCGAAATAGCCGAAGAACCAGAGCTGCTGGAAGACGAGCGGCTGGTCCAGGGCTGTCTCCAGGGCGACCAGGACGCATGGGAAAATCTGATTGATAAGTACAAGCGCCTGATCTACTCCATTCCCATCAAGTATGGCGCCTCGCCTGAAGATGCTTCAGACGTTTTTCAAGCCGTGTGTATTGAAGTGCTGAACAGCCTTCCCCAGTTGAAAAGCGCGCAATCTCTGCGCTCCTGGCTGATTACCCTCACCATTCGGCAGTCCTATCGCTGGAAGAAGAAGCGCGCCAATCACATTGAACTGGACGCCCTGGAGCCTGAGATTGCAGAAGGCATTGCCTGCATATCCCATTCGGATACCGTGACCCAGCTTGAGCAGGAGCAGATTGTGCGTGAAGTTGTCGCACAGCTGCCTCCACGGCAGCGCGAGTTAGTGCGGCTTCTCTTCTTTGAGCAGCCGGCGCTGCCATATGCAGAGGTGGCACAAAGGCTCGGATTGGCCACCGGTTCCATCGGTTTTATCCGTGGACGCTGCCTGGAAAAGCTTCGCAAGGCGCTGATTGAATACGGATTCAACGGCTAAGAAAAGACTGATAGCAGGGGACAAACGTCTAAGTACCGGGTATTCATACTCCGGTACTTAGCTCGTTTCATTCATGCTTGCTGGAGCGCGCTGAGGGAACAGGTGTATTGAAGCTTAATTAACAACTGCTGCGAATTTGAAGTCCCGCCGCGTGCTGGTAAAAACTTGCGAAGGCGCGCTGGGGAACGTATCGATGCAGAACAAATCGTCCGGGCTGGGCCAGGGAGTTCCGGCTGCAGCATTCTTCTTGTAAACGGTTTGAGCCACTCTCAGGCATTCAATTTCATTTTGCAGGATCTCAGGTGTGTCGCTTGCGCGTGAGGCGGCTTGCAAATACAGAATGTCTTGTTCCAGAGCTACGGCAGCATCAAGCCATTTCTGATCATCATTCATCACGGTCTCCAGGGTCGTGAATTACTTACCTGCAGGTGCGGCAATAATTACACAGCATTTATGCTGTCCCGCATCAGAGCAATTTCTTTGAAACAGATTTAAAGTCCAGCTTTTCAGCAGCCTGCAAATAAACTGAGATATGCTTTGCCACCTCGCTGTTGCTTATAAGAGTAAAAACAGCTGCTAAAAATATAGATACAGCAAACTGAATACCGTTACTCAATTTTTTTGTCCCAGTTTGGGCTTGGCTGGGGACCAGTAGATTGGAATTTCTTATGTTTTATTTTATTAGGCGTCAATTCAATTGCTAAAGATTTCCCCAGTTTTACCGATAACCATGAGTCTGAGGTACTGTTCATGGAATCGCTTGCCGCCCTGCTCATTTCTGCCGATTACCGCCTGCTAGGCACTGCGCAAAGAATACTGGAAGACCACGGCCTGAGCGTCAAGATCGTTGACTCTGTTGCCGCAGCCGCTCCGCTCATCAAAACCGCAAAATTTGACCTGGGAATATATGATAGCGATGTCCCCGGAGCGCTCGACCTTGCTTCTGGCCGTTCACCATTTCCCAATCCTCGAATGATTTTTGCCTTGATGCGAAGCATGGCTTCAGCGGACGCGAGCGGCAAACGGATTCACTTTGTGATGCAGAAGCCCTTCACCGCAGACCTTTTTGCCCGGACTCTGCGCGCCGCCTACGGAACAATGGTTCGTGACCGCCGTATCTCCTTTCGGCATCCGGTCCAAATCAAGCCTATTTTGGCGTGCCTGGTGCAGGAAAACGCAACGCAGCCGCTGCGCGCCTCTACTATCCTTGATTTAAGCCGGAATGGCATGTGCCTGCAGACCCTGGAAATTCTGCCGCAGGGCGCAACTCTGGAGATTGAATTTCAACTGCCGGACAGCCGGGAAACGATCCATGCGATAGGAAGCGTCATGTGGACACGCGCTTCAGGACGTACCGGAGTAAAGTTCATCCAGATTCCAGCATCGGAGCAGAAGAAGTTGGTTGCGTGGTTGGAGTCGCTGATGCCTTATAAGTTGGAAAGCATTCCTCGTCAAGCAGCATTGCCGCGATATGACCGCTCCCCGCTGGAACCGCGCATCTAACCGGTCAGGCCTTTACAAAATCGATGTAGCCCCGCTCCGGGTCAGCGCTGATTAGTTTCACCCGCAAGCGGTCGCCCACATCCACTCCCTCTCCGTGAATCAATAAGCCTTCCGCGTGGGGCTTGAGCACGCGAACAAAAGTTCCTTTTGGCGTTACGCCTGTGACAATGCCATCAAAGACCTGGCCGATTTTGCTCATCATATTCACTGCGGCAATACGTTTTGACATCGCTCGCTCAACTTTACGCGCTGCGTCTTCCTTGTTTGTGCAGTTCGTGGCGATCGCCGCAAGTTCGTCATCGCTATAAGGACTTTTCTTTCCTGCCAGCAGGGCCTTAATGAGCCGTTGCGTAACAATATCGGCAAAGCGCCGGTTCGGGGCCGTGGAGTGCGTGTAGTCCTGTACCGCCAGACCAAAATGTCCCGGGGAAGGCTCGCCCGGACGCTCCAGCACGTACTCGCCAGGTCCCATCAATTTGATTACGGCCAATGAGAGATCGGCAAAGTGATCAGGATCGGCTGTCTTGCGCGATTGCAGAAAATCATTCAGTGCTTTTGAATCTGGTTGCGCCGGAAGCTTGCCGCCCTGCTCGGCCGCCAGGGCCACAATGCGGTCCCAGCGCTCCGGAGTTTTTACCACGCGGCGAATCGATGACATTTTTGCTGCTTCCAGCGTGCGCGCCATTACTCCATTGGCGGCGATCATGAAATCTTCAATCAACTCTGTGGCCCGGTTCTTTTCCTGCTTCTGCAGGTCAACAATCTGATCATTCACCATCACCGGGCGGACTTCCATAGTTTCAATGTCCAGCGCACCGTGGAGATGCCGTTCATTCCTGAGCGCCTGTGCTGCCTCATCCTGCAACTTGAGCTGCGCCTGCAACTCCGGAGAAGCCGCAACCTTGGCCGGCGCCGGGCCTCTTCCTTCCAGCCACGCTCCCACAGCGTTGTAAGCAAGCTGGGCTTTGTTGGTGACCAGCGCGCGATAAATCTGATGGCTGCTGCCTTGGCCATTGCCGCCAACCGTAAACTCCGTAACCACGCTTAACTTGCCGTCCACCTCGAGCAGGGAAGTCGCGTCTGTGGAAAGCTCCTCCGGCAGCATAGGGAAAACCCGCACTCCCGTATAGACGCTCGTGGTCTCTCTGGCTGCGTGCTGGTCAATGGGGGTGTTCTTCTGCACAAAAGCATCCACATCGGCTATGCCGATCATGATTTTCGTTGACCCATCCGGCAGCTTTTCCGCATATTCAATCTGGTCAAGGTCGCGTGAAGTGTCATTGTCGATTGACGACCAGAGCAGATGCCTCAGGTCGCGGACATCCGGAGTCGGCTGCGGCTTTTGCGCTTTGATCTGCTCGACGTGCTGTCGAGCTTCATCAGAAAAATCCGGCTCAAAGCCGTTCTCCAGCATGATCTGCTTGGCTGCTGACTGAAGGTCAAAATGGGAAAGTTGTGGTTTGAACATAGTTGAGTAAGCGAAGAAGATTACCACACGCGGATGTCAGATGAATTGGGATTAGTTGCTAAAAAGGCCATCGCAAAGATGGCCTTTTGCTCAGGAAATATTTACCGCGCAAACGTCCCGACAAACGCGCTGCGTTTATCATGCAGCGTCCAGGAGGTGTCCAGGTCATTGCCACGATATTCATCGGTCATCGCGACTGCAGGCATGGCATGGGCCGTTTGAGTGAGCGGCTGGTAAAAGGTGTTTTCATTTCCGCAGAGATGGTCTTTCTCGCCGATGGCCCGGGTCTCCACCGTAACCACATTACCGGCCATCAGGCGCGCGCGGGCGCTGTGCTGTCCTTCAGCAATTTCCATATCAATGCGCGTGTCAATCACGCGCACTACATGGCGAAGAAGTTCGCCGCCCATCTCCTGGGCAAAATTGATCAGCGCCTGCCGCTGTTGCGGGGTGGCCTGACGGTCCACAAGCAGCACTGATTTCGCCGGATAAGGCTTGCCATACGGGTCGCCCAGCGTAGCTTGTGCCTTGATCGCGCCGACCACCGTCAACCCTGCAAGTAAAACTCCGTCCCACGCGCCTTCATTAATATGCCAGGCGACGATTGCCTCCTGGCCGGTGAGGTTCATCTCGCCATTGGCGAAGCACTGGCCAACATACACATCGGCGCTGCGGGTTTCCAGGTACTGGCCCTTGATCTGAGGCTGGGAGGCGGCGAACAGCGCAGGAGCTAAGAGCAAAAGTAAGAATGCAGAGACGGCGCGCATAGGTTCTCCTTGCTTCTATTTTACTCCGGCAGCGCAATTCGCTTTTAAGAACACGCCGTGGAGCTTACTTGCTTGCTCCGCAGTGGCAGCCACGCTCACCGGAGCAGCAGTTGCCCGGCTCGGCCAGCTTCCCATCCGGCCCGATGCATGTCTGCGTCAACGCGCACCAGAAGAGGCCGTCACCAGAGCGAGGGACCGTGGGATCAGCCTGCGACCAGACGTACTGGCTCTTCCAATGCAGCGCGGAGCACAGCCCCGGACGATCAGTGTTGAAGCGATCAGGTACGTTGCTCATGCTGCGCCTCCTTCATCCCCATTGCGCGTGATGGCCGCGTGCGCCGAAGCGCCGGCCGCTGCCAGAATGGCCCGCTTCACCGCCACGCGGGCAAGATGGATTTTCTGTGCGTTGTTTCCAAGGCTCTTGGCCCTGGAAACTGCTGCTTTGGCTGCCTCCTCTGCAGTGGCCTGAGTTACGGCTTTGCCTTGCAGCGCCTGCGCTGCTTCCGCCGAGACCCAGGGAATAGGCGCGACGTGCCCCATCACTACGCGCGCGCTCTGCACGGTGCTGCCGTTCATGGTAAGCGCCACCGCAGCGGTGGCATAAGGCCAGTCAAAGGCTTCTTTTTGCCGGACTTCATAGTGCGCCGCCCTGACGTGGGGAGCTGGTGGAACAATAACGTTTGTGATGAACTCGTCGGGCTTCAGATCGTGCTCACGCTCCTGATCTGTTTTGGGGATGACGAAAAACTTTTCTAACGGCAGATCACGCGAGCCACGCGGGCCAAGAATTTTGAGCTTGGCGTTGTAAGCTATCAACACAGGCGCCACGGTTGAAGGGCTCACGAAGTAAGCGGGCCCATCGTTGCCGAGAATGGCGTGATAGCGATTGTCGCCCTGGAGAACAAGCGACTTTCCGTCTTTCTGCGCCAGCAGTCCATGACCAGTTCGGAAGTACCAGCAGCGCGGGCGCTGGCAGAGATTGCCGCCGATGGTGGCCACGTTGCGAATTTGCGGACTGGCGGCGTCACCTGCAGCAGCCGCGAGCACAGGATGTTGCTTCTGGATCTGCAAGGCTGCGCCGATCCTGTCCAGCGTAACCAATGCCCCCAAATGCAGAGCGCCGCCTTCATTGCTGATGGCGTGCAGCCCGGCAATGTTTTTGATGTTCACCAGCCGCTTGGGCGTGGTGACCTCATCTTTCATCAGGGAGAGCAGATCACTGCCGCCGGCAAGAATCTCCACCTCACCCCAGTTCTTTCCCAGCAGGGCGGGCACTTGCTCCGGGCTCGTGGGACTGGAGTATTCAAACGGTCGCATTGCTGCCTCCTTTGGAGTTGAGCGCGGCCAGGACGCGGTCCGGCGTGAGCGGCAGGAAGGGAACACGCACACCAACCGCATTAGCCACAGCGTTGGAGATCGCGGCCATCGGGCCGACGGTCGGCGGCTCACCCAGGCCGATGGGCCCGCGCTCGTCGTAGCCTTTGCCGGTCATCATGTGCACCACCAGCTCGCCGACATCACCGATCCCGGCGAGGCGATAAAAATCCATGTTGGGGTTGAGCATTTGGCCGCTGTTCAGGTCCATGATTTTTTCTTCGTAAAGCGAGGTGGCAATCCCCATAATCATGGCGCCATACACCTGGCTTTCCGCGGTTTTCATGCTGATAATGAGCCCGCAATCCTGCACGCAGACCATCTTGTTCATTTTGACGATGCCGGTTTCCTTATCCACCGAGACATCGGCCATTACCACGCCGCCAACGCCGGAGGAAATCAGATCGCCCGGGCCCGGGTTCTTGCCGATCACCTGAATGGGCTGTGTGCCCAGGCGAGCGCAGGCATCTTTCCAATTCATGCTGCGTGAAGGCGCTGACTTCACTCGAATGGTTCCGCTCACGGCTTCCAACTCTTCCGGTTTGGCATTGAGCGCGCCTGCGACCTTGGCGAAGAGCTGATCGCGGGCATCCACAGCAGCGCGGCGCGTTGAGGAACTGACGCCGCCGATCGTGGTGCTGCCGCCTGAGCCGCCTGAAGCCGGATACTGGTTGTCGCCAATTTTCAGATCAATTTGGTTGATGGGAAGTCCAAGCGTATCGCCTGCAACGATCAGAATTGCAGTGCGAGTTCCCACGCCCAAGTCTTGCGTCCCCATCTTGATGCCCACTGCGCCGGTCGGAGTGATGGTTAGCTCGCAGTTGCTCTCATGTCCGCGCCCGCCCCAGGTGTGAATGGCGAGGCCGAGGCCGCGCGTGGTCGTGCCGGAGCCTTGTCCGCGTGGATGCCAATTCTTCTTCCAGCCGATCAGGTCGGCGGCGATCAGAAGCTCGTCGTGATAAACCTCAGCGCGGGCCGCGGCCAGGTTGAGGTTCTTCAGCATCAGATCGAGAGGATCCATGCCGAGCTTGGCGGCGGCATCATCAATGGCTGCCATGGTGATGAGGCAGCCCTGCGGATGATTGGGCGCCCGCCACGCGCGCGCCGGGCCAATATTGGTAGCAACAGCAGTGTGCTGCTTGCGCTGGTTGGGAATGTTGGTCAAGACGTAGGGCATGGGTGGAGCGCCGCCTCCGCCGGGACCTCCGGTGCCCCATGAGTCAGATTGCCAGGCGGTGATTGTGCCGTCTTTTTTGACTCCCACCTTCACCTTGGCGAATGCAGAAGGACGGCAGCCCGCGACTTCTAACTCAGCGTCGCGCTCCAGCATCACACGTACCGGCTTGCCGCCGGCTTTTTTCGAGACCTGCGCTGTGTAAGCGCCCCAGCGGTCGATCCCAAATTTGCTGCCGAACCCTCCACCAATATGATCCTGATGCACGTGAACGTTAGCTTCCGGGATTTTTAGCGCCTGCGCGTACTGGCCGGCAAGACCAGAGACGTTCTGGGTGGAAATGTGGGCAAACAGATGATCGTTGTCAGTCCACTCAGCGATGGAGCCGTGGCTCTCCAGACAGCAGTGGGTGATCACCGGGCAGCCATAAACGCCTTCGGAAACTGCATCCGCTTGTTTGAAGGCGGCGTCAGGATCGCCTTTCACCTGCTCGCTTTCCTTCTTATAAGGCGAGTTGTTAGGCTGCGGCTCTTTCACGGGAGCCGCCTTAAGCGCCTTGATTACTTCATCGCTAACCTCATTGTCTTTCAGCCGCTTTTCCAGTTCGGGCGTCACCTTGAACGCCAGACTACGCTTTTGCACGGCGGCAATCACCTGATCGTCTGGCGCATCGTCGTTCAACATTTGGCCGATGTCACGCTGGGTAAGCGGGCCAGTGCTTTCAGCTACGTTCTGCGGTTGCGTAAAATCGTCAACGAAAAAGGGAAGAGGTTCATATTCAACTTTGATGGCGCGCGCCGCGTCGGCAGCTGTTGGCTCATCAACGGCGGCGATCACGACGATGTCATCCCCCGCCCAGTGAATTTCGCTGCCTGCATCCTGAATGATGTGAACGGCCTTTACGCCAGGCATCTTCTCCGCCGCGGAAATGTCCACGCTCACGACCTTAGCATGCGCGTGCGGCGAGCGCACCACTTTGCCAAAGAGCATGCCGGGCCGATGAACGTCATAGGTGTACTTGGCGCGGCCGGAGACCTTGTCGGGGCCATCCACGCGCGAGATGCGCTTGCCGATCAATGACCGCTGTTCTGCTGCGGGCCATGAGTATTTGGTATCGTCGGCCATGGATTAGGCTCCTTTCGTCTTTCCCGCCGCCTGCATCACAGCGGCGCGAATGCCGGCATAGGTCCCGCACCGGCAGAAATTCCCGCCCAGCCCGTGCTTGATCTGCTCCGGCGTGGGGTTGGGATGCTGATCGAGGAACGCCTTGGTTGCTACCACGAATCCCGGTGTGCAGAAGCCGCACTGCTGCCCGTCATTGTCGATAAACGCCTGCTGCACGGGATGAAGCTTGCCGGGCTCGCCCAGGCCTTCCACCGTGGTGATCTGATGATTTTGCGCGTCGATGGCGAGGATGGAGCAGGAGTAAACGGGCTTTTCATCCATCAGCACCGTGCAGGCGCCGCAGGTGCCGCGATCGCAGACGCGCTTGGCGCCGGTGAGATCAAACTGGTCGCGCAGAGCGTCGAGCAACGTGACCCGCGGCTCGAGTTGCGCGCTCAGCTTTTTGCCATTGACGTTGAGTGAGACCGGCACCTTGCCCGGTCCTTGCATGGCAGCCTGCTCTTCTGCAAACGCCAGCGCACCAACATGGCTGACCAGCGGAGCAGCCGCGGAGACGCCGGAAATTTTCAGGAAGTCGCGGCGTGAAACTCCGGGGACGGAAGACTTTTTAGATTTGTTGGATTTTTTATCGGGCTTACCAGGCTTGTCGGGCAGATCGTCCACGGGATGCCTCCATGAGTGCTGAATGGAAAGACAGCGTTACATGAAACCGAGAATTGTAACTCGCGGATGGCGGACGTGTCAGCAAACCTCACCACTATTCCCGATTCCTTAAATCCGTGTTCATCCGTGGTGAGATTTTTATGTGGACTCTGATCTCCCGAGAGTCCGTTTTTTTGCGTTTGTTCCGTTTTGGAATATTAAGAGAAGGTAAAAAGCCTGTGGACAATCTGGAGCGGACTGCGCAACTCGAACTATACTGATGCCCTCGCAAACGAACCGATCATGAGACTACTCAAGCCTATTTTCCTCACTGTCTTGATACTGAGCTTTGGTGTTGCGCGTTCGCAGGAAGTCCAGACGCCCATTTGCCCGCGCGATGATGCCGGGTTCGCTGCCTTGCAGAAGAAGGTAGAAGCAAAGTCCCCAGACGCGCAGACCGCGTTGGCCTTCTGCTATGACCTTGGCCAGCACGTGCAGCCGAACGGAAAAGAATCAATTCACTGGCTGACCGAAGCAGCCAATCAGGGATACGCGCCAGCAGAATATGAGCTTGGCCGAATCTATCTTTATGGTCGCGGCGTACCGGCCGATTATGCGAAGGCTTTGATCTGGGAGCGCAAAGCGGCGGAGCAGGGTGATCCGCGCGCGCAGCGCGATCTGGCATTCATGTATGAGCGTGGCTTTGGTGTTGCTGCTGATCCGGCGCAGGCAGCCGAGTGGAATCGCAAGGCCGCTGCGCAGGGAAACGTGGAGGCGCAAATTCATCTGGCCAAAGCGCTGGATGAAGGTACGGGTGTGAGCAAGGATGCGGCAGAAGCGCATAAGTGGTACGCCAAAGCAGCACACCAGGAACATCCGGCGGCGCAGTTGGAGCTGGCAAGAGAGTCTGCTGGGCAGGGCAAGTGCCCGGCGGCGGTCCATTGGTATGAAGAAGCAGCCGCGCACGGCCAGGCGCAGGCCATGCATGAACTGGGAATGCTCTATTTGAGGAAGTGTGGACCGGATATGGAGCGGGCATTTACATGGTTCACGATTGGCGCAAAGTTCGGATCGAATGACAGCAAGAAAGAGGCGGACAGATTGGCGATAGCCATTTCATCTGCTCGAAAAAAGCGGGCCGAGGCAGCGGCAGCAAAATGGATTCAAAATCACCCGGGCAGCGAGAAGGACGAGGATGAAGAAGAAAAGCGCTAATCTTCATCCTTCTTTCCGTATCCAACCCTCTGCGGCCATTAGGGATTCACGAGTGTAAGCGGAATTTTAAAGGCCGCAAAGGATGGGGTACCCGCGCGCGTGAAAACTGAAACGGGGACATCGGATATCGAAACAGCCGGCTTCTCCTTCAGATGAACCGATATCCCGATGAACCGATGTCCCGATTGCTTCAGAACCAGCCCCGTCCGTTCGGATTCAGAGCTGTTTCCGCAAAAGCGCGCGTTGCAGCAGCGGTGTGCTTCTGCGCATCCTGATGAAACGGCACCACCACATAGTGAATTTCGCCGGCTTCCAGGTTGACGAAGTTGTGGTAGGCCGCGTAATCAACTCCTGCCTTGTTCCCGCCCAGAGTAGATTCAACACCCGGAGCAAGGAAGATTACATAGACCGTGCCGGCAGCCGGCGCGGGAATGGCTTTGCTCTGCAGCAGGTCTGAGAGCTTCTGCTGGATCGTCAGGTCGTTGACTTTCGACTTGCTGAGATCGCTGAAGTCCTCAAGCTGTGTCGCAGAGCGCAGCGTTTTGATGTTGTGATTTTTCATTTCAGTTATGTGCGCATTTCCCACGTCGGCAGTAACGTCAACAAGGGAAGTTTCGCGCGGACGGAATTGCTGATCGCCCCAACCAGAGCCAAGAAAGATGCTTACCTGACGGGCTGATTGCAGCACTGCGCCGCCGTGAAACGTCTTTGATCCAGTTACGGAAAGATCTGCGGGGACGATTTGGACCTTTCCGCCATCATCGTCAAACAAAAAGTTTGGCTCCGCCGGGCGATCGATGGTCGTCGCCTGTTGCGCCGAAAGGACGCAGGTCGCCAGGCCGCAAAGCAACAAAGCACAAAGTGTAAGTTTCTTCATAAGTTCTCTCCTTATTGCGTCACGTTCAAGGTAATGTCGTCCAGTACAAATGAGGTTTGCAGCTCAAAATCTTCCACTCCTTCGAAGAAGATCTGGATAGTCTGCCCTTTGAAATTAATCAGGTTAAATGTCTTCTGCTGATATCCGGCAGCCTTGTTCAGGTTGGAATAGGTGGCCAGAGTTGAAAGCACTGTGCCTGACGAGTTACGCACCTGCACCGTCAGAGTATCGAATGCGGTCGTCGTGCTGGTTTCAGCGCTGTCAATATGCAGGAAGAAGGACAGCGTTGCCGCTGTGGCGCCCGCTGGAATGGTGACTGTCTGCAGAACGGTGTCAGTGTGGCTCGTACCGTAACCGTCAAGCCATGCGTCCCAGGTGCCGGAGTGAGGCGGTTCGCTTGCAGAGTTATTGATCACGCCGCTCGTGACGCTCCACGGGGCCGGGTTAGCCGAGCCATTCTCAAATCCGGGATTGCCCAGAATTTGCGTTGTTGTTCCTCCACCCGCAGTCACTGTAAGTGAGACAGTGGTGCTGTGCGAGAGCCCTCCGCCGCTGGCATTGATCGTCACCGTGGAAGTGCCGGTTGTCGCCGTGCTGCTGGCGGTGAACGTAAGCGTTGAGCTTCCAGAGCCGGGCGCGGCGATCGAGGCTGGACTGAACGCAGCCGTAACTCCGGCAGGAAGTCCGCTGGCTGAAAGCGAGATTGCAGAGTTGAAGCCGCCGGAAACAGTCGTTGAGATCGTACTGGTTCCCGAGCCGCCCTGCGTTACAGAGACGCTGGCCGGCGAGGCGCTCACCGTGAAGTTTGGCGACGCAGTAGCCGAAACCGTTAGAGAAACTGTGGTGCTGTGCGACACGCCTCCGCCACTGGCATTGATCGTCACTGTGGAAGTGCCGGTTGTCGCCGTGCTGCTGGCGGTGAATGTCAGCGTTGAACTTCCGGAGCCAGGTGCGGCAATCGATGCCGGACTGAAAGAGGCTGTAACTCCGGCAGGAAGTCCGCTGGCAGAGAGCGAGATTGCGGAGTTGAAGCCTCCGGAAACAGTTGTTGAAATCGTGCTTGTTCCCGAGCCTCCTTGCGCAATCGAGACGCTTGCTGGCGAGGCGCTTAGCGTGAAATCCGGAGTTTGCGTGGCAGGATTAAAGATGACATCCAGCACCGGATGAAGTTCGATTCCATTCGGCGCCACGCCGGTTTGCCCGTGCAGGAAATCAAACATCCCTACGCCTTTGACTTGGACAGGAATGTTTGCCGTCTGGAAGGTGGAAGTCGCAGTAAATTTGGCGTCGAACTCCGAGCGCGCATTTTGAATGCCCGGCAAGAACGGGCTACCCGCGCCCACGCAGGTAGGCGAGGGAATTTCAACGATCATGGTATTGCCGGAGGCGTCCTGCAGAATCAAGTGATAGTCAGAGTCGGTCTCCAGTTTGTATTGTGTCAGCGTGGCGTTGATCACCCACTGCGTGGTCTCGGTCGGAGCGACGCGGTTATTCGAAGGAATTGGACTCGGCGCGGGAATGGCCCGCATTGAGGCAACGGTTGTGTTGGTAGAAGAATTGAGGTTGACCAGGCCGGCGTCGGGATCAGTGCCCGTTTTCACCGACCAGCGTTCCACGCCACACTGCGCGAACAACGCTGATGGAACAACCAGGAGAATTACAGCCAAGAGAAAACAGCGACGGCGAAGATGCTGCATCATCCACCCTCCAGGTTCTGTTTTGGGGCCCAACTACTACTAGGCATGATAGTGGCTGTCTTGTGAAACGAGATACAACTGTTCGTTAAAGTTCTGTGGAAGGATTCCCAAAACGAAACTGTGCGTATGTACAAAAATGCGCTGAGCATCTCAAAATTTAGTGCTGCGATCTTCGTAATAACTCTTCAAGATGATTGCCCCACACCGCCGGCAGCGAATGCGTGCCGTGGCCGCGGGTTTGGTCCGTGATGGGAAGAAGCACGTATTTCCCGTTCTTCACCTGCTGAATGTCACGATCGAGGATTTTCAGCTCAGGAGGATTGATCTGGTCATCGGCCGAGTTGATCGCGGTGAGCGGCGCTGTGATCTTTTCCAGTTGCGGCTCGGGATTGTAGTTTCGTGAGGCGTCAAAGTAGTAGAGCATGTCATTCGCGTCAGTGCTCTTCATGCGTGCAGTTATGAAATTTTCCAGGAACGCATCGGCCTTCTCACGCGTGGGCTCATCTTTCTGCATCTGCAGAGGAGAGCTTCCCATAATCAGCAGGATATCGAGCGCGGCAGCCAGGCCGTGAGGCTGCTGCTTGTATTCTCCATTGTTCCACTCAGGATCGGTGCGGATAGCGTCCATGATCATGCGCCGCATCATGCGGTTGCGCCCTGCGATCTCCACCGGCTGGCTGGCCAGCGGCATGGCTGCATCCATAAAATCAGGGTGCTGCTCCGCCCAGAGCCATGTGTGCATGCCGCCCATCGAGGTGCCCATTACCAGCCGGAGATGGTTCACGCCCAGCCCCTGCGTGAGCAGCCGGTACTGCAACTCGATCATGTCGTCATATTCATAGTGCGGAAAGCGCATGTGGAGACCGTCGCTGGGCTTGCTTGATTCGCCATGGCCCACGTTGTCCGGCAGGATGATGAAATACTTTGAGGCGTCCAGAAGCTGCCCTGGCCCAAAGGCCACTCCGGCGAAATTCGGGGTGAGAAACTGGCGTCCGCTGCCGCCGGTTCCATGCAGGATCAATACAGCATTGCGCACCTTGCCGCTTGAATCTTTTTGCGGTGTACCCAGCGTGTAGTAATGCAGCTTGACCTCAGGCAGTTTTTCGCCTGACTTGAACTGAAAATCTTTCACTATAAAAGTGCCGGACTGCGGCGCAGGGTAGTCTGCGGTAAACGCGGCGGTCGAAGCAGCGACAATGAGCAGCAAAATGGCAAGGCGAAGTTTCATTCTGGTCTCCTGTAAGACGCCAAAGCTTAAATCATGAGATAAGCTCCTGAAAAGGGCGCCGAACCGCCAGGTGCGCGATCTTTTACGGCCGTAACTTTACACATGGCTGGAACTCCATTCACTAAGAGACTCGAGTAGAATTCAACCGGCTGGACAAGGAGCAAGATGGCAACCACGTTCACGAGCAAACTCAAAAAGAAAGAAATGCTGGCAGAAGGGACCATGGGCTTTTATTTTGCCAAGCCCGCGGATTTCCAGTTCAAACCCGGCCAGTATATGGAAATCACGCTGGTAGATCCACCGGAGACGGATGCAGAAGGCAATATAAGATCGCTCTCGATTGCCGCCGCCCCTGAAGAGGAATATCTGCTGTTCGCCACGCGGATGAGGGACACAGCTTTTAAACGCTTCCTGCGAGAGGCTCCGGCTGATACGGAAATCAAAATGGAAGGGCCAATGGGCTCATTCACGCTGCACAATAATTCATCCAAGCCGGCAGTTTTTCTGGCAGGCGGGATCGGGATTACGCCATTTTCAAGTATTATCCGCCATGCAGCGAAGGCCAGGCTTCCGCATCGCCTATATCTGTTCTATTCCAACCGGCGTCCGGAGGATGCGGCGTTCATGGAAGTCTTGCGCCAGTTAGAAAAAGAGAACAGCAATTTCAAGTTCATTCCCAGCATGAGCGAGATGGGAAAATCCGCGCAGAAGTGGAGCGGCGAGACCGGGTTCATCAACCGGGAAATGCTGGGCAGACATTTGCCGGCGCTGCAAGGCCCCATCTATTACATTGCTGGGCCGCCTGCGATGGTGGCCGCTATGCGGCAGATGCTGACCAGCGCCGGAGTGGATGAAGACGATATCAGAACGGAAGAATTTGCGGGATATTAGCAACCTTACCACTGATGAACACTGATGACACTGATTCACACGGATCAAAAGACTCAACTCCAATAATTTGATATTTGTGGATCCGTTTAATCCGTGTTTATACGTGGTGAGATTTTCTTGATAATTCGATAACTACAGCCACTTGGTCATCAGGTTTCTGGCATCTTCTGCAAAACCAGAGTTGCGATAGAGCGACTTTGCAGGCTCATTGTCGCGGCCCACCTCAAGGCGCAGAGCTGCGATGCTTTCTCGGTGGCAGATGCCTTCTGCAAATCCAACCACTCCTTGTCCCAGCTTTTGGCGGCGGTATGGCTCTCGCAAGTAAAGTTCGTCCAGCAGAGCGAAGCGTCCATGGAATTCCAGGCTGAAACAGAAAGTAATCACGAAATAGCCGGCGAGCCCCGGGCCGCGAAAGATCAGGTAAATTTCGCCATGCTTCGGCGACTGCAGCAGGCCGGCAATTGCGCTGCGCGCTGTCTTCTCATCAAAGCGCATGTGCTGCTGCGAATAAAATTCGCGCATCATCTCCAGCAGCGCGGGAACTTCCTGGTCAGAGAGAAGCTGAAACAGTACGTTCATCAGCGGCAATTCTAAACCTTGAACCACGGAGGACACGAAGGAACACAGAGGGAACCGAATCATCCGGAAAATGTCGCCACGGCGGATAGAACGCATTCGGCTACTCAAATCGTTACGCTTGAGGTCTTCTTGCTGGTATAAATCAGTGTTATCTGTGTTCATCAGTGGTAAGGTTTTGCTTTCCCGATGTTCCGATGATCCGGTCTCCCGATGACCCGATTGATCCCACCCGTTATAATGGCCTGCCATTTTTTACTCAGGAGACTTCATGCTGGATCGCAGGGCTTTTCTTGCTGTTTGTTCTCGCTTGGGATTAACCTCAACTTTGCTGCCCGGAGTTCTATGGGCCATTGCAGATAACAAGCCGAAGATTACGCGCGAAATGATTGACAGCGCTGCGTCTATAGCCGATGTCCACATCTCTGACGAACACAAAGAGATGATGATTGAGGACTTGAACGGCTATACCGAGGCTTTTGATGCCATTTACGCGCTGCACCTCAAAAATGAAGTTGCGCCCGCCATAATTTTTGATCCCGTACTGCCGGGCATGAAGTTTGAAACACAACGGCGGCCCATAAAGATCTCTGCCGCTCCCAATGTTGGCGGAGCAGCGCCTAAAAATCTTGAAGACGTAGCGTTCTACTCTGTGCGGCAGCTTGCAGAACTGGTGCGAACCAGAAAAGTTTCGTCTGCAGCGTTGACTGAAATGTATCTGGAGCGGCTCAAGCGTTATGACCCGCAGTTGAAGTTCGTGATCACGCTCACGGAGGAGCGCGCAAAAGCTCAGGCCAAAGACGCCGACCGGGAAATTGCGGCAGGGAAATATCGCGGGCCGCTGCACGGACTGCCGTGGGGCGCAAAGGATTTGTTGGCGGTAAAGGGATATCGCACTACCTGGGGCGCCGGCGGATTTGAAGACCAGAAGATTGATGAAGATGCAACCGTAGTTCAGCGGCTGGACGCAGCCGGCGCAGTTCTGGTCGCCAAGCTCACGCTGGGCGCTCTGGCACAGGGCGATAAATGGTTCGGCGGCATGACACGCAACCCATGGAACACGAAACAAGGATCGAGCGGATCGTCAGCGGGCTCAGCCTCCGCCACTGCGGCGGGCTGTGTGGCATTCGCCATTGGTTCAGAAACTCTGGGGTCCATTTCCTCGCCTTCCACGCGCTGCGGAACCACGGGCCTGCGGCCGACCTTTGGCCTGGTCCCGCGTACTGGCGCCATGGCGCTCTCCTGGACCATGGACAAGCTCGGCCCGCTCTGCCGCGCGGTGGAAGACACCGCAATTGTTTTGAGCGCGATTTACGGCCCGGATGGCCATGATCGCACCGTGCAGAACGCGGCCTTCAACTGGGACGCAAACCTTGACTGGCGCAAGCTGCGCGTCGGCTATTTGAAGGCGGATTTTGAAGTCCAGCCGCCGCAACAGTCGCAGCCTCCTAAAGAAGAAAAAGAGCTTACAGAAGATGAAAAGAAGCGCCGCGCGCAGGAGGCATCTACACGTGCCGAGGCAATGGCGCGTCGCGAATACGACCACAAATTTGATCAGGCAGCACTCGACAAATTGCGCGCGATGGGTGTGAACCTGATCCCGGTAGAATTCCCGAAATATCCCTATCAGGCAATGCGAAGCATTCTCATCGCAGAGGCCGCGGCTGCATTTGACGATCTAACGCGCAGCGGCCGTGACAAGCTGCTCACGCAGCAAACCAAAGACGATTGGCCAAATACATTCCGCGCCGCGCGCTTTATTCCCGCCGTCGAGTACATACAGGCCAGCCGAGCCCGCACTGTGGCGATGGAAATGGCAGCCAAAGTTTTTGAGCAGGTGGACGTGATTGTTGCGCCTACGTTCAGCACGCAACTTCTGATCACGAATCTTACGGGACATCCCGCGCTCATCCTGCCGAATGGTTTCCGCGGTGATGATGCTCCCAAAGCACGTGTGCGCGAAAACGGCGAAGTGGAAGGCGGCGGTCCCGGGACACCTGTGAGCCTCACTTTCCTTGGCAATCTTTATGGTGAAGCAAAGATGCTGGCGCTGGCCAAGGCCTATCAGGACGCCACGAATTTTCACCTGCAGCATCCGAAATTGGAGGTCAGCAGCAGTTAAATTCGCATTCAACAAGCATCACTCAGAATCAGGAGGGAATTGCGTGTGCCACAAACCGGACGATCTGTCTCCGGTACCTTGGTGTAAAAAAGTTTTCACAGATACGCGTTCCAAAATGGAACTAAGAAAAGTTTAAGCTTCACTTCGGCAATTCGGGATGAATTACCGAACAGATGCAAAGCGATATTGATAAGTAATTTAGATTTTTAGGTTTACAGAAGCCATTTTTAATCAAGAAACAAGAGGACAAAAATCTAGAAGAAAGTCACTGCCGTCATCGCGTCTAAGCTTGACTTTTTCACTCACGATTGTTGTGGCGCAAAACAATTTCTCCTGTAGTCTATTGCCAACCGAAACCGAATTTCTGAAGACAAATTTTCTGAAGAGACAAGACTTGGAGGCAAGACAAGTTATGAAGAACGCAATGCGTGTAATGGTTTTAACATTGATGATGGCTTTCGCCAGTCAGTTAAGTTTTTGGGGAGGTCCGGGAAGTCCCGCTCCGCCGCAGCCGCAGATGCCACCAGCAGTTACTGCCTAAGCACGGTACAGGTATTTGGTGGGGGGCAAATTTTGGATTTGTACTTTCCATGCGGCTGGTTTAGGCTGGCCGCCAGATGTATCTGCAGAGCCAGTTGCAATTCTTTGTTGACTGGATGGGTTTACCGGCCCTTCTGTTGCTTAGTCTTTTGCTCGTTTATCGAAAGTGGCATAAGACATTTCCTTTCTTTTTCGTCTATGTGCTCGGAGCGGAATCAATTGGCTTAATTCGCTTGGCATTCAGACATGCCCCAGTAAACCTATATTTCAATGTTTACTGGATCTCTGATATCGTACTGGCTGTTTTTGCTTTTCTAGCTGTCTACGAACTTTTCTTCAAGCGGCTCTTCCCCGGTTTTTACCGGACGCGAATTTACCGATACCTATTTCCCGCGGCGGCATCCCTAATCGCAAGTGTGGTCGGTACAGTTGCGTTGCTTGGTGGCCACCTATCCATCTTGCCGGCAACGAGTCGCATTTATGAATTTCTACGCGCGGCAGTCCTTTTCTTTTTTGTTCTTCTCATGCTTGTTATGGGGAGAAGATGGGACCGGCAGGAGTTTGGAGTGGCCTTTGGATTTGGGCTTGATGTTTCAACTTCGCTGGCCTTGATTGGCATCTGGGCGCACACGGCAAACCGCAATGCACTATTGAACCGATTGGCGGTAATTGCCTATGACATCGCTTGCATCGTCTGGCTTTACTGTTTCTGGCCATCTCAAAAACCGCAAAGGCTTGCTGCCTTTGAACCAGGTGAAGATGCATTGCACGACGCAAAGAGATGGGAGGAAACTCTCAAAAACTTTCTTACATCAGGGAAACAGTGATGTGAGTTGCCCAACAGAAATGGCAGACAGAACAAGCTCTTACAAACTCTGCGCCAGCGCCTCATGGAAGCTGGAGAATTTCAGGCAGGTCAGATTACCGGCTTTGTCTTTGAGCTGTGCGTAAGCCGGGATCAGGCTTGAAGCAAGCAACTGCTGCACTTGCGCAGATCTTGATGAAGCTATCAGCGGGACCCAGCTCAGCGCATTCCGGAGATGCAGCACGGCCAGCGCAATGAAGGTATAGAGGCGAACGTGTACGCCGGCATCGATCATCTCCTGCGCCATTGATGCAATCAGCTGGTTTCCGCTGCGCATCTGGCTATAACCCAGCTGCTGCAGCAGGGCTGCGTTGTGGGTCATGCGGCGAAGGCATTCAATCGTCAGGCGGAGTTGCTCGCGGTAGACCCGCAGCAATTCTTCCTGTCCGTAAGTTTCCTGTAGATAACGCTGCTGCGCGGGGTTGATGAGTGTTTTTAATACCTCAAGATCAACCGGCAGAAATGACGGCATCAAATCGCCCAACTCGGCTTTTTGGGAGCGGTTTCTTCTGACGTTTAGAAACGCCGCGTACAAGAACAGCAGAAGTAGCGCTGCTGATAATCCCACCCAGAGGACGAACATGGAATTAGACATTTATCTCCGTCGAACACGTCGAGCAACTACGGAAACTTTACCCTCGCTCAGAGGCCAGGTCAATCTAAATTGCTCTTGCTGAACACTTTAGTAATTCTGAACAGGTGCCGAAATGGAACTCCAGCGCAATGCCTTCCGGCACCTGTTTTCTACTGATTTTTCAAAGGTTTCCGCCAGTGCTGGCTTGGGCCGGCTTTGTGTTAAGAATGATTGCCGGCACATCCTGTTTCCGTACCACGTCATTGTAGGCGGGTACATCCGTACTCAAAATCTGCTTCCATTTCGCTAGCTGCTCATCAAGCTGTTTGCTGAGCATGTCAAAAACTTCGTAGGAAACCTGCGTTGGGGCCGAGTCAGAACTCTCCACCACCCCGCCCAAAGCCACTAAATAGTTGTTGAGGCGAATGGGATAGTTCAGCACGTCCTGTCCGCTCTTGGCCTTAGTCTGGATCAGGACCTCTTCTACCTCGGTCATTTTCTTGTCCAGTTGTTTGCCGGCATCGGCCACCGCTTTGCCCTGGGGATGATTTTCCAATCGCTTGTTCAGCGCCGTGATCTGTCCCCGGATGTCGCGGATCTGGTTTATCGTGTCATGCGCCTGGGTCACGCGCTCGCGTATTTTGATAAGCAGATCGAATTGTTTCTGCAAATCCTCCTGCGTCACTTTGAGCCTGGGATCACGCACAATCTCCAGCGGCTGCGTGTACTGCTTGCCGTTTACAGTGAGCCGCACTTGATACGTTCCTGGCAGGGCTTCAGGGCCATCAGTGCCGCCGGCCCACAAGGGCGAGCGTGGCACGCGAGATGCGCCCTCATAGCGCATATCCCAGACAAAGCGATTGAGCCCTGCTTCTGTAGGCAGGCCGCGCTCTGGCGGCCGGAAGCCGAAGCCCTCGTCGTCGCCGGCCTCTTCGCCCGGTTGCGTCTTTGGCGGATACCGGCGCACCACCTGCCCTTTCTGATCCAGGATCTCGAGTGAGATGGGAGCGTTTTTAGATTTCGCGCTCTCAGCGCCTTCGGCTGCCGTAGGTTCCGGTTTGGGCGGAACTTCGCTACCCGACGGTTGTTGTTGTCCTGGCTCTTTGCTTTCCCCAGCAGGCGGTTTGGCTGCTGCGGGCGCTGCAGCTTCTGGCTTCTTCTCTTCAGGCTTCTTCTCAGCCGGTTTCTTAATTGCGGTCTTGAGCGAGTAATAGATCACCGCGCCAGAAGGAGGATTCTGTCCACGCTCGCCACCGCCTAGGCTGGCAAAGAAGCCGCCGCCGAATTGTGTGTGGTTCGCCGGGCCTGGTGCATAGAGATGCACGTCTTCATTTCCATTTTCCGCTTTGTACTGGCGAAGAGGAGAGAGGTCGTCCAGCAGCCAGAATGAGCGGCCATGAGTTGCCACAATCAAATCATTGTTGTGAACATACAAATCGTAAATGGGAGAAACAGGCAGATTGCCCTGCAGAGACTGCCAGCTCGCTCCGTCATCGAATGAGAAAAAGACGCCGCGCTCCGTTCCTGCATAGAGCAGCCCTTTGCGCTTTGGGTCCTCTCGCACCGCATGGACAAATGCATCCGCGGGCAGCCCATTTGCCAGGCTGGTCCAGGTTTTCCCGAAATCAGTAGTCTTAAAGATGTACGGAGCAGAATCATCCATCTTATGCCGCTGCACGGAGACGTACGCTGTGCCTGCTGCATGCGGAGAGGCTTCAATCATGCTTACTGTGCCCCATTCCGGCACGCCTTTCGGCGTAACGTTGGCCCAGTTTTGGCCGCCATTTGTGGTTACATGTACAAGCCCGTCATCGGAGCCCGCCCAGATCAAATCTTTTTGCAGCGGTGACTCTACAACCGAGAAGATCGTGTCATAGACCTCCACGCCGGTGTTGTCTTTGGTGATAGGCCCGCCCGCTGCAACCTGCTTGGCCTTGTCATTCCGCGTGAGATCAGGGCTGATGATCTGCCAGCTCATGCCTTCATCATTCGACTTGAAGAGCACCTGGGCTGCGAAGTACAGAGTCTTGGGATCATGCGGCGAGAAGACGATGGGCTCTGTCCATTGGAAGCGATATTTCTGATCCGCCGCGGCCGAGCCAATTGGGTTGACTGGCCAGGGCGTTACATTTTTTTCTTGTTCCGTGTGGTGATCATAGCGGGTGATTTCGCCACCATAGGAACCTGCATAAACGATTTCCGGATCACGCGGATCGGGAGCAATATAGCCGCTCTCGCCTCCGCCAACTGAGTACCAGCTTGTGCGATCAATGCCGCCGGGCGCCGCGCTGGCAATGCCGACAGTTGAGTTGTCCTGCTGCGCTCCGTAGATGTAATAAGGAAAGCGATTGTCTGTAATAACGTGATAGAACTGCGCCGTCGGCTGATTGCTCTGGGGTGTCCAGCTTGCTCCGCCATTGACGCTCACCGTGGCTCCGCCGTCATTGGATTCAATCATTCGATTTGGATCATTGGGATCGATCCACAATCCGTGATTGTCACCATGGGGTGCGCGAATTGGGCGGAAGGTGCGTCCGGCATCATTGGAGCGATACATTCCCGTGTTCAGGACATAAACGCCATCGGCGTTGCGAGGATCGGCAAAAACGTGGGTGTAATAAAACGCACGCTGGCGATATTGACGGTCGCTGTTCGTAAGGGTCCAGGTATCGCCGCCATCATCTGAGCGGAAGAGGCCGCCTTTGTCGGCTTCCACGAATGCCCACACGCGATTTGCGCTATATGCCACAGCCACGCCGATGCGTCCAAGAGTGCCATCCGGCAATCCATGCCCGGTAAGGTGCTTCCAGGTTGTGCCGCCGTCAGTGCTGCGATACAGGCCGCTGCCCGGGCCGCCGCTATCCATGCCCCAGGGCGAGCGCCGCACCTGCCACAGCGAAGCGAAGATTACGTTTGAGTTGTTGGGGTCGAGCGAGAGATCAATGCCGCCAGAATTTTCGTCGTTATAAAGGACCTTGGTCCAATTCTTTCCGCCATCCGTTGTGCGATAGATACCGCGCTCTGGATTTGAGCCGAACGGATGCCCGAGTGCCGCGACATAAACAACGTCAGGGTTTTTAGGGTTGATGGCGATTCGTCCAATCGCATGTGTATCGCGCAGGCCGGCATACGTCCATGTCTTGCCTGCGTCGATTGATTTGTAAATGCCATTTCCGCCGACAATGTCTCCACGAATGCAAGCTTCGCCCGTACCTGCATAAATCACGTTAGGATCAGAAGGCGCCACGGCAATCGCACCAATCGAAGGCGACATATCTTTTACTTTGTCGGTCATGGGATGCCACGAGAGCCCGCCGTCCGTTGATTTCCAGACTCCGCCGGCGACTCCGCCAAAGTAGTAGGTGTGTGTATCGCCGATCACTCCGCTTACCGCCAGCACACGCCCGCCGCGATACGGACCAACAAGCCTCCACGTCAATCCGTGCCACGGTCCTTTAGACTCTTCCTGCTCGCCTTCACCCGCCGGAGTTTTATTTGCTTCAGCTTTCTGCTGTGCCTGCTCGCCAGTCTTCTTCTCACTGCTCGCGGATTGTCCCTTCTTGTTTGCAGACTTTGATGGCTTAGTGTTTGTCTGTGCTGATGCCAGCACACCCAGGAGCATCATTGCAGCCATCAACACAGCCAGCCAGCAATGCTTCATATAAATAGAGATAGAAGTGTTTTCTTCACGAACCGTGCTTTGTGCAAGAACGCAGGACATTGATGTGACCTCATTGAGCGCAGCAGCGAATTTGGAACCGCACATCCTAAATTCAGGGAACCAAATTGGCAAATATAAGCCTGGAGAAGGAGACCTATCGCCACCCTTAATCTCTGGGGTGCGCTCCCTGCCGGTTATTCACGAGTCAGCTAGCGGCGAATGCGGGTATCTTCTCGCTCCGCTCGGGACTAAGGACTTGACCTCTCTCTATCTCTCAATTAGCTTTTCTCCATCTGGTTATTTTGGGAAGCGCGGTGAGAATCCGCCACTGCCCCGCAACTGTATTCGCTGAGAACGTGGGCACAATGCCACTGGAAGTGCCAGATTCACGCTGATTCTGCGGGAATTGGGAAGTCCGGGAAGGCGCTCACGTTCGTTGAGGCGTAAGTCAGGAGACCTGCCAGATGCCCGTCATTGGGAGTTCCGGCTGCGATGGGAAGAGCCGGAGAGCTTTCTTTCGATTTTTGACGTTCGGTTCTGGTGCGTATTTATCCGGCGATAGTTGCCGCAGTATCTTGTGTTTCGATAACAGATGCAGCTCATTGCCGAATAGCTGATCGTTGTACGTCGATAGCTCTCTATTTCCTCTCGAGTTCCGGCTCCCGATGACTATTCCCGAGGGAGGAATTCATCATGCAGATATTTCATCGCGCCGGCTTGCTGCTGGCGTTTGCGCTCACGCTTTCCACTCTGGCCTCTGCAGCTGCCGGCAGCATACACGGAACAGTCACCGATCCTCTGGGTGCTGTTGTTTCTAACGCCCGCGTCCAGCTCTTTCGAGAAAACACCCCTGTAGCAACCGCCAGCACTGATGCTGAAGGCAAGTACCAGTTCAGCTCAGTTCCTCCCGGGCGTTATCAGGTCAGGACAGAGGCGCCAAACTTCGCGCCACAGCAGAGTGATGTGATCTATCTCGGCAGCACTGGGGCAGCGACTGTCAATCTCGCGCTCAAGCTGAGCCAGGTTTCGCAGCAGATTGTGGTCTCTGCCACAGGCACGGAAGTGCCTGAAACTCAGGTCGGCGCGTCTGTTTCAGTAGTAACTTCAGATCAGTTTCAGTATCAATTGCCGGCGCTGGAGCCGGTGCGCCAGGTCCCCGGTGTGCAGGTGCTTGAGACCGGACAGCGTGGCATCAACGAATCGCTTTTTATCCGTGGCGGCAGCAGCACGGCCAATGCCGTCTGGCTTGACGGTGTGCCTATCAGCCTGATTGGAGGCCAGGTAGATTTTGGCAATGTGTTTACCACCGGCATAGACAAGATTGAGATTCTTCGCGGACCCAACAGCGTGCTGTATGGAGCAGATGCCATGGCTGGTGTAGTGAATCTCACAACCGAACGCGGCAGAACGTTCCTCCCGCAATTCAGTTATGCATTTGATGGCGGCAATTTCCATTCCTGCCACCATGACGTTGCGCTCGGCGGGATTTTCCAGCAGCTAGATTACTTTTCAGAGTTCTCCCGCTTTGACACTAACAACGCGGAGCCAAATGCGCGTTTTCACAACGCTACATACGCAGGCAATTTCGGATGGACGCCATTCACCTCAACCGAACTGAGGTTCACCGTTCGTCGCTCCGACGATAACACCGGCGTTCCCAACGCGATTGATTTCTTCGGCATTCCCGACGACTCCTTCCAGCCCACTCACAACACATATGTCTCCGCAACTCTGCAGAACCAGACCACCTCGCACTGGCACAATCTGCTGCGTTATGGCGCGGTGCGGCTGGATTCGCAGTTCATCAACCCATCACCCACAGGTATCTTTGATCCTTCTTCAGGAAATTTCTTGGGTAAGGTGCTGACGATCCGCGGCGCCAATGGCTTCAGCACCACCGGCCAGGCGATCCTTGATTTTGCCGGTACGTATCCGCAGAAATCTTTTATCCTCGGCAACCGTGACTTTGCCGATATTCAATCTGACTACGCCATTTCGCCGCGTCTCACAGCGCTGTTTGCTTTCCGCTACACCAATGAGCGCTCGAACCCGATCGTGCGCTCAAATTACAGCTACACGGGTGAGCTGCAGGGCAATCTCGGCAACCGGTTTTATGCTACGCTCGGCGCCGGAGTTGAAGACAATTCAGTTTTCGGCGTTGTTCCCACTCCGCGTATTTCTCTGGCCTATTACGTTATCCACCCGCGTTCCAGCGGACTGTTCACCGGAACTAAACTCAAAGCAAATGCGGGCCAGGGAATTAAAGAGGCCGATACATTCTCTGAGAGCTTCTCGCTCTTTAATCTGCTATCACAGTTGCCCAACGGCGCACAGCTGATATCGCAGTTTCACGTTGCGCCAATCCGCCCGGAGCGTTCGCGCAGCTTTGATGTGGGCATGGAGCAACTCGCCTGGAACGGTCGCGCCAGGTTCAGTGCAACATTTTTTTATAATCGCTTTACTGATCAGATCGAATTTGTTCCTGCTCCGGGACTTTCGCAGATTGGCGTGCCGGCCCCGATCATTGCACAAGAGCCTTTTGGCGCATCGGTAAACTCAGAAGCCACACGCGCGATGGGCGCAGAAACCGAGCTTGAACTCAGCCTGGGGCATGGACTTACCGCACGTGCTGCCTATACCTACCTTGACGCTGTTGTGCAGCGCTCATTTTCGAGCGACGAGCTTTTTCCATCGTTCAATCCAGCATTCCCGGATATTCCAATCGGCGCTTTTTCGCCTTTGGTAGGGAATCGGCCGTTCAATCGTGCTCCGCACGCGACAAGTTTTTATCTTGGATATGCCCGCCGTAAACTGACGCTTGCGTTGAGCGGCAACTTCGTCAGCCGCCGGGACAGCAGCACCTTCCTGTCCGATCCATTTTTCGGTTCCACTATGCTGCTTCCGAACCGCAATCTTGCTTCTGGCTATCAAAAAATTGGTTTCAGCGGCAGCTACCGTTTCAATCGCTATCTTGAGTTCTACTCGGCGATAGACAACCTGGCCAGCCAGCACTACGATCCAGTGCCAGGTTTTCCCGCGCTACCTTTCAACTTTCACAGTGGATTCAAGCTCACATTGGGAGGAGAGTCGTGGAAATGAGCCGCGCCAGAGAAGTGCATGTGATTTTGTAAGTTGCAGAAGTGTGAAGCCTGTCGTCGCACGAGACATTTTTGCGTTAAAATACTTTTGCAAAAATTTATTTGGATATTGCCGGTTCCTGCCCCGGCAAGGTGAAGCTGTGAATGATCCGGATACTTTCACTCAGTTATCATCAGGAATCTGGGCGCTCGCGTAAGCATGAACTTGAAAGGGTCGGGTTCAAGGTTACGTCCGCGAAAACCATGGCGGAGGCCGAGCGCCTCATTCAAACAAAACCATTCAACGTGCTCCTGATCGGGCATACAGTCCCGATCAGCCAGCGTGTGGAACTCGCGCTTTTGGCTAAGTCTGCGCAGAAGATGCAGGTGATCTTCTTCTATAACGGGAGCATCACCCAGGCTGAGTCTGCGGACGCAATACTCAGCGCTGACGGCACAACTGAGGACCTGATTGCCGCCATTGATCGCCTTACGAAAAAGACAGCAGGCGGTATCGGCACTTCGCAAGGCGTAGTTTAGCTCGGGCCGGTGGTGACCAAAGGCCATCTACCAACGGCCTCATGTAACCGGGCCCGGTTGAACTTATGATGGAGGATGTAAGGGCCGTCTGTACCTTGCTCCCCATGGAACTCACAGCCGAAACAAAGCCGATTTCGTCGCAACATTATTCGCCCACATCTACGCCGGTGCTGGACGTATTTCGTCCTCTGCCGCCACAGCGGAAAGAGAGTCTCAGCGCGGGTGAATACTTCCTGGTCAGCAGCCTGGTTATTCTGGCGTTGATCGGGATCTCCAGCCTCCGCGCTGTGATTGCCACAATAGCTGCAGATCCAGCCAGCTTTGGTTATTGGGCAGCGCTGCTTGCTCCGATTGCCGCGGGCCTGCTAGCTGCCGCAGTGCACGAATCCGGGCATCTGCTGGCTGGATTATTTTTTGGTTTTAAACTTCGCCAGATAAAGATTGGCCCTGTGCATTTGGGCAAACATGCCAACTGCGGCGAACCTTATTGCGGAGATGTCCTCACGCTCGGCAGCTCTGTTCTGGAGCCGCGTATTGCCGATCAGGAAGATAGCAGCCTGCGCCAAAGGCTGGCGTTCCTTGTGATGGGCGGCCCGCTGGCTAACCTGCTGTTTGCTTCTTCACTTCAACTGGCTGCGGTCTTTCTTACACCAGGTTTTATTCTGAACTACATTTTGCACGTGAGCTCTGCTGTTTCAGCGCTCCTTGCAATTGGGGCGCTGCTGCCGGATGTGAATCGCCGCGGAAATTTTTCTGATGGCGCCCGCCTGCTGATGCTGCTCAAAAAGAATGACAAAGCTGAACGCTGGCTTTCGAACCTTCGTTGCCAGATCGCTCTCAACCAGGGACGCCATCCGCGCGACTGGGATGAGGGCTCCGTGACTCGGGCGGCCGCGGTGAGTGATGATTCTCGCGATGCCTTCTCAGCCCGTTGGATGGCCTATCTATGGGCGGCCGAGCGGCAGGACATAACCTGCGCGACGAAATATCTGGAAGGCGCGCTGGAATCGCTCAGCTATGCAACGCCAAAATTGCGCGACCATCTATTCCTTGAAGCTGCGGTTTTTCAGGCATGGTTCCGTGACAATCCTTCGAAAGCGCTGTTCTGGGTCTATCGTATCCGCAACAAAAGGCTCACACGCCTGCAAAAACAACGGTTGGACATCGCATTGCTCTGGGCTGAAGGCCGGCTGTTTGATGCCTGGGAGAAGCTCAGCCAGGATTATCTGGTGTTAATGCGCGAACTGCCCGAATCGCCGGGGCGGCAGCTTGCGGAAGAAAGCGCACTTGAGTGGAAGCGCCAGATGGAGTCACGCATGCTGACGCGCGCATGGCGCAGCATGTATTCAATCTCGCGCCAGATCGAGCCGGCATCGCTGCAGGCGGCTTTTGCTACGCCGCAAAGCCAGCGAATTGCGTCGTGGTAGTATCTTCCCAGTGTCCCCTTCCCGCAAAACGCAGCAAGGCGGACGTGTAAAATCACGGCCACGTCCAGGCGCCCACCATCTGGTGGTGATTACCGGCATGTCTGGCTCCGGCAAAGCTTCAGTGCTCAAAGCATTTGAAGATCTTGATTATTACTGCGTTGATAATCTTCCCATTGAGCTGATTCCGCGCTTTGCCGACCTGGCCAAGCAATCGGATGAAATTGAAAAGGCTGCGTTGGTGGTGGACATACGAGAGGGCGACCAGCTTCGCCGCCTGCCGAAGATTATTCAGTCGCTGCGCAAGCAGCTCAAGACGACTGTACTTTTTCTTGAGGCCTCTGACGATGCGCTGCTGCGCCGCTTCAGTGAGACGCGTCGTCCGCACCCGCTGGGAAAAGATTCCACGGTAAAGAGCGCTCTGCAAAAAGAGCGGCAAATGCTCCAGCCAATTCGCGCCATGGCAGACATGGTTGTGGACAGCTCAAAGTTCAACGTGCATGAACTGCGCTCGCATGTGACGGAGAGGTTCAGCGCAGGCGGCAGCGACAAAAGCATTCTGATTTCGATCGTCAGCTTCGGCTACAAAGCCGGGGTTCCCAATGACGCAGATCTTGTTTTTGATGTGCGCTTCCTGCCGAATCCGCACTTTATTCCCGCGTTTCGTCCGCACACAGGCCGGCATCCACAAGTGGCAAAATATATCCGCTCGTTTCCGCAGACGCAGGAGTTTATTGACCGCATTTCTGCGCTGCTTATCTACTTGATTCCCCATTATGTACGCGAGGGCAAGAGTTATCTGACCATTGGCTTCGGCTGTACAGGCGGGCAGCATCGCTCGGTATTCATTGCTGAGGAGTTAACAAAGCGGCTGGCAAAGGCAGGGTACAGAGTCAAGGTTATTCACCGTGATTCACCGGGTGATTAACAATATTTTACTTTGTTTCTAAGGCTCCGGATTCAGCCACACTCCTTTAGAATAGGTGCAATGTTTCCAGCCGCCAAGGGTGCCGTATGCGACAACTAAGCCGATTGTTGGCATATCTGCGTCCTTATCTTCCGCACTTCATAGTTTCTCTCCTGCTTCTGGCGGTGGTGGGCCTTATGGATGCGTTTCGCATCCTTCTCATGGGGCCGATCATTGACCGCGTACTGAATCCCGGCTCTCCCAGCCGCGCGTTAATGCTGTTCAATATTCCTGGATCGCACCATGTGGTCTATCTGCAGGATTTTGTCCCTCAGCATTTTCGCAATCCGCTGACTGTGGTGGCGGTAGCTTTGGTCAGCACGGCGCTGATCAAAGGCGTTTGCGACTACATTGGCACCTACCTGGTGAATCACGCCGGCTTTGGACTCATTACAGACCTCCGCAATCGCCTTTACGACCGCATTTTGCAGCGCTCTGTGGCCTTTTTCTCCCGCAACTCGACAGGCACACTGGTTTCTACAGTCGTAAATGACGTTGAGAAAGTTCAGGTCACCCTGACAATCGCGCTGGCGGAATTCTTGCAGCAGTTCTTCACGCTGTTGTTTCTGGTGGGAGTGGTGATTGTCCTGGGACACAAGCTTGCTTTTGTCTTGCTGATCTTTGTGCCTTTTGTGATTGTCTCTGCGGGAAAAATTGGCCGCCGCGTTCGCACCACCACGCGCAAAGGGCAGGACAAGCTGGCCGAGATACAGAACATTCTTCACGAGACCATTACCGGCAACCGCATTGTTAAAGCCTTTGGCATGGAGAAATGGGAGAGTACGCGCTTCCGGGCGGCAGCAAAAAAATTCTTCCGGGCCAATCTGCGATCTGTCGCAGTGCAGGCAATCAGCTCTCCTCTCATGGACATTATTGGCGCAACCGCGGGTGCGCTGCTTCTCTATATCGGTCGGAGCCAGATAAAGAGCGGCGCTATGACGGCCGGAGCCTTTATTGCGTTCATCATCGCGGTTTTTCGCCTTTACGATCCGGTGCGCAAGATGGCGTTTTTCAATAACAGTTTCCAGCAGGCGCTAGGCGCTTCGCAGGAGATCTTCCGCTTCATGGATGAGAAGGACGAGATCGTCGAGCGCCCGAATGCAATCAGCCTGCCTCTATTTCGCGATCGGGTGCGTTTTGAGAATGTCAGCTTTTCGTACGGCGGCAACAATGGCTCTGACCCGCAGATCCTGCGCAATGTGAATCTTGAGACGCGCGCAGGTGAGATTGTCGCCATTGTGGGCTCCAGCGGAGCAGGGAAGAGCACTCTGGTGCACCTGATCCCGCGCTTCTTTGACGTGACTTCAGGCACCATCACGCTGGATGGACATGACATTCGCAACGTGGCGCTGGCTTCACTTCGTGCGCAGATCGGCATTGTTACTCAGGAAACGATTCTCTTTAATGATACGGTCCGGAACAACATTGCTTATGGTCAGCCTAACGTCAAGCCTGAAACGGTGATGGAAGCGGCAAAGGCCGCTCTGGCGCATGACTTTATCCAGCGCCTGCCTGAAGGCTATGACACCATCATCGGCGAGCGCGGATTAAGGCTTTCAGGAGGTGAGCGCCAGCGCATCGCGATTGCTCGTGCGTTATTGAAGAACGCTCCCATTCTGATTCTGGACGAAGCCACTTCCGCGCTGGATACCGAATCTGAGGCTCTGGTGCAATCAGCCCTGCAAAATCTTATGTCCGGACGCACAGTGTTTGTGATTGCACACCGTTTGACTACTGTGCGCCATGCAGACCGAATCATTGTGCTGGAGGGCGGCCGCATTTCCGATTCCGGCACGCATGAAGACCTGTTGACCCGTCTGGGCACATATCGCAAATTATATGAATTGCAGTTTATGGATTTAGACGCCAAAATGAATGATGAAGCCGCTGGCGTTGTTGTCCGTGGTCCAATCAAAAACTAAAGGTCCCACTACAAAGAATGGCTATCCGCTCCATGACCGGATTCGCGCAGGTGAAGTCCCAGGCCGACGAGAGAACCGCATTCACCTTGTCTTTAAAGTCTGTAAACCATCGTTTTCTCGATCCGCAGCTCCGCCTGCCTCTGGAGATGGATGAGCTGGAAATGAAGATCCGGCGCGTGTTGAAGGAGCGGCTGGCTCGCGGGCACGTCGAGGTCACGCTTTCCGTAGAACGTCGCGGCGGCCAGGGATATGAATATAACCGCGAGCTGGTAGGCGGCTACGTGGAAGCCTTTCGCAAAGCTGCGCAGGAATTTTCAACTGGCGGCGAGCCTGACCTGAATAACGTATTCCGCCTGCCCGGCGCGCTCGGCGCCGTGACGCCGCTCGATGGAAATTTTGAGACGTCTGTATTGTCCGCGTTAGATCAGGCCATCCAAAAGTTGAACGCTATGCGCGAGCAGGAAGGGCGTGGCATGGAAGCCGAGTTGCGCCGCCGGCTGACAGCACTGGAGAAGGCTACAGAAGAAGTTTCCAAGCTGCGCGCAGGAGTTTCCCGTGCATACATGGAGAAGGTACGCTCGCGCATGCAGGAATTACTGGAGAATGCCGACCAGGACCGCATTCTGCAGGAAGCCGCCATTCTCGCTGAGCGCAGTGACATTCAGGAAGAGCTGGTGCGCTTGCATACCCACATAGATCACTTCCGCAAGCTGTTGGATCAGGGCGGTGAAGTGGGAAAAAAGCTCGACTTTCTGCTGCAGGAACTCAATCGCGAGGCTAACACTTTGCTTTCCAAAACCTCTGGCGTGGCCGGAGAGGGTCTGCGCATCACCGAGCTTGGTTTGCAGATGAAGGCTGAGATTGAAAAATGCCGCGAACAGGTGCAGAACCTGGAATGAGCGGCATACTTTATATCATCTCTGCGCCTTCGGGATCGGGCAAGACCACGCTGGTTAATGAGCTGCGCCAGTACGTCCCGCACCTGGAATTTTCGATCTCCTATACCACGCGCTCTCCGCGTGGCAGCGAGCAGGACGGCCGCGAATACCACTTCATCTCTCGCGATGAATTTGAAGCCAGGATTGAACGCGACGATTTTCTGGAGTACGCGCAGGTCTTCGGCAACTATTATGGAACCGCACGATCGGTGCTGCAGCAGGCTAGAGATCGTGGAAATGACGTTCTGCTGGATATTGATGTACAGGGAGAGCGCCAGGTCAAGCAGAAGATGCCAGATGCGGTGAGCATCTTTGTCCTTCCACCAAGCCGCGCAGAACTGGAGTCGCGCCTGCGAAAGCGCAGCCTGAGCGAGGGTGTGCATAATGAAGAGACAATTCGCCGCCGTCTTGACACGGCACGCAAAGAGATTGAGAAGTACCCAAATTACGACTATATTCTGATCAATGACCGCCTGGAGCAGTCAGTGGACCGGCTGCAGGCCATTGTATTGGGTGAACGCATCCGGCGTTCGGGTGAACCGCCTTCCGCTGAAGAGAAACGGTACTTAGAAACTGCGGAGAAATGCCTGAAGCCGAAAATGGAAGACAAGATCCGAGATATTCTGTGCTCCTTTGATAATTCTTCTCACGCCTGAGATGAGGTGCAGAGCATGAAGCTAAAGGACGGATTTGACAGTAACTATCGCTACATTCTTGTAGCTGCCCGACGCGCCCGCCAAATCTCGGGTGGAGCGACGCCGCTTGTGGCGACCAATGCGCGCAAGCCTTGCAAGATCGCACAGGAAGAGATTGCCGCGGGCAAGATCCAGTTCACGGTCAAAGCGAAAGATGAGCCGGTCCCCAGCCCAGAGGCGCAGAAGCAGGAAGAAAGTAAGTAAATTGCGCTTGGCTAATACTCTGTGATTTTAGAACTTCTCCTGCCAAGCTTTTCTGTCGCTTCTCATGGCCCAGTCCGCTAAAATTAAGGGTAGGAGATCGGTATGGAATCGCTCGACTGGTCTAAATGTCCTCTCGTCGAAACAGATCCTCTTCGAGTTAGTGGGCGGCCTGTGCTCAAGGGGACGCGCATGCCTGTTGAGGACATCATTGCAAATTACGAGTACGGAGTTTCGATTAGCGAAATCTCAGAGCAGTTTAAAATCCCTAGCTGGACCATTAAAGAATTGTTGAGCTACGTGGAAAGGCACCACGCACTTGCGCGTCCTGTTTGATAAGAATGTGCCCTACGGCATTAGGCAATTTATTAGGAACCATGAGGTTGAAACCGTCGATGATCACGGTTGGGAACGCATCACGAATGGTGAGCTTATTACCGCTGCGCAAGCGGCTGGCTTTGAAGTCGTAGTAACTGCCGATCAAAACATTATTTACCAGCAAAATCTCCAGCATAGAAAAGTTGCTTTGATCGTATTGGGATCAAATATCTGGCCCATTGTACGCAGCCATGCGACTGCTATCAGAGACAGCGTTGATGCCGCCGTGCCGGGAAGCTATACGTTTGTTGAAATGCCCCTTCCGCCAAAACGCCCATCGAAGTGAGAGTATAAAGCCAATTGCACAGTTTCGCCTTTCCATGCCACACTAAAGAGATTTCCTCTACTCAAAATTGCAATCTGGGAGGGATCAGCCTGAATTTTCTCCGCACTTTCTGGTAGGAGGGAAATTTGGTGAAGGGAACCGATGGATTTTCGAATCACCAGTGATTACAAGCCCAAGGGAGACCAAGCCAGGGCTATCGAGGAGCTTACCCGTGGGATTTACGGGGGAGAGAAGCACCAGGTACTGCTCGGAGTAACGGGCTCGGGCAAGACCTACACCATGGCCAAGGTGATTGAGCAACTGAATCGTCCGGCACTGGTGTTGGCGCACAACAAGACGCTGGCGGCGCAGCTTTATCACGAGTTCAAGCAGTTCTTTCCCAATAATGCTGTTGAGTATTTCGTCTCTTATTACGACTACTATCAGCCTGAGGCCTACATTCCTGCCGGCGACGTTTACATAGAAAAAGAAGCCACGATCAACGATGAGCTCGACAAGCTCCGGCTCTCCGCGACGCGGTCGCTGTTCGAGCGGCGCGATTGCGTGATCGTGGCATCGGTGAGCTGCATTTACGGACTGGGCTCACCGGAGGCCTATTACGGCATGCTGCTCTTCCTGGAGAAAGGGCAGAAGATACGCCGCCAGGACATCTTCAGCAAGCTCGTGGAAATTCTTTACGAGCGCAATGACACGGACTTCAAGCGCGGAACTTTTCGCGTCCGTGGCGATGTGATCGAAGTTTTTCCTCCGTACGATGACAATGCCTATCGCATTGAGCTTTTCGGCGACGAAGTAGATTCGCTGTCGCAGATTGATCCGCTCTTCGGCACGGTCAAGCAGAAGTACACGCGTCTGCCTATCTATCCCAAGAGCCATTATGTAATGTCGAATACGACGAAGAACCATGCCATCGGAACCATCCTGGAAGAGCTTGCCTGGTGGGAGAAAGAGCTGGAAAAAGAAGGCCGGCTGGTGGAGTCGCAGCGTGTGCACCAGCGCACTCGCTTTGACCTGGAGATGATCAAGTCCGTCGGCTATTGCCATGGGATTGAGAACTACTCGCGCCACTTCAGCGGGCGTATGCCGGGCGAGCCGCCGCCCACGCTGCTTGACTACGTTCCCCGCGACTTCATTATGTTCATTGACGAGTCGCACCAGACAGTCCCACAGCTGCATGGTATGTGGCATGGCGACCGCTCGCGCAAAGAAAACCTGGTGCAGTACGGCTTCCGCCTGCCCTCGGCGCTCGATAACCGTCCACTCAAGTTTGAAGAATTTGAGGAGCGCACGAACCAGCTTATCTATGTTTCCGCCACGCCCGGGCCGTATGAACTGACAAAATCTTCTGGCGTCGTTATAGAGCAGATCATCCGTCCCACAGGTCTGGTTGATCCGCCGGTTGAGGTGCGCCCGGTAAAAGGCCAGATTGACGACCTGCTGCATGAAATCCGTGATCGCGTCAGCAAGGGCGAGCGTGTCCTGGTCACAACTCTCACCAAGCGCATGGCTGAAGATTTGGCTGAATATTACGCCGAGGTCGGCGTGCGCTGCCGGTATATGCATTCGGAGATCGAGACGCTTGAACGCATCAAGCTGCTGCGCGACCTCCGCAAGGGCGAGTATGACGTGCTGATCGGCATCAACCTGCTGCGCGAAGGGCTTGATCTGCCAGAGGTTTCTCTGGTGGGAATCCTCGACGCAGACAAAGAAGGCTTCCTGCGTTCCAGCGGCTCGCTGATCCAGACTATCGGACGCTGTGCCCGAAACCTGAACGGCCGCGCCATTTTGTATGCCGACCACATGACTGATTCGATGAAACGCGCGATGGATGAGACTGACCGGCGCCGGGCCATTCAGGTGGCTTACAACCAGGAGCACGGCATTACGCCAGAGTCCATCAGCCGGCCGCTGATGATGTCGCTGGCGGGGATCGCCGAGACGGATTACGTTGATGTGACGCAGGCTGCTGATGGGCTGCCCGACTTCAAGTCACAGGAAGAGCTGGATGCCTACATCGCTGGCATGGAGAACGACATGCGTGAAGCCGCCAAGCGGTTCGAATTTGAAAAAGCCGCCAAGCTGCGCGATACGGTAAGGGATCTAAAAACCAAGGAATTTCTGTTTACGTGAGCGACCGAAATTTTCCACGAGCATGTTAGGCTTAGGCCATCGCTCTCCAGACCCAATCCGGCATTTCCATTGCGCAAATCGTCACGGTCAAGACTGATACCAGCGCAATGGCGGTGGTATCCACGTTATTTTTTGCGTGGGGATTTCTCACGTGTCTGAATGACATTCTCATCCCGCACCTCAAAAACATCTTCGACCTGAATTATGCCGAAGTCATGCTGGTGCAGTTTGCGTTCTTTTCTTCGTACTTCGTTTTCTCCATGCCTTCCGGCAAGATCATTGAATGGATCGGCTATAAGCGCTCCATGGTGACAGGGTTGCTCACCATGGCCACCGGCGCGCTGTTGTTTGTTCCAGCGGCATCCATTCCATCATTTCCGGTGTTTCTGACCGCGCTGATCGTGTTAGCTGCCGGGATGACAATCCTGCAGACTTCGGCCAATCCCTACGTTGCCATTCTCGGGCCGGTGCAGACTGCATCCAGCCGGTTGAATCTGGCGCAGGGATTTAATTCTCTTGGGACCACCGTGGCTCCACGCTTCGGTAGCTGGTTGATTCTTGGGGCCGCGGCCGTGCCGCTCAGCATGGAAGCAATCCATGCAATGAATGCAGGCCAGCTTCATGCTTATCGCCTGCAGCAGGCGGCATCGGTCAAGGTTCCGTATGTTGGACTTGCTGTGGCATTGTCCCTTTTGGCTGTGATGGTGGGCATTTTCAAGTTACCCGTTATCGAATATGCCGAAGCACATGGCGATGCCACTGACAGCATCTGGCGACATCCACGTTTGGTGTTAGGAGCGATTGGGATCTTCGTCTATGTGGGCGTCGAGGTTGCGATCGGCAGTCTCATGACGAATTACTTCAATCACAGGGAGATTGGTAATCTTCCTCTGCAAGAGGCTGCTGTTTATCTGCAGTATTACTGGGGCGGCGCGATGGTTGGGCGTTTTACTGGTGCAGCGCTGTTGCAAAAGTTTTCTACCCCAAGACTATTGGCCATCAGCGCTACCATGGCCGCATTGCTGGTGGCCGTCTCTCTGCTAACGTTCGGGCATGTGGCCATGTGGTCGCTGATTCTGGTTGGGCTATTTAATTCAATTATGTTCCCCAGCATCTTTACCCTGGCGATTGAAGGCCTGGGGCCGCTCACCGGAAAAGGCTCTGGATTGCTCGTCGCGGCCATCATCGGCGGAGCAGTGGTTCCGGAGTTAGTAGGCCTGCTGGCCGACCACATCGGCATACATCATTCATTCGTGCTGCCGCTCGTCTGCTATCTTTATATTGTTTTTTATGCCGTACGGGTTTCTCGTAGGCTGGCAAAAGAGAAATCTGTTTAAATCGAGTAAATCCCGAATCTACGTTGCGGACTGGGAAAATCACATGCGCGAAGCGGCAAAGTGATTTGAATTTGAAAAAGCCGCCAAGCTGCGGGATACAGTGAGAGACCTGCGGACTAAGGAATTTCTATTCACGTAAGCATTGTTGCAAAACCACCCGCTTGACTTTGGTCTGTATTATGTCTACATTGTAGTACTAATGCTGGGCGAATTCGAATACCTGCTGCTGAGTGCGGCTGTCCGATTGGGCGACGATGCATATGGCGCATCCATTCGCCGCGAGGTCGAGGATGCGACTGGCCGGCGATCTTCCATCGGCGCAATCTACACAACTCTCGACCGCCTGCAGAAAAAAGGTCTGGTGAAAACATGGATGGGACCGGCCACGCCGGAACGCGGAGGCCGTGCCAAGCGGATGGTCACAATCACTCCAAAGGGAGTTCGCGCGGCGTCGGAGTTCTACAACGCAGTTCGGCGCGCCAGTCGTGATCTCTCGTGGAGCGAAGAACGCATTACAGGTGAGTAATGGACCGAATGTGCTGGTGGCTGGCGAATCTTGTCTCGCGAACGCTCGATCCAAGTGAACGCGAAGCAGTTACAGGAGACCTCGTTGAATCCGGCGAGAACGGTCAGCAAGCCTTGCTCCATGTTTTTAGCTTGGTTCTGCTGCGTCAAGTTGCAATCTGGGGCGATTGGCGCCTTTGGTGCGTCGTAGTAACTATCATTTTGCCGGTTGGCATACTGCTTTGCCTGGCGTCGCGCGCGATGCTCGGAATCAGCTCTGTTTATGGCTGGCTTTATCTCAACAACTGGAATTCACGTCTTCTGCACACCCATGCGTTCTGGTATGTGCTCGCAGATTCATTAAGGTTCCTTTCGGCCAGGTATCTAACCGTCGGCTGCTGGTCCTGGGCGGCGGGATTTTTGCTGGGACGAAGAATTCGCTTCATCCGTCCTAATGTCATAAGCAGTTTGTTCTGCTGCGTGCTTCTGATTGGGGCGATCGGAGCAGCGCCGGCATATTTCGGCTTCCTTGCGCGTGAGACTCATCGACTATTTTCCTCCGTGTCCTTCCGCGCGGAGCAGGATCCGATTACACCTCTCATTTTCTATCGGACAATTCTGCCGCTCATTTCAACTGCAATTTTCGTAGCAGTGCCGGCTTTATGGGGAATGCATGAAGCACGGACAGAGAGGGCTACGGGTAATCACATGGGTAGAGTTGCCTTTTTCGCGGCGCTCATGAGCCTGGTGGCGATGGCCCTGCATGTATCCGGTCTTGTTGTGCTGGTCCTGATGAATTTCGGCATGCGTCCTGACATGTGGCACGGCTGGGCCGTCTCCATGCGCTCTATTGTGGATTTGCTGTTGGTTGTTTCTTACTGGCCGTTGGGATACCTGGTGCTGACAGTTGCTGCGCGAGTGCGCGGAAGGGTGGAACGCCTGCCGGCGCAATGACGTGCACACAAGTTTGCTTTTAGGAGGCGCAAATGAAACATAAATGCTTACGTATCGGGTTGGCGGTTTTACTGCTACTTGCTGCATCATCTGCTACAGACGAGCCAAGCGCGCCGACAGCGCTGATACGTCTACAGGATCGAAAGCCAGCGCCAAACTTTGCGCTGAGAGATTCAAACGGCAAAACCGCGAGTCTAAACAATTATGCAGGCAGAATTCTTGTCCTGGACTTCTGGGCTACGTGGTGCACAGGCTGCAAACGGGAGATTCCGTGGTTCACTGAGTACCAGAAGAGATACGGTTCACGCGGCCTCTCGATCGTCGGCGTAGCAATGGATGACGAAGGCTGGAAAATGGTGAAGCCATACCTAAGGGAGCATCATGTGCCTTATCGCATGGTGCTCGGCGATGATGAAACCGCAAAGAAGTATGGAATTCAAAATCTGCCAGATACCTTCGTGATTGACCGTCACGGAAGGATCGCAGTCGCTTACCAGGCCCGACTCGTGGACCGCGATGAACTTGAAGCAAGTATCAAAAAGTTGGTCTCGGAAAAATAAGGAAGGCGAGTAGGCGATCACCTATCCAACGTCCCGGGCACGCTGCGGCAGTACAAAAACGCAAATGTTCTACGCTCGCCCAGCACCGTAGTCGTGCATATAGAGGTAACGAACACCGAAACAGCACAGTCGCAAATCTGAACCATTCTAATAAACACAACCTCTAGTGTTTTCTACTTCGCCACTCCACAATCGGCATCTCACCACCCTGACGAAGTCAATTTCCACACACTACTTTAAAAAAAGCGCTTGACACACAACCGTTTAGGCGTAGGATGTGGTCTAAAGTGGTTGAAAGTGGTAAAGCAAGGTTCGATTCAGGGGTAAGTGGTCAAAAGTAGACAGAAGGGCAGATGAACCAGAAAAACCCCCAAATTGACGCAAACGAACCAGCAAAGCAGCTAGAAATTACCGTTTTCACCTCCTTATTACCGGTTTTGGCCGGGATTGCAGCAAGAAACAATGTTTCGCGGAAACCATCCAACTCGCGTCGACGAGAAGGGACGTTTAAAGGTCCCCGCGGAATTCAAGCGCCTGATCGACGAGAAGTACGGCACGCAATTTTACATCACCTCGCTCGACGGGAAGGTTGCTCAAGTGTATCCCTTCGAGGAGTGGCAGCGGATCGAAGAGAAGCTGGCGCGGTTATCGAATTTCAACCCGACCAAGAAAAAGTTTTTGAATCGCACCAACTATTACGGCCAGCAGGTGGAGATCGATGGGCAAGGCCGGCTGCTGATACCGGCGCTGCTCAGGGAAGCAGCGAAGATCCAGGGCGAAGTGGCCGTAGTTGGAAATTTAACGTACCTCGAAGTGCAGAGCCTCGAGGCTTACAAGAAGGACATCGAAGAGAACCCGTTCACGCAGGACGATGAGAAGACTCTCGACGAACTGGGCATCTAGTGGCGGACGAGGATTCAAGTTGGGACAAAGCTCCCCAGGGAGCGCATGGCGGTGGGGAAGTTGGCCATGTTTCAGTTCTTTTAAAAGAAGCGATCGACTTTTTGGCAATCCGGCGCGGCGGCACCTATATCGACGCGACCCTGGGATTGGGCGGGCACAGTTTAGAAATCGCAAGGCGCCTAGGCCCACAGGGTCATTTGATTGGCTTCGATAAGGATACCAACGCGATCGAGCTGGCGCGGCAGAGGCTTTCTAGGGTCGGAGGTGATAACCGTCCTGGGGGCAATCCAAAGATTACTCTGCTGCACGCGTCTTACGCCGAGGTCCCCCAGCATGTCCCGCAGGCGAGCGCTGACGGGCTGCTGGCGGACCTGGGCGTAAGTTCGCTGCAGTTCGGCGATGCGGCGCGCGGATTCAGTTTTCAGGCGGAAGGCCCTCTTGATATGCGGATGAATCCTGAGGGCGAAGTAACCGCCGATCAAGTGGTAAACCACATGCGCGAAGAAGAACTCGCGAATGTGATTTACGAATTCGGTGAGGAAAGGAGGTCGCGGAGAATCGCCAGAGCCATTGTCCGGGCGCGGCCGATAAGAACAACCGCTCATCTGGCACAAGTTATATCGGCTGCGCTCCGGTCAATGAAACCGGAACGTATTCATCCTGCGACACTGACCTTTCAGGCAATCCGAATCTTCGTAAACCGCGAACTGGACGACCTGAAGGCGCTGCTTCAAGCGGCGCCGCGGGTACTAAAGCCGGGAGGCAGGCTGGTGGTGATCAGCTTTCACTCCCTGGAAGACCGCATCGTCAAAGACGCTCTGCGGGACGGCGCGAAAGCCGGCCTCTACAAGGTTCAGACGAAGAAGCCGGTAATCGCAACGCAGGAAGAGATTGATCGCAATCCACGGTCACGTAGCGCGAAGCTGCGGGCCGCGGAAAGAATATGAGTTTAAGGCGTTAGAGATCCCTCGCAGAGAGCGCTCGGGATTTCGGCTCGTGGCTCAGACGATCACCCCATCACGCGCAACAACGGCGCGCGCTGGGGACCCCGATGCCGCGAAAACGCCTCAAGTTTCGCTTCGCTCCGTGGTAGGCGCGAAGCAAAGTTTCCGGGGAGGCACTGCCTTCCTCATACTTGGGCGAAAACTTCACCTCTCATAAACGGTGTCGCCCCGGAATTAAAAGTTCCCTCGAGAAAAGAGGACAAGAAGATGTTTCAAGGAACTACGATTGACGAGCTGATCAACAGCGTAAAGCGCGCGGAAGAGCACGCCCGCGAACAGGAAAGCACTCAAATGTCCGCGCTGGGGAGTGAATTTCCGCTACGCAAGTTTGCGTGGCGGCAGGAAATGGCTGGAGTGGCGTAAATGTCTGCAAGCGCAATGCACATCACGGGAATGATCACGCCGGTAGAGGCGCGCAGTTCGTCGCGGCGCAGCGTCGCCGGAATTACGCCGGAATTTTACTTTCAGAAGACTATCGACAATTCCCGGCTGGTGAAAATCACAGACCCGCAACGACGGCGTGAGATCAGAATGTTCTCCGCCAGTGTGCTGGCTCTTTTTCTGCTTGTGATGTTCTATGCCTGGCAGCACTTCAGCTCGATTGAATACGGCTATCGCATTGAGGCACAAAAAGCAGAACGCGACCGTCTGGTGGAGATGAATCGCACGCTCAAGTTGGAAGCGGCTTCATTGCGCGATCCTGGCCGTATTGACACGTTGGCACGGCAGATGGGATTGGAATCTCCGGAGCCGGGCCAGGTGATCCAGATGAATCCTGATGACACTGCTTCTCCAGTTATGGCTCGGGCAACGCCGGTAGCGGTCATCACGGTGCGATAAAAGATTTGGTTGGTGGACCTTGCTTCGGGATTCCGGAGCTCGAAATGGCGACTCCGGAAAAACAGCCGAGTCGCCTCGTTTTTTTAATGTCGCTTCGCTCCAAACCGTTTATGAGCTCCTTTGACAACGAGATTATCTACGCGCTTGAATCGGCGGGCTCAGCGCGCAAGTTGGCTTCGACCTCTACTCAAAAATGACTCAGATAAATCTAAAGGGCAATGGGCGGCTATACATTCTTGCAGGCATCTTCGCATTCTGGTTTGTGGTGATTTGCGTGCGTCTGGTGTGCCTGCAGGTAGTGGCTTATGGCGATTACACCCAACGCGCAGCCAAGCAGCAGCAGCGCAGCATTGAGGTTTCTCCGGTCCGCGGAAATATATATGACCGCCGGGGCAACGAGCTGGCCATGACGGTGCAGGTGGACTCGGTTTTTGCCGTTCCATCGGAAATTCCTGATATCCACTCTACTGCGCAGATTCTAAGCCGGATTGTAAAAGCGGATTCCGTTGAAATTGAAAATCGCATGCGAGCTTCGCACGCATTTGCCTGGATAGCTCGAAAGCTGGACAACGCAACCAGCGCTCGTGTTCGCGCACTGAATCTGAAAGGCATTTACTTCCAGAAAGAATCCAAACGCTTTTATCCCAAGAACGAACTTGCGGCCCAGGTGCTTGGATATGTGGGGCTGGATGACGAAGGTCTGGGTGGCATTGAGCGCGAGTTCGAGTCAAAGCTGACCGGCAAGCCGGGCAAGATGCTCATCACCATGGATAATCGCCACAAATGGCTGGGCCGCACGGAGAAAAATCCAGAGCCTGGCGAGAACGTGGTGCTCACCATTGACGAAAAGATCCAGTACATCGCCGAGCGCGCTCTGGCGCAAGTGATGAGCGAGACCCGAGCCGAAGCCGGCACTGTGATCGTGCAAAATCCTCATACGGGCGAAATTCTGGCGCTGGCAAATGCGCCCACTTTCAATCCAAATATCTTTAATAAGGTGAGCGCGCAGGCGCTCAAGAACAGAGCTGTGAGTGACATCTATGAACCCGGCTCGACCTTCAAAATTGTTACCTTGGCTGGCGCCCTGGAAGAGAAGATCACGAATCCTGATGAGGTGATTGACTGCCAGATGGGATCCATTGTGGTGAATGGGCTGCGCATTCATGATCACAAGGCGTATGGAGGACTAACGGTAACGCAGGTGCTTGAGAAATCCAGCGATGTCGGCGCGATCAAACTTGCTTTGCGGTTGGGCGAAGAGCGTTTTGATCGTTACATTCGCAATTTTGGTTTCGGCTCACAGACCAAAATCGAGCTGCCGGGAGAGACGCGCGGCATGACCAAGCCGGTGAGCCGCTGGTCGAAAGTAAGCATCGGCGCAATTTCAATGGGGCAGGAGATTGGAGTATCACCGGTGCAGTTGGCCGCAATGGTTTCGACCATCGCAAACGACGGAGTGTACGTGGCTCCCAGGATCGTGGCCGGAACTACTCCGCCGCGGAGCACGCCACAGTTGATCGAGTTCCATCCCGAGCTTGGCCGCCGCGTGATTTCACCGTTCACCGCGGCAGAAATGAAGCGAATGCTGGAAGGCGTGGTGCTGCGCGGGACGGCGAAAAAGGCCATTCTTGATGGGTACACTTCAGCAGGTAAAACCGGAACGGCGCAGAAGATTGATACCAATGGCCGTTACTCTCACCGCAAGCACATAGCCTCCTTTGCGGGATTTGCGCCCGTGAACAATCCAGCAGTCACAGTTCTGGTGGTGCTGGATACGCCGGATACTTACCCCCATGACCAGGGCGGTGACGTGGCCGCTCCCGTCTTTGCTCGAGTAACGCAGCAGGTGCTGGCGTATATGAATGTTCCGCACGATATTGACGTGCAGGATCCAAGACGGATGTTCCTGCGCGCACGCGCCAAAGAAGACGATGTGTCAGAGGGCGCGCCGGACTACATTGCCAGCCAGCAAGTGAGTGGCGATAATCCGAGTGTTGTACCCTCACCTTCACCCGCTCTTGCGCAGAGTGCAGAAATGAAGCCGGTGGCTGCGACAAGCAAATCGGTCCCAAAACTTGCTCCGACGATTGCTACCTCACTCGCAATGCCATCTGCGCAGCAGGCAAGCATGAACGCTCCTGAGCAGCCCCGAGGAACGGTTGTGCTAGACGTTGCGGGTGGAGTGCTGGTCCCGGATTTTAAGGGCAAGTCATTGCGCAGCGCGTTAGAAGTTGCCGAAGAGGCAGGATTGGAGCTCGAAGTGAGCGGCAGCGGAGTTGGGCAGACGCAATCTCCAATTGCAGGCTCCCGAATTCCGCCCGGCGGACACGTTGTAGTTCAGTTTGGGAGATAGAGCAATTGGTAAATGAGTAAATTGGTAATTTGGTAAGTGAAGAACCGGATTATCTGTTGTCTTTCGCAGTTTTCAAATGAAGTCGAAAAGATCGCGACTAGCTCTCTTGCTTCTGTTGTAATTGCGGAGAGCTTCTCGAGGCTGAGAATGCCAGTTTCTTCCAAAAACTCCAGCCATAGAACACTTTCATCAGCTTCCTCTGCCACAACTCCCATTCGTGCTATGAACTCAGCTCTGGAGCATGCCCGGCATGCTGCCCGATAATTCGCTGCAACGGATGTCCCAAAACGCAGCAACTGTTTTCCAAGTACCTGCGCGCGCTTCTGCCGATTTAGGAAGCGCTTGGAATAGCTTGATTATACGAATGGCGAACTTCTTTGTTCTTTCGCGAAGCTCTTGAGGCGGGCTCACAATTTACCAATTTACCAAATCACTCATTCACCAAATTCAAATAAACATTTCTTCGTCTTCCACTTCGCCCGCATTGCCGGGTCTGCGCGGGCGATTGGATTTGAAAAAACTCAATCCAGTGCTGAGCGCAGAAACAATAGCGCGAACGCGACGCATGGGGCTCAGGACTTTTTCCTGCAACAGCTCTGAGGTAGCCTCCATCTTGTTTGCGGCGGAGTGGACCATCTCATCCAGCCGCGCAGCATGTGTGCGGACGCGTTCCGTGATCTCCTCGGCGGCTAGGCCTACGTGGGCCACATGAGTACGGATAGCTGCTGAGCTTTCAGCCAGATCTGTGGTGATCTGCGCGATCTTTGGCCGGGCATCTTCCAGGATCGCAGCTGCCGTGGTGAGCACGGGCGAGGCCTGCTTTTCAAGGCGTCCAGCAATGCCTTCCATGCGCTCAGAGGTCTGCCGCATCGCCTTGTACAAGGCAAACAGAATCGCCATCTGCAGAACAATGGCGATCGCAGCAACAACCACGAAGATTGTGATTACAGTGTTATGGTCCACTGGCGGCAGAGCTCCTTAGGAGCCTTTCTTGCCTTCTGTGGCTTCGCGATAGGCCTGGCGCGTAGCGTCAATAGCGGCGCTGATCTGGTCCTTCTTCTGCGAGACCACGTCCTTGCTCCGGTCCACCCACTGGCTTACGGTGTCACGAGCTTCGCGGCTGCGGTTCTTCAGGTACTCACCGCCTTCCTGAGCTGTATTCCGAATCGCTTCGCGGGTTTCGCGCCCGGAGCGGGGAGCGTAAAGCACGCCCATCAGCGCGCCAAAGCCGAGTCCTGCAAGGAACCACATGAAGCTGTTGCTGCTCTCTCTGTCTGACATCAGAAGACCTCCACAAGCAAGCGATGGTATCACTTGAAATCAACATTTATCAAATACACGAAGGTGTAAGTCACGGCGGGTTTGTGACCCACAATGTGACCGGCCTGTGACAAAATCTTTTACACCCTCTTTACATCCCATTGCCTGCCATTTTACCCACCTCATCCGTCCGGCATGGTTTGATAACAACAACATAGTGACGGAGGCCTCATGGCTACAGCGGTACAGTCGGTTTATAGAAGTGATCCCGCACAAGAAGCACTCATTTCCGCAGATGTAAAGCGTATTCGAACTGTGGTGGTAGATGATTCCGAAACCTTCCTGCAGGTCGCATGCGAACTGCTGCCCGACATGCGATGTACGCAGAGTACGCAGACGCTGCAACGAAAGAAATCAACCTTCAACCAGAAGTAATCCTAAGAAATGGAGACCACCCAATGAGAACAACCCTCTTAAAAGTAATCGCAATTCTGGCCGTGGCTAGCGTGTTTGTCGCGGCGCAACATGGACAACCGCCTGACCCCGCAGAGATGGTCCAGCATCACGTGGAACATCTGACCAAAGAGCTGTCGTTGACGCCGCAACAGCAGCAACAGGCCACCACCCTTCTTACACAGGTTGTCAATAACGGCAAAACGATTCATGAGCAAATGCGCACCGCCCATGAGAACCTGCAAACAGCCATAAAGAACAATGACGCTGCGTCGATCGAGCAGATTTCCAGCACTATCGGCAATCTTACGGCGCAGCAAACCTCGGCGCATGCCAAGGCCATGGCGACTTTCTACCAGACGCTTACGCCTGAGCAGCAGAGTAAGTTTTCTGAGATTGTCCATCACGGAATGGGCATGCACGAACACGGACACGGTGGCATGGGAGGCCCCCCTCCAGGCAATTTCTAAGCGATCTCCTGCGCCGTTCAAGGACAAGGCGGGACGGGTTCCCTTCATGTGTTCCTCCAAGCCCGCCTTGTTTTTGCATTCGTGGTGAGATGAAGGAAAGTGAAGGAAGTTTTACAGGAAGTTTACAAGGGTCTTGTCGGGATATTAAACGCTTGGAGCTATCTTTAGTCTAACGATGCAGGGAAGAGGGTTTTATGTCGGTTGCGACGGCTTATCTGAATACGGGCGCTGCCAGAATGGCTGCGCTCTCCTTCAAGAGAAAGCGCGTGCTGGTGGTGGATGATTCGGCGACGATTTTGCATGCGATCTGCACACTGCTGGAGCACCATAGAGTTGTTGAGGTTGTTGGGCGCGCGGAAACCGGCCAGGACACTATCGATCGTGCCAGCGAATTGCAGCCGGAGTTGGTGCTTCTGGATGCCGACATGCCAGGCATGAGCGGCTTGCGAACAGCGCTGATTCTCTCGCAACTGCACCCGGAAATCGGAGTTGTATTGATGTCAATGGATATCAGCCCACAGTTCCGCGCAGCGTGCGCAGGCTGCGGCGCTGTCGCCATGATCTACAAACCAAAATTTCTGAAGGAGCTGCGCGCTTTTCTGCAGAAATCGCTGCAAAAGCCCCAATAAGCCGCATAACGTGAGCTTAGCTGGTCCCACGCTGAGCACTATAATTGATAGATCAGGTAAGCTCCCCCGAAGGACGGATTTCAGCAGAGATTCCAGCTTGAATTGATGGTCAAACCAGAGGTTAAAGAACGGCTTTTTCGATGGATTGCGGTGCCCGCTCTGGCGGCGGTGCTGGCTCTGCTTGCTGTATTGCAATACAGATGGAGCGGGCAGGTGAGCACTGCCACCAGGACGCAGATGCAAACCGCGCTGCAAAATTCTCTGCTGGGGTTTCGTCAGGATGTTGCGCATGAGCTGGCCTCAGTCTGCCTGGAACTTAAATCCGCACTGGACTCCTCACCATCGGTCAACGCTTCGCAGATCAAGGAGCAGTTTGCGCATTGGCAGCAGACCGCGGCACATCCGAACTTAGTGCAGCATATCTATATTTGGGACGACCCGCTGCATCAAAAGCCTCTTCAGCTCGATCCCAGGCGTGATCAGTTGGAGCGTGTGAGCTGGCCGGATGAATTTTCATTCATAGAGCGGCATCTGCAGATGGTTAGCGAGATGATGATGCTGCACTCCGGCAGACCAGATGAGCCCGGACATCACAGGCCGCGCTTTGAACACGATGAAGGCTTCCCGCATCAAGAGCACATGCATCACCACGCGCGAAATGGTTTGCTGGATTTGCTTCCGCCCGGGGCGGTGGACCAATCCATTCCCGCACTGATTTACCTGGTGCGAAGACGTCCGGGAGCTGATCACTCCGGCGACCGTGGATTTGCATGGCTGGTAATTCAGTTGAACAAAAGCATTCTCGAAAAAGAAATCTTTCCTGAGCTGGCGCAGAAATATTTTCGCGGGGAATCCGGCCTGAATTATCACGTAGCTGTGCGGAACACCGGTAATAAACAGCCCCACGTCATTTACGCATCGGATTCTGGTTTTGGCGGAGACGACAGAGTCCAGATGGATGCAACGCTGAATCTATTTTGGCTGTTTGGCGGTGGCGGCCCACCCATGGGGCCGGAGTTCTTCGCGGGCCCGTTCCGTCCTTCCGGGAGCGAAGCTGCAGGGCAGCCTGATAACAGGCGCGCAGCAGATTCTGACCGCACGCCGAGATTTATCGTGATGCATCATCCCGGCGATCAGGGCGGCGTGTGGCAGGTGGTGGCAAAGCACAAGAGCGGCTCAGTGGAAGCCGCAGTCAGCGCGTTGCGCCGCCGCAACCTGATGGCGAGCTTTGGAGTGCTGATTGTTCTGGGCGTGACAATGGCGCTCATCTTTATTGCCAGCCAGAGAGCACGGCGATTGGCAAAATTGCAGATGGATTTTGTCGCCGGTGTTTCGCATGAACTGCGGACGCCGCTTGCGGTGATCTCTTCCGCCGCTGAGAATATTGCGCATGGTGTTGTCAAAGACGAGCAGCAGCTGGTTCGCTATGGGAACTCGATCGTGAAGCAGTCGCGGCAGCTCACACAGCTTGTGGAACAGGTGCTGCAGTTTGCGGCTACACAGCAGGCGCCTCGCGGCAATAGCGCGGGATCAGTAAACCTAACCGATGTTGTGGATGCAGCGCTGGAAAGCACAGCAGCAACGGTCGCAGCGGCCGGTTTCACGGTGGAACATTTTATCGAACCAGGCATTCCGGCGGTCAGCGGCGACTTCAATGGGCTGGTGCAGTCATTGCAGAACCTGATCACCAACGCAGTGAAGTATGGAGGAGGAAATCGCTGGCTGCGGGTTTCCGCGCGTGCCATTCAAGAAAGAGGAAAAACGCATGAGATTGCGATCTCGGTAGAAGACCACGGGATCGGAATCAGCAAAGAAGAGATCAAGCACATCTTCGAGCCGTTCTATCGCAGCCCGTCGGTAACTGAAGCAGGCATTCACGGTACGGGTCTGGGGCTGCCGCTGACGCGCAAGATCGTTGAAGCGATGGGTGGCCGTCTTACGGCAGAAAGCGAACTGGGCCGGGGCAGTTCTTTTACCATTCATCTCCAGGCGGCTGATACGCGCGGCCTGGAAGAGCAGCACGCCACAGAAAAACCAGCCGGAGCGGAGCCTGATTTTTCAGCATGAACGAGCGCATTTTACTGGTGGAAGATGAAGAAGATTTGCGCATGACTCTGTGCGACCGTCTGAAGGCGGAAGGCTACAGTGCCGAAGCGGCTGCTGACGGCGAAGAGGGGCTGCGCAAAGCCGTCCACAATTCCCATGATCTCATCATCCTTGATGTGATGCTGCCGAAGAAAAACGGCTTTGACGTATGCCGTGATATCCGCAATGCCGGCATTGTCACGCCCATCATCATGCTGACTGCACGCGGGCAACTGGTGGACAAAGTCCTGGGACTGAAGATCGGCGCGGATGATTACCTGACCAAGCCATTTGAAATTCTGGAATTGCTGGCGCGAATCGAGGCTCATATCCGCCGTGGCTCAACGCCTGCACCCAAAGACGCCGACGTGCTGCAGTTTGGGCCAATTCACATTGACCTGAAAGGCACGACGGTTTCCCGGAATGGAAAAGTTGTGCCGCTCTCCGCTCGCGAATTCCGCTTGTTGCGCTACTTCGCGCAAAATCCGGGAACAACGCTTTCCCGCGAGGTGTTGCTGAAAGAAGTGTGGGGATACAGTGAAGATACATTCACGCGCACAGTGGATGTGCATGTGGGAAGCCTGCGGCAGAAGCTGGAAAAGGATCCCAAGCAGCCTTCACTTATTCTGACTGTGCCCGGGCTGGGCTATAAATTTGTCGCGTAAGTGCAAACTAACCACTTTTTCGTAAACTTCCGTTTAGCGATGTAAAAAGCCTGTAAAGGCTATGGACATTGCATCCAACCAGCGCCAGAATCCGTGCATGTCTCAGGCACTATGCTCGCGCGGAGCAGAACTGTTCGCAGCTGCCAACCATGCGGATGAAGAGTTCAAGGCAAAGCTTGTCAGATTTTTTTCTGCCGCTGATAGAGACGAACAGGAGATGTATGTAATTGAGGCTTTGGGAGCGCGGCATCGCGATCTGGATGACAGTTTCCAGCAGCATAGAAGACTCTGCACAAATTGCGCACAGGCGGCTTCTACCCATTAGGCGGCCGGCTTCACCAAAGCCTCAGTCGTTCGCTACTCAGTTAAGAGCAGCCAAGCAAATCAAAATGTTCCATCAAAGGCGGCGAATAATCCTTTGCCCGAAGATTGTCGCGCAATGGTTCCGAGCGCTGTGAAAGAGTTTGGACCGCTGCTCACACAAGCGCCGATGCACCCATCGGCGTAGCCCACCAGGACCCGCCCTTGCTTATCCACCGTAGCGTCGATAAAGTCCAGCAAATTGCGATCATTTCCGCAGGTAGTGCCAGCCAGGCAGATAGAGCCGCGCTGCACTGGATCGCTTGGAGTTGCGTCCACCAAAGTCCAGGTCGCGCCGCCATCATACGTATGTGCGATATAGAGATGCCACACACCCGTGAAGTTTGCGGTGTCTTGTGCATTGCCTCCGGTTGGAGTGCCGAGGAAGGCAAGCGCAGCGCGATTTCCATCGCCTGCAACCATGGCTGGGAAGGCAACATTCTGAATACCCGCTGCCGTTCCAACATCGCTGATGTTGGTCCAGGTTGCGCCATGATCATGAGAGACAGCAACCATAGGATGACCGTTGCTTCCATGCCAGCCGAGATAAACCGTGTTATCCGCGCCTACGGCGACTGAAGGATCGCTATCACCAGAAGCGCTGCCTGGAACGGTGTGGACTGTCCAGGTAGTGCCATTGTCGCCGGATGAAACGACTGCAACGTTTCCGCTTCCGCAGTTTTTATTGGGAACATAAGCAGTGCCGTCAGGACCGGCCTTGATATGGCCATGCAGGCCACCGCAATCCATGAGACTGTAGATGGGGACAGCCGGTCCGTAGGTGAGACCACCATCCAGGCTGAGGGCGCAGGACGCATCTACGATTGCCTGCGAGCAATAGTAAATGGCGTGCTGATAGCCGACTGGCGGCGGCAACTGTGGAACCAGACTCGGCGCAAATGGCCCGCCGCCAATGGTCTGATGATCAATTCCTGCAGGCACGCCACAACCCATGGAGGGCGTATAGCTTGTGCCGTCATTATCAGTGAAGGCAGAGAGGCTGCATGCTCCAGCGAGCTGCGAAACAAAGGTGCGGCCCGTGGTCTTGTCAGTAAACAAAATCGGATCCAATGACACTATGGAGGTATTCGTCGAACTCACTTTTTCCCAGGTTGCAGTGGCAGGGTTTCCGCTGATGGTGACGCGGTCAGTTTCCAAACCGGCCTCAAACATAATCTTGCCTGTATTCCAGTTCACACCAATGGAAGGTTCACCGGCACTCGTCGCAAAACCAGATGGAGGCACAAAATTCTGGTAAGTGGGTGCAGTGGTTTGGGCAAAAGCGGTGGTCACAAACAGTGCTAGCAGCAGAGAAAACAATGAGCGGAAGTTCATGTTCAGAATGTCTCCTCAAAGAATGGAAATTATTGATGTAAGTGTCTGTCCAGCAGCAGTGAGGCACATACGATCAGGACTAGTAGAATACGATGCCGAGTGCCCGGTCAGGGATGGTGAAAGCAAATTGTTGTTGTTCTTCTTTCCCAAATTGGGACGCGAAATGGCTTCCATCGATGTGCCTCATTTTCCAAAAAGAAGGGCTGCGTCCTAAAAACTAAAGAGTTGCAATAGTAGAAGCCAATGAGCGTAGCAGGCGAGAGCAGCTCTGCTTAGTCTAGTCGAGATTGTGCTGTATTTCAGGGCATAGCAGCACTGGATCGTTTACGTTTTTTCACGAGATCTTCACTGTTTATCAATGTGGCTCCTGTTTAATCCGAGCGCAGAAGTTTTATGAATCAGATGCTCTTCCTCGAAAAGGAGAAATACTTTATGCGCTTTGCCCCGCTCTCTCGGATCGTCAAGCTGGCGTTGTTTGCAGCGGCAGTGCTGGTTGCAATGCATGTCCAGGCTGAAGGAGACCCACACAAGGCCAAACACATTATTGTCATCATGCAGGAGAACCATTCTTTTGATAATTATTTCGGAGCACTCGCCTATGCGCCGGGTAGTCCTTATCACACGCCTCGCCGTGAAGACCGCGATGATAGCAATGGCGGCTGCCGCAAAGACGATCACACATGCGTTGACGGTTTGAGCTGCCGTGTGGATGCCGCCGGCAATTTCACCTGCCAGAATTCGAACCTGGATGACGACGGGAGCACCGTTTTTGCATTTCATGACTCACGCCGCTGCGTAGTCCCCGATCTGGATCATGGATGGGCGAATACGCATCGCGAAGCAAATTTTCTTCAGCCCAATGACACACTCTTTCAGGCGTTGATGGATGGATTTGTCCGGATCAACGACAAAACCGAGCAAATTGATAATGGCGTTGAAAATCCTACGGATGACCAGACCATGGGCTTCGCCAATCAGCAGGAAATTCCTCTCTACTATGATCTGGCGCAGAAGTTCGCGTTGAATGATCGCTATTTCGCCTCAGTGCTTGGGCCGACATTTCCTAACCGGTCTTATCTCTTGGCAGCCACATCGTTCGGCCATCTCACAACTTCAGACAGCTTTCCGCCTCCAGGCAGCGGAGGCTATAAGCCGATCACAGGCACGATTTTCGATTTGATGGAAAAGCACGGTGTCTCCTGGGCCGACTATTTCCAGGATGTGCCGCAGGGTGGCAGCTTCCGTCCGTTCCCGGCGCCGATCGATCCGCATTTTCTTCCGCTGCCGGTATTGCTGGGACAGCTTGCCGGAAAGCCCGGCTTGCCGCCGCTGCCGCAGGTGTCATTTGTTGATCCAAACTTTGGGGTTGTGAATCCGCGTACAGAAAATGATGAGCATCCGCCAACTGACATACAGCGTGGGCAGGCATTTGTCTCACAGGTAATCAATGCTGTGCGGAACAGTGGGTTCTGGGGCAACACGATCATTCTGCTTACGTATGACGAGCACGGCGGCTATTACGATCACGTAGCTCCTCCGCGCGCCCGTCAGGGGCATGCTCCTAATCCAGATGGCATCAGCCCTGGCCAGTGCGCCGATCTTTCCAATCCTCCAGCTAGCTTGCAGCCCGGACACGGCGCCGAGTGCTCCACTAACCTGCTGAGCAAGACTGATACCACGGTGAAAGACGCTGCCGATCTTTGCCCGCAGTTTGCGCTTAACCCAACCGGTCCATATCCAGCAGCATGTGCGAACTTTGATCAATATGGCGTTCGCGTTCCGTTCCTGGCGATTTCACCATTTTCCAAACAGCACTATGTTTCCCACACGGTGGGAGATCACACCTCGATTCTGGCGCTCATCGAAACTGTGTTCATGACTCCGGCTGGAGTTGGCGGCGATGATGATGAAGTCTGGCATCCACATCTAACACTGCGAGACCAGCATGCCAGCCCACTGCTGGATATGTTTGACTTCGATGGCTCACCGTCATTGAATACCACGATTGGAGTGGCGCTTCCGCCAGCGCAGGATTGCAGCCCGCTTCAATAATTGATTATCTCAAACACAAAAGGCCCGGCTGAGACCGGGCCTTTATATCTTTTTGCTGAAGAAGTTAGGGTTTGGCTTCAGCGGCCTTATAGATATAGCGAATCGCCGGCTTATATATAAGGAGATGGGCTGCGCTGCCGCGGCTCAGTTTGATGCAGTTGCGGTCATACCACTCGATGCAACCCTGAATCTCTTCGCCGTCTTTCATCACGACCACAACCGGCGTCTTGCTCTGGATCTGCTTCTGGTAATAATAGTTCTCAGCGTGGGTTTGTTCCGGTGCGCCATTGCGGCGAGGGGCATTGGAAGGCATACGATCTGTGCGCTCCAGGCGTTCACGGCGTTCTGAAACCGGCTCAGTGCGTGGTGCAGGCGTGCTCAACGATGGCCGGATCAACTTGCGGCTGACAAATTCTTCTTCCTGCGTCCGCTCCGGAGCTTGACGCGCTGCAGTTGATTCCATTCCTTCCTTCATATATCCCGTCCCGCTTTAAAAGACTGCACCGGCGGGCAACGCCGACTCGGCTAGCCGAGCTGAACCCAAAATGTGGCCGAGAATTCAGTGCGGATTAGTGATTTAACCGTATCACAGCGGGCGCAGGGTTTCAATTGTCTGAAAGGCCAACAACCACGCTATTTATAAATTCTTTACACACGTCAAGCAGGGACGGGATAAATGTCAGCACGAAGACACGAAGCGTAAAGATGGGAACTCTTTTATCGCTCCAGCGAGATCGCCATCGCTTCAAGCGAGAGCGGGCGCAATACATTGCGGCGCATGCCGCTCTGCACTTGTCCTAGTTGCCTGGTTGCCAGAGCGATCCAGTCGAAATCAACTGCTGCCGCAAGCGACTTAACCTCCGCAACGATATCGGTATTTCGCACCAGCTCGGGCGTACCCGAGATCATGGCCATCAGATCTTTGACCAGACCGTAGGTCGCGCTCAGCAGGCGGTCTGTCTTGTCTTTGCCTTCGGCGCCAGCGCGGTAGGTTTCTGTGGTGCGGAAAAGATCGGAGTGCTCCCCTGATCGGACAGCAGTGGTCAGCAGTGTGAGCGCATCCTTGCGCGCAGCAATGTATTCTTCCAGGTCGAGCGAACGTGCGCGGCCCACGGCGCCATTGCTCAGCCGGGCTACAAGCTGGCGCTGGCGCGCATTCCACTCCGGACGGGCTTTTTCGAGGTAGAGCTCGATTTCAGAGGCAGGCAGAGCGCTGAGCGTGAACGTCACGCAACGGGAACGAATGGTGGGCAGCAGCTCACCGGGGTTGCGAGCAAGCAGGAATATGGTGGCAAACTCCGGCGGCTCTTCCAGCACTTTCAGGAGCGCATTGGCTGCTTCTTTCATGAACGCAGAGTCGGAAAAGATAAAGATGCGGTGAGGCGATTCCTGCGGCTTGTAACGAACGGTCTGGATCACCTGCCGCACCTGGTCAACTTTGATCATCATCTGCGGAGGATCAGGAGGGATGACCATCACGTCAGGATGCGTCTGCACCAGGATGCGAGTTTCGCGCTTATCGGTCTCGCGCAGCCCTTCGCGGGCTTCGACGGCCTCAGCAAAACGGGCTTCCAGATCTTCAGCCTCGCCAATTCGCTGGCAGTTACTGCAGATTCCGCAAAAATCCGGCAGGCCATCTGTTTCGCGCGGCTGCAGGCAATTCATGGTGCGCGCAAGCATCAGCGCCAGAGTATATTTTCCCGCGCCCTGCTGTCCGGCCAGTATTACCGCGTGAGGAAAGCGGTCACGGGCCAGCATCTCTCGCAGGCGGCGGACAACCTCAGCATTGCCATGGAAGTGGGAGAAGGGCATAAGACATTTTAAATTGCCGAACCGCTGGACTCTAGCCGTCGGGCAAAAATCGCTGGAAGCGGATACGGAGTCTGAGGCTAAAGTGGCGGCCCAACCCTCAAAATCGCCTCCAAAGGAGATGGCTGAAGTTGATGGAAAATCGAAAGCGCGCACTTATTGGGTCGAAAGTAGAAAAATGGAAATATTTTATTAATCGTATCTTATTGTCCAGAAATGACTTAATATCCACAGATCAAAAAATTCTAAAAAAATTTGTGCTGGGTATATTTCCGCGACCCATTTTGACTCTACTACTACAGAAGCAGGCTCATCCGTCGACTGCTAATAAGGGGATATGGACCCGGAAGCCGTATCCCCTTAACTATTTCTACCGCCTTTCTCTTCCGGCATCGTTACCAGCCAACTCTGATTTGCAAAAACTTCACAATCTACGAATTAGGTTTTTTAACACCGCTCTAATCGCCAGTTAACAGACCGGCCACATGATCGCAAGCAGGGAAATTCCCGCAAACATTCGTTGAGCTGCTGAAGAAGTTGATCAGTCCTCCGAGGGTCCCCATCGAGAGGTGGTCTTGTGATTATTGAATTGTTTCAATTTGCCTGGTCGAAGGTTTTTACCTGCCGCCACAAAAAATGCACGCCGCTTATTACCTTGCGCGCAGGCCAACCGCGCTCCAAAGTGGCTGCAATTACCGGAACGTATTTTGTCTGCCTCGGCTGTGGCAAAGAGTTCGCTTACGATTGGGAGAAGATGCTGGTCATTGATCCGGAGCCCAGCCGCGGTAAGGTGCTTGCCGAAAGAGCGGCCCAGATGCATGCCGGCAAATAGTTTGACTTGCTTGTTTGCAAAATTTCTTCACGCCTATTTATGTAAAAGCTCCAGAACTTCCTGCGGCAAACAAAATTTAGAAATTCTAATGAGCACTTAATTGCGCACTAATGCAATTAAGTCAGAGTTGCTGCTCTCGACGTGTTGCTTCCGGACTATTACGGGCGGCGTGATTGCAACGTCCCTCCGAATGGCTGCCCTGCCTCGCTTTTTTCTCCAGATTTAGGACAGAGACGAGGACGTAATGCACAGTCGAACACTTCCCCTGCAAAAATTGTGTCTCAGCGCGCTGTTGTTGCTGGTGCTGGCTGGGATTTTGTCGTTGAACGCGCAAGCTCAGCGCGTTATTAACGACGCAGACCGCGTTACCCTGCACGGCAACACTCACGCGTTAGCCCGCCCGGAATTTGATCGCGGTTCCGCACCTGCCAACATGCCGATGACCAACATGATCATGCTGCTTGGCGTCCGTTCGGACGCTCAGGCACAATTGGATCAACTACTGGCAGAGCAACAAGATCCCAACTCACCCAACTATCACAAATGGCTTACTCCAGCTGAATTCGGCCTGCGCTTTGGCCCTACGGACCAGGACATTGCAGATGCCACGAACTGGCTGCGGCGCTCCGGCTTCAAAATCGAGCAGGTGGGCAACGGCCGGCTGTGGATCAACTTCAGCGGCGACGTGCAGAAGGTGGAACGGGCCTTCCAGACCAATATCCGCATGTTTGAAGTGAATGGCAAGATGCATCACGCCAATGCAACGGACCCCAGCATCCCACGCGCTTTGACCGGGCTGGTAAAAGGCGTGGTGTCAATGAACAATTTTGAGAAGCACCCGAACAGCACAGTCACGCAGCTTCCGCCCGACTTCAATGCCGCGAATGGACAGCACTTCCTTGCTCCGGGCGACTTTTCCATCATCTACAACGTTTTCCCGCTTTATAGCCAGGCACCTGCGATTGATGGCACAAGCCAGACCATCGCCATTGTTGGACGCACGGACATCAATCTGGCCGACGTGCAATATTTCCGCAGCTTCTTTGGATTACCTGCACACGATCCAGTCTTCGTCCATAACGGACCTGATCCAGGAAACCTTGGCGGCAATGAAGAAACTGAAGCCGACCTGGATGTGGAATGGGCCGGCGCTATCGCCAAAAACGCGAACATTATTTTTGTCATTTCACAAACGACGACCACGGACGGCGTGGACCTTTCCGCGCAGTACATCGTCAATAACAATCTGGCGCCGGTCATGAGCACCAGCTTTGGCGCGTGCGAAGCTTCGTTGCCGGCTACAGAAAACGCCTTCTGGAACTCCTTGTGGGCGCAGGCTGCCACGCAGGGCATCACAGCCTTTGTCTCTGCCGGCGACAGCGGCGCAGCGGGCTGCGACGCTTCTAATGCGATCTCCGGCACCCAGCAAGGCATCAATGGCCTTGCCTCCACACCGAACAACATTGCCGTAGGCGGCACGGAATTTAACGATGCCACCGGCAATTTCTGGAATGCCTCAAACAATCCAGCAGATCAGTCATCTGCTTTGGGCTACATTCCTGAGAACGTGTGGAATGAGAGCGGCAATGTGCCTGGCGGCTCGGGATTGTTCGCCACCGGCGGTGGCGCCAGCATTCTCTATTCGAAACCTTCGTATCAATCTGGCCTCGGCGTACCGGCTGATGGCCACCGAGACATTCCTGACGTCTCACTCAGCGGCGCAGGACATGATGGCTACCTGATTGTTCAGGGGCACACAGCGCTCAGCAGCGGTCTGGCAGCCGTGGGTGGAACCTCTGCCTCGTCACCTTCCTTCGCCAGCATTATGTCGCTGGTGGTGCAGAAGACCGGTGTAGCGCAGGGCAATGCCAACACGGTGTTCTATGCAATGGCCAACAACCAAGTCAATGGCGGCATTGGCGTGTATCACGATGTCACAAACGGCAACAACAGCGTGCCGGGCGTCACTGGTTTTGGCGCGCAGGTGGGCTACGATCTGGCCACAGGCTGGGGTTCACCGGATGTTGCGCAATTGGTGAATTTCTGGAACAACAACGCAGGACAGCCTGATTTCTCACTGAACGCCGCACCTGGTTCACGGATTGTGGCCCAGAATTCCTCAACCACGTTTACCGTTTCGGTTGTTCCGGTGAATGGTTACACAGGCACGCTTACTTTCAGTGTGACTGGTTTGCCGGCTGGCGCTACCGCAAGCTTTGCTCCGGCCAGCGTCACCAATTCAGGAACAACGGTGATGACCATCACAACCGCCGCAACCACAGCTCTTGGCAGCTATCCGCTGACCATCTTTGGAAACGACGGCAAGGTTGGACACAGCGCACCGGTAACTTTGGTGGTGGCGAATCCTGACTTCTCGATCTCCGCGAGTCCGGCATCGCAGTCTGTGCCGCAGGGCGGCTCAACCAGCTATACCGTCACGCAAACTGCTCTGAACAATTACGCGGCGACTGTCAGCTACAGCGTAAGCGGCCTGCCCGCAGGGGCAACTGCCACCTTCACGCCTGCCAGCGTTACCGCTTCAGGGACAACAACGCTCGCCGTAACAACCACCGCCAGCACACCGGCCGGAAGCTACACGCTTACGATCACCGGAACCGATGGGACGCTCACTCACACGGCGTCCGTAACGCTGGTGATTACTGCGGTTGACTTCTCGCTGTCCGCCACGCCGGCATCGCAGTCGGTTGTGCAGGGCAGCTCCACCAATTACACGGTTACGCAGACGGCCATCAACGGTTACTCAGCTACTGTCAGCTATAGCGTGGCAGGATTGCCGACCGGCGCAACTGCTACATTCACTCCCGCGACCGTGGCTGGTTCAGGCACAACAACGTTGGCCGTTTCCACCGCGACAACCACTCCTGCCGGCAGCTATACACTGACCATCACTGGAACGGATGGGATCAACACTCACACCGCTTCAGTAACGCTGGTTGTACTGGCGCCTGACTTCTCGCTTTCGGCGAGTCCGGCATCGCAGTCCATCAATCAGGGCGGCTCCACCAGCTACACGATTACGCAAACGGCGCTCAATGGTTACACCGGCACCGTGAGCTACAGCGTAACCGGATTGCCGGCCGGTGCAACTCCCACGTTTACACCTGCAAGCGTGGCTGGTTCAGGAACTGCAACACTGAGCGTCGCCACCACCACGACCACCGCTGCGGGCACCTACGGGCTGACCATCACCGGAACGGATGGGACTCTTACTCATTCGACCTCGGTGACACTCGTGATCTCGACTCCTGATTTCTCGCTCTCAGCGGCTCCATCGTCGCAGACGATTAATCAAGGAAGCCCAACGAGCTACACCGTGACGCTGAATCCGATCAGCGGATACTCCGGCACAGTTACCTTCAGTGCAAGCGGAATGCCTGCCGGCGTCTCTGCCAGCTTCAATCCCGTCAGCCTCACCGGGTCCGGTTCCACGGCGCTGAACATCACGACTGCGTTCAGCACCACCCCGGGCACTTATCCACTGACCATTACCGGCACAGATGGAACGCTGACTCATACGACATCAGTTTCGCTCGTCATCACTCCGGCGGGCGACTTCCAGATGACGACCTCGATTGCATCGCAGACCGTGAATCCGGGACAGAACACCGGCTACGGAATCACGATTACCAGTGTGAATGGATTCGCAGGCGTAGTGAGTCTGAGCGTTAGCGGGTTGCCGGCTGGAGCTACAGGCACCTTTAATCCGAGTTCGATCACCGGCGCTGGGACGTCGAACCTGGCGGTAACGACTTCGGTCGCTACGCCGGCCGGCGTTTACAACCTGACGGTCACCGGAACCAGCGGGGCGATCGTCCACACGGTTGGCGTGCAGCTCATCGTGAATCCTGCTACACCTGCAGACTTCGCGCTATCAGCTCCTGCCAGCATCACGGTAAAACGCAGCAAGTCAGGTCAGGTAACTATCACGGTCACGCCCAGCAATGGTTTTACTGGCAACGTGGCCCTGGGCGTTACCGGATTCCCGGCTAACGTCACCAATATCACACTGACTCCGGCAACGGTGAACGGCGGCTCTGGCACTTCGAGCTTGACCTTCAATGTTACCGGCCAGGCAAGGCAGGGGAATTATCCGCTGACCATTACCGGAACCAGTGGAAGCCTCGTACACTCGATCATTGTCAACCTGACGATCAATTAAGGAGTTGATTTGTCTTAACAGTGCCGCCCGAGAAAGGGCGGCGCTTTTTTTTCAGCGATTTATCACGTGACAACTTTAAGAAACTTTAATTGCCCTATAATTTACGTCTAATTCAACTCCGCCATTATTGTTCTCGACACAAACTCCGTAAGAGACGTCTATTCCTGCGGGGGCGATTAGAAGTTTTGAGAGGGGAACCGATAGAGAGGGCAAACCGCGCTTGTCTTCCGTCGAGACAATCAAACGGATTGCGTTCCTTTTCTGAGTTGAAGCCGGGCGCTTGTGCGTCCGGCTTTTTTTGATTTCTTTAGTCGCCTAAGCCGCATTAAAAAATTTAATCTTCGGCCAATCGCCCTCTAATCAAAGCAGCTTAAATCTTAGGTATTAATTGGCTGACCTCTGCCAGTTTTTCGACGACGCCCATCTTCCGGATTTGCGGGCACTTCGACGTGGCTGAGGTCTCAACAGAACATTCCGGCAACGAATCGGCATGCTGTTGATTTATTGGCACGGATGACTGCCTAGCCTATTTAGGAGATTTGATCCTGAAGCTTAAGCCTCAGGACGGGAAAGGCACAAAATAATGAGATCCTCACGGACAACAGCTCCCGTAGCTGTGTGTGCGCAAATCGCTTCGTCCAGGATTTGGCTCTGCTTCATTCTTCTGTTCATGTTTGCTGCATTGGCGGCAAACGCGCAGACAGATATTTCAGCCACCACTACAACCACCACGGTTCAATACCTGGGAACGCCAAACCCCCAGAATACGCAAAGCCCGATTACAGCTCCTTTGGGCGGAATCATTATGAAAGGTACCGGCATCAGCCCGATTACGGGCCAGCCGTTCCGCCATTTGTGGGTGGACGATGCTACCTTCGGGCTCTGCCGCATTGATCCCGATATTGATACGCCTGGACCCTATGCGATCAACGTGAATACATGCCCGTTTAAGATCAACGGCGCATCGGTCACCGGCGGACCTCTGGCTTATGACCCGATCCGGCAATTCCTGTATTTCGCAGACGAGCAGAGATCTTCACAGGGCGTTATCCGAATTGGATTTCTTCCAGGCGGAGACACTGGCCATGGATTTATGGATTTCAGCAGCGTCTTCATCATGGGTGGCAACACCACAGGCGCTCGCTTTGGCGGAGGCGATACTGGTTGCCCCCTGCTGCCTGGACAAACGGGATTGCTGCCACATGCGGTGGCACTCAGCCCGCTAGGCGATCTCTACGTAGGATTTAAGAAGAACACCTCGATTGTCCGTTTCAACAGCCCGGGCACGGCCACTGCTACTGGCTTCGGCACATGCGCGCAGTTCATCCAGCAGGTTGGGACAATCAGCAAACTCACAAACGGATTGGCCTGGATTGGTCACGATCTGTGGGGAGCTGACGGCACCTCGCCATTCTTCATTAAGAATGCTGATACGACCTGCCTGGTTCCTCCACATGGCATCTGCACTGTGGCAAGCGGCGACGTAGTGAACGTTTTGACCGCTGCTCCCATCGGCGCTGCCGCAACATCCACCATGAGCGACCAGTATTATCCCGCGATCAACGGCAACAACGTGTATTTCACTCTGGCTCCTGCCGGTGGTCCGGATAATCTTGCATGGCTGGGAAATGCATCTGCTGCAACCAATCCCGGTGGAGTTCCTGCCACTTCTACGATTGACAGCACATTCTTTGGCGCGTTTACTCCGGCCACAGGCCCGGCGTTCACCATTACAAACCTCAACGGTTTGGCCGTGGACCCAACCGATCCTGCGAATCTCGAGGTATTCAGCGGCGACGATTACAGCGGAGCAGGCGTACTGGCACAAGGCATGTGGTTCCAGACTTGCCAGGGAGTTTATCCTTCGGCGATTCAGCCTGGACCAGCACCCACGCCTTATACAATGAACTGCCCAACTCCCACAGCTACCGCGGTTCCGGGAGTTCCTCTTGACGTAATCGCCGTGGCAAGTAACGCTCAGGTCACACTCAACTGGAGTCCGGCACAGGCCAATCAGCCTGTTACCAGCTACACGGTGCACAACAGCTTCTCCAGCGGCGTTGTGATTCCTGACTTTGTTGTCAGCCCGGTTGCAGGTTCGGCGTTCCCGCCGACCTCAACGGTTATCCCCGCAGTGAACGGCACCACGTATGGATTCCAAGTTCTGGCGACCAATGCCGTGGGATCCAGTGCGTTTTCAGCGGAGAGCAATCGCGTAACGCCTCCGGGCACACAGGTGCCGAATGCGCCGACAGCTTGTCCGGCTGCGCCCTGCGCCACCGCCGGCGATACGCAAGCCTTCGTGACCTGGACTGTTTCAGCTCCGAATGGCACACCGATCACCAGCTACACCGTTACCGCTTATATCGGCGGTATTGCTCAGCCCATTACCGTAACAGTTCCGGCTCCGGCCAGCGGTAACACTGGCAGCGCAGTAATCGGCGGCCTGACGAACGGCGTCACATACACCTTCACGGTGCATGCGAACAATATCGCTGGAAGCAGCGCTGAAGGACCCATGACCAATGCAGTGACGCCTTCTGCGGCGAACCTGCCGACGTTGGCCATTTCAATGACCGGTCCCACGACTGTGACCACCACCCCGGCGCAAATCACGTACGGAGTGACGGTGCAGAACACCTCCAAATTCCCGGCGACAAACGTTTCCATGACTTACACGCTCAGCACAATCGCTGCCACTATCGCGGCGAACGGCGCTGTGCGCGATGCCAGCGGGAACGTGACCATCACCACGACCAGCGCTCACTTCCTGAGCATTGGCCAGTCTGTGACGATTGCCGGCGTGGCTGATCCTTCATTCAATGGAACATTCACCATCAGCAATGTTCCGAACCCGACAACATTCACCTTTAGCCAGGCAGGCCAGCTCGCCAGCAACAGCGGCGGCGGCTCCGCCACCGGATTGCCCACAGCCAATATCATGGTGGCTCAGCCCGGCCAGGGAAGCTGCACAGCAGCAGGCGCAGGCGTAGTCAGCGTGACCTGCTCGCTTGGCAATCTCGATCCTGGCGCTTCCACCACAATCAACGTAATTGTGCAGATGCAGAACCAGGGAATCATCAACTCGGCGACTGCCAGCGGCAATGATGCTGCTGGAACGGTCCTGGTGAACGTAAGCACCAGCAAAACCACCAGCCCGCCCCAGCCGATACAGCAGAACCTCTCTGCGGCCGTCGGAATTACCGGAAACGCCCAGAACCCGAATCCGAACGTTGGACAAGCCGGAAACATCACGTGGACGATCAGCAACACGACCACGACGCCGGCCCCGAACGTTGTCGTCACCCTGTTCACACCGAATGGGCTGACGATTAACGCTCCTAACCCGCCGAGCGTGACCGTGAACAACAACGGCGCAGGTTCTTGCGCCGCGGGCACAGCGGTGACAATCAACGGCGTCCCGGGCACGCAGTTCGTATGCTCTGTGACTGCAACGGCAAGCAATCCAAACGCGGCGTTGGGCGGTTCGCTCAAGAACGGCGCCAAGCCGCCCCAAACCATGATCATCACGCAAAACGTGACAGCGACCGTCTCTAAGGCAGTTTACAGGCCGACGGCCACCGTGACCTTCGGGCCCGGAGGCACGGACACACTGCCCAGCACGGCGACGGTGACGATCACGGTTCGATAACGGAAGGGCCGGCCGAGGCGTGCGGGCGCCTTGGCCGCGCTGGACCCTCAACGTTTCAAAATAATTTAATAGCTGTTGTCCGTGAGCGGCGGGCCGGCGAATAGCGGAACGCCGCTATTTTTTTATCTAAAAATAAATGTCGCAACAAGATGTATTTTTGGGATTGCCGGTTAACTCTTTTGAGTAGGTAAGCAACAGCAGTGGAGCTTTGCTCCAATGCACAAATGGCCGGCAAGATCTGAAACACCGCAAGCAATAGGTACAGATTTGTTTTAAGAGATCGGGCAGCCACGCACGAGATATGTGCAGGGTTTGCCAACAACGCAAGCAGCAATTCCGGAGCACCACAAAGCTGTGGCGCAGTAGAAAGCGGATGATACCTCCTCGATTCAATCTAAGGATCCATGGGCTAGACGGCCCACGGAACAGGAAGGCACAACGTGAACTCCACATTGACTACGTCTGTTCGATTTGGCATCGACAGGGCGCGCGGCAAGTCAACGTGCATCTTGTCATGCATGATTTTTTTGCTAAGCTTTGCAGCGAGCATTGCGCACGCCCAGACAACCATTAACCCCACAACGAACACTGTACAGTTTGCGGGCACTCCAAACGCGCAAAGCTCCATTACCGGACCCACTGGCGGAGTCGTTCTCTACGGAACTGCGATCAGCCCGGTAACCAACCAGCCGGTGCGCCATTTGTGGGTGGCTGACGGCACGGCAGGGATATGCCGCATGGACCCGGATCTGGACAGCCCAGGCCCATACGCCATTAATCACACCATGTGCCCCTTCAGCGCCACGAAAGTGACTGGCGGTGCGATGGCATTTGATAGCACCCGCAATCTTCTTTATTTCGTGGACAGCAAATCAGCCACACGAGGAATTTTCCGGATCAACTATCTTGCAGGCGGAGACAATGGCAACGGAGCGCTCGACTTCAGCAGCACATTCTCAATGGGCGGCAACACCAGCGCAGACACCTTCCCTGGTGGCCAGACACGATGCCTTCTCCCCAACAATCCCAGCCTGCCGAATTCAGCAGCGCTCGACCCCGCGGGCAACCTGTGGATAGGCTTTGGACGGAGTGGAGAAATTCTTCGCTTCAATAATCCGGCTTCGGCAACGGCAAATGCATTCGGCACCTGTGCGCAATTCATTCAGGTTGTGGCGGCCACGCCAGACGGGCATCTGACCACCGGGCTTGCCTGGATGGGGCATGATTTGTGGGGCGCGGACGGCAGGTCGCCGTTCTTTATTCGTAACGCCGATACCGCGTGCCTGGTTTCCCCTAATCCTGTTTGCACGAACAAGGCCGACACGAGTGTTTTAAGTTCCGTGGGCGTTACCACGGTGCTATCAGGAGATCAGGTCTATCCCGCGACCAACGGCAATAATCTTTACATCGGCCAATCGCTCACGAACAAGCTGATCTGGGTAGGAAATGTTGCCGGAGGCACTGCAGGCCAGACGCTGAGTCTGAACTACATTGATCCAACACAAGCTGCGCTGAAGAATATTGACGCGCTGGTTCTGGACAGCACTGATCCTGCCAACCTGGTGCTTTACGCCGGCGACGATCCGAGCGGCTTGGGTACTGCCGGCGCCGGGCGCTGGTTCCAGACAAAGCAAACTGCGGCTGCGCCAGCCGTTCCGGGTGCACCTCTCAATGTGGTTGCGGCTGAATCCGGCACGAATGCCACGGTGAGCTGGAGTCCCGCGCAGACCGGCCAGCAGGTCACCAGTTACACGGTGCAGAACACGCTAGCCGGTAATGGTCTTTCGCTGCCTGATATAACCGTTGTTCCCAATGGGGGCAGCCTCTATCCTGCAACGTCGGTTACCATCCCGGGCCTGACTGCCGGCATTCTTTACCAGTTCCAGGTATTTGCCAGCAACGCACAGGGTTCAAGCGCTGCCACGTTGAGTAACACAATTCCCGTCGGCGTTAAACTGCCCGGTACGCCATCGGCAGTAACAGCCACGGCAGGAGATACGCAGGCTTACGTGAGCTGGACGCTGCCGCAATCCGTGAATGGCATCACCAGCTATACCGTAACCGCGCGCGTGAACGGAGTGGCGAGCGGAATTAGCGTAACGGTTCCCGCGCCTGCTCCCGGATCAAGTTCGGCAAACACCATAGTGTCCGGGCTCAGCAACGGAACGGCCTATACCTTCACCGTGCATGCAACCAACTCTGCCGGAAACGGGCAGGAGTCCGCACCATCTTTGCCGGTGATTCCCGCCATCACCAACGTGCCGAACACGACGATCGTCGTGCTGGGTCCGGCTGGAGTGGCCAGCACACCGACGCAGGTAACCTATACGGTTCAGGTGCAAAACGCATCGCTGTTCCCCATCCAGAATGTCACCGTCAACAACATACTCAGCACGATTGATGGGGCATCAATCCTGTCCATTACCCCCGATCAGGGAACGTGCAGTGCGGTGGCAGCTGGCGCGCTCCAAAGCGTTTGCACGCTGGCAGCCATGGCGCCGGGCCAGACGCTCAATATCAGCGTGGTTGCGCAAATGAATGCCGCCACGATCACTCTCACTTCCACAGTCACGGCGTTCGACGTGAACGGCGTATCAACCACGTTCAGCCAGGCGTTCCGGACAACGCAGCCCGGGCTGCCGCCGCCTCCGCCCAACGTAAAAATTCCGGTGACGGTACAGGCCAATGCCATACCCACGGACTTGCATCCGTTGAGTCAGGGCACAATCCTGTGGACAATTACAAATAACACCACTGTGGCAGCGACCAACGTGGTATTCACGATCACGATTGATCCGCTGCTGTCAGTCAATTCCGTGAGCGTGACGCCGAATGCAGGGTCTGATCCGGCATCTTGCGCGCCACCAGTGCCGGGGCTTGCCGGCAACCAGATTGTCTGCTCGATAGCCAGCCTGGGCGGGCCGACCGTTAACAACGTTACACCGGTGCAGCAGATGAAGATCACGGTGTTCTACACCGCACCAGCGCAAACCGGGCTGCAGTTTACGCCCAGTGGAACGGTCACGTTTAATGGCGTTGACGGCTCGAACCCAACCGCCGGCGTAGTAATACGCGTGCGGTAAAAGAGCTGGATAAACAGCAAAGCTGCCGCAGAGGGAATCTGCGGCAGCTTTAGCATTGTTCGGTGTTCGATCTATTTAGGTGGAGTTGATTTCGGCAAAGGCTGAGTTCCGGGAGTTGCCTGTGGAGCAGACCCATTGACCGGCGCTCCTGGCTGGTAGGTAACGTGCGGAGCAGGCTTAAAGGCAGGCGGAGCCGGAGCTGCTGCTACATGAGGATTGAAAAATTTCTCGTTCAATTCCGAATGCACGCGGCCTGTAGTTGATTTCATTGCCGCTTCCATATTCTTTTGATACATCTCGCGAGTGATCTCGAGCTTTACCACTTCCAGCGGCAAGGGTTCACGGCTGCGCACTTTATAAAAGCTGAAGCCTGATAAATCAGTTTCCACCTTGGTGACCTCACCCGGCTTGAGCGCAAAAATATCTTTTTCGATTATCAGAGGGTAGCTGCCTTTGCGCTTTGGTCCCTGGTCAGCTTTAGGCGGAGAGACCAGACCAAGCGATTTGAAGGCTTCCTCCTGGAGAGCGCCCATGTCTTCGCCTTTAGCTGCCCGCGCGCGAAGCTCCTCAGCTTTTTGGCGGGCTTTTTTCTCAAAGGTCATGCGTTCCTGGGGCTTTTTAGGATCAGCCAAAGGAATAAAGACACGGTCAATTTTCAGCTGCTCGTATTTACTGATGTTCTCTTTATAGTAGGCCTCGATGGCTTCCGGCGCCGGAGAGTTGAATTTTTCATCCAGAGAGTGACGATACATTTCCGCCATGGTGCGCACGCGCACGACCCGCATCATCTCCTGGAATCGAGGATCTTTATCAAGCCCGGCTTTTTGCCCGGCATCGGCCATGGTCAGTAGTTGCACATAGCTTTCGGCGATGCCACGGAGCGCCGTCGGGGAATAATTTTGATTGGTGACGTTCATTGCCGTGAGCATGGCATCAAATTGGCGTCGGGTGATTGTGATTGTGCAGGAATCGGGATTGGCCGGTGCGCCCTTATCATCGGGACAAAGGCCGTGGATCGAGATCACAACCGCATCAGGCGGCACCTCATCCACGGAAGGAGCAGATTGCGGCGGCGTAAGCGGTTTTTGCGTAGGCGGTCCAGGATATTGCGAGTATGCCACCACAGGCGCCAGGGTAAGAATGCAAGTCGCAAGTACAGCTCGAATCATTTCAAATGACCTTCCTGAATTTTTATTAAAGAGAAATATGGTGGGGGAATGCGGCCATGCTACCACAATAGGCCTGTAGCGGGTAGAGTTACCGAAGCCGTAATCATTCGTGGTTCATGCAGCCTAAAATGTGGTACAAACAATTCGAAAACACGCGATCTAATATCATGACAAGTTTTATTCAACGCATTCTCCTGCCGACGTTATTTTTGTGCCAACTGGCATCCGCCCAACAAAACATTCACACCATCTTTCTGGTTCGTAACGCAGAAACAGGACAAGGCGCTCAAGCAGATGAGTTAAGCCCTGCTGGGATACAGCGGGCGCAATGCCTGGCGAAGATGCTCAAAGATGCCAAGATCAAGCAAATTTATGTGACAGAGGCAAAGCGCACGCAAGAGACCGCTACACCGCTGGCGAAGGCACAAAAGATTACGCCGGCAGTCCATCCTGCGAAGGACCCCAACGCGCAGATTCGTGATCTTTTTTACGGCCGTGGCGGCGACATCCTGGTGGTCGGGGACAAAGACACACTCCCATTTATCATTGCCCGGCTAAATGCGGGGACAGTGCCCCCGATCGCGGACAATGAATATGACCGTCTTTTTGTACTGACCATAACGGAAGGCGCAGCCACGCCGGTGACAACATTGCGGTACTGCGATTGCGGCGCCGCTCCTGCTCCCGCAGCCCAGCCTGTACCTAAGAAGGCGGTCCCGAAAAAGCGTTAATCCCTCGGCTGGGTCACCCGGCCCAGCTTTTGCCTTGTTCGGGGGTGGAAAATAACTTTTTTCCGCACCCCTATATCAGGCCATATACCTCCTGACTCTTTAGTACAGAGGGCTGAAAAAGATTAGAACATCTAAGGAACTGGCCTTTAGTACTAGTCCTTTGCTGCTTCCAGAAGAGTAAAATCAGCGCCGCCCTGGCGCATAAAATCTAATAATTACAATGACTTGCGGCGATTCAGCCGCAGTGCAACCCTACATTAAAAGGTTTAATAAGGCGTTAATGATTGTCTAATCGCTCCCGGCAAGAATCGGCCCTTGCCGCCTGACATCCAGGGATACGACTGACTACGTTCAGGCTGCTTAGGCGATTTAGGAGAACACCATGAGACGGTCTTCCGGGATCCGGATTGCTCTGCGCGTGTTTGCGGGCATCCTCGTAACAGTTGTCGCACTGGGCTATTACAGCCATGTGCGCGCCCAGAGCGGAGTTGGTTCGATACGTGTTCCACTGCGGCCCCTTGCACCTCTCTCCAGTGTGCCGATCCCCCCGGTGTTCGGTATTGAGGGTATTGTCAATGACAAGACCGCAGCTATTCAGCTCGGAAAAGCCCTTTTCTGGGACATGCAGGCTGGAAGTGATGACATCCAGGCTTGTGCAACCTGCCATTTCAATGCCGGCGCTGATAGCCGCGCCACCAACGACGTAAACCCCGGCCAGGCTGGCGGCGACAACTCATTTCAGATCGGTTCCGGACCCAACCATCATTACAGCGCAGGCAGCTCTGATGCCGGTTTTGGCGGATTCCACGATGGCGATTTCCCCTTCCGTAAGCTGGCTGACGTGGGTGATCGCTTCAGCGTGACGTCAGACGTGAATGACGTCTCGGGTTCACAGGGTGTGTTCTCCACCAAGATGGGCCAGGTCAATGTTGGAATTCCCAACGGTCAGGGCGGCGTTCGCCCTATTCCGGCGGCAGGAGCTACCAATGATCCAGAGAGTGATGGTCCTGGCTTGGCGTTCGGGCCCGGAACACATCTGCACAGAACCCCGAATAGCCGCAAGGTTAATACTCCGCAGACGAGTAATGGAAGCGGCGTTGTTGGAACCGGTTTTGGCGTGCCTGGGGTAACGATTTCCAGCGTCGAAACCGACATTTCTGTTCCTGATCCAGTTTTCTCATACCCTGACCCGGATGCTGCGGGTCAGGTAGTCAATACCCGCAAAACCACCGGCCGCAACACTCCCAGCGCGGTGAACGCTGTTTTCAACTTCCGCAATTTCTGGGATGGACGTGCGCAGAACGTCTGCAACGGCGCAAACCCGTTCGGCAATCGCGACAAAGGAGCGCACCTGCTGGTCCGTGAGCCTGATGGGACCCTGGGTGCGGCGCTCATCAACATGAAGAATTCAGCGCTGTGCTCGCAGTCGCTGGGGCCGATCCTGAGCTCGACTGAAATGTCAGCTGATGGCCGCAACTTCCATGATGTAGGCAGAAAGCTGCTGGCGAGGAAGCCTCTCGCAAGACAGATAGTGGACCCGACGGACAGCGTTCTGGGAATTTTGTCCAACTCTCCCGACCGTGGTCTGAAAACTGATTACGTAACGCTGGTCCAGAAAGCGTTCCAACAGGAGTGGTGGGATGCGAATCTGCAGATCTGCGCTGGCGCAGATGGAAACGCGGTAGCGACCATCGATCCATCTCAAGGCGTGACTTGCCCGGCCAACACGCAGCAGTACAGCCTGATGGAGTTCAACTTCTCATTGTTCTGGGGCGTTGCAATCCAGATGTATGAGAGCACGCTGGTGGCAGACCAGACTCCGCTGGACAAATATCTGGAGCAGCAGCAGAGCTACACGCTGATTGGCGACAACGTTAAGAACCAGTACACCATTCAGCTCCAGCCGGGAATCACGCCCTACACGGTTTCGATTATCGGCCTGAACCCGACGCTCGATGCCAGCGATCAGGACATGTACGCGTTTGACGACGGCTTCGGAAATATCCGCGGCGTTGGAGTGAACACCGGCACAATTGATTACGCAAGCGGCTCGTTGACTGTGTTTTTTGGTGAGCCGCCGGTTTCGCAAGTTCCGGTGCGGATCAACTATTCGGTTGGCGCAGTGCCGTTGACCCCGGGCCAGCTTCGCGGACTGAATCTGTTCCAGACGAAAGCCGGCTGCATCGTTTGCCACGGCGGACCTGAGCTTTCGAACGCTGCAGTTGGAACCGTAACCGACAATCCGGTGGAGCGCATGATCATGGAAGACGACCACGCGCGCGTTTACGATACCGGCTTCTACCACATTGGCGTGCGGCCCACGGCTGAAGACGGCGGGCTTGCCGGAGCCGATCCGGTTGCAGGATTGCCGCTGTCACAGGCGGAATATCTGCGCCAGAACGTCTGCAAAGGCGGATTTGAAACCGTCATCGTGCCGGGACGGCGCGGAGATGGAATCGCGCCTTCACCGATGAACTGCTCGGACGACATCGCCCGTGGCGGCTTCTTCAAGGCTCCGCAGTTGCGCAACGTCGCGTTGACTGCTCCTTATTTCCATAATGGCAGCCAGCTCACGCTGGAGCAGGTGGTTGAGTTCTACAACCGCGGCGGCGACTTCAACACAGTGGAAGAAGTTGAATACATGGATCCCGACATCGAGATGCTGGGACTCACGTTGCAGGACAAAAAAGACCTGGTTGATTTCCTGCGCAATGGGTTGACCGATCCGCGCACCGTAAAGCAGGCAGCGCCTTTCGATCACCCGCAATTGTTTACGCCCAACGGGCATCCCTGGGCAGCGACTGGTGTGCTGCAAAAAGATTCCGCGCATCCAGGACAGGCCCAGAACAACTTTGTAGAAGTAGCAGCCACAGGAGCCCAGGGAGGCAATCCGCTCCCCACATTCCTGGACAACTTGCTGAATCCACCTGCACCGTCTGCTCCGCCTCCTCCGGCACTTCCAGGCGTTTTGAATAACAGCGGAAACACTGGCGGCAACACTGGTGGTGGCAACCCCGGCGGTGGAAATTCCGGTGGTGGAAACGGCAGTGGAAGCAATGGTGGTGGTAACAACGGCGGTGGTGGAAACGGCCAGCCCAGCCAGCCCCCGCTCGGAATCGATGGTCCAGGAGTCCCGGGTGTGATCCCATTCCGGGGACCAAGGTAGGCGTATGGATATTCGAGGGATCAAGAGCACATACACACGAAGGGATAGTAGCCGAGCGACGGAAGGAGCTTCAAAAATGAGGGGATTTGAACAGCTAACAAAAAGTTTCAGAGCAGCAGGAATTGTAATGCTGCTGCTGATGGCGGCGACACTGGGAGTTTCCGCCTCGGCACAGAGCTTGAATCCGGAGCCGTGGCCCACGCCGGCTGCGATACCGGCGCCAACGCCGATCGTTCCTGACCGGCACGGAGTACCGGTGGGCGCCGAATTTACGGGGTTCATCCAGTATGCATCATTGGATGCGACACCTGGCCTGTGCAACAAGGATGACAATCCAACGCCAACGCCTGCAAACCCCCCATTGCCGGCCAACTGCAAGATCACAGGCGGATGGATTGAGATCAACAACACGATCATCCGTGTGCCGCAGAGCACAGTGGTCATCTTCCCCAACACGCTGCTTACCTGGGAAGAAGCCTTCGAATTGAACCCCAACACGCACCAGACTGATGCCGTTTTCCAGACGGGAATGGCCATGTCTGACACCGTGCGGTTCCCTGGGACGTATCAGGGGCATGTGCACGCCAACCTTGTCAATGGCCAGTACATTGCTGGTCTTGTCTTCATTTTCCAGGACCCGGCAAACATGACGATGGGCTTCATCGAGAAATTCGATTATGCCAACGGCATCATGTGGGTGAATGGCCAGAGGATCCAGATTAACGATCCGCCAATCACGTTCACGGTCCCGAACCCGGATGGAACGCCGCAGCTCGATGGCCTCGGCAATCCGATCATCCTGACCAAAGGCCGCTATAGCGCCGGACAATCGCCTGATCCCCGCTTTGCGGTTGATCAGAACAACCCAACGGTAGCTTCACAGACTGGCTATCCAATGTGTATTCCACGGACCAGTCCTTATCTTGACGGCTCCGATGGATCTGCAGGACCTTCGCTGGCTTTGCTGCTGCCTGATGCGCAGCAGGATGCGCAATGTCCGGAAAAGAACCGCCCGCGCGATGCTGTTACCGGCGCGATTCTGGTGCCCGTTTACACGATGAATGCGCCAGGCGCGGCGCCGAGCGCGGACAATCCAATCCCGCAGGATCCTTACGTTGAAGTGCCCTTTGAAGTTGGTGACTATGTGCAGATCATTGGCACGCAGGAAGTAGATGCTAATGGGCCGTACATCACGGCGACAGACATTTTGGACACCAGCGTGGGCCCTTACACCTGGCCTAATACTGATCCGGCTTACGTTCGTATTGAAGTTGTGATCCAGGGCACCGGCGGCGTTCCTTCAGCTTTCTTCCCGCAAGAAGCGGGCGTAAGAACCCGCGTTGAAGGCCGCAGCACCGACCCGCAGCGCACAGTGGACGTCTCTGCCATTGATCAGGATTGCAACGGCAATCTCACATTCCGCGAGCCCGCCTGGGCAGCTAACTTCCCAGTCGAGCCCGGACCTCCGGGAATCGGCGTAAAGGGCCGTTGGCGCATGCGCTTCCCGCAGGGTGGTGATTTCCTTCCTGCAGTGCAGAACGTGGGCGCCCGCGTGAGCGGCAGCTCGCCTGGCAAGAACAAGAACGGTCTGACCTTCTCGGAATATCAATTGCCGAGCGGTGAGTTCATCTTCCCTGAGAACCTGATTCCTGGCACTCCACCGCCAGCCTCGAACTTCAGGGACATTCTTTATCTAGACAATGGCATGGGCCAGTTGCCCATGGTCAGCGACGTATTTGACAGCACCCAGGTCCAGTTGGGTCAGCAGCCCATTCCATTTTTCCCGAACCAGTTGATGGGACAGCTCAATCCCTTCCCGGATGCGACGCTGCCTCCGTTGACTTGCATCCCGGGCAGCTTCAGCTCGGTTGCAGTAGCTAAGTTCAACTCGAATCCGAACCCGCCATTTGCCGGCGTAACCGTAACGCTCGATGGCACCGCCAGCACGCCGCCTACCGGTCCGTTCCAGTGGGCACAGGTGGTCAATCCGGGCGATCCGATCGTAACTATTAACAACCCAACCAGCGCACAAGCGACTTTTGTTGCGCCGACAGTTGCCGGACCGCAGAACCTGACCTTCTCGCTGATCGTTGGCGGACAAGGCACCAGCGTTCCGCAGTCAGCCACGACGACCTTGATTGTGCCGATCATCATTCCGCCGCCGAATACGCCGCCTGCTGTGAGCGCTTCGGCTACGGCGCCTGATCCGGCCAATCCAGCCTCCACTGTAAGCGGTATCACGATCACCGTTGCAAGCGGTGCGCCGGTAACGCTGAATGCAAGCGCAGTGGATCCATCGAATGGAACTGTGAACTTTACCTGGACGGGACCTGCAGGGATTGTCCTGACGCCGGGAGCTGCGGATGGCTCTATTCAGACCTTCACCGCACCCACCGTGCCGACGTTGACGCCGTCTCAGACCCTGACCTTCACGGTTACTGGAACCAGCAGCGCAAGCAGTCTCACTGGAACCGCAACCGTCACAGTCATCGTGCAACCGGTGACAGACCGCATCGTGATCAGCAACGTGGTCTATCGCCGCACCAAGGGACGCTTGATCGTGAACGCCAGCGACTTTACACCGGGCGTAACACTGACTTGCACTCTCGACATCCTGAACCCGGCGACCGGCCTGCCGTTCTCCGGAGTGATGGGTCCGATTATCCCGTTCGCTCAGGGCGTGTTCTCGATACGCTTCAGCAACATTCCGCCGCCGAACCTGGTGACCATCACCTCGGATGCGGGTGGCATAGCAACCTCAGGCATCACGTTCCTGAGATAACCCAAGAACCAGGACTGCCGGGCTCACGCCCGGCAGTCCTTCAAAGAACAAAATTGCCCGCGTCAGACTTGAAAGAGGCGGGATGAGCAAGAACTAGCAGCAGTTCATGAGAAAAGAGGAACCGACAATGACCACCCTTTTGCGAGCTCCCAAGAAGGTCCAGGCTCACGGACATGAGAAGACCTTGCTAACTCGCCATTCCTGGAGTGCTTTCCTGGCCCTGGCTCTGGTGACTTTTATGTTCGCAAGCAGCGCTTTCGCAGCGCCCAGTAAGCAAATTGCCAATCAAGGATTGTTCCGTCCGCGCGGCATGGTGCGCTCAACTGTGCCCAATCCCGTGCTCGGCGGCCCAGACCTGCACGACTACTGGGTTTCTGACGGCGCGTCCGGATTCTGCCGCATCGATCAGCTGCCGGACCCGGCCAATCCCGGGCTTACCCATGGCGTGCTGAATTTGAGCACGTGCTATCTGCCGGGTGTTTTTGAACCCCAAGACCTCCAGGTAGAAACGAGAGGCGTGAACGGATCGAACGGATACGTCTTCGTTGCCGGCGTCAAGGAAGTGACGCGGCTTGAGTTCAAAGTTGACCCTACAGATCCGACCAAGACCGTCATCAATACGGCCACGCAGGTCACCATCTTCAGCAGCACCAACTCGGTTTTTGCCAATGGATCACCGGTGAACGGACCGCGTTTTGTGCAATCCGTGAGAATGGGGCCGGATGGAAAGCTCTACATCTGCTTCCAGGGCAGCGGCGATATCTGGCGCATTCGCAATCCTCTCACCCCGACCTTTACTCCGGCTGGCAATGCTGTGGAGCGCGTTGGAACGTCTGACAACGGCAAGACGCTGCTCAGCATGGGCTGGATCGGGCACGATCTGTGGGCCCAGCAAGCGGGCTTCCTCAACCGTCTGCAGAACGCCGACCTGTGCAATTACACCCTGCCTCAGTGCGTAGCCAAACTGGAATTCGGCAAGCTGCAGACTCAGCAAGGCATGGCTACTGACCAGTTCATTTCGTCCAACCTGAACGGACGCTGGCTGTATTGGGGCAACGGCAACCGCGTAGTGCGTTATGACACACAGAGCGCCGACCTCATGCAAGTCTGGAACCAGAGCGGCATGGTCAATGGAAGCACGATTCCACAAACCTACACGCTCATTATGGGCTTGAACTTTATTCAGACGGCAACGCCAACGGCTCTTGCTGATGGCAGCTTCATTGAAGACATGACGGTCACAACCGATCCGATCATTGAAGCTCCTCCTCCGGCAGTGCCTGGTCCCGTGGTCCGCACAGGACGGACGTGGCTGCTGGCTGCCTCTTCAACCATGTCCCCGGAAGCCTGCATTCAGGAGGCTACACCCGGCTTCATCACTCCGCCGCCCTGCGTCAATAGCATGATCGGCAATGACAATCCTCCCAACGGCTCAGGCACGGCGCTGGCTGCCCGCCGCGGAATTCTGCTGCTGGCCGGCGTTACCCATCCTCGCGGCCTGGTGTTCCTCCAGACCAACTGGTGGGTTTCTGACGAAGCGAACGGTTTCTGCCGCATTGATCAGAACCCTGTCACTGGCGCTGCTGCCATGACCAACTGCTTCAAGCCGACATTCAATTTCGTTCCCGGCCAGGCTGCAGCCGACGCGCCCAGCGCTGCCGGCACACAGAACGTCTATATTCCCGACGCTGGCGGGACAGCGAGAGGCGTATTTCGGATGGTATTCACCCCCGATGCCACTGGCGGAACGGTGAGCCAGACAGGCTTGCTGAACTCAGGCGCGGGCACCGTGGCTGTCGCAGCCATTCCCAACGGCCCGTTCAACGACGGCGCAGTTTACCTCGGTTATTACGACTCCGGCAGGCTCAACAAGATTCAGTCGCCGGCTACAGCTCCCACGGCGCCGATTGCCGTAGGCGCAACCAGCAAAGGCGTGGGTGTACTCAGCATGTCATTTATGGGCAATGACCTGTACATGGCCGAACTGGGACCGCCAGCCAATGCTGCTGGACAATTGGTCAAAGGTGGGCAGGTGACAGTACTGAAAGCTGCATCGCCCGATCTGGCAAAAGGTGGCGCAGTAGTAGTCACCAAGCCGATCTCGCGTCTGCAGAGCCCCACTCTGGTTACAACACCACAGCTGTTCGTAAACCCGGCCGCGATCGTAGTTGGACCGGCGAAAGAACGGCCTGCGTGCTTGCCGCCACTGGGCGTGAAGCTGTCCATCCGTGTGCCGGCAGACCCGGGAACCACTCCCTCTCTGTATTTCGGGAGCATGGGGCTGAATCCGGCGGATTCGGGCATCATCTCCCAGCCACCGGAGGTGGATCAGTTTGACTCCATCTGCACCACGGAAATTCCGTGGGCGACAGAGGGAGCGCTCGATGCACTCCGCTCCATCAACGTTCCCTTCGCCGCGATCACCGCGCTCGGCGTCAGCAGCTATTCCGACCCGAACGCCGTTTTGGCGGTAGGCGACGATCCCAGCACGCTACCGGATGTGCAAACGTTGCAGAAGAGCCAGATCAAGCCGCCTACAACGACGGCTTTCGGCCAGGGCCACGTTTTCATCATTCCGTAAATTTGTACCACTCAACCATGGCTGGCGGATTTATTCCGCCAGCCTTTTTTTCTCGCCCGCCGCCGGCGTTACGGTAAACAACCAATGTCAGGCGCCGCGGGCCTGAGGTAAACTCCTGCTCATGCGACTTCAATTTTTCTTATTGATTAGTCTCTTTGCTCTTTTTGCGTTTGGGAAACCTGATTCCAAACCTATTCTCGTTACGCATAGCGATTTCACCGGCGTTAGTCAGGGCGATGCCCGGAAAGAAGATCTCCAGATTTTTGCCGATGGCAGCGTGCATTATGTGGAAACGCCTGCATATGGAAACAAGGCAAGCTTCGATTTAAAACTGACTCCGCAGAAGCTGCAGCGGCTCACAGCTCTGCTCAACGGCAAGGCCATGCAGGCGGTGCCTGCTAAGATCGGATCGCAGATCAAGGTCCTTGACGGACGCACGGACAAGACATTCCAGATCGATCACGGAACTGCGCAGCAGCGAATCGCGATTGAGAATTTTTATCCTCAGTTGAATGGACATCGTCCTGCTTATCCCAGAGTTTTGGTGGAACTGGAATGCATGCTGCAGGATATCGAGCGCAAAGCGACAAAACGCCCCGCGCCGTCACCTGAGGAAGATTGGTGTCCGGAGGCGTTAGGGAAGCGCTGAGTCGCTTCTATCAATCGCGTTCCAGTTTAATTTTGCAGTGCCCTCCCCATATGAAGGGCGGCTCAGGCCGCCTTTCATTGTTTGAAGCGTGCATCAACTCCTGCTACTATCGAAGTAACCAGTAACTTATCTCAAAAAGTGCGGCATGGATTACCGCGCCGCGACAATCGCACTCGATGGCTACTTCAACGCAGCGCCAGCAAATTCCGGCAACTCCTAATTCCGGTACTTCCGAGCTCATCCAGTTAAATGAGGAGATCATTGCCTGCACGCGCTGTCCGCGGCTGATTACTTACTGCAAAAAAATTGGCCAGGTGAAACGTCGCGCTTATCTCGATTGGGACTATTGGGCGAAACCAGTGCCTGGTTTTGGCGATCCAAACGCGCGCGTGCTGATCCTTGGACTTGCCCCGGGCGCCCACGGCTCCAACCGTACTGGCAGGCCCTTCACCGGAGATGGTTCCGGCTACTTCATGTATCCCGTGCTGTACAAGGCAGGGTTCGCATCCCAGCCAGCTGCAAAGCACCGGGATGATGGCCTCCGACTGACGGATGCTTACATCACCGCAGCAGTGCGGTGCGCTCCGCCGCAAAATAAGCCCACGCCGGCAGAGATTGCTAATTGCTCTTCCCATCTTGATCGGGAATTTGCCCTGTTGACGCAGGTGAAGGTTGTGGTAGCGCTGGGCAAGATTGGATTCGACGCTTACCTCAATTATCTGAAGCGCAATGGACAGTTGAAAACCAAGTCGGCTTTCGTGTTCGGCCACGGAGAGAAATATAAAATGCCCGATGGCCGGATACTACTCTGCTCCTACCATCCATCGATGCAGAATACGCTTACAGGCAAGCTGACAGAGAAGATGTTCCTCGATATCTTTAAGCAAGCCGCCAAATTGATTCGTCGCTAACGTGCCTACATCTCAGGCCAATCAGGCAGAATGAGCCTAGTTGATCATCATTTTCCGGATTATGGTGGTGTTAAACTATAGGTAAGCTGTCGCAGAGTTCCAGCTGAGGTATAACGGCTACACAAAGTAGCCAGGCTGCAGTTTACAGATTTCTCAGACTTCTACTAAGCGAGGTTCTTCGTGCCTTATGACGCCTTAGTACAGCAATCCGGTTCGACTGACGGAGCAGCTGCGTTTGGTGTTGAGTTGGTCTGGAATAAAGGAATTGCAGCGCTATGTGACCACCGAATTCCGGACGAGTTTCCTGATGGACAGCAGTACTCTTCAGTGCCGACCCTGGCCGGAGCCATGGGATCTTCCAGGCTGCCCGACAATTTAATTTCCGACCCGCAATCTTATGCTGATATTTGCGATGGCGAGTTAATCTGGGTAAGGGTTTCGTGGCTTAAATCATTTGTTCGGCAAGTGCTCCCATTGCTGAATGCCCGGTTCGTTCTGGCCACCGGCGACTCTGATAGTTCTATTCCTTCAGAGGTAGATGCCGAAGCCAGAGTACTTCTGGAATCACCAAAAGTCATTCACTGGTACACACAGAACTATGACGCAACCATAGTTTCTGACAAGATTTCTGCCATTCCGATTGGAATTGATTTCCATCTTCAAAGTGAGCGAGCTGTCTGGGGTGAGACCATTATTTCGCCTGAAGACCAGGAGAGAACAATCAAATCCGTTGCCGCGCAGCTTCCGCGGCTGGAAGATCGCATTCCACAGGTATATGTGGATTTTGCATGGCAGAAGGGTTTTGGCTTGCGTCATTACCGGCGCTTTCATCCGATGCGCGGAACAAAGTTGTGGAATACTCGAAGCGCGGTTACAAAAAAGGTAAGAGATCTTCCAGGCGTGTTTTTGCAGGAAGGGCCGCTGCCACGAACCGAATCGTGGCGGCAGCGGGGAAACTACGCCTTTGTTCTGAGCCCCCATGGGATGGGGCTGGACTGCCACAGGACCTGGGAAGCCCTTGTCCTGGGACATATCGTGCTTGTACCTTCTTCTTCACTCGATCCTCTTTACGAGGGCCTTCCCGTTATCCCCCTGCGCAACTGGCACGAGATCAATCCTGCAAACCTGCAAAAGTGGCTTACGAAGTTTCATGGGCGCACAACAATCCACGAAGAGCTCAAGAGCAGCTACTGGATCGAAGAAATGCGTGAGCGCGCCAAACACGCTTTACTGGCAGACGGGACGCGCAAGCGTGTCCAATCCGTTACAACTTCACCTCCGGCAAGCCGGCAGCTTTCAATTTAGCATTGAGAGACGGAATATCCTGCGATTTGACTGCTTCCCATTGCTGCGTCAACGGCGGCAGTTGCTGTTGAAGTTCAGTTGCAGCACTGGCGGCTTGCGTTGTGGGCGCAGAGTCCACCTCCTGCAGCATATTCAATAAAGTGAGATAACGCGTGCGCAATCCACCCAGGCTTGGCGGAGGATTGCCGGGAGCTGGCCTGCGCGTGGCCCCGCCGGCGAGCGCTTCCAACTTCTGATCAAGCGAATTCACTGAAGTAAGCACGTCACCCTGTGCCTGCTTTTGCAGGTCTTTGAGCTGTTTGCGAACGTTGCCGGCCTGCTCCACCGCCGGCGAGAGTGAAAGCAGCTGTGTGTATAACTCACTTGAAAGTTTGAATTGCTGTTGCAACCCTGCCTGCGGTGTTTTAACTCGCGGATCCATTTTTATGGTTAGAGGCTGCGAGTAGCTTTTGCCGTTTACGGTTAGCACAACCGAGTATTGTCCAGGCATAACCCACGGCCCTGTTGCCTGCGGAGCAGTGTTGTGCGGAACGGCGGCAATCGGGTACTCAGCTTCAACGCCGGGCACCTGCGGATAATGCATGTCCCACAGGAAGCGGTGTGCTCCAGCCTCTGCCGGCAACACCTGCGGAGGCCGGATCCAATACGCGGGAATGTTCAGCATGGGATCAGTTGGGTCAGACTTATCTGCGCTGGAATACCTGCGCACAGTTTTTCCCGCACTGTCTCTGATCTCCAGTGTGACTGGTCCTGAAGCAGCGGATTGCAGGTAATAGTCAATCACAGCGCCATCCGGCGGATTTTCACCAGCAGGGAAGTCCGGCGGCAGCGGCGTGTCAGTATTCATGTCCCAGCGAACACGCGTTGCGACTTGCGGCTTAAAGAGAAACGCTTCTCCTGAAGTTACTTTTTGATCAAGCTGGCGCAACGGCGTGATGTCATCGAGGATCCAGAAGCCGCGGCCGTGTGTGGCGGCGACAAGATCATCATCCTTGATAATTATGTCACGCACTGAACTCGGAGCCATGTTCAACCGCAGCGACTGCCAGTGGTCGCCATCATCAAACGAAACATAGACTGCACGCTCCGTCGCGGCGAAGAGCAGTCCGCGACGCACCGAATCCTCCCGCACGGCATTCACGTTTTCATTTGCGGGAATGCCGTTCACGATCTCCGTCCAGGTCTTTCCGGAGTCACGCGTGCGCAGGATGTGCGGACGCAGATCGTCAAGGCGCAGTGTGTTGATGGCCGCGTAGGCCGTTTTCGCGTCAAAATGGCTTGCCTCAATGATGGAGGCTTTCTGGAATGGAGTCATGTTCGGTGGCGTGATCTCATTCCAGTGCGCGCCGCCATCAGTAGTGAGATGGATACGGCCATCGTCAGTGCCAGCCCAGATGCGGTTGATGTCGAGCGGCGAAGGGGCTACTGCATAGATCACGCCGCGCTGAGTAGGTTTGGCTGTATCTTGGTCGCGATATTTGCCCACGCTCGCCGGCACGTCGAAAGTCGGGCGCGTCAGGTCAGGCGAGATTTGCTGCCAGCTTTGCCCACCGTTCGTCGTCTTCCAAAGAGTGTTGGTGGCGAAATAGAGAATGTGCGGATTTACGGGAGAAAAAACGATAGGCTCGGTGCGCAGCATGCGAAAATCCTGCGCGCGAAATGCCTTAGGCAGAATGTTCTGGGCCTGGGCGGTGCGGCGATCATAACGCGTGAGCTTGCCGCCATAAACGATATCGGGATCAAGCGGGTCCGGGACCACGTAGCCATATTCTTCAGCGGCTACGGGATGCCACTCACGAATGGTGATCTCGCCGTCATTGCCTCGGCTGGAGATGCACGCTGAGCCGCTCTCCTGCTGGCCGCTGCACACGCGGTACGGAAATGCGTTGTCAGCGTTCACGTGATACATCTGCGCCGTGGGCTGGTTGTACCAGGAGCTCCAACTCTCACCGCCGTTCACGGTGATGATGGCGCCCTGGTCACTGGCGAGCGCGATGATCTCGGGATTGTTGGGGTTGATCCAAAGGTTCTGATAGTCATCGCCGCCCGGAGCGCCGCGGAAGCCGCTCCATGTCTTGCCTCCATCTGTCGATTTCCAAGTCACCGTGCTGGTGACGATCACCATGTTCTCGTCTTTGGGATTGAAGCGCGGCACAGAAAGATCACCGCCGCCGATCCTGCCCGCGGGACGCGAGTCAGTGGTGACCTGTGCCCAGCTTTGTCCTGCATCGTCCGAGCGATACAGCGCTACGGCCCCCGGCTTGTACGCAACAGATGCCATCAGGCGCCTGGGATTGCTCTCCGCAATGGCGATATGCGCCTGGATGATGTCCTTGGGCAGGCCGCCCGCGAGCTGCTGGAAAGTTTGGCCGCCGTCAGTCGATTTGAAAATTCCCGCGCCGCCGCCGGTCCACGCGCCGTTTTCCCATGGGCCCTCACGCGCTTCCCACAGCGTGGCGTAAACCACATTAGGGTTGGTGGGATCTATCAGGACGTCAGAGGCGCCGACGTTTTCGTCATCGTTTGTTGGCAAAACTTTTTGCCAGTTCTGCCCTCCATCGGTTGAGCGATACACCCCGCGCTCCTTGTTCGGCCCATACGGATGCCCTGCCACCGCCGCAAACACCTTGTTCGGATCCTTCGGATCGACCGCCAGCTGCGGAATCTGCTGGCCGTCACGCAGGCCAAGATGCGTCCAGGTTTTGCCGGCGTCGGCTGATCTGTAAATACCGTCGCCAACGGAGAGATCCGGCCGATGCAGCCCCTCTCCGCTGCCCACGTACACAACGTTAGGGTCCGACGGCGCTACCGCAATCGCGCCGATAGAGCCGGTAGGCTGGTCGTCAAAAATCGGCTGCCACGTGCGTCCGTAGTCATTGGTCTTCCACACCCCACCATTGCACACGCCGATGTAGAAGACGTTCGGCTGGCTCGGGACTCCGGCGAGCGCGCGCGTGCGGCCACCGCGGTATGGGCCGATGGAGCGCCAGTGGAGGGACGAGAAGAGACTCCGATCGATTTGCGCATTGGTTCGCGGTGCTTGTGTCTGAGTACGGCTGTTCTGGCCTGTTGCTAAGGACATCAGCAAAATCAAAACAGAAATGAAGATTGGGAGTTTGGTAAGGCGCAGCAGCACGATATCCTCCTCTGAATGACAGAGGAGGATATCGCAAGGCAGATGAAAATGTGAAATGAGCAAATTAAAGCACGGGACTAGTGATAGGGCTCCAGCCGGGCGGGAACTTCTTAAGGTGATGTTACGAGGAGGCCGCCAGATTTGCATTCAAAGGTAGTCGTTGTAAAAAAATGTTCCTGTTCAGAGTGGTTTGGCTTTGTCGCTTTTTTAGATGTTGCATTCCCTTTTTTGGCCTTTGTTGCCTTTTGCTGATGGCCAGCAGTGACGTGGCTCTTGCTTGTCATGTCCACCAAGGTGTGAACCTGGCCGATGTTATTTCCACTCTGCATCGCTAATTTTGGAAAATTGGGCAGAAGAAACTTGTTGTGAAACTCTGTTGCCAGGCTGCCGTTTGGGTCTGGGTCTTGGTCTTTAGGAGTTTGCCCAAGTAATTTTGCCAGTCCCACTTCAAACCTGATTAGCTGATCTACTGGACCTACGCTGTGCTGCAGTAACACAGTTTTGCCATCATATTTGACGTTTATATCAAGAGTATTTGCTGCGCTCAGGTCATATTCCAGGACGTGAGCGAAGGGTAGAGGTACATCATTGGTGGTGTTATCTTGCATATCGGCTTTAAAGAATGGACTGTCATGAACAATAATCCTCTGGGGAGCTGGAAGCTGAAGACTTATGAAATCATTATTGGGCGGGTTGAACTGAGTATTTTCCGCACAAAAGGGTGGCGCATCATTCTGCACGCAGAGAGGTGGAAGCGGCGATGGCGGCCAAGGCGTGATCGTCATCACAAAATCGTATATCGTCCGTGGGTCACATACGGCACCATTGAAAGCAAAAAGATGGTCGCCTTTACCTTTTGGGGTAAATGCTGTCACGGCATGGGTTGTGCTATCTACAACCACAGCAAATGGACCTTCCAAGGATATCCGTAAAGAATGGGGTTGGGATGGGCACGACGAGTTGCAGATTGAAGCGAAGCTCTTTACAGAGCCGATGAACGGCAGGGCAGCAAGTCCTTTAGCGAAGTCGCGTCTGTTCATAATTCCCTCGATTTGATTGAACGAAATCCCGCAGCTTTTTCCTTCTCCTAATTTACTTTTCCTGTCAGAGAGGGCGCTGCCCAGAAATAAGGATGGGCGTATTGCTGCAGAAGGTGATTTCGTGCAGAAAAAAGGGCATGGACAGTGGCTTCGTTATGTGCCATGCGATCATAAAAGTCAGACATCAGAATGGCCGTGGCTTCGGCATCGACATTCCATCGGGTTGCCAAAACGCTGGGGACGCCTCCGGAAAGAAAAGCATGGACCAGGTTGCGGTTGTCGAGTAAGCCATCTGCGCCACTTGAGCCTGTAGAGCAGGCGGCCAACACAGCTAATTGAACGTGGCGTAGATGCTGAGGAGAGAAATCTTGGGCTGTGAGCAGCAATTTCTGATTGACGCGCAGTCCCGCACCTGTCTCATGGGACTCAGCATGCCCTATGAATCCAAAAATAGCGCTCTTGTGCAGCGGCATAAGGATATCTTCAGGATTAGCTTTCGAACCGACGACGGTCAATTTTGAGAATGTTCGCGAAATGGTTGCGAACTCCAGATCATGGCCGGGCAGGTAAGCTCCTTTGCCAGCATCAGCGAGCAGAAATTGGGCGTTTAAAGATAATGGAGTCAAGGACCGAAGATGCCCTTCAAGGATAACGCCCGGGGAATACACAACAGCATTTTTTTCGGCGAGATACCAGCCGCTGGGACTGCGCAGCGCCTCAATCGGCAGGTTTGACAATGGCCGGTCCAGTTCAATCGAAATCACAGAGCGTAGAGCCAGGGTGTCATTGACTGGCCGAAGGAGTAATGCATACAGATCCTGGCCAAGCCTTTGCACTTCCTGCAAAGGCGAACTCCTGTTGGCGCATGCGTCTGAAAATTGTCGTGCAAGTTGTTCCAGGTCTGCTTGCTTGATCGGTACCCAGAAGGCCCGCATTTTATCTTGATCAACAGTCCAAATCTCGAGTCCATCATTAAAAACGGCATAGACAAACCGCGTCGGCCCGTTTTTTGGCCAGGAAATGGACGCGATCCTAGACCATAGTTCCGGCCAGCCGGCGAGATGGTGGAGTTGCAAGTAAGCCGGACCGTTCAAAGTTTCAGAATAGGAGCGACTGATATACCACTCCCAGAGCTTCCATGCATTTTCTGGATTCCGCTGTTCAAGATAGACACGCACCAATCCACGATAAGCATCATCGGCTGCACCTAACCAGTCCAGGCGCTCGCGCTCTGTCTTCAAAGTGCTGAGAGCATGTTCAGCGTTGAGTATTGCTGTCTGATACGCGGAAGAGGCCAGATCAAAGCGGTGCAGTGCGAGATTGATGTTGCCAGATACACGATAGAAATCGAGCGAAATAAAATAGCCATCGGTTTCCGAGAGCAGAGAACTTGCGGGCTCCAAGGTGGCCAGAGCCTGCTCTGGCTTTCCCTGCCGGAACTGCAGGTCGGCCAGCCCGATTTTCGCCACTAAACGATAGCGGCGTGAGGTTGGCTCATGGCTCTCTCTTTCGAATAGTTGGCTAGCCTCCGATGCTGCTGCCTCGGCGCCAGCATAGTCTTTCTGCGCAGCCAGAAGCTTGGACAATTCCTCCAGTGCGGCACCCAGTTGTATTTTGTCCGGTTCAGTACGCAAAATGTCGACGGCATGCCGCATAAGAGCTTCTGCCTCTGCAGGAAGATGCAAATCCTGTGCGGTAACAGCGAAGCCCGCGTATAGCTGGTAAATTCTTTCGGTGGAGGGCGGGCTCGTCCAGTAGATGCGGAGACCCTCAGTGCCTTCTCTTAAAGCATCGTCAAAGCGATGGGTCCTATTATCCAGCCCCTGGGCGAATCCAATACTGCGCAGAAGTGAAATGGTTAAATTCGAGGTTCTGGCAATCTGAGAGCTGCGAGATAATGCGGCTTGACTTTCCGTAAGTTGCCCGGCGAGGTTTAAGCAGACTGCACGTTCCATGGCGAGTTGAGACTGCAGCCATGCATAGCGGGTGCCAGCAAGTTGCATTTGGAGAGGGTCAGCTCTGGCCAGGCAATTTTTGATCTGCAGTAACCGCCTCTGCGCATAGACTGATTCATAGCGTGCGCGCAGTTTACCCGCCAGATTTTTCTTCACGCGAAAAATCTTTTCGGCGCGAATAGACTGTTTCCAGGCTTCCGCGTAATAGCCTTTGGTGTTTGCGATGGATGCCGCAGTCAACGCTTCCGCTGCTGAAGGACTAAGTCTAGAGCCAGACTGTAGAAGGTCATGCCACCACATATCGGAATTGGCCTGGGCGGAGACATTCGCGATACGAGTGATTGCCTCATGTTCGCGAGATTCTGGATTTACTACAGCACCTGGAAGCCAACTTTGGAGCGCGATCTGTTGGTACTGCTCTGATTGAAGAGCAACCTCGTTGTCTGCAAGAGAGAGAAATAGACCGACATCACTGATGGGAGCCGGGCCATATTGCAAATCGGACTTTACTTTAGTCTTTGCAAACGCCAGCTTCTCCGTTGCTTCTTGTGCCCAGGGCCCTGTCGGATCGATTCGTAAGTAGCTTTCCCAAGTGGAAATTGCCTGGTCCCACATTTCGCTGTCTGCGTAAGCCAGGGCAAGATTGAAAAGAGCTGTGCGGTTTTCTGGGTCCTTCTTCAGAACAGTGTTCAGCTTGTCTCTAGCACTTAGTAAGTCGTTAGGATTTTGAGAGCGCTTGAACTGTTGTGAATATGCCAATGCCATGTCAAGCAGTAATGGAATGGAATCCGGATTTTTAGCGGAATTAAGCAATTCGATAGCAGATTGGGAATGTCCCTCCAGGATTTCCACCTCAGCTCTAGCGCGCAGCCATTTCAAATCGCCAGAAGATGTGGTTTCGTGTTCCTTGACAATGTCTTCGGCCTTAAAAAGGAAGTGAGATTTTGAAAAAAATGATTCAGAAGGGCCTAATGTTACCTGTGGTTTAGCCCAGTCAGATCCCGGCCATCTCATCTCTATCGTCCTCTGCTCCGTATATGCATGGGCCAGCAGTTTTTCCACTTTTTCCGGGGTGTCGCGCTGGGTGTACCAGATGCCGAAGGCGATCAGTGCGGCTGCGGCGGCGGGGAGCGTGATCCACTTCCAGGAGAAAGTCCGGCGACGCGGTTTCGGCTGGAGCTTTTGAGCAGCGGTGCGCTGAGAGGCTGCGTCTCCGCTGAGATGAGCAGCATTGGAGTTCGGCTCTGCAGCCAGATGGGGGACTGTGGCTGAATCGGACGCTTCGGCCCTTGTCGCGGCTGAGACGTTATCGGTCGGGATTGAGGTGGAAGCGGGCATGTCCGCGGTGGTTCCGGTGGAAGCCGTCTGCAGCATCTTTCGCGCTTGTGCCTGCTGCCAAGCGGGGGACGCGCTGTTTAGTTGTTCCAGCGCGGTCCGTTCTTCGGGGCTAAAATCATCAGAGAAATCTTCAGTATAGGCTTGGAGCAGGGGGCCACAGCGTTTGCATGTGGCTGCGTGAGAGGTGGATTTAGCAGCCTGGTCAGCAGAGCACAGGTCTGCGGCAAGATTGCGAAGGTCATTTTCGCTGGGACAGTCTGATGTGATCCCGTTGTTCACCTTTGGATCCGGAGACAATGCGAAATGAGTGCGCTGGAAATCGAGCACGCGGCTGCGGCAAGAAGGACAGTCTGCGAGGTGGTTCTCGATCCACGCATCTGCCTCCGGTCCCGCTCCGGAGCTTTGACTTCCGTAGTTTTCAATTTGAGCACGGCTCAAATGCTCAGATTGCCGGTTCACTGCACCCACATCTCCTTAATATGAACGTAGAATCGACCTCGTGTCCTTCTTTAATTAATTCTAATTTGTACAATGAGCTTCACACATTCGCGCCAAATTTGTTTTCTGCATAGATAATGTTAAGCATCTTTGCAAAAACTGCTGCAAAAATTTTTATATAACGCGTTTTGGTAACGGAAAGAGCTTTTCGATTCGCATCTATCCTGCCAAGGTAACGCTTAAAAAGGGACATTGCGGATGGTCGATTTACTTCAGCCGGCCCCGCAGCCATTTGATAAGACGGAGCAGCGTGCTTTCAACTCCTTTCACTGAGAGTCCAATCTCAGGGAGCTCTGAAATGGCTTGCGCTGTCATGCCGTCACCGTAATAGAGCCAAAAGATTCTGGAGTCGCGGACAAAATTCGGTTCTCCTGCCAGTTGTTGCAGCCGCGTATCAATTTCTTTAAGGAGAATCTGGCGTTCCATGGAGCCGTGAAAATCGTTAGATGCCGGCGTAGCCGCCTGGACCTCTTCCAAGTCTTCTTCAGCACGGCCATGGTTCCGTTTTTCACTGTTCAAGCGACGGAAATAATCTTCTGCAACATTCGCTGCAACGACTTTCAAAAAGCCATACAAGGCGTTCTCATGCTGAAAGTTAAATTTGCGCAATACTTTGAAGTTGTCAGTGCAGATTTTTATGAAAGTGTCACCTACCAGGTCATCGATCAGGGCCGGGTCATAGTAGCTAATGTGACGGCGAATACGCCGGGCGATCACGCGGGCAATCAGAGGCTGGAAACGACGGACAAATTCCGTCCACAAAGCTTCGTCTTGCGAAGCGAGACAAAGCTGCACCAACTCTTGCGCAGAGAGCTTGCGAGGATCCATCTTGAAGTGGCTGGGGCATTCTAACCTATTCACCCTAAAGAACAAGCACTTTTTTGCTGGTTATGGGCAAGCTAGTGATGATCCTATGCAATACATTTAAAAGCTTTAAGGTTCTGCAAGGGTACCGGACAAATTTTCGCTTATCAAAAGTCCCGATGTATAGATGAGAAGCGGTAGCGCAATGCCTGTACGAAATTGCGGTTTGCAGTCGGCGAAAATAGCTCAAGGGGCGAGCTTTCAAATTTCCAGGCGATGAATATAGTCGCCACGAGGAGCAGCATAGTAAATGTTAAGTTCTGCCAGCTGTTCAACGCCCACTGATGGCGCCAGGTGAGCTGCAGTGTGTTGGAGAATGGCTGAAGGTAGGGAATTGGCCATTGGTCGCCATCGGGACCGCGAGAGCCAACGAGGTCGCAGAGCAGGTGCAAGTGGAAGCTAACGAAGACAAGCAGAGAAGTGAGCCAGGGATGCGTCGAGATTGGCCGTCCGCGCATGACAGGGCCAAGGGCAAAGTTTGGAGCGCTGGCGATAAGAAAAGCCGCGAGCGCGCAAAGCAGCGCGAAGCCCAGATTGTGCAAAGCGTGATGGTATTGGGAGAACCACAACAAAGGACGGGAAGAGTTTCGCGTCAGGAGTTCCGGGATGATGCCGAGGCCGTCAAGATCGGGTACAACGGCAGCGGCAACGACGAGAGCTTTCTCGCGATGGGTGAGCAGTGGCTTTCCTTGAGACCGGACTGAGGCGAGCAGCCATCCGGTGAAAAAGTGGGTGACAGGGCTCATAAACGCGGCAAAGATATCATTGTTGGTTATCAGGCGCGACCGGATTGGCGGTAGCTGCGCCGGCGTTTCTTGCGCTGTGACGCAGGAGATAGTCCCTTGACGGTCACAAATGTCCACAGGAACACGGGCCAGAGA
>CAZISB010000001.1:0-41491 GCA_964541925.1 uncultured Acidobacteriaceae bacterium | reverse complement strand
CGCAGGAGATAGTCCCTTGACGGTCACAAATGTCCACAGGAACACGGGCCAGAGAAAGGGAAAGATTGTGGAAATGAATAGTGCTCCCCGATCCGGCTTTTTGCTGGCAAGGGAGTCGGCGGCGGATGCTGTGATAAGTATCGCGTAGATACTGACAATATAGAGAAAAAGAAGCAGCAGGCTGATCTTTTGTCCGCGCGTAAAGATTGCCTTGCCTGAAGCAATATTCCTGTAGAACCGCCCGTCATTGAGCACAGTGTCGGGAAAGACGATGTTGCGCTGGCGGTTGATAACGTCGCGTTCCCAGGCCTGAAGGCGTGCTGGACCGCTGCTGTAGCCGTTCATAGCGGCAGAATGATACAACGGATCGTGCTATAATCTACTTTGTTTTCTTGCGCTTTGTTGCGCCTGTCGGCGTCTCCCGCAAGGCCTAAATCTTAGACGTTCTGAGGGTATTCACATGTCTGGCCACTCAAAATGGGCCACAATTAAGCATAAAAAGGGCGCGCTGGACGCCAAGCGCGGCAAGATTTTTACCCGCCTCATTAAAGAAATCGCCATGGCCGCCAAACAGGGCGGTGGCGATCCGGACAGCAATCCGCGTCTGCGCACGGCCATTACCGCTGCCAAAGCGGAGAACATGCCCGCAGACAACATCAAGCGCGCGGTCCAGCGCGGCACCGGCGAGCTGCCGGGTGCGACGTACGAAGAGATCACCTTTGAAGGCTACGGGCCGGGCGGCGTTGCGCTGCTGGTAGATGTAACGACGGACAATCGGAACCGGACGGTGAGCGAGATCCGCCACATGTTTACCAAAGGCGGCGGCAACCTGGGTGAGGCCGGCTCGGTTGCGTGGATGTTCCACAAGAAAGGGTCAATCGTCGTTCCGAAGGCAAAAGCAAAAGAAGACGATTTGATGAACATTGTTCTTGAAAACGGCGGCGAAGACCTGAACGACGATGGCGAGAACTGGGAAATTATCACCGATCCGGGCGCGTATGAAGCTGTGCTGGAGGCGGTGAAAAAAGCCGGAGTAGAAGTTGCGCACTCTGAAGTGGGCATGGTGCCGCAGAATTACATCAAGCTGGAAGGCGCGGCGGCGAACCAGATGATCCGGCTGCTGGAAGCGATTGAAGACCACGACGACGTGCAGAATGTGTTTTCAAACTTTGACGTCGATCAGAAGCAGTTGGAGGAAGTGGCGGGATAATAAGCCTGAGATCCTTCGCGCTACGCGCTCAGGATTTCGCCTGCGGGCTCCCGCTAGTGCTCACGCCCGCAAATCGGCTCAACTTTGATGTGGATCAAAAGCAGTTGGAGGAAGTGGCGGGATAGCACTACACTCGATATTGCGAAAGGCGGTCCCGTTGAGGCCGCCTTTTATTTTTTGACCCCAAAGTGCAACGGAGCCGATTCCTCGGCCTTCACCACAGACCACACAAACCTTCAACAGCCTGAAGGTTCGGCTTCGGAATGGCGCGTGGTGAGAATGGGCTGGTGAATTGGCCGGAGCGTTCTCGTGACAATTACTTTGCCGGTTCCAGCCTTAACTCATGCTGTTTTGCGCCTTGCATCGCGCCATCAGAGAATGCGAGCGTGAAAGTTTTGTTGTTATACCAGGCGTCCCACTGGTCCATGTAGTGGGGGCTGAAGGGTTGGCCTGATTCGCCGAGGACGATGTTGAAGGTTGAGGCATCAAGATTAGAGAAGTCCACGGTCATGCGCTCAGATGGGCCAAAGCCGCGGCCAACCTGCTTGACGGTGTAGCCGCCTCCGGATTGCGGACGGCGTCCTGGCCCGGCGATGCTCATGTGACCGTGCAGAATCGGTAAGCCGCTGAAGATCGGGTGGGCGATGACGACAGGATACTCTTCACCATACTTCCAGGATTTGAGATCGGCAGGCGCATCTTTGAGCGCTTTTTCTACCGCTGCGGTGAGCAGGTCATTGAAGTTGCTATAGCCAGGAGGCAGCCAGCGATCCGGCTGGTTGGCGACGATGTTCTCCAGCGCCACGGCGGCCTCTGACCACTCGTAATTTTCAGCGTCATTGCCGAGCTTGGGCTCGAGCAGCATCTCCCAGAGATAGCGGCGCGTGCGAACTTCAATGGTTGGGGCAGCGGAGCCGGCCAGCATGCGTCCATCCCAGCCGCGCATTACGTCGGCCGCCTGGCGGGTGCGAGCCGTTGCTTTGGAGCTGTGGTCAATGGCGTAAACAAATTTGTAGGCAAAGAAGCGGTCATAGTCTGAGGTGATGTCAGTCTGGATGGCCAGCATGTCAGCCGAAGAAAATTTCTTGCCTGACTTCAGAAGTTGATAGATGCGCTCCGTGCGATACGGCGGGTACCACTGCGTAGCCAGCACGTATGGGTAACCATCAGGCGTGATCTTGGAGTTGGCTGTCGCGATGATGCCCGAAGGCGGATTGTAAACGCTGGGCATCTTGTCGAATGGAATGTAGCCGGTCCAGTCATGCTTGCCGTCAGCGCCGGAGACAGGCACGGTGCCCTCGCCTGCGGCGCGGATAGGCGCAAAGCCCATTGCCTGGTAGCCGATGGTGCCGTCAATATCGGCATAGACAACATTCTGTGACGGAGTGGCAAAGGCGGAGAGCGCTTTGCGGAACTGCTCCCAGTTCTGCGCGGAGTCAAGATCAAAGAGCGGCACGCTGATAGCGCGAGAGTCATAGATCAGCCACTGCAGCGCGATCTGCCGCGTTTCTCCGTGGAAGAGGCTGCTGATGATGGGACCGTGGCGCGTGATGACCACGTCGAACGGAACATCTGGCTGGCCTTTTACGTGAATGATCTGGTGATCAATCTCCGGCTTCTGCCAGCCGCTGGGCGTTTGGTATTCGCCGGCGCTGTTGAAGTTTTCGACGAAGAGGTCCTGCACGTCAGGATTGAGATTGGTGAAGCCCCAGGCGATACGTTGATTGTGACCAACGGTGATGAAAGGCACGCCGGGCAGGGAAAAGCCTTCTATGTTGAAGTCGCCGGAGTGGAGCTGCAGCTCGTACCACACGCCCGGCACGCGATGCGGCAGGTGCATATCATTTGAGAGCAGCGGCTTTCCGGAAACCGTGTGTGCGCCGGAGACCACCCAGTTGTTGGAGCCGGGCAGGCAGGCTTCGCAGGAGTCATTGAGATAAAAAGAAGCATGCGGCGTGTTGTGCAGCGGAATATCGTCGGGAGAAAGCTGACTGGCTTTTCTGAGGATGCTGGGCGGCAGGTTTTGTAACGGCTCGCCAGCCTCGCTGGCCGGCGGATGATCACGCCAGGAGTTGGGTGGGTAGAGGTCTGCCATCAGCTCCGGTGAAAGTTTTGCTCCAATCTTTTCGCGCCAGTACTCGGTTTCATATTGTGGGTTGAGCAGCTGGCTCATGCCGATGCCGATAAGGAGCGAGTCAGCCGCTGACCAGGAACGCGGCTGATAGCCGAGAATGCGGAACTCGATTGGAAGATTGTTGCGGTGCTGGTCAATATAGGCATTCACGCCTTTGGCATAGGCCTCAAAGAAGGCGCGATCGCTCGCGGGAAGCTCTTGCGCAACGTGCTCAGCGACTGCGCGCAGGCGCAGAATACGCTGCTGCTTGTCATAATCCACCCAGGTCTGGCGCGGACGGACGGCTGCTGTCGCGCGCGAGACTGGCTGCGGTGGACCGCCGGAGGCAGGGAAGATTTCTGCCATCTCGCCGGCAACGGCGCGGCGCGTGAGGTCCATTTGCCAGAGGCGATCTTGCGCAGTGACGTAGCCCTGAGCGAAGAAGAGGTCGGCAAGATTAGCGGCTGTGATGTGAGGAACGCCTTGGGCGTCCCGAATAACGGAGACTGGAGCCTGCAGGCCTGCGAGCTGGATTGTTCCGTCAAGCTGGGCCAGGGATGAGTGCGCGGCGTGATAGAACAGGAAAAAGGCGACCGAGCCGGCTATGACGAGCAGCAGCAAAACCCATAGAACAATTTTGAAGACAATTTGAACAAAGCTTCGGCGAGCGGCAGGTGCGGCAAGGGTGGTGGCCATGAGAAGAAGATTCTACGCGAAGTTAACTTCTTGCTGAAACTGCCAGAATCGCCGGAATTGCCAATAGTGAGAAATAAAGCACTTCTTACCACTGATGAACACTGATTTAAAAAAAATAGAGAAACAGGAACGATATGGCGACAGCGTGTCTATATCCAAATTGACAGCGCCTGCATTCCGGCGATTTTTTTGGCAATTTTGGTATTACTGCAAATTTCTCGATCCCGTATAATGAAAATGAAATTCATTTTCATTTACCGGAACTCCGGTTCCGGCAACCTAAGCAATGCTGCAACGACGGATTGACGACCATGCGCCACCCTCACGCGAATCGATGCGCGAGGCACAGGACATTTTTTATCGGCACCTGAAGCGCGTGGGGCTGAAGCACACCGACCAGCGGGACACGATCCTGCGAACCTTTCTGGAGACCCGCGATCATCTTTCCACCGACGAGCTTTTCCGGCTGGTGCGGAAGAAGGACGCGAAGATTGGGTTTACGACGGTTTATCGCACGCTCAAGTTGCTGGCGGAGTGCGGGCTGGCCAGCGCCGTGCCGTTTCCTGACGGCATGGCGCGATATGAGCACCAGTTCAACCGGCGCAGCCATCATCATATGGTTTGCACGGATTGCGGCGCGTCAGTGGAGTTCTTTTCGCCTGAGGTCACGAAGATTGAGGAAGAGATTGGGCGGAAATATCGGTTTGATGCCACGCGGCACAACTTCCAGATTTATGGTGTGTGCGAGGATTGCCGGAAAAGAGAGCACCGTGTCGGGTGATTGGGTCACATCGGAAAATCAAAAAGCCTACCGCTGATTACACTGATAACACTGATTTACACACCAGAAAAAAATCATTTTTGATGATCTAGAATTTATCTGGTTCGTGCGTACAATCCGTGTTCATCCTGGTGAGATTTCCGGTGCCCCAAAAAGTTTTTATAAAGCGTTCATTGCGCACTTTCCCCAGCCATAAAGGCCGGGGCTTCCACGCAAAGCTTCATCCCATAAAGACCGGGGCTTCCACGCAAAGCTTCATCTAAATCTATCCAGCACAAAGTAATGTCACATCAGGCTTGCCGATGTCTCGGCTGGTTCAGCGCGTCGGGAATTACCTGGTCAACAGCTTTTTCAGCTACTTGGCGGCCAAGGTTTGCGCCCATCTGGGCAATGTCTTCACGGACTTCCTGGACTTTCTGTCGCGCAGCATCGCCGGGCTTGCGGGCAAGTTCCAGCAGCTGCTCGCGAGTCTCTTCGCCTGAAGCAGGAGCGACCAGCAGACCTAATCCGATTCCGCAGCCAAGGCCAATAAGGAATTTCAACATGATTATCACCTCCTGTGATGAGATGCGCGCTGGGGGCGTTTTGTTTTGCTGAGGATGTGCAAAGCGTACGATGTTGGACCTGAAGAGCAGCGGAGCCGCAGGCGAGGAGCAGCGTAAAGACTACCGCTGATTACACTGATAAAGCTGATCTACACGGATCAGAAAAACCATTTTTGTGATCTAGAATTTTTCTGGTTCGTCCGTTCAATCCGTGTTCGCTTGGTGAGGTTTTTTCAGATGATCCGATGGCTTGATCACCCGACGCCGTTAGAATGTTTGCGTGCCAATGGTACGTCGATATCGCGCTGCTGATTTCAAGCGCCTGCTTGAAATTGATCAGTCATGTTTTGTGGAAGGCATCGCTTACTCAGTGGAGGAAATGCGATATTTTCTGGCGATGCCGACGGCTATTTCGTTGGTTGGTGTTGAGGGCGAGAAGATTCTTGGGTTCATCATCGCTGACCGGTTTCGTCCGCGACGGGCGACGCGCTCGTTGGGAAAAATTATCACAATTGATGTGGAGCCGAAGGGTCAGCACAGCGGCATGGGGTCACTGCTGATGAAGGCAGCCGAAGCCGAGTTGAAAGAGAACGAATGCGATTATGTTTCGCTGGAGGTGGCGGTGGACAACCAGCAGGCGCTCAGCTTTTACAAGAAGCACGGATACTCAGTGCTGAAGGTGCTGCCCAGGTATTATCTGGATTCGATTGATGGGCTGCTGATGGGGAAAAAATTGTGAGGAGATCGGGACATCAAGACATAGGGACATCGGAAAGCAAAACCCCACCGCTGATGACACAGATGACACTGATTTGCTGATTTGCACGGATCTAAAATCCAATTTTGATGATTTCGAGGCACAAGGTCCCTCACCCCTACTCGCGCCCTGATGACCACCCCAGCAAGCCAAAATCGGGCTTGCTGGAGACCCCGGTGAAAACGCGCGCTCGTTGACGGGGTTCGGGATAACGAACTTTTGCTATAAGGGTTCAGGGTAAGTGATGTCCCCTTTGAAGACTGTGAGTTTCTCCGCGTGTTAGAATCGCCGTTTTCATGCCTACGCGCTCTCCTCTCAGAATTGCCATTGATAGCGGTGGAACATTTACTGACTGTGTCTGGTTAGAAGATTCCACGCTGCGAATCCTGAAAGTTTTTTCCACCCCTGCCGATCCGGCGGAGGCGATTGCGGGAGCAGTCCAGAAAATTGCCGGCGAAAATAATGATGTGGTGGTCCTGCATGGAACCACGGTTGGGACGAACACACTTCTTCAGCGTAAAGGCGCGCGAGTGGCGTTTGTTACCACTAAGGGATTTGAGGATTCAATCGAGATTGGCCGGCAGCAGCGGCCCAAGCTGTATGACTTCTTTTTTGAGCGAGAGCCTGCGCTGGCATCGGCGGAGCTGCGGTTTGGGGTGGATGAGAGAACGTCGGCTGAAGGAGTGGTGTTGCGGGCGGCGGAAGCTGAGTCATTGGCGAAGCTGGCCGAGCAGATAGCGATGCAGAAGCCGCAGGCGATTGCTCTTTCATTGCTGTTCTCATTCGCTAATCCGGAAAATGAGCAGAAAGCTGCAGAGGCGCTGGCAGCACTTGGGCTGCCACTTTCAATTTCGCACCAGATCCTGCCGGAGTTTCGCGAGTACGAGCGCGCCAGCACGGTGCTGGTAAATGCTTACCTGCAGCCGGTGATGCAGAGATATCTGAGAAAGCTGGAAGAACGGCTTTCGGGAGCACAGGCTGCACCGCAGGCGGGGGCGCCTGCGCTCCACAGCAAGTCACAAATTTTTGTGATGCAGTCGAGCGGTGGCATAACGGCGCTGGAGACGGCGGCGGCACAGCCGGTGCGCACAGTGCTCTCCGGGCCTGCGGGCGGGATTGTTGGCGCGGCTGCGGTGGCGGAGCGCAGCGGCTTTGACCGGATCATCACGTTTGACATGGGCGGGACCTCGACCGACGTTGCGCTGGTGGATGGACGGCCTTCAACGACGAATGAAGCTGATGTCGCGGGGCTGCCGGTGCGCGTGCCGGTGCTCGACATTCATACGGTTGGCGCAGGCGGCGGTTCGCTGGCGCGGTTTGATGCCGGGGGTGCGCTGCGCGTGGGACCGGAGTCAGCCGGGGCTGATCCGGGGCCGATCTGCTATGGCAAGGGCGAGCGGCCCACAGTGACTGACGCCAACTTGCTTTTGGGACGTCTGCCCGCAGATCAATTTCTGGGCGGAGACTTTCAGCTTGATCTGCCGCGCACGCAGAAGCTGGTGGCGGAGTGGCTGAAGGAGCAGGGAAGCAAGCTATCAGTAGAAGAATTTGCGGCCGGCGTGGTGCGCGTGGTGAACGCCAACATGGAAAAGGCGATCCGCGTGGTTTCAATTGAGCGTGGGCATGATCCGCGGCAGTTTTCTCTGGTGGCGTTCGGCGGCGCGGGAGCGATGCATGCCTGCGAGCTGGCGCAGGCGTTACGGATTCCGCGCGTGATTGTTCCGGCGTATCCGGGCGCGCTTTCGGCGCTGGGAATTCTGATCAGCGATGTAGTGAAAGACCAGTCGCGGACGGTTTTGCTACGAGTAGCGCCATCTAAGAATGCAAAAGATTTTCCGGCAAAGAAGCTGGAGAACATCTTTGCCGAGCTGCAGCGGGAGATTGCCGCGGAGCTGAAGAAAGAACAATGGCAGGGCCGAGCAGTGTATGAGGCGAGCTGTGACGTGCGGTATCGCGGGCAGGGATATGAGCTGAACCTGGCTTATGGGCCGGGGTTGTTGCAACGTTTCCATGCCGAGCACAAACGCCGCTATGGATATAGCAGCCCGGAGCGGGAAATTGAGATTGTGACACTGCGATTGCGCGGGCGTGTGGCCTCACCGGAGAAGTTTTCACGGATGAAGATTCAGGCGGGCAAGGGGCGGCTACGTGAGGCGACGGCCAGCATTTATTTTGGCGGCAAGCGGCACAAAGCACAGATCCTTCCGCGCGAGATGGTGCGGAAAGGCAAACGGTATCGCGGCCCAGCAATTATTACCGAATACAGCGCAACTACTGTGGTGCCGCCGGGTTTCAAGTTTATGGCCGACAAGGCCGACTCTCTCCGGGTTGAGGTTGACTAAAAGGGCGTCCTTTTTGCGGGACGCCTTTTTTCTAGCAATCGGAATAAGTATTTACCGCAAAGGACGCAAAGGGCGCAAAGGAGAAGGGAAATCGAGATGGCTGCCTTTGCTGGTTGCTGGAACTTTGTTCCGGCGATGACTAAACCAGAGACAGGGGAGGGAGAAATCGGCGCAAAAACAAATAGAGGACGCCCTTCCGGACGCCCTCGATCTACTTTCCCCTGGAGTTAAGTGGTCGGAAATTTATGCTGCTTTATCGTCTTTGTTTTCCTCGCGATCATGGCGATGCATGTCATCCGCCACGTCACGGGCTGCGTCCTTCATTTTGCCGACGGCATTGCGGGCCTTGCCTTTAGCCTGCTCTGCCAAGCCTTCAGCCTGAGTTTTACTGTCGCCAGTCCACTCACCGGCTTGCCGTTTCACGCGGCCAGCTACGTCTTCCATTTTCCCCTTGATACGGTCCTTATCCATAATGACTTCTCCCTGAGTTGATTTACGTCAAAAAAATCCTGGTGCGCTCGGGCATTTTCTGCAGAAATGTTCTCTCTGCGGAAGATCTTCTTCTGTGAGAATGCTTCTTTCTGCGGAAATACCCGGCCCCGTGTGTCTTGCGGCGTTGTACTGCGGCTTAAACTGCTGCGCGTCTGCCGGTAATCAGCTGGAATACCAGTGCTACCAGCGCCAAAAGGAGCAGCAAGTGAATGAATCCACCCATGGTGTAGCTGCTCACCACTCCTACCAGCCACAGAACAAGAAGAATCACGAAAATTGTCCAAAGCATTGTGTCACCCTCGCGTTTACGATCTAGCTACTACCTTTGAAGCTAATAGGCTTAAGCCGGTTGTAAGGAATCGAGGGTTGCTGCTGGATGGGAATGTTGATTTGAAAGGGGTTAAAGAAAAGGTGTACCAGAACCAGGCAGAAAGCGGAGGAAATTGGAGCCATGGGAGTAAAGAACGCTTGACAGCAAAGAAAAAGTGAAGTAACATAGGCCGGATTCGGCGGGTGCGGTAGGCTAGCTGGGAGGGTGAGAGGAGGTTCAACCCTACGCCAAGTTGGGATGGATTGGGATGACATTGCTGAAGTGCACGCCAATCTGGGATGGGTATGGAAGGGGGAGGGGAGCTGAATCGCCGGGATCTAAAGGCAAACCCCCAGCCGAGGGCGGCTGTGCCACATGGGATTGGCTTGGGACGAGCTTGGGAGAGGACTATATAAGTGCTTTAGAATCCTAGGTTTAGCAGATGGGGTAGGCGTACGAGGGATTTTTCGCCATTGAATTCTGTACCGCCACTGCATGAAAGGGAATAGGGATCCCTCACGCGCAACGAACGCGCGTTCGGGACTTCGGAAGAAGCATGAAAGTTGCCATACAAGGCGAGTTGGGGGCGTTCAGCCATCAGGCGGCGCTGGAGTTAGCACCGAAGGCTGAGGTGCTGGCGTGTGCCACGTCGGCGCAGGTGTTTGACGCCCTGGATTCGGGCAAGGCTGGGGCGGCTGTGATCCCGGTGGAGAACACGCTGGCTGGACCTGTGGGCGAGCACCTTGACCTGCTGCTGGAGCGTGAGGTCTTTATCCATGCGGAGATGCGGCTGAGGATTGAGCACAACTTGATTGCCGCGCCGGGAGCCGGGATGGAGGAGATACGCCAGGTGCTTTCTCATCCGGTGGCGCTGGATCAGTGCCGCAATTTTTTCCGCAAACACAGGGGCATTACGGCCGTTCCTTTTTATGACACGGCTGGAAGCGTAAAGCACGTGATGGCGGGTAAGCTGCGCGATACGGCAGCGATCGCGAGCCGGCAGGCGGCCAAAGAATATGGTGGGAAAATATTGCAGTCGGGACTGGAAGATGAGAAGCAGAATTTCACCCGCTTCTTCCTGATTGATAAAAAGAGGAAGATCGGGAAGGGCGCGGATAAGACCTCTTTGGCGTTCTCTCTGAAGAACACATCTGGGGCGTTGTTCAAGGCTCTGAGCGTCTTTGCGTTGCGCGATCTGGACTTGAGCAAGATTGAGTCGCGGCCAGTACGAGGAAAGCCGTGGGAGTATCGCTTTTATGTAGATGTTCTTGCGGGCGACGACCAACCCATGCGACTGGCCTTGAATCATCTGGAGGAGATTGCTGGGTTTGTAAAGGTGCTGGGGGTGTATCCACGGACCAGATGAGCTTACCGCTGATTTGTGGCGGTTACGCGAAATTATTGGTTGGAGTGCTGGCTGATCGTTCCTCGTGACAACCCATTGGTCTGATGAACCGATGACTCGTCGGCGGCCAGCAGGAGAGCAGGAAAGTGAAAGAAAACAATGGTAGAATTCAACTCTTTGGGGCGCGGTTGAATCTTTCTTAATCGAACATTCATCAAAATGTGAGCGTATTAATATCAAGGTGAAATTATGGCGTCAGAAAGCAATGTCAACAAAATTGAGCCTTTAGTAGCGGCGCCTGAAAATCAGTCCCAGACGGAGCACAATAACGTACCGGTTTTGCCGGTACGTGACACAGTACTGTTCCCCCATGCGGTGTTGCCCCTGACTGTGGGCCGCGAAAGCTCCATTCAACTTATCAATTCACTGGGTGAGGAGAAAACCATTCTGGTGGTAGCGCAGCGCGAAGCGCGCGTGGATGCTCCTGTGCCTACCGATCTGTACAACATTGGCACGCTGGCCACGGTACACAAGGTGGTCAAGATGCCGAACCAGAGCCTTTTTGTATTTACTGAAGGATTGAGCCGCGGCAAGCTGGAGGACTTTACCCAGCTCGCGCCATTCCTGCGGGCGAATGTTGATTCGATTGCTGACTCGCAGCTGGAGATGTCGCCTGAGGTTGAGGCACTGCAGCGGAATGTGCTGACACTGTTCCAGCAGATTGTCGCCGGTTCGCCGACGCTCTCTGATGAGCTGCAGACAGTCGCAATCAATATTGAAGAGCCCGGGCGGCTGGTGGACTTTATTGCGTCATCATTGCCATTCCTTTCGACCAAGGACAAGCAGGAGATCCTGGAGACAGCCGACGTTGCGCGCCGGCTGCAGACGATCAACCAGCATCTGGCGAAAGAGCTGGAAGTTCAGCAGCTGCGCAACAAGATCCAGAATGAAGTTCAGGACCAGGTACAGCAGTCGCAGCGCGAGTATTACCTGCGCGAGCAGATGAAGGCCATTCAGAAAGAACTGGGAGAGCAGGATGAGACCCAGCGCGATGTGGAAGAGTTGCGGCAGAAGATTGAAGCTGCGGGAATGCCGGAAGAAGTAAAGAAAGAAGCTACCAAGGAGCTGAACCGGCTGGCGCGAATGTCGCCGATGGCGGCGGATTATTCCGTGACACGCAACTACATTGAGTGGCTGGCGGTTTTGCCGTGGGCCAAATCCAGCGGCGTGGTGGTGGACATTAAAAAGGCCGCCGAGGTGCTGGATGCAGATCACTACGATCTCAAGAAAGTAAAAGACCGCATTCTGGATTACCTCTCTGTACGTCGGCTGAAACCGACGATGAAGGGGCCAATCCTGTGCTTTGTCGGACCTCCCGGCGTTGGCAAGACTTCTCTGGGCCGCAGCATTGCGCGCGCGCTGGAGCGGAAATTTGTCCGTCTCTCATTGGGCGGCGTGCATGATGAGGCGGAGATTCGCGGACATCGGCGCACTTACATTGGCGCGCTGCCAGGACAGATTATTCAAGGTCTGCGCCGAGCGGAGACAAATGATCCGGTGTTTGTGCTGGACGAGGTTGACAAGCTGGGGCGCGACTTCCGCGGCGATCCGTCATCGGCGCTGCTGGAGACGCTTGATCCGGAGCAGAACGCCACGTTCCGTGACAACTATCTGGATGTTCCGTTTGATCTTTCGAAGGTGCTGTTTATCTGCACGGCGAATATGCTGGACACAATTCCGGAGCCGTTGCGCGACCGCATGGAGATCATCGAACTGCAGGGCTATACAGAGGACGATAAAGTTCACATCGCTGAGCGGTATCTGATTCCGAAGCAGATTGAAGAGAACGGCCTGAAGCCGGAGCAACTTGAGATGCCGGTGGAGGCGGTGCGCTTCATCAGCAGGCATTATACGCGTGAAGCGGGTGTACGCAGCCTGGAGCGGAACATTGGAACCATTTGCCGCAAGCAGGCGCGCCGGATTGCCGAAGGCAAAGATGAGAAGCTGGTGGTTACGCCTGAGGTGATCCAGGAATTCCTGGGCGGAATCAAGATCCGCATTGACACGGAAATTGCCGAGCGCACCAAGCGGCCCGGCGTAGCCGTGGGCCTGGCCTGGACGCCGGCGGGCGGCGACATACTCTTTATCGAAGCCAACAAGATGAAGGGGAAGGGCGGCTTCACCATGACCGGACAGATCGGGCAGGTGATGCAGGAGTCCATGCAGGCGGCGCTGACATGGGTGCGGTCAAACGCGGACAAACTCGGGATCAGTGAAGAGTTCTTCAAAGATCACGACATACACATTCACGTGCCCGCGGGCGCCATTCCGAAAGATGGCCCTTCGGCCGGCGTGACTATGGCGACAGCGCTGGTTTCGTTGCTGAGAGACACGCCGGTGCGTCCGCTGACCGGCATGACCGGCGAGATCACGCTGAGCGGCAACGTGCTTCCGATTGGCGGCGTGAAGGAGAAATTCCTGGCGGCCAAGCGGGCCGGCGTGAAAGATGTGCTCTTCCCGGCGGAGAACCGCATGAACGTGGATGAGGACCTGACGCCAGAGCAACTGGAAGGCGTGAACCTGCACTTCGTGAGCACGATCGAAGAAGTGCTGGAGATCGCCCTGCCGGCAACGCGGCAGGAAGAGCGCCAGGATGCTGAGACGCGCGAACGGGTACTGAGCAACGCCTGACGAGCAAGTTCAACTTGAAAAGAAGGGCAGGAGAGAATCCTGCCCTTTGGCTTTTTAGGAATGAAAAGACGGGGGCAGGGGCAAAAATGAAATGCAAAAAACCTTACCACTGATGAACACTGATCACAGTGATTTACACGGTTCAATCCATGTTCATCGTTGTGAGATTTTCAGAAGGAAGCAGGATGAGCAGAGCGCAAAATTCGGCACTTAATACTATTTCTAAGGTGAGCTTCTGGCCAGCAGCAGCATGCGTTGCCGCATCAAAGCTGGTGATTCCCCTTTTCTAATCTGAGGTTTTCCCCATGTCGCCCATTATTCATTACCGGCGCAATTATGGAAATTCAGAGTGCCTGACGGATTTACATCGGCTGAAAAATTTAGGCAGGCTTTCAGTCATATTTGTTTTGTTTGCGCTCTGCTCCATTCCGTGCATTGCTCAAGCACAAACAGCGCAGACCAGCGTTGAGGCTTATGCAGAAGCGATCAAGCAATCGGTGATCTCGCAGCGGATCAGCTCGATGGAGCGCTACCTTGCTTTGTCGAGCAGCGGCGGCAGCTTGAGAGTAGATGCGCTGGAATTTCTGATCTGGGACCACATGCGACTCGGCCATCCGGCGCAGAGCTTGCAATATGCGAAGCAGCTTTCGGTAATCGCTCCGAATAATCCTGTGGCGATTGCTGTGCTGAATCAGGACCCTCCATCGGCAAAAGGAAAGCACGAACTGGAAAGAGGTTTAGCTACTTTGAGTGCGGCATCGGGTGATCTGGAGCATCTGGCGAAGCCGGAAGGAATGCCGCAGAGAAATTTTGACGTGTTGCGCCGGCAGACAGCGACGATGCTCAGCGGCGCGATAGGCTTGTGGTATCTGAGAGCGGAGGATTATCCGGAGGCGCGGTTGACGCTGCAACAGGCAGTGAATGATGACCCGAATAATGTGCAGTGGGTCTATGGGTTGGGATTAGCGCTGCTGAGCGGCAAAGATAAAGACGAGTATCGCGGATATTGGTATCTGGCGCGGGCTGCAAACCTGACTGAGAGCCGAGAGATCGCCGACTACGCGCGACGCCGTTATCACGAAGGCGGAGGAAAAGACGCGGGCTGGCAGGCCTTTGTCGCCAGCGCAGCCGCCTTGGACGCGCCACCGGTTCCTGCTGGATCTGGCAGTGCTGGCGCGGCGACGGTTGCAGCGAATTCAACCAGCTCTTCTCATGCGGAGCATCCTTCAGCCAGGCAGTCAGCGCAGAACGCTTCCGGCAAGACCAAGGTGGAAACGGCTTCACTTACGAAGAAATCAAAAAACAAGACATCATTCGGATTTGAAGATACGCTGCGCGAACCGCAGCGGCCGGCTTCAGTCGCGCGTCCTGCGGGCCCCAAAAGTGTTGCTGCTCCTTCAGAGGCAATTTCGCTTGGAATTTTGATTGAGACATCTTTGCTGACCGGGCAAAATCGCGCAGCCATTATCTCCACGCTGAAAGAAATTGTGAGAAACCTCAGAATGCGCGACGAGGCCTGCATTCTGGTCTTCAGCGATCAGCTTGATTTTGAACAAGACCTCACCGCTGATGACAACCTGCTGGAAGAAGCTCTCAGCCAGATCCGTCCCAGGGCGGGCAAGGCATTGCTTTCCGGTGTTTCATTTGCTGCGGGACATTTGAAGCGAATCGGCAGGAACGGTAATCGCATTCTGCTCATCATCTCTGATGGCGCAAGCAAATCTGCTGAGGCCGATGCAATTTCTTTTCGCAGCCAGGTTAGCGGCGTGCGGATTGATTGCATTGGCCTGAAGACGCCGGGCGAGACAGAGCGCGCGTTGCTGCAGAGAATTGCTTCTTACTCGGGCGGGACAGCATCGTTTGCTGCAAACGCTGACGAGTTCCGCACGGCCACTCTTGAGATGACGCGGAACATGGGAATCCGCGTGCAGTAAAAACTTGTAGTTCAGGGAAGGGCTCAGGTTGAGCGATTCTGCGCAGTGCTATGCTTCTTCCGTGCTGAACGGCGGCAGCTCCAATCCGGCGCAAGTGCGTGATTTAAGCATCTTTCGCGATAAGGCGCGTGCACGCCGTGAACTGGAAGCGCTGCAGGCGCGCTTTTCGGCAGCATTATTTGAAGCATGTATTTCTCTGCTTGCGGAAGTTCCGGACGCGGATCAGGCGCTGGGGCTGCTGGAACGGCTGGTTGAAAGAAATGCTAAGGAGCCTGTTGCCCTGCTTGAGCGCGACCATGTGCTCCTTCATTACGTGCTGCTGATTTTTGGGCACAGCTATTGGCTTGGTGAGGCGCTGATTCACAATCCGGACTTGTTGCCTTTTCTTACCAAAAGCAAAGAGCTGGAGCGCACGCGTGAGCGAGATGATTTCCGCAGCAGCCTGACGAGTTTTCTGCCGGGAAGAAAGGAAGATGTTTCTCTACTGCTGGCCCGCTTCAAGAAACGCGAATATGTGCGAATCCTGCTGCGCGATCTGCTGGGAATTGCGACGCTGGCTGAAATTACCGCAGAAATTTCCGCGCTGGCTGATGTGCTGATTGAGGCAGCACTGACAGACGTCGAACACCAAATGCGGCTGCGCTACGCGAGCACCGGCGCTGCACCAACTTTGCGAACACGATTTACCGTGCTTGCGCTGGGCAAGCTTGGCGGAAATGAGCTGAATTACAGCTCTGATGTAGATCTGTTTTATCTCTACGATATCGGGGAAGCAGCAGGGGATTTTTCGCAGCGTGAATATTTTGTACGCCAGGCGCAGCTTCTTACGGAGACGCTCTCACGTACCACGGCAGAAGGCGCGGTGTTTCGCATTGATCTGCGTCTGCGCCCGCAGGGTAGTGAGGGCGAGACTGCCGTTGCCTTGCGGCACGCGCTTGATTACTATGCCCGCTCTGCGCAGGACTGGGAGCTGCAGGCGCTGATCAAGGCCCGTTGCGTTGCAGGTGATCTTGCGTTGGCGCGGGAATTTATTCGCGCCGTCCAGCCGCGTGTCTATACGCCAGAGATCAATTTCGCCGCCATTGAGACGGCGATCGGCTCCCGCCGCAAGATCGGCGATCATCGCCGGCGCTCTTTGGCTACGCGCAAGGAGCCAGCAACAATTGACGTAAAGCTCGACCGCGGCGGCATTCGCGATATCGAGTTTCTGGCGCAGTGCCTGCAGCGCGTGTACGGCGGTGAAGAGTCGTGGCTGCGTGCCTGCGGTACGTTGTTTTCTCTCCAGAAGCTGAATGACAAGGGGCACATCAGCGCCTCTGATTATCAGGAGTTGAGCGCGGCTTATGTGTTTCTGCGGACAGTAGAGCATCGCCTGCAGTTGCAGCGAGGCCAGCAATTGCATCGTTTGCCGGCATCTGCGGCAGAGCTTGAGATTTTGGCGCGTTCACTGGGTCGGCAGCAGGCGGGCTCAGGTGCTGCATTGCTGCGTGATTTGCGAGAGCGCCTTGGACGCCTCGCCGCGATCTATGAGCGCATGGTGCACAGCGAGAAGCAGCGTGAGAGAGGCGGGCCGGATTCTCAGCCCGATTCCTACTACATCGGCGCGCGCGAACTTTCATTGGATCAGTTGATGCGGAGAATTCAGGCAGATTCGGATGGCTTGTATCAGGCAATTTGTGCGCACAGACTGGAAGTACCGGCGCTGAAAAACCTGCACCGTTTTCTTAGCGCCAACATAGCCAGCACTGAACGATATCGAATGCTGCTGGAGAATCCCGCGGCTGCCGGCAAAGCAGTGGCGTTGTTTGAAGCCAGCGATTACCTTTCTGAGGTCCTTGTACGCAATCCGCATCTGCTGCCTTTGCTCAGTGATCTTCATGGGGACACGCCTGCGGACGTGAAAAAAGTACGGCTCTCTGGATTAGGAAAAGCCGGCCGCGATTTTAATGAATCGCTTGCGCTGCTGCGAAGAAAGTTTCGTCAGGAGAGTTTTGTGGTCGCGGCGAAGGATATTTTTTATCCGCGCATGGCATCTGCTTCACTGAAGGAGAACACCGGGCTCGCCGATGAGGCAATTCAGTACGCTCTCCGCATGGTGCAGGGTGAGAGTGTTCTGGCCGTATTTGCCCTGGGACGCCTGGGAACTGAGGAGTTTGATTTGGCTTCTGACGCAGACCTGCTTTTTGTGCGCGCGCCGGAGGCTGATGAAGAAGAGGCGCGCGTAGCTGCAGAGCGGCTGGTGCACGCGCTTGCTGCCTACACGAAAGAGGGCGTGTTGTTCGCCGTTGACGCGCGGCTTCGGCCTCATGGCGGAGAAGGTGAACTGGTGGTGACGCCGGCGCAGGTGGAAACCTATTTGACAGAGGAAGCACAGCCCTGGGAGGCGCTTACCTATACCAAGTTGCGCTTTGTAGCGGGAAGAAAAGACGTTGCCGTGCTTGTGCTTGCGCCCGCGTGGCGCCAGGCTGTGGAGATTGCCTCCCGGAAAGAGTTTGCGACAGCCGTGCGGGAGATGCGCGGAAGACTTGAGAAGTCCAACAAGTATCCCAACAGCTTCAAGCTTGCTCCCGGCGGATTTTATGACGTGGACTTTGTTGCTTCTTATCTGATGCTGGCCCAGGCCAATCTGGTTTCAGGCAATACGGAAGAGAGACTTGAGCAGTTGCATAAAGCCGGATTACTGGAGACAACGGTGTTTGAGAAGCTCCGGGAGGCAACCATTCTCTATCGGACCACCGACCACGCGATCCGCCTGGTGACTGGACGCGCCCGGTCTGAGCTGCCTGCCGCCGGACATCAAAAACACGCAGTGGAAAGAGTGGTTAAAAGCATTCTGGGCTGGCCGGAAGAGGGCAATTTGCAGCCAGGGTTGCAGAAGATGCAAGCCGAAGTTCGGGAGATATTCCTGAAGATCGTAAGTTAAGCCATATTAGTTTTTCTGCTCGAACGCGATATGATGTCCCTAAGCCTCATGGAACAAGACCTGACGAATCTGAAAGATGACATGATCGCCTTTATTGAAGGCCATGGCCTGCGCCGCTTCAATGCTTACGTGAGCGAGGAGGTTGCGAGTGTGCCGTGGGCGGGCGACGACGACCACCCGGATGCATGGAAGGATTTTGTCGAGCTGGCCAAGGCCTCCAACGTGAGTATTGTCACCATGAACCATGTTGCGCTCGATAAAGAAGACGTGGACCTGCTGGTGAACCGTCTCCAGGAAATTGAGTATATGAATGAGGAAGACCTGGATGAGGCAAGCTGGCTGCGCAGCTTTGTCGGGAAGGTTGGGTACCTGCAGCTCGGTTTCCCATGCCAGGGAGTGATGTTTCTCTATGAGGTTTCCACGCCCTGGTATGAGACCTATCAGCGCCTGGAAAACGCGGCTGACGATTATGACGGCGTTTTCATTGACGACAACGATCCCGACGAAGATTAGGCCCTCTCACCATGAAAGCCCGCTGGATTTTTTCTGATCCTGATTCCGTGCAGGTAGAACGTCTCCGCGTTGAGGTTGGAGTCTCACCTCTTCTTGCGCGATTGCTGGCTTTGCGCGGCGTCACCGCAGAGAATGCCCGGGCCTTTCTCTCTCCTTCGCTTGAGCTGTTGCACTCGCCTTATCTCATGCGCGGGATGCAAGTAGCTGTGGAGCGGCTGAGCGCGGCCATCGCCAACAAAGAAGGCATCCTTATTTATGGCGACTATGACGTTGACGGCACCACTGCCGTAGTAGTGCTCAAGACTGCGATTGAACTATGCGGCGGCACGGCAGATTTTCACGTGCCACACCGGATCAAAGAAGGTTATGGAATTAAAGATGACGTAATTGAACGCGCGGCTGCGGCTGGTATTCGAGTGGTGATCAGCGTGGATACCGGCATTCGCGCATTTCAAGCTGCAGATACGGCGCGCCGCGTCGGCATTGATCTGATCGTTACCGATCACCATTTGCCGGAAGCGCATGAAGGCGTGCCGAACGCGCTTGCTGTTTTGAACCCTAACCAGCAAGGGTGCGACTATCCGTGCAAAGAGCTTTGCGGCGCTGGTGTAGCGTTCAAGATTGCACAGGCGCTCTTTGCCAAATTCAAAGACCAGGCGGACCAGGCGCGGCTGATTCCATCATTTCTGAAGATGGTGGCAATTGCCACCATCGCTGACGCGGTGCCGCTCGTGGGCGAAAATCGCATCATCGCCAGGCTGGGACTGGAAGGATTGCGACGCCCCGTAAATGGCGGTCTGAAAGCCTTGATGGAGGTGAGCGGGCTGACAGACGGACGCGCGCTGGCTTCAGGCGATGTCGGCTTCCGTCTTGGCCCGCGCATCAACGCTGCCGGGCGCATGGACGTTGCCCGTGACGTAATTGAGCTATTCACCTGCAAAGACCAGGCGCGCTGCAAAGACATTGCGGAGAAGCTGAACCAGCTCAATCTGGAACGGCAGGAAGAAGAACGCAAGATTGTGGCTGCTATTGAAGAGCAGCTTGCAGCTGAGCCCGGTCTCACTGACAAATATTGCATGGTCTTTGACGGTGAGGGCTGGCATCGCGGCGTTGTCGGCATTGTGGCTTCGCGCGTGGTGGAGAAGACCGGCCGGCCAGCGCTGGTGATCGCCAAAGAAGGAGAAGAAGCGCATGGCTCTGGACGCTCCATATCAGCTTTCCATCTGCTGGATGCGCTGGAATCCTGCCATGAGCTGTTTACGCGCTTTGGCGGACACGCGCATGCAGTCGGCTTTGCGCTGCTGAGCAAAGACGTTCCTGCACTCAAGCAGCGGCTGAATTCTTACGCGCAGACCAGGCTCAAGCCGGAAGACCTGATTCCTCAGCTTTCAATTGATGCTGAAATTCCGCTCAGCTCCGTGACTCCTGAGCTGTTGGAAAATCTGAGCCGGCTGGAACCTTTTGGGCACGGCAATCCGGAGCCGGTGTTTTCAAGCCGCAGCGTGAATCTCCTGCTTCCGCCCATGGTCCTCAAGGAGAAGCACATCAAGCTGCGCGTGAAACAAAAGCTGCAGGACCAGAAGCCCAGCTTTAGCTATGAAGCAGTGGGCTGGCGCATGGTGGAAAGGCTGCAATCGGAGGCGCTTGAGCCGGGAGATTCGCTTGACGTGGCGTTTAAGGTCGGCATGAATTCGCATCCTGAATTTGGCGGGTTGGAGCTGACGTTGGAAGACTATAGAAAGTCTGTTGCAGCAGTGGTTTCTGTTGCAGCTGAGCGCCCGCTCGCGCTATAGTCCGCGTATATGCCGGAGAATATTTTCTGCTCGAAGTGCGGTGCTCAGAACAGCAGCACGTCGCAGTTCTGCCAAAGCTGCGGTGGAGCTCTGTGGCCAGCGCCAGCGGCGACACCAGGCGCACAGGGGCAAACAGCACGGCCGCAGCCCGCGCCCATTCAGCCAAGCTATATTGCAGCGCCTCCCGCATACGTGCCGGCTGCAGCGTCCCCGTATGGCGGATTTTGGATCAGATTTTTGGCGTACCTGATTGATCGCATCATTATCAGTATTGTGGCTGCGCCATTCGTATTTATTCTGGTGGCGCCCACGATAATCAGGATTGCTCGCGAAGCGGAGCAGAACCAGGAGCCTCCTCCGGAGCTCATAGTCTCCATGCTGGCCGGAATTTCAACATTCCTGGTTCTCGTCTTTGTCGGATATTGGCTGTATGAGGCGATACTCACCAGCTCCGCATGGCAGGGAACGATAGGTAAACGTATTCTGCGCCTGAAAGTAACAGATGAACAAGGCAACAGGATCGGCTTTGGCCGGTCCACCGGCAGGTTTTTCGCCAAGATCCTGTCTCATCTGGTCATGTATATCGGGTTCATCATGATCGCTTTCACTGATCGCAAACGCGGCCTGCATGACATGCTTGCAGGAACACTGGTGGTGAAGTACTGAAGGTGGTTGGCATACCACGCCGACTATTGGTCTGTCTATCCGGGAGTTAATTGTGGCAAAGCCCAAAGCTGAGGACGATCGCGAAAAGAGAATCGAAGATTTGAAGCACCGCGCAGAGCAGCTTTCTGGCGGCCAGATGGAGGTTGGCAGTCTGGACGACTGCCCAGAAGAAGTGGAGGAGGCATTCTGGAAACACGTCGTGGACTACGAGGAAGCTACGTGGACGACCCACTTTCAGCAACTTGAGAATGCGGGCGTGTCACTTCCTCCACCGGATTCGCTCAAAGATGATGAATTGACTGAAAAACTCTGGGAGATAATCGAAAAGCTCGCCTTGCTTCATGTTTTTATCGAGCTAACAGATCATCTTAGCGACCGCGAGCTCTATGTCCGTCTCTGGACCGAATCTCTGCGGGAAGAAACTAAGGCCATGCCGCTGGTTGCAGGTTTTGCGTGTCATATTCAACTGCTCGGCAGCGGCAGCGACGAAGATAACCTGCTCTACCTCAAGTATTACGCCGATGATTCCGAGCGCCGGCATTGGCACGAAGATTTTCCAAATGATCGCATTCCCGAGCACGAAGACCTGCCATACGACCGCGACCGTTTGCTGCCCAAACCGGATTATGATCCGCCTACTAGCGGTGAGCCCAATTGACCGGCCAGCTATGCCGAAACGCTTCTTAGGCTGGTTTTTCTGGTGGTGATCCAGTCAGAGCGCCACATCGGCCCGTCATTTACCATTAAGGTAGATGCCACTTGATCCCAAACGCCTGAGAAAGCTCTTTGCCGGCAGCGCGGTATTGATCGTGCTGATTGTGGCAGGGATTTATCTGCGCGGGATATGGAAGGTAAAGGTTGAAGTTCGCAATCCGCCTAAGCCCATTCCAACTGGAGTGCAATCAAGCGCCTCAGGTTTTACCTTCTCCAAATCAGAAACTGGAAAGACTCTGTTTACCATTCACGCTGCCAGCGTAGAGCAGTATAAAGAAGGTGGAAAGGCGACGCTGCACGACGTCAGCATTATTGTGTACGGCAGAGATCAGGAGCGATCTGACCAGATTTATGGCTCGGAATTTTCGTATGATCCTGCGGCAAAGATTGTCACCGCCCAGGGCGAAGTCCGCATTGATCTTGAAGCTACCTCAGCCAGCATGGCTCCCGGCCAACAGGGGACAGCGCAAGAGACCAGAAACCTCATCCATGTAAAGACCAGCGGTCTGATCTTCAATGAGAATACCGGCATTGCTCAAACTCAGGCGCCAATCGAATTTCGCGTGCCGGAGGCGTCCGGCTCTGCCGTGGGCGCTACTTATGACTCCCATGGCGGAGTGCTTACGCTCAAATCTGAGGTGAAGATCTCCACGACTGGTCCGCGTAAAGCGACTCTTACCGGACAGAGCGCTACAGTTACGAAAAATCCCAACAAGATTCAGCTGCAGGCGGCGCGCGTGGAAGAGCAGGAGCGCACTATCTCTGCCGATCACGTCACGGTTTTCATGCGTGAGGACAACAACATTGACCGTGTAGAGGCTGTGGGAAATCTTCGCGCCGTAAAGACCGGCCGGAAGGCTTTTGAAGTGGCTGCTCCGCAAGGCGAGTTGCTGATGGCAGATGCCAACCAGGCGCGCTCCGGCTCGCTCTCAGGTGGCGTTACTTTTTCCAGCAAGAGTGATTCGCCAGCAGATGGCAAAGCGGGAAAGATCCTGCTGACGTTTGGTGCAGAGAATCATCTGAGCAAGGCACGCGCAGAAGATTCGGTGCAGCTAAAGCAGGTATCAGCAGGCAAGTCACAGGAGATTCATGCAGCGGCAATCGATCTTTTCATGAAGAATGGAAAGAAGCTGGAGAAAGCTGTTACCTCGTCTGCTCCTGCAGACATTGTTCTGGAGCAGGGCACGGGAAAGACGACCATCAGCGCAGGGCGCTTTGAGACCACGTTTAGCGAACAGAACCGTCCTGCTACTCTCTACGGCACGCCGGATGCAAAGATCGTTGAAACTGCTTCCGGCAAGCCTGACCGCATTCTTACTGCGCGCGAGTTGCGGGCCAAATTCAATGACAGAGGAGAGCTCGTTTCGGCGGAGCAGAGCGGCGACTTCAAATATCAGGAAGGCGCGCAGAGCGCAACCGCCGATCACGCGGACTATCGTGCAGCAGATGAAACCGTTATTCTCACCGGCTCACCGCGGGTGGTGGATGCCAGCGGCACGCTCACAGCGGACACGATTCAGCTCAATCGGAAGACGCGCAACGCCGTGGCTGAGAAGAACGTTAAGACCACCTACACCGGTCTGAAGGTACAGCCCAATGGAGCGATGCTCGGCGGGAGCGACCCTGTCCATGTGACTGGGACAGCAGTTACGGTGAACCAGACTACGGGCGTTGCACGCTATAGCCAGGCACGCCTCTGGCAGGCGGCCAACATAGTAGAAGCCCCGGTAATAACCTTTGATCGTACCCGCCGCAGCCTGTTGGCTCAAGGAAGCCAGGGTGGCCAGGTTGCATCAGTTTTTGTGCAAAAAAACGCCAAAACCGGCAAGCTGACGCCAGTCAACGTGACCTCAGACAAGCTCTCCTACGTTGATTCTGACCGAAAAGCCGTCTTTAGCGGCAAGGTCCTGGTTCGGGCTGAGGAGACGACCATCACCGCCGACACTGTCCAAATCCTGCTCCTGCCTAAGGGAAGTCAGCAGGAAAGCCAGGGCGCAAGCCAGCTGGATCGTATTGTGGCCCAAGGAGATATCCATATTGAGCAGGCGGGAAGGAAGGCTACAGGAACGCAGCTTGTCTATACAGCCTCTGACGGGAAAATGGTGCTAACTGGGACGCCGGAGAGGCGCCCTAGCATTTTTGATGCCGAACGGGGCCAAATTTCGGGTGATTCATTGACTTTCTTTACCCACGATGGTAGGGTGCTCGTAGGTAGCGGGGAAACCTCCCAAACCCAAACTTCAAACAGGATTCAAGACGCGAGCAAGAAGTAATGCAGACTCTGGCCACGGACGACATCGCAAAATCGTACCGCGGACGCAGGGTGGTAAACGGCGTCAGTCTTCATATCAACCAGGCTGAGGTAGTAGGGTTGCTGGGCCCCAATGGTGCCGGCAAAACTACCAGCTTTTACATGATCGTTGGTCTGGTTCCTCCGGATAGCGGGCGCATCCTGGTGGATGGCCAGCAAATCACCGATATGCCCATGTATCTGCGGGCGCGCAATTACGGGATCAGTTACCTTCCCCAGGAGCCCTCAGTCTTTCGCAAGCTCACCGTGGAAGAAAACATCATGGCCGTGCTGGAAGTCCAGCCAATCTCCTGGCAGGAGCGCCGGCGCAAGCGCGACCAGTTGATTGACGAGCTGGGCCTCGGCCATATTCGCAACAACATGGGGTATGCGCTTTCAGGCGGCGAGCGGCGGCGCGTTGAGATCGCCCGCGCTCTCTGTATCGCGCCGAAATTCATCCTGCTGGACGAGCCGTTCTCAGGGATCGATCCCATTGCCGTGCTCGACCTGCAGAAAATTATTTTTGATCTCAAAGGCAGCGGCATCGGCGTGCTGATCACCGATCACAACGTGCGCGAGACGCTGTCAGTAACTGATCGTGCTTACATCATCAATGAAGGAAGGATCTTCCGCACAGGAACTCCGGAGCAGTTAGGCAATGATCCGGAGGTAAAGAGAGTGTATTTAGGAGAAAGTTTTTCTTTTGTGTAATGCAAGAGAAAATTTGTTCTTTGAAAAAATTTTTATCAGTGGCAACGCGCTCCAGCGGCGCGGATATTTGGTAAGGTGGTTATAAGCAGCTCAAGAAAGCTCAAATTACCAGCGTACCCTTTCAGGGCGCGGCTTGAAATGGGATAGTGAAAGAAAAAAGAAGCAGGGAATGGTTTTACTCCAGAACAAACTCAATCTGAGGGTCTCTCAGAAGCAAATCCTCACTCCAGGCTTGGTTCAGATGGTGAGTGTTCTCGCGCTCAACAAGCTTGAATTGCGCGAGATGATCAACACTGAGATGGTAGAGAACCCTGTTCTGGAAGAGCTGGATTCCTCGGTCCCGCTGCTGGATGAAGTTGCCGGACGCGAAGAGGCTCAGGAGCGCCAGGACTCGCTGGACATCAAGGACAAGGACAAAGAAACTGCTCCCGAAGCCGACAAGAAAGATCCCTTTGACGAGATAGATTTTGGCACTTTTTTCAAGGATTATCTGGATCCCGGCTACCGCAACTCCGCCGATCTGGAAGAGATCGAGCGCCCTTCTTTTGAGAACTTCCTTTCCAAGCCGGGTACGCTGACAGACCATCTCATGTGGCAGTTAGGCTCTGTGAATGTACGCCCCACGGTCCATGCCGCGGCCGAGTTGGTTATCGGGAACTTAAATGAAGATGGATACCTCACCGCGTCAGAAGACGAACTGATGGGCATCGCTCAAGCCGAGCCCACAGAGCAAGCGCCATCTGCAGAGGCAACCCCAACCGAGCAGCCGGAGCAAAAGGAAGTTACCCAGCAGCCTTCACATTTGGAGCTTGTGATTTCGCACGAGCCGGCTCCTGATGCTGTGGCTGCCGAGAAGCGCAACGGCATGACGCCTGTCTTGCAATTTACGCGCGAGGATTTGCGAGAGGCGATTGCCTTAATTCAGCAGTTCGATCCCATCGGTGTTGCCGCGCGTGATCTTCGTGAATGCCTGCTCGCCCAGCTGCAGTACCTACTCAAGACGCGTGAGATGGAAGGCTCTGACGATCCTGAGAATGACCAGGTTGTAGAAGACGCTTATAAGATCGTGGATAAGCAGCTCCATTTCCTGCAGAACAAGCAATATAAAGAGATTGCTAAGGCCATTACGCGGCCAATGGAGTCCGTAATCCAGGCGCATGAATTTATCCGCACGCTCGATCCTAAGCCCGGCCTGCGTTACAACAAGACTGAGCCCAAGCTGATTGAGCCGGACGTGGCCTTTGTGAAGCACGGCGATGAATATCTGGTGCTGATGAACGATGAAGACCTGCCGCAGCTTCGCGTGAGCCCCACGTATCGCCGCATGCTGAACCAGGATGGCGGCGTAGAGCGCGACGTTAAATCGTATGTAAAAGAGCGATATAAATCAGCCGTTCAGCTCATCAAGAATATTGAGCAGCGCCGGCAGACAATCCTGAAAGTTTGCTACGCCATTATTGGACGCCAGGGAGAATTTCTGGACCACGGCATTGATCAGCTCAAGCCCATGATGATTAAAGAGGTGGCGGAGGAGATCGGCGTTCATCCTTCAACAGTGAGCCGTGCCGTTGCCAGCAAGTACGTCCATACCCCGCAAGGGGTTTTTGAGCTGCGCTACTTCTTCTCTGAGAGCGTGCAAGGACCGGAAGGCGCAGGGACATCGTTACTGATATTGAAGCGGCGCGTTAAGAAATTGATCGAAGAAGAAGATCCGGCGCATCCGCTAACCGATGACCAGATTACCCGCATCTTACAATCTCAAGGCATTCAGGTGACGCGGCGTACGGTCGCCAAATACCGTGAAGACATGAAAATTCCCAGCACGCACCAAAGGAGGGTAAAGAGCTAGACCGGGACCGCGGCCTCACTATGCGCCGGCGCTCCGGAATTGGCGTTATAGCCGCCTGTACCCGTGCCGTAACCTCCCAGGCACCCGGCAGACGACTCTTGATTGGCAAACATTTCAGGAGGGAGTCAATGAACGTCGAATATACTGGCCGTCAGTTTGAAATCACTCCTCTTACCCGCAAGCAGGTCGAAGGCGGGCTTGAAAAAATCCAGAAAATTTTAGGCAGCAACTTTGAGTCGCACGTGGTCCTTTCCACGGAGAAGCGGCGCCACATTGCGGAGATCACGATTACCGTGCGCAATCATCCGCCGATCGTCGGCCTCTCTGAAGCCATGGATATGAGCGCCGCGATTGGCGAAGCGCTGGATCGCATCGAGCGCCAGGCTGTGAAATATAAGACGCGCTGGAAAAGTAAAAAACGCCAGGCGCGCAAAAAGCTGGAAAAGGCGGCGATCCAGCCGGAAGAGCTTATCGTGTCAGTTGCTGTGGGAGGCGACCTGACGACCGCCGTGCCGGTCAAGGTCCACACCTTTCCCAGCGTGATTAAAATCACGGAAGCGCACGTGACCAAAAGCTCTGACTCGGTTTCATTCAAGCCGCTTACGCTGGAAGAAGCAGTCAAAGAAGCTGAATTCCGCGATCGTGAAGTTTTTGTCTTCCGCGACCTTCAGGGCAAAGTCAAAGTGCTGCATCGCAAGAAAGACGGGAAGGTGGAACTGATCGAAGCCCCGTAAAACGTGAACACCGTAATTGAAAAGGGCGCCCAGTTTCGGCGCCCTTTTAGATTTTATAGCACCTTGAATTTCAGAGCCGGTCTGGAGCAATGTGGCACAGACGCTCCTGTCTGTGGCTGCATCCTTCGCTCCTGTCTGTGGCTGCATCCTTCTGATTTCATTGAGCACAGGCAGGAGTGCCTGTGCCACAAAATTCAAATTACTGTCCAGCGGACTTTGAATGTAATTAGCGGGCGGGAACCTCTTGCAAATCTAAAGTCATTCAAATTCGCCTGCTTCTATCGTGACGTTTTCGCGCACGATGAGCCGGTGGCCGGCCATCTCCTTGACTTGAGGAAGCACGCGATCAATGTGGTCTGCAGTATCAACAAAAGTCAGCACAATGGGAAGCTTGCCGCCGGCATCCACCAGTGTTGCCGTCTTGACCCGGCCGCGGCCGGTGAACCCAGCCACGGCATGGAGCACGGTGGCTCCGGCGATCTGCTGCTCGCGCAGAAACTTGAGAAGCTCCAGGTGCAGCGGCTTGCGATGCCACTCGTCGGCTTCATTCAAATAAATAGAAACCTGAACTGCAATGCGGGGCTGAGTCATTGAGAATCCAAACCAGCTTCCTTCCCTGGTGAAATTTTATACGTACCGGTGCGTTCTTTAAATGGCGCGCGCGATTGCTCCGCCGGCCAGCACAGCACCAAGGCAGAGGAGGTTGTTGGTGAGGATATTCATCGCGAACAACGCCCAGTGTCCCTGCTGAAAGTACACCATGGTTTCAAAGGCATAGCTGGAAAATGTTGTGTACGATCCGCAGAAGCCTATCGCAACCAGCAGACGCCAGAGTGGATCAGCCAGCACGCGCTCCGTTGTCCATACCAGAAAAAATCCCAGAATGAGGCTGCCACTCACATTGATGACGAGTGTTCCGTAGGGAAAAGCCGCGTCGCTGAAGCGGGTAATGATTCGCGTGAGAAAGTAGCGCAGGTTAGCGCCGGCGAGAGCTCCAAGTGAGATCCAGAAATAGGGTTTCCATTCGATCAGAGAACGCATGCTGTGACTCCAAAATGTTTTTTGGTAGGAGTCATCAGCCGTCAGTAGGCGGTTAAAGGCGAACTCCATCGCCTGCTTCACTACTATAAACTGGTCAACAATTTTAGCAAATCAATTTGTATGTTACACAAAACAATAAGGATATTAGTTTTCCACAGGCAATTATTTTGCGGAGACGTTTGCTGCTGGATTGTCATCTAAAATAGGGCACGGCCTGATCCTATACATGACCCTCCTTGAACAACAACAAGTCAGGGGTCTTACACAAGACCTCTCTAAAGTTATTTCCAAACTCTCTTACGAAGCAACCCCCAAGAGTGTGCACAAGCTTCGCACGACCATTCGACGCATTGAAAGCCTGATCAGCTACGCAAATCCTGATTTGGGCAAGAAGCTGGACCGCAGCCTGGAAAAGCTGGAGTCGCTGCGCAAGCGCGCCGGAAAAGTGCGCGATATTGATGTGCAAAAGAAGCTTCTTGATCGCCTGGGAAATGGTTCTACCGCGAAAGATCGCAAAACCTTAGCAGGTATTTTGGACAAAAAGCGGGAGCGGCAGGCTGCCCGCCTGCAGTCTGCAATCAAGAAAGTTGGCGACAGTAAATTTCTTCCCCGCATGGAGCGGATCGCCGAAAAAGTTGCGGATGGCCCTTCTGGACCAAACCGGCCGTTGGCGCCGCTGGAAGAGGCTCGTCTTCAATTGACCAGTATGGCCGACGATTTTTCTGAGCGTCAATCAATGAAGCCCAGCCGTTTGCATGAAGCGCGCATTCAACTGAAAAAGGTCCGGTATCTGGCTGAACTGGCCGAAGACTCGCCGGAGCGGAAGGCCTTTGTGGACGATTTGAAAAAGGTGCAAGATTCCGTGGGCGAATGGCATGACTGGCAGGAGCTGACTGCCCTTGCGGAGAAGCGCTTTGCTGATCGAGTGAACTGCGCGCTGTTGCGCGAGGTGCGCGCCCTTTTCGCGGCACGGCAATCCTCTGCAATTTCCGCTGTAAACCGGTTATTCACTTCACAAACTGCGCGGAAGCCTTCCCGTTCTGTTCAGCCCGCGCAAAGCCTCGCGCGATCTGCCTGATAAGCCATGCCGGTATTTGCCGCGGTTGATATCGGCTCGAACTCGGTGCGGCTCAGCATCGCCGAGATGCGCCGCGGCCGCCTGATTGCATTGCATCAGGACCGCGAGGTCACGCGACTGGGAGAAGGCGTTTTCCGTGACGGCAATCTTGACCCACAAGCCATGGCGCACACGCTCAAGGTGTTGCGCCGCTTTCACAAAGCCGCGCAGAGCTATGCCGTGGAGCGCACAAGGGTCGTCGCCACGAGTGCACTGCGAGACAGCACCAACGGCCACGTCTTTGCCGATTGGCTGAAGACTGCTACCGGCTGGAAGCTTGAGATCATCACTGGCCTGGAAGAGGGCCGCCTGATCCACCTTGGCGTAATAGCAAATTTGCGGACGCCACCGCCCAAGCTGCTTTTGATTGATCTGGGTGGCGGGAGCTGCGAGCTTACTCTTTCTGAAAAGGGCCATATCAAAGAGATCGTCACGCTGCCGATTGGCGCAGTTAGGCTCACACAGGAATTCATCCATCATGACCCGCCGAACAAAGACGAGCTGAAGCGCCTGCATGAATTTATTGTCCAGGAAGTGGCCCATGTTTCGCGGCACATCATCCGTGCGGAGGCAAGCACCGTGATCGCCACGTCAGGCACTGCAGCAGCGCTGGCCGGCGCAGCGCAAACCTTGGAATTGACCCGCGGCGGAGGCGTCTCGCAAATGATGGCGGACAAGCTGGTCAAGCGCCTTTCAAAATTGACGCTGCGCCAGCGCGCCGCCATTAAAGGAATCAACCAGAAGCGTGCCCAGATCATTGTTGCGGGCGCCGCTGTCTATGCTCATGTGCTGCACGCCTGCGGGTTGAGGGGCTTTCGTTATTCGCCGCTGGGCTTGCGCGATGGAATTCTGGCACAGATGGCTGCCGAGTATGACCAGCGCTCGCGGTCGCGAAGGCAGTTGGAGTCTGATCGCGAGGATGTGCTGCTCAGCACAGGAAAACGCTACGGCGTTGACCGTGAAAATGCTGAGCAGGTGCGAAAGCTGGCCCTCTCATTGTTCGATCAGCTGCGCCGCGTACATGGCCTGACGAAAGATTGGCGTGAGTGGATTGCTGCAGCCGCCATGCTCTACGAAGTTGGCATGTATATCAACCCGGTTGGGCTGCATCGGCATGCATACTATGTGATCTCAAGCTCCGAACTCTTCGGTTTTACCCCGCTGCAGCGCTCGATCATCGCGACAATTGGACGGTTTCAGGGAAATTCCAAGCCCCAGTTGCGCGACCGGCTCATCAAGCTTTTGCCGGCACAGATCAGATCAGACGTGATCAAATCCATTGCTGTTCTGCGTGTGGCTCGCGCATTGAATCAGGGACGCCGCTCCGCTGTGGATTCCGTGCGCGCGGTGGTCCGGAACGGCGACGTTACTCTTATTGCGAAAGCGCACCGCGGCGGAGCAGACCTGGAGTTGTGGGCCGGGGAAAAAGAGGTTTCTTATTTCCGCGAAGTCTTTGGCCGCGAACTAACTTTCAAGCTGGCCTGAAGCGCGCGTGCAATCTTAGGCGTGACAAGCCACTGCAGGGTGCCGTTGCGCCCCTCTACATCCACTTTAGCTACAGCGCCCTTTTTAAAATCAACGTGCGTCGTTCCGCTACCGCCCGAAATTGACTTGCTCAGAAATTCGGTAAAACTTGGGTTGTGTCCCACGACCATGATCTCATCGTATTTTTTGTAGCGGGCCAGCATGGCCTGGAACTGCTCAAACTCAGCTTCCGGACGCAATGCCTCATCCAGTTGCACGGTTTGCTCAAACGCAAGCTCGTTGGCGACCAGTGAGGCCGTCTGGCGTGCGCGCTTGAGCGGACTGCTGATGATTTGATCAACCTGTACATCAAGGTTCGCCAGCATGCGTCCTATATAACGCGATTGCAGAATTCCATCTTCATCCAGCGGGCGGCGTTCATCTTGTTTGGGATTGAGTGTGCTTTTGCCGGCGGAGGCGTGTCTCAAAAAATAAACGATCATAATCTTTTATCGGTGCACTACCTGTTTCTTTGCGCGAGAAGGGGCGGTGCGCACGCGAGGCATCACTTGCTCAGGTATATCAGCCGCGGTGGCAGTGCCTTCCGCCACTGCGATCAGGAAATCCTGTGCACAAAACTCTCTCTGCCCGCGCGGGCGGCTCACACGAGAATAATGGCCAGCACGGTCCAGGAAACGCGCTTTGACATTATCGGCCAGATAAGCGCCTAGAATTTCACTCTGCAGCCGCATCTTCAGCGCAGGGTCAATCACCGGGCAGATCACCTCAACACGTTCGTAGAGGTTGCGCGGCATCCAGTCGGCGCTGGAAACATAAATCTCTTCATCGCCGCCATTGGCGAAATAAAAAATGCGGCTATGCTCCAGGAACCGGCCAACAATGCTGCGTACAGTGATGTTCTCGCTCACGCCCGGAACGCCGGGACGCAGAGAGCACATGCCGCGGACAATGAGATCAATCTGCACTCCGGCCTGCGAGGCGCGATAGAGCGCTTCGATGATGTTCTTGTCGAGCAGCGCATTCATTTTCGCAATAATTTGCGCAGGGCGGCCATTGGCCGCGTGCTCCGCTTCGCGATTGATTTGCGCCAGGGCGTCAGCTGCTAAATTGATCGGCGAAATGGCCAGTGGAGAATAGCTGGGGGCCTCAGAATAAGCGGTCAGATAATTGAAAACCGAATGCACGGACGAAGTAATTTCCGGCGATGAGGTGAGCAAGCTTACGTCAGTATAAAAACGTGCGGTGGCAGGATTGTAATTTCCCGTGCCGATATGCGCATAGCGGCGCGTTACCCCATCCGGATCGCGGCGCACTAGCAGGCACAGCTTGCAGTGCGTCTTGAGACCCACCAGACCGTGATACACCTGCACGCCGGCATCTTCCAGCATGCGCGCCCACTGAATGTTGGAAGCCTCGTCAAACCTGGCTTTTAGCTCCAGAACGGCCGTGACTTCCTTTTCATCGGCGGCGGCGGAGATAAGAGACTGGACGATTGGAGAGTCGCTGCTGGTCCGGTAGATAGTTTGCTTCAGTGAAATTACTTCAGGATCAGTAGCTGCAGTGTCAATGAAATCAACCACGGCATCGAAGGAATCATAAGGATGATGCAGAAGCACGTCGCGTTTGCGCAGCTCAGCAAAGATATTTTTACTGGTGACGGGAAGCCGCAGTTCGCGTGGAACAAATGTGCGGTACTTGAGGTTAGGACGTTCGAGATCGTAGAAATTGAAGAGTCGCGAGAGATTCACCGGGCCCTGCGTATAGAAGATCTGCCAGTCTTCCAGTTCAAAAGTCTGCTGGAGCCGGCGAGCGATTTCAGAACTTGCGCTCGCATCAATTTCCAGCCGAACGGCGTCGCCCTTGCGCCGGCGGTGCAGCTCAGTGCGGACTGACTCAAGCAGGTTGCGCGTCTCTTCTTCTTCCAGGTAGAGATTGCTGTTACGCGTGACGCGGAACGATGCGGCAGAAATAATGTCATAACCGCGATACATGCGGGCAGCATGATACGTGAGCAGATCTGCCAGAAAGATAAAATCGCTGCCGGCCTTGGAGGGCAGGCGCACCAGCCGGGGCAGCGCGCGGGGTACAGTGATGACGCCCACATAAGTTCCGCTGGCGCGGCGCTTGCGCTTCAGCAGCAGCGCAATGCACAGAGCTTTATTCAAAACACGCGGAAACGGATGCGCGGGATCAACTGTGACCGGCGTTAGCAGTGGATCAACTTCTTTTTCGCAATAGGAATCAATGAATGCTTCCTGCTCGGGAGAGAGATCTTTCAGTTCGAGCACGCGAATGTTTTCTCGGGCCAGGGCGGGCAGCAATCTGTTGTTCCAACACTCGTATTGTTCTTCGACGAACTTGTGGGTCTCCCGGGCAATCAGGTCACGCTCCTGCTGAGCAGTGAGAGCGTCAGGACCGGCGTCAATGAAGCCTTCTTCAATGCGCTGCAGAAGGCCGGCAACACGCACTTCAAAAAATTCATCGAGGTTGCTGGCCGAGATAGCCAGGAACTTCACGCGCTCCAGCAGAGGATTGCGCGCGTCATTGGCTTCCTCCAGAACACGGCGATTGAAGGCGAGCCACGAGGTTTCGCGATTGATATAAAGAGATGGATCTGAAACAGAGCGGTTCATGTGCTGCGTAGCGTCCGGTCTGGCGCCATTTCTCGACGATTTACGCCCTGCATCCATTTTAATGGTTTGATGCCGAACGCTACTACGCAGCGCAATTCAATATTTGTATAGGTCGCCTGTCTAGCCCTGTGCATGGTGCCGCACGTCAGCGCCGCGAACCCAGAAGATCACGTCTTCAGCGATGTTTGTAGCGTGGTCTGCCACGCGTTCCAGGTTGCGGGCAACAATCAGCGTATCCAGCAGGTTACGATGGTTGGTATCTGACCGGGACATGCCTGAATCCACGGTCTCGAAGATTTCGCGGTTCATGTTATCTACCAGGTCATCGCGCTCGAGCACGGTTTGCGCCATGTCAACGTCAGCGCTAAGGAAGGCATTCAGGGCGTCGTGCACCATGCTGATGCTGAGCTGGGCCATGCGGGGAATGTCCACATCAACCACGGAATCCGGGCGCGCTGCCAGGTCCATTACGCGCTCAGCGATGTTTACAGCCTGGTCGCCCACGCGCTCCAGATCGGCGTTGATCTTGATGCAGGAGATCACGAAGCGCAGGTCAATCGCCATGGGCTGTTGCATGGCGAGGAGATCAACCGCGAGTTCGTCCACATCGCGCTCAGCGGCATTGATCTTGGATTCATCACGCAGCACCAGCTCGCAGAGAGTGAGATCGCGGTTCTGATAAGCGCGGGCTGCACGCTCCACGGCCTGCTCTGCCATGCCACCCATGACCAGCAGCTTCTGTTTAAGTTCGTCAAGTCCCTGGTGGAAGCGCGTGCGAGTCATCCAAACCTCCCGGTAATGTAATCCTCCGTGCGCTTGTCGGAAGGATTGGTAAACATTTTTTCCGTTTTATCCAGCTCAACCATATTGCCCATAAGAAAGAAGGCTGTGAAGTCTGCCACGCGCGCCGCCTGTTGCATGTTGTGCGTGACAATCACAACTGTATATTCTTTTTTGAGGTCAAAAATCAGATCTTCAATTTTAGCTGTGGAAATAGGATCAAGCGCAGAGGCAGGCTCGTCCATGAGCAGGACTTCCGGCTCAACTGCGAGAGCCCGAGCGATGCAGAGGCGCTGCTGCTGTCCGCCGGAGAGACTGGCGCCAGATTTCTTTTTCAGATCGTCTTTGACCTCGTCCCAAAGAGCCGCTTGTTTCAGTGAACGCTCAACCACCATATCCAATTCGCGGCGATTACGAAAACCATTTAACTTCAGCCCGGCGGCCACGTTGTCATAGATGTTCATGGTCGGGAATGGATTCGGTTTTTGAAAGACCATGCCGACACGGCGCCTGATCCAGACAGGTGAAACGCCCTTGCCATAGACATCAAGATCGCCAATGGAGACTTTGCCTTCGACGCGCGCGTCAGGAAGGGTCTCATGCATGCGATTGAGGCAGCGCACAAAGGTTGATTTTCCGCAGCCGGAAGGACCGATGATGGCCGTGGCTTTTTTTGCGGGGATTTCCATCCCAATGTTGAAAAGAGCCTGCTTTGGGCCGAACCAGGCGTTCAGATCCGCTACATGAATGCCGGCATCCATTAGCTGGCTCCTTTGATCGTGCCACGGCTGGCAAGAAATCTGAACAGGATTACTGTGATCATAATGATTGAGATCAGAACCAGGGCGCCGGTCCAGGCCTGCGCATGCGCCTGATCATACGGCATGATGGCGTAGGCGAATATCTGCAGCGGCAGCGCGGCTGTGGGCTGGTTGACGTTGGTGTTCCAGTACTGATTGCCGAATGCAGTGAACATGAGCGGCGCAGTCTCGCCTGCAATACGCGCAAAGGCCAGCATGATACTGGTGATAATTCCCGCGCTAGCAGTGCGGAGCACAACGGAAAGAATCGTTCGCCACTTGGGAATGCCAAGTCCCAGAGCGGCTTCGCGAATCGCCTGCGGGACCAATAGCAAGACCTCTTCCGTTGTGCGGGAGATTGTCGGGATCATCATGATCCCCAGAGCAACGCTGCCAGCCAGCATGGAAAAATGCCTTTGCGGAACAACCACCAGCGCATACGCCGTGAGGCCGATCACGATGGAAGGCACGCCATTCAGAGAGTCGGCGGTAAAGCGGACGATGTTGCCAAACTTGTTGCGGCCGTATTCGGCCAGAAATACGCCTGCGCCAATTCCCAGTGGAACGCCAATCAGGCTGGCAAAGCCGAGCAGCATGAGTGAACCGAGGATCGCATTGGCCATGCCGCCGCCCTCTTCACCAGGGCCCTGGGGAATGTGCGTAAGAAATGTCCAGTTGAGCTGGCCAATGCCGCGATAGATTACGGTCCCCAAGATCAGGAAGAGCGGAACCGTCACGATCAGCGCGGCAAGCGTGATCAAGCCAAGCGCCAAGCCATTTGAAAGCCTGCGTCGAACAGAAATTGTGTGTACAGGTTTAGGCAAGGGCCCTCGCCGGCATTCCCCGGGTAATGGACCAAACCAGCAACCCGGCCAGAGCATTCACAATAAGAGTAATCACAAAGAGAATCAGGGCCATTTCCACCAGCGCGCTCGGATACACGTTCCCAACAGCTTCAGAGAATTCGTTGGCAATCACGCTGGCCAGTGTATGGCCTGGGGCAAAGAGTGATTTAGCGATCTCCGGACGGTTGCCGATCACCATGGTTACAGCCATGGTTTCACCCAGGGCGCGTCCCAGACCAAGGATCACAGCTCCGAAGATTCCGGGGCGCGCGTTGCGCAGAACGGACATGCGCAGCATCTCCCATTTGGTTGCGCCCAGAGCCAGAGAAGCTTCACGTTGCACCCGCGGCACCGCGGTGATCACCTCGCGGGTGATGGAGGCGATGATGGGAATAATCATGATCGCCAGAACTACTCCAGCAGCCAGCATGCCCCATCCGTACTTGGGACCGCTGAACAGGCCGGTCCAGCCGAAGTATTTTGCCAGGAACGGCTCCACATAAACGCGGAGGAAAGGCGAGAGCACAAAGATTGCCCAGAGGCCGTAAATCACGCTTGGAATCGCGGCCAGCAGTTCTACCAGCAAAGACAGGATAGCGCGAAGCTGTCTGGGGCACAGCTCAGTCAGGAACAGCGCTGTTCCCACGGAGAGGGGGACGGCAATCGCCAAGCCGATCAGCGAAGAGACAATTGTTCCGAAGATGAAGGGCAGAGCGCCAAAGTCTTCAGCAACCGGGTCCCAGATCTGCTTAAACAGGAACTTCAAGCCAAATTTGCTCATCGCCAGGTGCGACTGCGTAACCAGTTGCGAAACGATCAGCCCGACAATCGCGAGCACCGCCACGGCGCAGAGAATTACAATGCCGCGAAATACTGCATCTGCAAAGAAGTTTTCCCGCGCTCCAACACGGCTTTTGGGCACCACGCTCAGCTTCTCAGAGCTACTTGAGCTATCCGAAGCTGCCGATTCCTCAGACACTTGCGCGTTGCGGGGTGACCTGGGTTCGGGAACTGTATGCATGCTTGGAAGCTAGCAGACGATTGTTAATAGATTGTTAAAAAAAGAGCGCTGGTTGGTAAAACCAGCGCTCAGAAGGAGTAAGGAACGAAGTGTCGTTCTAATTGAGCTGCAGATGCACGATGTTCAGCGGGTTTCATAGGTGCATCCTGCGGCTTTGGGGGTTATTTCTTTGCCGTCTGCCCTTTGGCCTTCACTTCCTTGATCCGAGCCTTGACTTTCTGCGCTACTGATTTCGGAAGGGGCGCGTAGGCGAGTTCCTTGGTCATGGTTTGGCCTTTATCAACCATCCAGTTCAGGAAATCAACAAAAGCCTTTTCCTTGCCGGCATCCGCCCACTCGGCTGGAACCAGAAGCCAGGTAAAGCTGCTGATCGGATAAGCTTCTTTGCCGGGTGCGTTGGTAATGGAGACGCGGAAATCGTCCGGCATGTCCTTCACCGAACCAGCGGCTGCGGTAACGGATTCCAGGCTGGCTTTTACGAACTGGCCGGCGGCGTTCTTTACGCTGCCGTAAGGCATCTTGTTGGAGAGAGCATAGATCAGCTCAACATAACCAATGCTGCCTTCAGTCTGCTTCACCATTCCGGAAACGCCTTCGTTACCTTTGCCGCCCAGACCAACGGGCCAGTTCACAGAGGTGCTCTTTCCGACTTTGTCCTTCCAGGCAGGGCTTACTTTGCTGAGGAAGTCAGTGAAAATGTAGGTGGTGCCGCTGCCGTCAGTACGATGGACCACGGCGATATCCTCATCCGGAAATTTCACTCCCGGATTTTCCTTCGCCAGTTTTGGATCGTTCCACTTCTTGATGTTGCCCAAATAGATGTCAGCGAGCACTTCTCCGGAAAACTTGAGTTCGCCGGTAACGCCTTGAATGTTATAAGTGGGCACCACCGCGCCAAGAACGGTAGGAATATGGAAGACTTTCATCGGCGTCTGGGAAAGCTGCTCATCGGTCATTGGGCCGTCGCTGGCGCCGAAATCAACTGTGCCTGCCTGCAGCTGCTTGATGCCGCCGCCGCTGCCAATCGACTGATAGTTGATCTTAATGTCGTTATGCGCATTGTGGTATTCCGTAAACCACTTCTGGTAGATAGGGTTGGGGAACGTAGCTCCCGCACCGTTTAAATTCGTCTCCGCGCTGCTTACTCCGGCCAACGCTGCAATGAGCGCCATGGCCATTAGAATTCTGAATCTCACAGTCCCTCCTCAAAAAAAGTGCTTCAGCGTGTTTTTACAAAATGACCGTAACAGAGGCGTGTTAAATGATTGTTAAAACATGATTGAGATCGGCCGGCGAATGGTCTGTGGGGCGAAAGAAAAAAGAGCGCTGGGGCCGACCAGCGCTCGTGAAGAAGTAAAGCAGGGAGAAATGGTTGCTATGGGATCACATAGCGGATGGCGAGATGGTCCATGAACATGTGCGCGTTCTTGGGAGCACCAGCCGTGATGAACCAGGGTGAACGGGTTGAGTAGCTGGCGTCATTGATCAACTGTAACGCCCCGTACTGCGGATTGCGCCACAAGGTTTGCACCCAGACAATGCTGCCTTCCTGGATCGCACGGTTATTGTTGTTCGCAGAATTAGTTCCGCCGAAGCCGATGCAAGGACGGTTAATTGCAGGTGATCCCGGTTTGCAGGAAACCGGAGCGGCAATTGCCGCAGCCGTCAGATCATTGAAGCTATTGCGCTGGAAGTAGTAGCCGCCGTAGTACGTTCCGATCTGCGTCCTGGGTCCGAGGTTGAACTCGAATCCGCCGTAGCCTGCGCCAGAATGAATCATGGAAGTGACAACGTCAAAGCCTGTGCCTACCGGGACCGGCGCAACCACAAACTGCGGCCCGAGTCCGTTGAAGTAGCGTGAAGTACCGCTGCCGTAAATGCCATAACCCATGACGCGGAAGTTTTTTACCAGTTCGAGGTTGAACCCGACCATGCCAGAGCCGCCCACGCTGGAGTGCTTGGAGAACGTTGTGATTCCGCTACCCGCTGTGGGCAATACCGCAACCTTTGCAGAGGTTAAGACGCCGCCGGCTTCCAGGTGAAACGCGCGCCCGCCGGGCTTCACGTCAAATGCCATTTTGGTCTGGATGTCAGGAAAGAGGTTAGGAGTACCGGCCGTTGCGTTGCCATCTATCTGGCTCTGTCCGCTGCCAGTGTTGCCCAATACCGCGGCAAAGGAGGTAGGGACCGTAACTTCACCGCCCGTAAACTGCTGCGGATTGTCAATGGCGGCAGCCCAGGAGAAGTGGTCACTCGGCCGTACTGTTACGCGGAATTGACCATCGCGCGAGTAGGGCATTCCAGCGTGGATGTTGGCGTCAAGAGCGTACGTGGTAGCAAGATCGGAGGGCATCGGGGATGTCCCGACGCGGTTGGGAGTGATCAAGCTCCAGGCCTGGCCAGCAGTGACTTCCCAGATCCCGCGTTTGATATCTGCGAAGTAAAGCCGCAGGCGCAGCGTGTGCGGGTTAGTAGTGGCGAAGACGTTAGCAGCATCGTTGCCATTAAAGTCGCCTTCAATATAACCGGTGATGTTGTTGGCGCCATACTTGCCGCCGATCTTCATGTTCCAGCGTGAATACTGGCCGGTGGCGCGATATTCCGTGAGGTGTCCGGCGGCGGTGTTGCTGAAGGGTATCGCTCCGAAGTTCGTACCCACAACAGCGCCCGTATTCACAGTACGGAAGATGTTCTGGAAGTCCATAAACCCGCCGGGAGTGAAATCAGTACCGCCGATGCGGAAGGAGAGCGGAGATTCTTTCGTCTTCTCTGCCTCCTGGACTACGTTGGTTGTGGCCGGCGCCGCTGCGGTAGTGAACGCTGCATTTGCGAGATGTGGAGCAGCTTCCGCCTTCCTGCGTTCGACAAGCTCCTGCTGGAGGGCCTGGATTTGTTCTTGTTGCCGCGTAATCGCATCCTGCAGGCCTTTGATCTGCTGGGAAATCTTCGCGTCATCAGAGTTCTGCACCGGGGACGGACTAGCGCTTTGCCCGAGTGCCAATGTGGGGACCAATAACAAAAGAACGATGGTTTTAAGCAATTTCATTCCAATCTCCTCCAAACGAGGGTGATATGTGTTGACCGTTTGCTGTTCCTTGAACCCCTGGAAAACGTGAAAATGCGAATACACAACGATTCGTTGATCAGACTTTTCACTGATTTTGGCGAGAGCAAGGTAACGACTTTTTATAGGCAAGCAGTGTTAGCGCTGCATGAATAGAAGATGAATAGGATGTTAAAAATAATCTGCCGGCAATTGAGCAGAGAAAAAGTTGCTAAGCTTTGGGAAGAATGAAAAAGAAAGTGGAGCCGTGACCAACAGCGCTTTCCACGCGCACGGACCCGCCGTGGTTCAGCACAATGTGCTTTACGATTGCCAAGCCAAGTCCAGTGCCGCCGCTCTCGCGTGAGCGGGCTTTATCCACTCGATAGAAGCGTTCAAAGATGCGCGGAAGATGTTCTGAGGCGATGCCCGGGCCGAAGTCGCGGACAAAAAATTCAATTCCTTCAGGTTTTTCCTGCGCTCCCATGATGATCTTCCTGCCGCTTGCGGCATAGCGCAGGGCGTTGCTGATGAGATTGGCAAAGACCTGATGGACCGCATATCCATCAGCGGTTACCTGCCAATCAGGAACCGACTCAACCTTGAGTTCGACGTTGGCAGTGCGCGCATTTTCCTGCAGGGAAGAAGCCGCCTCAGACAACAGGTGGGGCACCGATTGCGGACGCAGATCCAGCTTTTCCTCGCCGGATTCAACGCGCGCCAGCACCAGCAGGTCTTCGGTGAGCCGTCCCATGCGTTCGGCATTGCGCCGGATCACTTCCAGGAATTCGCGGGTGCTGTCATTGAGATTTCCGTCAGATTCCAGAAGAGTTTCAGCATAGCCGCGAATCGAGGTAAGCGGAGTTCGCAACTCATGAGAGACATTGGCAATGAAGTCGCGGCGCGTCTTTTCCACGCGCTCCACCTCAGAGATGTCATGCAGTACGGTCACGACGCCGCCATCGGGCAGAGGCTCAGCGGTAATGGAGTAAGAGCGGCGTCCGGAAAGAGAGGCGGCAATCGAATGCTCCCGGTGTCCGGATTTGAGAACGGCGTTGAGTGTGGCGAGGAAATCCGGGTGCCGCAGCAGTTCTATCACGGGCGTACCCATGGGGACACGGCGATGAATGATGCGATTGATTGCCTGGTTGGCCCAGCGCACCTTCATGTCAGGAGAGATTGCAATAACGCCATCTGCCATGCCGTTGAGCAGCGCTTCAAGTTCCGCGCGGCTTTCACGCACGGCAGCAAAGTTTTCCTCCAGACGGCGTGCTGTACGGTCAAGCGCAGCCGCGACCTGGGCGATTTCATCGCCAC